>JAKQDR010000299.1 GCA_029573715.1 bacterium | reverse complement strand
CCAACATTCAGGATGCCCAAGTGATCGCGTATTTTTTGATTATTCGCGCTCGCAAGCCGGCATAACAACCAAATTGGCAGTTTTTGAAAGTTTTCCCCCAAGATCTGATAGCTTTTGAGAGTCTCTGCTCGCTAAACTCCAACTACGTTATGAACCTGAAGGAGTTTTACGATGGAAGTTCCACGTTATTGGAGATTGAAAAAACAACGCTATGCGCTGGTTGGTGAGACCTGCCCGCATTGCTCAGCAAAAATTTTCCCGCCTCGGGATATCTGCCCGGAGTGCGGCGGAGAGGCTAAGACCCCCTTTACCTTTAGTGGTCAAGGCGAAGTGTATTCCTTTACCCACATGGCGAGTGCCCCGGCTGGCTTTGAAGAGCAAGCCCCGTATACCATTGCGCTGGTGAAGCTGCAGGAAGGACCTATGGTCACCGCGCAGCTGACCGACCTGGGCGAAGAGCCTGTGCACATCGGCATGCCGGTGGAGATGGTAACGCGCAAGATTCGCAATGATGGGGATGAACGCGGCATGATCGTGTATGGCTATAAGTTCAGACCGGTGATGAAGTAAGTTAGAAAAGAAATGCTGGTGCCCCCATTTATTGGGGGCGCTTTTTGTTTTAACGCTCAAAAATGCTATAATACGTGTGTTCTTGCA
Source organism: bacterium (assembly GCA_029573715.1). Lineage (GTDB taxonomy): Bacteria > Patescibacteriota > Microgenomatia > UBA1406 > GWC2-37-13 > JAGOLU01. The sequence goes on along the minus strand of JAKQDR010000299.1, from coordinate 490 downwards.
TGATACCCTGCGCACTCAGAGACCGACGAGAACAGAGCTTACATAATTGGAGATGATCAGGGATTAAGCATGAGAATACTTGCGCGAATAATACCTGAATCGACATTATATGGTAGATTATTGATGGAAACTCCTTTTTAGTAGGATGAAACATATGTCCCCAAGGTCAAAAAGCTTATCGGTCCCAGATGCAATGCAGCCACGTTTTCAAGAAATTTGTGCATTGACTGACATGCTATGTGAAGAAAAACTGAATAGTGAGTATGCAATTTTGTGCAGAGAACTTGCAGCGACATTAGCGCGTAAGCGACCGTCACCATTGATTGGTGGGCAGGCAAAGACATGGGCTTGTGGGATTGTATATACAATTGGCTCGGTCAACTTCGTTTTTGATAAATCGCAGAATCCTCACATGCGCGCGGATGATTTGTGCGCCTGGTTTGGTGTAGCAACTAGCACAGGGGGTAACAAAGCCAAACAAATTCGCGAT
>JAKQDR010000296.1 GCA_029573715.1 bacterium | reverse complement strand
GAGGCAATCACCTGCCCGGAGAGTAAATCCACCAACCCCGCTTTGATATTTGTCCCGCCGAGATCACAACCGACATAATACTGCGCATCCATCGTACATCCTCCAGGAATTATCTGTATAGGCTCGATTATAACTTGAATTAAGCAGGCTACACGAGTGAACCCACTTCCTCACCCAGCAATTTTAGCGATGCGCTTCGATAAATTCATGAATCTTTTGGAAAATAGCTTCTTTATCTTCAGCTAACAACATCACATGAGGGGAATTGGGCATATAAATAAGCTCTTTTTCAGAGGATCTCACTGCATCGATAATGATTTTACCGCTCTCTGGATGAATACTCGCATCCTTCCCACCCATGAAAACCAACAACGGTTGGGTGATGTTATCCAGCTCTTTTTGGACAATATTTTGTAATTTTGCTAATTGCGCCAGCCCTCTCATTGGATAAACCGTATAGCCTTTCCAGGGTAAGTTGTCTTCAGCTTGGTTTTTTGCGCGGAATTTAACGAAATATTGCATTACGCGGGAAAGCTCTATCCCGCGGATTTTTAAAGCTGGCGCAACGGCAATGATTCCATCCACTTGCGCATAACGGCTGGCAACCAGCAGGGCAAGCAGCGCGCCCATTGATTCTCCACACACAAACACCTTTGTGCATTTTCCACGCAACTCCAGATAAGCTCTCTCTGCAGCTTCATACCAATCTATCCAACTTGTTTTATTAAGCTCCTCCGGCTGGGTGCCATGACCCGGCAAAAAAGGTGCCGAAAGGGTATACCCAAACCCCCTTAAGTAATCAGCTAACAGGCGCACCTCAGTGGTCGTTGCCGTAAAGCCATGTAACAAGACTACTCCGATATGGTTGCCTTCAATCAAGAAAGCATCGCCATCTAAATGGGCATTTTTCATCATATGGGTCGGATTATCCATCATTGCCTCACCTAATTATTATAAAAAAGCCGCAAAGGGGTATTTTTGCGGCTATGATGCATTTAGTCAAACCTACTTTTTTTTATGCATTATGGTAATACCCAATACTTAAGCGAATCCACGCTGGTTTTAAAATTAACCGTGCCAGCGGACATCGTCACAAATCCATAGGTACCTGCATCCAGATAAGTTGAGTCGTCAGCTTCACCAACTTTGACGCCATTGATAT
>JAKQDR010000288.1 GCA_029573715.1 bacterium | reverse complement strand
ATTTCCGCGCTTGTGGGAATAGTTGGCATTGCCATTTATGCGCCTCCTCGTGTATTCGTTTCGCGGTATCCAAATGTCAATCCGCCATTTATCCAATTCAATTCATATTTCTTACCGGTTCCGTCGGGTGCGGTAACGTCGATGTTCCAACCAATTGCATGGACGCCCAAAATTGTACCTGTGACAGATACGTTTGATGCCATTCGTTCCTGTACCATGTACGCTAGTGACCGTTCGATTGCTTTTATGCCGTCATTTTTTACATTTTCAGATACGTTTTTTCTGCGTATTACTTCGGGGAACGTTGACGTAAACTTTTCATTTGTATCCGTTGTCATGCCGTTTAACGCGCAATCTTCGCCAAATATAGAAAGCAGTAAACACGTCTCGAAGCCTTGGGTCATTTTTGGCTGTCCGTTTTTGTATATCATGTCAAGCTCGTAAGTATCTGGATTCATTTCTATCAATACGTCGCCGTTGTAATTATCCTGTATGCTCATGGTATCAATATCTCCTCTACTTTTGCGGCCGATATATCGGTTGTAGATTCGGCTCCAGATGGTGCCGGTATTGCCGTTGAACCGTCGCCAGTCTCCACCCCGCCATGAGTGTGTAAGTCAAACGCCGATTGCAACTTATTGTGTTGGCTTTGAAGTTCATTAAACGATTCTTCAAGTTTTGAATACCGTACCGCCCAGTCAGTCCCGTCATTAAAAACGTGAGTACCGTCATTATCCAAAAGATGTGAGCCAACTTCCGCTCCGTCTGCATCGGTTGCGTACAATTTTAACGCGCCCTCATTTTCAGGAGGTTCAACGCCATAGGTATATGCGGCAATCACAATTGATAATTTGCCAATTCTTATTTTTACGCCACGGGTTTTTTTGCTTGCCCGTGATACTACGCCGTGCGTGCCATACAACTCGCCGTCGGTACCACGTTCCGCGCTACCATTTGCCGTGACAACAACAGATTCACCGTCCGCGCGCCCGAGCTTTTGAACTTCCGTATGGTCAAATGATATGAAAGAGAACGGGCTTATCATTTCGGCATTCCCTCCCACGGATAGGGCTGTTTTGGCATGGTGGTTGTATACGATTCTGGCAGTACCACCATGAGGGATGCAATGTCACCGCCGGCGTCTTTTGTCAGTTCAACCGATTCGATAATTACTTCCGTTTCGCGCAATACATATACAGGCGCGCCGGTTATAATTCCTTTCATGTTTTCCGCCCATAGTTCGCCGTCTGGTGTACGCCACCCTGATACCGTCACCGGTATTGACGTTGATTCCGCGATGCTTTTTGCCATGCGCCATTTAATAGCGGTTTCAATATTTCCTTCTTCGGAATCGTCAGCCTTAAAAGTAAAGCCCCTATCTCGTGTAACGGTTTTATCATACAAGGTTTTTGATATACTTGATACCCCAGATTCGTCCGTTACGCCCATCCATTTGCGGTATCGTTTTGTACCGTCAAAAGACGAACCCATTGCCAAGACCGGATACTCGCCGTATACCAAACGGAACGCTGGCGCGTCTTGTGTGTTCGCGCGGGTTAAAAGTAAATTACCGTCCGGTCGACTTGTTAATAAAAAACCCTTTGATAGTGCCAATCGTTCCAAAAATGCCGCGTCGGTTTCTGTTATGTCCTGTTCAACCCGTCCAAATTGTTCGCTGGTAATATCTGATTCACCCTCAACAATCCCGCCGGTACCGGACGCGGAATAGCAGGTTATGCCATAAGGCCGAGCGACCTCCTGACAGATTTTTAATAGTGACATACCAGTCTTAAACGTATACGATGACCGCATACCCATACATTCGAGCATTTCACCCGGAGTTGTCCGACATTCGATTGTTGCAACTGTTCCATCGCCTGATGCGCTATATGTCCAATGGCTTGCTATCGCGGTTATATATAATTCACCGCCAATATATAATTGCGCTGTATTATAAGTATACGGCCTGAATAATTCTATCTGTTCGCGGTTAGATGGATCGAACGGGATATCAAACGTAAACCCGGACGCGATGCGATTCATTGCACGGGATATACGTCCCGCCAGTGCTCCGGGTAATTCTGTACCGTTAAACCGGATTGAAAGTTGTGTGTCAAAATCGGCGGTTATCGGCTGGTCAAGGTATCTGTTTTGGTACACCGGCACGAACAGTTGATCCCCTGCATACAGGATTGGCAACCCTTCATCCGACGTACCGCGATTTTTTAGAAGGTCATAATTTGCCTGAACCACGCGATTGACAACACGCCCATACGCCGCGCGCTCTATCGTGTGTACGGTATCGCCTAGTTTGACGGTATATAGTCGTCCCTGTTCCGGTCTAGCCATAAATTGCTATTTCCCTACCAGCCGGTATTTCTATAAAATCATAATCTGTTAAATTATTTGTTCGTGCAAAAAAATCTAATGTGTCGTGCGAAATGTCGCGGTAGTATTTCCAACACAATGTAATGGTGTCAGATGGTGCGGTCAAAATATATGTGCGTTTTAATCGTAAGTTAAATGATGATTCCGTGAGATATAAAATAGTATCGTAAGCCAATCCATGTACTGACGAAATAGTGTCATGGTCAGCCGCAAAAGATGAGCCGTCGCCAGCTGTTTCCAAAATTGAAACATATTGACCATAGGCGCTATTTATGCCGTCAAGGGTTTCCCCTACTGTATCGCGTGTTTCGTAATTTATCATTACGCCAGACATTGCAATGCCCGCGATACATGATGCGCCAACAGCTTGTAAAATATATGCGATATTTGCCGCGTCTGTTGGAGTAGATGCGTTTGAAATATCCTCGCCAAAAGAGGTAAATATATCACTTGTCATCTGCATTATTTGTGCAAACAAATCCTGCGAGTCTTGGGGGATACTTGAAATTGTGCGGACAATATCACTTGCCGCTCCAAGTATTTCCGGTATCGTTGCCGATACGTTTATTAACTCTAGTATACCAGCTTTCAGGCTATCAACTTCCCGTTGTGTTGTCTCGGCAACACCGGTCAATCCATCCGACACGTCAGTAATGATTTTTACTTTTGAACGTACAACCGCTTTTGCTTTTGCGTATGACGCTTTTGCATCGGTTGACATTTTTTCTGCCTGTTCCAGCGCGCGAGACACGGAAAACCTTGACGCCTTATCTAATGCAGATGGTGACAACTTTGTAGACAATGGGCGAGACGTTGATTTTGTTTCTCGCAATGTTACCGTTACGCGGAAAATACCAGCGCCGGTTGTATACGCCTCTGTTTGTTCAACCGCGTCAAACGGTATTACCGGTATATCTCCCCATCGTGGATGATTTAATATGCCGGGCGCGTCTGGTGTGTATCGCTCTTCCGTTAAAGACTTAAAAAATATATCTGCCTCTTGGTCGCCATTTTCCCCGACAAAATATACGTCAAGCGGAAACACCAAAAGCGTAGAGCCTGAATCTTGTATAATTGTAGTGTCGGAATCTGACACTTCGTGAGCGGATGATTTTTTTCCTTTTGACCTGGAAAGGTTGTCATATAAAAAGGACGACTGAACCCCGGCGGGGGATATGAACCTGCCGGGGCGCAGTCGTGAGAAAAACGCGGGTAGCAAGGAGGCATCCTCGCCCGCGCTAAAAACATTTTCAATCGTTAGTTTATTTGCCATTATTGGGCCGCTCCGTACATTAACACTTGAGATGGCGCCCCGCCTCTTGTGCTAGAAATTGACGCGCCCTTATCAGGCCGCACGTATATTTCATTTACCGATGTTTGGCGTGACTCTTGCACGCTTCTTGTTTCGCTTGTTTTTGTAAATGGTGCCGCATAATCATATGCGTTTGCAGAGCCGGTTAATGTAGTATTAAACTTTGATTGAAAGCCATCAAGAGCGGCCACCGCTGGTTTTATTTTATCACCAACGCCGGGTATTTTAGAAAGCATTGTCAATAATCCACCAAGCGCATCCATCACAAGGTTAATTGGTGTGAGCATCCATTTCATCAACGCCTGGCCAGTGCTTTTGAAAAATCCTCCGACAACTTT
>JAKQDR010000278.1 GCA_029573715.1 bacterium | reverse complement strand
CGGAGTCAGAAGCCATGTCATCTTCGTCAAGAATCTCGGTCACTACTGCACCCGCAGCGAGCTCAAGTGAAGCACCCTCAATAGCCCCTGCTGATGTTACAGAGTCTGCGGTTATAGCTGCGTGGGTTCCATCCTGATTATGTTCGGCAAGTCCCCAGTCAACAACATCATTCCAATCTGCGGCGTTCCACACCATCTCAATTACCGCACCGCCTGAGTGTGCCTGCTCTGTGCCTTCAACGGCGCGTACATATGATGTGATATTACCTCCCGACACCACGCCCTTTATCGCCTCAAGTTTGGTGGGTGTTTTTGTTCCGGTTGAATCAACTCGGTCAATAAAGATGGTGATTGCCGTATCCGTTGGTAAGCCGGTGACTGTGGCAGGTGTAAGCGTATCTGATGTTCCGGTACCAATACCGGTTGATAATGTGGTCGAAAAACGGCTCTTATATTTCCTTAGTTTGTCGTTTATATCTGCGGTCATAATATTAATTGAGTTTCCAAGAGGATGGGGGACTGGTCTTTATTGCCCTGCCTTCGAGGATGAAACTTAGTAATGTGTAATCGCTATCAATCGAGTTTGTCGTTATGCGAAATTGAATGTCACGTATCTTCTTTTTAATGTCAATATATCGGGGGTCTGCTGAGTCAGAAAATGTGGTTGGTGTTCCCTCTGTATCTCCCATTTCAACATCTCCCATAAGGTCATACCCCATGCCCGTCATAGATGTTGTTTCGCTTATGGTTACGCTTCCCAACGAGCTAAACGGCTCATTTTTACCTGCGCCAGCTATTTCAAACGTCATACTTCCTCTTGGGTTTCCACGTTTTATATATACCCTCTTGAGTCTGACAAAATCTTTCCACAGTTTTGAAAGCTGATAGCGCCCTGAAACGTATGCTGTGGCGAATGCCACGCCCAAATCCCCTTGAATAGACTCTCCAATCTCAATGAGGCGCGTTCCGTTGACCGGCACATACATAAAATGTGTTGTTTTGGTTGTAGAGTTGTCGGTGTACTCAAAAAATTGTTTTGCACCAAACGACCAATCAACAATCCAATTCGTGCGTTCAAGGTCATACACGATTGTTCGGTTGTTACCGCTTGTACTTGTGGGGACTGAGAAAAATATCTTTGAGTCGTAGTGATAGGCGCACGCCTTATCAATCATTGACCCCACAAGCCCTCGTATGTAGTTTCTGATGCGCGATGACTTCTCGTTGGTGCGTAGTATTCCATAGTACTGTTTTTCGGGCCCTATGGTAAATATGCCGCGCCTATTGATAAACCATACATTATTTGCATCTTGCGCCACTCCAAGCTGTGAATCTGTGCCATAGCTTCCGATAACTTTTGTCGCAGAGGGGATAGAAAAGGATGTGTCACCAACTGTTGCCGATGATATGCCTATTTGCCATACTGCGCCCCTGCCTTCAGGAGTAGAGCATAAGACAGTGGCAATGCCCTCTCCTGCACCAGATTGATAGTGGAGCACTTTTCTTGGGCGTTCTCTCCCTCCTTTTTCAAGGTTTATCCACCCTCCACCATAAAAGTCAGAAAATACCCCCATGAATTGCCCGGTACCCGAGAAGTAGACAGTGAATGGGTTGTCTACGTCATTGGTTGCCCATATACGATTACCTGATACCGCCATGCTTCTAAACTTAGGCGCACCGGTTGTATTTGAATCAGGAACCTCAATATATGGGTTTATGGCGATTGTGCCATCGTCTTTGTATGTCACCGCAGTCGATGATGTCAGAAGCGACTCATATCCTGATGTTTCAGATATGTAGAGTTGATATGCAGTTGCTCCGGCAGATGCCGACCAACTCCACGTAACATAATCGGTTGATGCCCATTGGTCTCTTGGTTTATTAAGTGTAATTGAAGCCTCAGTTGAGCCAGTAGTTTCTCCAATTTCATTGATTGCAGTCACCTGTGCATACATGGTGTATGAGCCTGAAGCGAGTCCGGTTCTTGCGCCGGATAGGCCCGTGGGGGCGCTTATCTCTGTGTAGGTGGTAAGTACAGTGCCGTTGTATCGTGCAAGGCTGTCTACCCCGTTTGCAATATACAAAAAGCCTGATATTTGGAGAAAGTAGCACGTGTTACCTGTGGTGAATGTGGCACCGGTTATCTCGCTCCATGCCCCACCATCGCTTGATTTGTACGCTTTTCCTCCGGCTATTGCGATAATCTCGGTTGAGCCATCGGTTTTGACAAACTCAGAAGCGCCATCAATCGCTGCCCCTAAGTCTTGTCCATAATATGCCGTACCCCATCGTGGCTTCCATAATCCATCTTGAACTTGAATGAGATTAGTCGCCTCTTTTGCCTCGTTGAAGCTAATGCGTGACTCCTCAAGTAAGCGATTTACACCACCACGAAAATCTTTAAGTTCTATCTCAAACTTATTCTGTTTTGGAGCCGGTGTATTAAACTGCATTTTCATATTCCAAAGCCATGATTATCGAGCGCATCGCCAATAACCTCAAAATTGTCTGCCTTCATCTCAGCAAGCATCGTTTCGCTTATGTTTTTGTCAGGTGAACCCGACTCGTCTTGCTGATACAGGTCTGCGAGCACGTAGTGAACAAGAAACATCGGATTTCTCATCTCAGTTGTTGATGTGGTGCCAGTGAACTTGGTCGCAGACTTGTAATACATGTAGTCGATGGTCGCGCCGGTTGTTAGGGTCATGTTTGGGTTGAAGTTGAGTGTGAAGCCATCCTTGTCGTTACCGGTAAAGTAGCAGTAGCTTGAGCCTTCATCACGATATTGCTCAACCTCATGAACTGAAATGACGGGTACATCTTCGCTTCCCACGCGCACATATGTACCCTTTTCAGGAGCAAGCCGCATGTCAGTGGGGCATGACACGTCATAATCACCAGCCGTGCAAGTTTTAGTGCCATCAGAGGCAGAGGATAGTTTTTTGTATAGCTCTTTCCACCGTGTACCCTCTAAAAACTCCCACCGATACACACCTGCGTTAAGAAGCCTGCGTGCAGTCAAATACTCGGAATCCGTTGAACCCCATGTGGTGTTGTCACCCTCTTTTTTGGAGTAAATAATGTCAATCAGTTCGCTTTCTGTGAGAGTTGCCATAGTTTGATATAGTTTTAAGGCATAAAAAAAGAGCCGCGTCACACGGCTCTATAAATTGAGTCATGCAATGCGGCTCTGCGAGCTACTTACGCTCGTACGAGTTTATGTCACTTTGATACCTTTCATTGTAATGGTTCTTGGCTTAGTTTTCAAGAGCTTAATTTTCGGTTGCTTCATCTTCTTAATCTTGGGGAGCTTCACCTTAAACGACTTAATCTTCGGGGCTTTTACCTTTATCATTTTTATGGTGACTTTCTTGGGTTTTTTGGCGTATGCGGTAAATCCGGCAAGCGGAGCAAGCCCCAACTTGGCTCTTTGCTCATTCTGCCATGCTCTATTGGCTTCAAGGTATGCTGCAACCTCCGGGTCTTTCCAATTTTTAGCATCCATCTGTTGTTGTACGTAAGATGAGGGTTGTGGTTTGCTTGTTGCAGTTTGCCCTTCTATTGGGTTTTCGTTAAAGTATTGAGCTCTCACATCAAAAAGCGCCTTCAATTCCGGAAATGCGTTTACCATGTCTTTTCTGTCTTGTGAGCCCGGTGGCAATGTTTCATACCTCATATATTTTTTTGCAGTATCGTAATTCACAAGGTAGAGGGGGTCTATTGCTTTCCCTGTCTGTTTTGCTAGGTTAAACTCAGTCATCCGTTTTGCTTCAAAGACATTCGGATAAGTCAGAAACATCTGATACTTATACATTTGGGTGTTGAGGTTGTTTGCATCGTATTTTGGGATAGTGTCATAGGCCTTTCGTTCCACCTCACTCATACCCCCAAGCGACTTATCTCTTGCTTCGTAGTACTTTGAACCACTTACGGATTTTGCATCATAAAATCTAAAGGGAAGCTCCGCAGCGCGGGATAAACGTTGATAGGCTGGGTCTACATAGTTTTTCGGGTCAACTAACTCTCTAATATATGGATGAGATAAATAGCTCTTACCGAGATATTTGAATATGTCACTCCATTTGCTTGCTGAATCCGGCTCTACAATAGTTTTTCCAAAATAATCTTGGTTAGCTGCTATGTCTGCGATTGGCTTGATGCCGGATGATAGATATGTTTGTCCCGCATCTGTCGCCGCTCCAGAAACGTCACCCTTGAGCAGTTTTATTCCCTGTCGTACAATACCTCTTGGAATGGTGGCAAGAGATGACAAAAATGGGATGCCTATTTCTCCGCCTTTTCCATCCGGAATTATAATTTTATCCTCCTTATTTCTTCCGTTTTCCCACATCATCTTTCCGTTATTGAAGTACGCATTTGCAGCATTATATCCGGCAAAAGCTAGAATTGAACCGGCTAAAAATCTAATATTGTATTGGTTTTCAAGTGCGAGAGGGTTTTTGAGAGCTTTTATGCTGTTTTTCCATATATCTATAATTGCCCTCCTAAACTGCGGAGCAAAAAATATGGCCTGTATTCCAGCTCTCACGTTTGGGTTTTGTGTAGCTTGTGAGTATTGGTCTGCCATACCCTCAAAGTTCCTGAGTACCTGTATGCCCTTCTCGATTGCCTCTTTATTGGATAGCCCTTGTTTAAGAGCTTTGTTTTTGACTTCCTTGTATAAGTCTATGTGTAGCATAGGGATAAATCTCTTGAATGTTGGGTCACTTACTGCAGCATCCCACACCTTACCAAGCCCTGATGCATCATCGCCCATAAGCTTGTTATAGCTTAGAGTTGTGGGCAAATTATATCCCGCTCCTTGAATCTCGCGAATAGATGGTATATTTTCATTAAAATACTTTGTGGTAGATTCAGGACTAAATGCCCTCGCAAACGACTTTACAGGCCCTGTAAATCTTCCTGAAAGGAAGTGTTTTTGAAGATTAGCTGAAACTGAAAATGCGTTAAATGGGGTGCCGGGTATGCCACCTGATAGGGTTACATCCTGTATCTTTCCCGATATTCTCCCAAGAAGCCCAACTATCTTGTTTGCTTCTCTCGGCTCAAACAATCCCTCCACAATCCGTGCTATTTCGGGTTTTGCGAACTTACCCTCAAATCCCGGTATTGCTATCTCTCTCAACCCTTGTGTAAGTTTTCGTGCTTCTCCGCTTACAATATAGTTATTAGCTTCTAACGCATTAACAAGCTTCAAATTGTTTCTCACGTTTTCAACCTGTCTCACATAGTTGCCAAGTATCTGCGTCGGATTCTGGAATCGGGGAGTAAGACCGGCGTTTATACCTTCCTCATAGGTTAGGAATGTTCTATTTTTTTGGAATGCTCCACTTGTCCGTAGTCTGTTTATTACCGCCTGTACTGTCGCGGGGTCTTGTTGCCAATAGTGGGTAAGGTAGTTGTCAACATAACCTATGGGTAAGCCGTCTGCAACCGCTTCTGCTCTCACTTTATCAAAGCTTTTGCGGAGACTCGCGACATATTCTTTTGCCTGTGGGGTGAGACCTTCTAGGTTTCCACCCTCTGTTGCTCGTATTGCTTGTTTCGCCCCCTCATCAGTAAACTTTACACTGGCAATCGGCCTCACCTGCTCGTATTGGGTGAGTTTTATATTCTGCTTTCCCCCTAGATATTTGTTGATGATGTCTCTAAATGTTTGAGGTTCATCCGCTTTGCCTCTTATCGGTAGCATTGGCTTGCCTCCTTTCTCTATCTTGTACCCACCCTTCAACTCAGCGTCAGGGGTGTTCATTATGGCTTCTAGCTCATCTACACTCGCGTCACGTGTTTTATATGTTTGTTGTATCGCCTGTTCGTGGAGTTTCGCTTGTTTTTCTGCGTCTGTTATAGTCATTGGTTTTGGATTCCGGACAGGATATTGTTCTTCTCCATAGCCTGTGAGCCTCGCAACGGCTTTTTGGTCTTCCTGCATTTGTTTCAATGTCTTTACGCTAGAAGGTATCTCGGGTTTTACTTTCCCCGACATTTGGTTATTTTTTGTAAAGTCGTATATTTCGTTTATGAGTTCGTCATCCGTGAGATTACTCTTTTGTGGATTGAGTTCACGCCATCTCTCGGTCGCCCAATTAACAAGCACCTTGTTTTTGCTTTTTAACTTTTCCACATCCCATGCACCTAGTTCTCGGTCAGCTTTATCCATCATTGACTTCAGTTGACCAAATCGGGTCCGGTCTTGATTGGTAAATCCCGCATCCAAAGAGATAGATGCTTTTAGCTGTGCCTCCGCTTGCGCCACTTGTTTGTCGGCTTGTGCGAATGGCTTTAATTGCTTTATTTGTTGTCCTCGTCTCTGCATCTCCTGAACAGGCAACGGCTTCACCCCCTCATTCTTCATCGCTATTTTGTTATATCCCTCTGCCGTTATATCCCCTCGCTTCAACATATCCTTCGCTACTTTCTCTTGACGAGTCATTTTGGTGGGGGAGAATTGAGGTGTAGTAGGCGCAGCCTGCCCTCGCATCACTTTGTATTCTCCCTTACCGACTCTCATATTCTTCAATATATCCTTTTGTTGTTGTAATGTGGCAGATTTAGGATCAATACCTTTGGCTTCGGAGAGGAGGGATTGTTTGGCAACAGAAGCATCTTCAACTACTCCTGTAGCAAACTTACGTGCCAATGCTCTCTTAGGAAGATTTCCTACACTTTTCAACTGACCCATTGCTTGAAGAGCCACAAGGTATCCCACATCTTGAGCATTGTCAAGACTCGTCATCTGGTGCATAGGGCTCATGGGGAGTATCTTCTTGGCTTTCGGATCATATATGACCGAATCGCTAAAGTTCTTAAACGTGGGATTGGGTAGTTTAGCTGCTGTTAGTGCGTTAGAGGCATATTGCATACCAGGGATAGCTTGCATTATCGGAGTGTTGGGTATATCTGTCCTTAAATGAGTCTTTACATTAGAAGCCATCTGTGGCATAAGCTTCGGCAACGCCTGGACATTTTGCCCAAGTGTGCGTACCGCTTGAACTTGCGGTATCTTATTAACATAGTTAGACACAGCAGTGGGTACGTTTTGCTTGGCTTGTTGTCCCGCCCACTGAAAATTCGATGTGACTCGATTACCCAATCCGCGAAGTGTTTGTGGTGCTTGTTGTATTGCGTTTTGTCCACCTTGAAACACAGTTTTTAGCCTGCTCAATAAATCCATTTTACTGTTTGTGAATAGGTAATCTTATCGTCTTAGATACGAGCCAAGATTGAAAAGGCTTGATGGCTGTTGTTCCTCTGCGTTGGTCGCGCCTGTTGAGTAACCTGTTGCTGGGCGAAGGCTTGTGGTCATATTATTTTGAGCATCAAATGTGGGCGTACCCATGATGGCATTCGCTTGAACATTAGGAGCCTTATACCCTCCAACCGCACTCATGTTCTGCCTGAGTTGAGCAATGTTGGTGCTATTGTTAAGCGCCCATTGGTCAAGCATGTTGGCACGATTGCGAACATCAGCATCAATCTGCATCATGCGCTGTGTGGCTTGATTCAGGAGCTCTCTTGATAAATTGTTGAGTGATACACCCTTCTCAAGCTGTCCCTGCGCTTTAGCCTGCATTAAGTTTTGTCGTGCCTGCTCAAATTGATTTGCGATATTGAGGATTTGGTTTTGGCGTTCAGTTCCGAGCCTAGACTTCTCCATCATGTATACCTCATTAAGTTTTGCCTCTCTGCCGGATATGTCGTTTTCGATTGAGCGAGTCTGGTCCATGACATTTCCGCGCTCCTTGCTTCCAACTTTGGTAACTGCATAGGCATATTGATTTGCGGCCGATGAATCACCAGCACCTCTTGTGCCTAGCATCACATTACCGGTGCGGAATAGGTTGCGAATATTGTCTGAAATATCTCTAAGGCTTTTAACCTGTTGCTCTTGGTTTTTCTGACGCTGTGAACCAAGCTCACCCATACTCATATTCTTTTGGCCGGTTAAGTCTGATAGGTTTTGACCGTAGCTGTTCTCAATCTGTTGGTTGTAGTTGCTTTGCTGATTACCCAACCCACCCACCATATCGTCAAGCTGCCTGAAATATGCGTCATATGCGCCTGAAATCTCGTTGCGCATTTGATTTTCCATTGCGCCTCGGTCGGGAGTTGCGCGTGAATATCCACCCGGCAAATTGTTCCAATCAAGTCCCATATTGAGGGCATCCTGTTCGGTTATTTGACGAGGGCCACTTGGCGCTGAGCCGCCACCCCCACCGCCAGAGCTTTGACTTTGCTGTTGTGGTGCAGGTGTTGGTGATGGAATCTGCTGAACGTAGGGCTTGCTCGATGATGCTCCGAGAACATCAGAGGGAGAAGCATATTGTGGCCCTGAATATGGATTGACAACAAAACCCTGTGGAGAGCCTGATGATTTTATTTGATTCGATGCATTATAATTATATGCACTTGGTTGATTTATCCACGGCGTTGGCACTGGATAAGGTGTATATGCTGGCTGTGTTGCCATAGTTGGTATTATTAAAATAATGAATAAAGTTTATATTGCGATAATCATTGTTGTTTTTGCTCTGTTTGTATTGCGCGATTATGCTGCGAACATGGGCGAGCCCAATCAACCTAAAGAGTTTTTTCTAAAAGAGCCCGTATTATTTGAGCTTGTTAATGATTACAGGTTAAAAAAAGACCTGCCTCCATTAAAAAAATCAATAATGACGTGTGGCATAGCTTCAATAAGACTTGACGAAGTCATGTATGACTGGTCACACAATGGTTTTTTCTCGCTCACAGAAAGTAATGACAATTGGCAATACTCAAAAGTTGGAGAGAACTTATCAAGGCACTGGGAAAGCGAGAGGGACACTCTTGATGAGTGGTTATCATCACCCAAACACAAAGAGAACCTTGATTATCCGTATACCGAATCCTGCATACAATGTGAGGGGACTGTATGTGTCCAGATTTTTGCAAAATAATATGGCTAATCCTGATGGTATTTATAATCATGAAAATAAGTGGGATAACCTCTCTATCATCGTTGGCATACTTCTCATGCTCGTACCACTCTTAATCGCTATCGGGAACCTTCTTCACCTATGGGATTTTGAGATTCATACTGCCTGCCCATACTACGATAGTAGTGGTGAGCTACGAGATGACTGTAGATAATTATTTGTTAAGGTGCGTAGCTAGCAGCCAGTTAGAAACTGCCAGCTACCCACCTCCAACTGTTAATGGCATCAAAAAAGCCCGCCCTAGTATTTCTACTTGGCGGGCATATTCGCGGGAACTCCGCGAAGATTGCCTTATTCAAACTTACACTATCATAATTATACAAAACACATCATTAGCGCGATTTTAACAGTATTTTCATGTTTTTTGCGTATTTTTGTTGGTTTTTGTGAACTTATCATCACATTTTGAGCAATTTATGAGCAAATATCATCAGTTTTTCTCGTTTTCTTACGGATTTTTGATTATTTTTGGCCTTTTGTCCCTATTTTGTTATTATTTGTTTGTCAAGGGCTATCTTTTCAAACAACTCTTGGTAGTTTTTCCAACAATGCGCCTCTGACCGGCGGGCGCGTATATGCTCGTAGTTTTCCCCTCCTAAGTTGTGTCGTAGTTGGGGGTTTACCACCAAATCTCGTATCGCCTCATACCACTCTCGCGCTTCCTTCACAAGAGGAATGGGAGCGCCTGAGCGCCTTTCGTTTCGATACGCAAAGACATTAGAAGCAACGACCGGCAGTCGCGCCGCAGCGTACTCAAGATATTTAAGGGATGACTTAGAACTATTAAACTTGTTATCTTCCAAAGGGACTACTCCGATGTCGGCAAATCGCACATAAAAGTTCCAAAGGGGCACAAACTTCATAAAATCCGTTTCTCCTTCAACCACCTCGTACCTATCGCCATACTTAGCAAATACATCGCAAAACATACCAATAAATAGAAGGTGTACGTGCGAGAACTCACGCATGACCGCATCTACGCCCAAAAGAAACTCGCGATTGTATACGTCAGGTACGTGGGTACGTGAGCCTGAGTAAAACAGCGTAACCCTGTCATCATCCATCTGCTTTTTTGGGTTATAGAGTGTTGTGTCAATATAATTGTCTATAACATATGTCTGCTCTGATGGTCTGCCGGTATGGGCAACCACTGTGTCTTTGAGATTTTTTTGTGTTACTACAAGATGCCCCACATCCCGCAAAATTGCCGTTGCAATCTCTAAATCTTCTGTGCCCTTGTGAAAGCGCTCATACACGTGATTGTCTTCGTGGATATTCCAAAGGTCGTCATCTAAATCAAAAATCACCTTGCAGTTGTTTCTTTTTGCCATTACCATCAGCTGAACATACGCCTCCGGCTTTGCCACGTTATACCCGGTGAAGATGACATCATATTTTTTGGTAATGTCATCCCAATTTTTACAATCGTGGCTAAATATATGGCTACTTTTCCATATATCAACATCCCAACCGGTGTGTTTACGAAGAAGGGTGAGCGGTTGAATAATGCGAAAATAATCAACGCCCGATGTACGCTCGGTGACAACCCCATCTAATACAAAGCTGTGATTTAGCTCTATACCAAGTATTTTCATACATGATGCTCTATGGCTTCGGTGTAATAGGTTATTGTCTTGGTGTTTTCAATCGCCTTCTTCATATCTCTTGGCGTTCCGTCATCATGGTTTTGGTGTACTACCATAGTCTCAACACCCTGCACAGTGGTGTTTTCAATGCCTAATATCTTTCTGCGGTTTACAAACGAAATATCAACGGGCCCCCACGCCTCACTTTCTGACAATCCCCCTATCCTGCGCCACGTTGCTTTGGTCATACCCCCAAACACCCATGACTCCCACTTGCTGTGTTTCTCCATGTTTGCGTGTGTGTATTGCTCGTTTCCACTGTGTTCTGCTGATTGTTGCTCATAAAACCCCTTACGCTTGGTGATGTTTAGTACATTGCTTTGCCAATCAGCCTCATCTATGTGTTTTTGGTCGTCAATGGTCAGATAGTATGGTTTGGCGCACACATAATGCCAATGGAGCATGTTATCTGATATGGTCTGTAGCGTCATCTCACCCATCATCACTTCAGGATGTGTGGGTATAACCGCCTCACCCTTTGCCGCACGTATGCCAAGATTGATAAAAGACGAACTATCACGCCACCTGAAATCCCCTTTGTCAATGAATATATACTTTATGTCAATGCACCCCATATATGAGCGCACCACCTCAAACGTATCGTCAATAGAGGAATCATCAATAATGATTATCTCGAAATCTCTAAAGGGTTGGCGTACGTATGTTTCAAGTGAGCGTTTAAGAAGATGCGCTCTGTTGTAGGTTCCTAAGACGATTGATAGTTTCATGTTTAGGGTTAACTGATAACAGATGATAGTTCTGTTTTACTACCTCATCAGGCATATTCCACCACTGAAGCTCAAGGAGCATGGCAATAATCTCATCGCTAAATCGTTTTTTGATTGTTTTTGCCGGCACGCCACCCACAATGGTGTATGGTTCAACGTCTTTTGTTACAAGAGCCCGCGCCCCAATAACTGCACCATCGCCAATCGTAACGCCTGACAATATCGTTGCGCCCCATCCAATCCACACGTCATTTCCTATAACAACATCCCCCTTGCTCTTAATGTATCGGGCTATGCCTGCCTCAATATCAAAGACATCATCCCCCTTCTCGCAAAAATCAGGATTGCAGGCGAAAGGGTATGTTGATATAGTGTTGTAGTCATGTTCGCCGGAGAGCAAAATAGTGACATCGGTTGCAATAGAACAATACTTACCCATTTTAAGCCTACTACCATCACGCCAATCTACGATGGTTGGCTTCCCGTAAGAGAATGCGCCCACCTCATATGATTGGGGTATATTGTCTTTAACGTAGAAGTTTCTGAACTGCCATGTGTTTATTTTCTTAACGAGCATATCCCGCACTATCTCAATACCCTCATCGTTGAAGTGAACACCATCATCCGTTACGCCTTGCAAAGAGGGGAGTTCAACCTTCTCTTGTGAGAAGCCACGCACAAAGTCGTTGAATGTAATCCGGGTAATATTTCTCCCATCACCGACTGTATTCCCCTTCCATGCACACTCCGGAATAGTGCATATCCACGTGGGATACCTGCCTATGGCGGTAAGAAGTTCGATATAGTCTTTATGCAGAAAGCGGTTATGCTCATTTATGTCATTTGTTCCACAGCACACAATAACCAACTCAGGATTAAGCGCATAAAGCTGTGGCACCTGATGATGTAAAACCTCACTCGTTCGCGCACCGGAAACCGCTAGATTGTGTCCATTTTTCAAGCGTATCCGGGACAAAATTGAGTCACCGATTATAACTGTTCGCATTTAGTGTGCAAGAAACGTGCCTATGTTAATAGTCTTATTTGCAAGCGCCTCACGATACCACTCAACTGTGTTTTTTAGTGACTCCTCAACCTTTGTGTATGCGTATGGGTATGGGTTGGTAGAAACCACCGCAGAACCGGGAGGCTCACCGGGTCTCATGGGAAGATATTTAAGCTGACTGTTTGAGCCAACATAATCAATAATCTTTTCTGCCCATTCTTTAACCGGTAGACCCACTCCTGTACCTGCCTCATACACATTGCCGTAATTACCATCAAATAGGGCAGAGAGAAGTATGTTCCCTACGTCTTTGACATACACAAAGTCCATCACCTGCATCCCATCACCATATACCGCAATGTCGGTGTTGGTAAGTGCGCGGATAATAAAGTTGGGCATCATTTTGCGAACGGGATACCATTTTTGCCGCTCACCAAAAGCGTTTAAGGCGCGCACCACATTTATTTTCAGCTTATGTTCATTGTGATACATGACTGCAAAGCGCTCGGCAGTAGTCTTGGTGATGCTGTAGCTATTCTGCATCCAATGATTGCCCACCGCTATCTGCACCATCGGAATACCATAGATTTTGGCCGCTTCCATAAAGTTGAGTGCACCGGTAATATTTGTTTCAACGGATGGATAGGGATTGTGAATAGTCTCTTGTGTTCCTAGTATCCCTGCAAGGTGGATTATGCCATCAGCAGACGAACACGCCTTCTCAACGAGTGACTTATCGCGTATATCCCCAAAATATATAATGTCGGGCTTTGCTTTGTTGGGGACATCGCCCACCTGTAGTGTCCCTATGTGTCGCTGTATTCCGATAACTTCATACCCCGCATCATGTAACACCTCAATCGTGTGTGACGCTATGAAGCCATCACTCCCTGAGATTGTAATCTTCTTTGCCATGTTAAGACTCAATAAATGAATAATAAGATTGACTCAATTTTTTCTCTGACAGTTCGCGGTAATACTCAAGCCACCCTTTCTGCATAAGGTAGTCGCGCTGGAATAGGAAGGAGAAGTGAGTGCATAGAGCTGACCCGCAAATCACGTTTAGCTTGCCTTTTACTTTAGGATAGTATTCGGTCAACCATATCTCTTCATCAAGTGAGTGATAATCTTTTCCACTAACAAACCCATTATCTTGCAGATTGTCGGTGAAGCGCACCACACCCTTAAACTCTGCAAAATCACGCCCGAAGAATGAGAAGTTTGAAATAGAAAAGCGGTGTGCGTTGTGAAGTTCCCATCGGTCAAAAAACAAATCAGAAGTCTTGCCTGCCTCTATTTTCCCGCGCAATATCTCATGAATATACTCGGCAAACTGTGGGTCACGCCATCCAACCGTATCCATACAGAAGTCTTTTTCAACGATGCCTTTGTCTGCGCCGATGTATCCAAACCTTTGACCGAGATAGCTTGTTATGGCGTTATTCCATATGTTTCCAAACACAAGAAAATACTTTGGATTATCAATCCTAAAATCAAGCATATTTTTGAAATACGCATCATCCACATACACAATATCATCATCAAAGCGTATGTAGATGGTGTTGGGGTCTGTGGTATAGCGATAATACTTGCCGGTATTAAGTTGCTTTGGCTCGGCAAATGTCTCATACGGCTCCTGCATGATGTCAAACACTTTGAAATAGTCTGACTTGAGAGAGTCTATATATGCAAGGTCATCGGGGGCTTGTGTATTTCTCCAAATATACACCTCATCTATCGGGTTGCCCTTGTATTTGAGAAGATAGTTTATGAGAACTGACATGCGTGGCTTTCGGCCTGCCGGAATAAAAGGGATTACACGATAACCACGATACATAGGATTATGAATACGAATAGATAAGTAATGTCGGGTCGGTCGCTATATTGTCAAAATCTGAGTCTGCATCACACCACATCTTTGAGCCGGTTGACTCCTCAACACGCGCTATTTGCCACTTTGCATCACCAAGAGCCGTACCCACAGCCGCCTTGCAAATATATGTGTAGCCTCCACTTGAAACTATCTTTGTTTGCATCATGCTTGATAGCTTTCGTTTCAACGAAACACCATCAAACTCCAACAGTTCAATCGCGGCCACCCCAAACTCCTCATCAAATGAGAGATTTTGAATGTATTGCTCGGTGCGTGCTGTTTCTGACTTACCCATCCTATTGACCATATTTCATTGAGTTTAATTTGATATTGTCGGTGTCTCTTAAAAAGTTAATATATGCAGACACCTTAGAAAGCCGTAATACCGGGCGCTCGCCCTTCTGAATGCCTATATGCTTCTCGATTTCCTTGAGCCTGTGGCGAATAGCCCCTGCATCATCCACAATCTCACCGCGCGTCACCTTATCCTCAAAGTATTTGTTGATGTTTTCTGCCTCCTCTGTAAACAGAGCGCCCGGCTCGTTGTAAAACTTTGCCACATCAAAATACTCTGCGGTGAAGGGAACTTTGTGTGCGACTTTCCATGAGGTGAAGGGAACTTCAACATCAGCATCAACAGTTGCAGCAGGTGGTGATTTTGGTTGCTCTCTATGCGCTTCCTGCGCCGGCTGTGCATTTGACGTTGGTGTTCTGAATGTTGTGCTAACCATTTTTTTCGTATTGTGGGGTTTGGTAATTTTCATGTGACAGCACCCAATCTTCTACGTCTTTTATGTTGTCCAAATCACCATCCATCCGATATTGAAATAGTGCTTTTCTCATCTCATATACACGCGGTGTGCGTTTGGCGATATGCCGCGCGATATATCGTAATTTTCGAGCTTTAACGGGTGACGCAGTGCGGATTTCGTTAGTTATCCACTTTAGCGTCTCCTCATCATCGGCCCGTAATGCGTCATAAATACTCATAAACTTACGAAGCAGAAGTTTCCTTCCGCTCCGTGTAGCTTATGCCTATAGCCCTGTGAGGCTCTAGAACTAGGCAGTTGCTCCAAACTTTGCCACATATCCCCAAGTCGAGACGAGGGTTTTTGCGACATAACTACCAGCCCATGACGCTAGAGAGAATCGGCCAGTTGCGTTGGCAGAGTCAATTTGCGTGTGTGGGATGATATAGAGTTTCGGTTGGTCGCCGTCTAGGTCGTATACACCAACTGCATCTGCACCATGAGCGTATGTGTGATACACAGTCGCGGTTGAAGATGTGGTTTTTACGTTAGCGGACAACAAGAATCGAAACCCGTACAACTCTCCGATTTCACCTCTGTAAAGGTCTTTGACACCAGAGTACGTCTTGGCATTAACCCAAGTCGAATCTGCAATCAAATCGGCCTTCACGTAGGGAGTAACCTTCCACATGTAGAATCCATCGGCGTACTTGCGTGCATAGGCAGCCTCTAAGTTGCGAGCAACTTTTCGGATGTTTGCAGCAGAGATAACGTCTGTAGCCGCAAGGTCAGTGACAGCCGCCTTTGCGTTAGCAAGATAGGCAGTCAGATTGTCGAGCTCGTTACGTGCCAATGTATCCATCGTTTCTCTCATGTTTTGACCGACAACAGCGATTTTCTCTTTGTTGTTCTCGTCAACTGAGGTAAGTGAGAGGAATCGTGAGATTTTTACTTTCGTTCCGTATTCAGACAGAGTGGCACTTACTTGTGCGCCAGTCAAGCTCACCTCTGATGGGTCAGAACCCTCAGTGAGTGGCGTTGTTGCGGCGGAAAGCGGTGTGTATCTGTTGAACACGATGGTTTTACCCTCATTCATAGAGCGTGACCGTTTTTGCAAGCCTTCCTCATAAATCTGCTCAAACTGATTTCTTTTGAGGAACACTTTTTCGTAAAGGGTCATCAACTCACCTGAAAGGGTGGTTGTGGTTTCTGCAGACATTGTGTTTCAAATAAATAAATTAACGGACTTTGCCGAGCTTCGCTTCTAGCTCCTCAATTGTCATGTCTTTTGCTTGCTTTGCAGCAGGCGCAGGCACGGGTGAGGGTCGGAGCGCGGCAGAGACTACGGCATCATTTATCTCTGCTTTTCTCTCCTCTACAGCCTTCTCAACAGAGCCCAAGTATGGCTTCATGTACGCGTCAACCAATTTTTTTACCGATTGATTCGGGTTATCTTTGACGGCGAGCCATACTGCCTGAGTGATAAGGCTGTTAAGTTCAGGGTTGTACTTATCCTTTTGATGTGGGTCAAGCTGTGGGTAAGCTCTTATCGCATCTTCCGCTTCTGTGTTGATTCGATTTGCCATTCGCTCACGCTCCAAAGTAAGTTGAGCGATAGTGGATGCTTTTTGGGCAATCCTTCTATCAAGTTCCGCCTCAGTAAGCGTTCGTTCCTCGCCATAGCTTTCACTATTAGCTGGTGTATTCTGACTTTGCGCCTGAACATCAGGCATAACCGGCTCTTGCCAGTTGTTCGTCAGCTCCGCAATCTTAGCTCGAAGCGTCTCAGCCTCTTGAGCGGCTGCATCTCTTTCATCAACAAGTTTGTGGATGCGCTTTTCCGCACCTGAAACTTTTTTAGGAGGTTGTTCCACCGATTGTGACTCATCGGGCAATCCCTCGCTCGATGCTTCACTCTCGACAACCTGCTTTTCTTCAACTGCTGGCGATTCAGTTGCGTTGGTTGCCTCAACGCTTATGTTTTCCGCCTGTTTTTGTTCATCCATAACGGATTGAAATTGTCAATCAGAGCTTTAATGTTGCCCAGCCGTACAGAAAGCCAAAAGTTAATTACTCTTTTAGCCTTCTCTCGACTAGCTTTGGCGTTGAATCTTCATTCTCGCCAATCATTACTTTCTCCATCCCAATGTAAAGTGCGTGCTGTATCTCACATGTTGTGCAGATGAGATACGGCCCTCTCTGTCTCCATCGGTGCGTTCCGGGTGGGATAAACTTGTATGCTGCTTGCATATCCTCCCCCACATCTCCCTGTTGTTGCACCTTTTCTTCTATTTTTTCCTTCTCACCCTCATATTTGTTTGTTTCCTTCATGCTTAAACTCCTCAACTGCTAATACCGCATCATCGACTTTGTTTACGATTGAATCGAGGAGTTGTTTTGCCATAACTGCCAATATCGTTGATTTCCCAATTTCCTCTGCCG
This sequence comes from bacterium, assembly GCA_029573715.1. Lineage (GTDB taxonomy): Bacteria > Patescibacteriota > Microgenomatia > UBA1406 > GWC2-37-13 > JAGOLU01. The sequence continues at coordinate 5,682 of JAKQDR010000278.1, read as the reverse complement.
TCTGTCCGCTCGTAACCCCCTCAGACAACTTTTGGTCAATACCATCTTTTAGCTTGGCAATATGCTCTTTCATAACAGCCCATCCGGGATGCTCATCAAGTGCCGCCAGCTCAACATCTTCGGGGTCTGCACCTTTTTGAACCTGCTCTGCTTTTTTCTCCTGCCTAAGCCATAGGTGCGCCATTCCCTGTGACGGCTTGATTGCCGATAGGTTCCGTGCCATAGTTTTGAGGTGTATTACCAACTTCTAATGATTCGACAAAATCCATAAGCTCTTGTGATTGTGCGGCAAAGTCAGCCTCATCTTGTTGTGCTTGCGCCATATCACGCTCAACATTCTTCTCTGCGGGTACAATAAACTCGTCTATCTTGTCCACGTTGTCACCTGCGATAGACTGTAAGAGCTTGGTGAAGCGTATTTCGGTACCCTCTTTTTGCTCAATAATGGGAAGCAAGGTTTGCCCATATTTCATAAGAAGCTCAAAAAGGAACAGTAAGTTGTCTTGCTGTGTCTTTTTATCTGTCGCATATGAGGAGCCCGGCACTATCTCAAAATCCCATGTAATAGAGCCCGTTTTGTTTTTAGGGATGGATATGTTACCTGTTTCAGCATCATACATTTCTGCCATTTCGGGGTACTTGAACACCATTTTTTCTGCTTCGCCCTTAATCATCGATATATTAACCTTGCCCGACTGTCTTTTTGCCTCCATGTTGATAAACTTGCGGTATACGTCTTGCAGATACAGGTCAACATAGAAGCGGTCAAACGCATCCTTGCTGTTTCCACGAATCTCCTGCATTTTAAGTGCCTGTGGTGTCTTTCCAAGTGTTGAATCTATCTCCTTGCTCACCGATGTGTCGGATGTTGAAAATAGATTCATGAGGGCCGCATTTGCGGTGTTATACAGATACTGATGTGTCTGTGCGCCTTGTGGATTGATACTCACCGACTTATACGCATTATCAAGATTCCCCCTCGCAAGCCAATTTGCGCCGGGTACCTTTCGTATTGTTGATTTTATAATCGTATCTGCATTGAAAAGTGCAGGGGGGAATAGAGAAAACTTGGCAGAATCCAGCGCCATATTCCATGCTGAGTTTATGGTCAACTGAAGTGTTTTTCCGCGTTCTGTGTCTGAAAGTCCAAAAAAGTCTGTGTCCATCGGGATACCATACTTACACACAACCGGTAGCTCCCCATCTTTGTTGGGGTTTTTCCTGTCCCTGAAAACAATACCTCCGGTGGTTTTCTTGCCGGATGTCGCAGAGGGGATATAGTCAACCCACCTGTCCCGCTCATACATTGTAAGCACTTCAAAATAGCCGTCAGCCTTACTTGGTGTGTCGTCTTTTCCACGTTCACGCTCAGATTTTGCATCGTCATCTCGTTGATGTTTGTTGCCCGACTTGTCTTGAATATACGCCATTACCTCTGGAAGGTTTATCCATCCATCTTTTTTGTCGAGACTCTTGAAAAATGAGGCGGGCTGCCATGTGCGTATGATGATATAGTCTGAGTCACTAAGAGATATTGCGCCAACTTGAGGAAAAACATCGCGGATGGGGAGAAGCCATAAATCAGGGCCTGTATATCCGTTTCGCTTCACCACCCAATCACACAGGGCAAATGACGTGCCATATATCTTGCTGTTGCGGTGCATAATGCGGTGCTTGAGCAGAAGGGGAAATTGTGAAGTTGCGTTTGGCTGTATGTATTTTTCGAGCTTCATGTTCATAAGAAGCGATGTAAGCTCATCATCTCGGTCAATAGGCTTTGCTTTGCCTGAGCCAAGCGATGCCATGACGCGCGCTTCTGATTCGAGAATAAACGTGGATACTCGGTGGTCAAACACCTTAGAGCTTGATTTGCTCGATAATTCATCTTTAACGACCCCCAAGAAGATGTTTTCTAACTCTGCCCAAATGTCTCTTTTTTGTGATACATAATCGTCTGCAGCCTTGTAACGCTCCTGTATGGTTTGTTCGAGTGATTTTGTGGACATACGAAAAGAGCCCGCCATTAAGCGGGCCCTCAAGATAATTTTCTAAATTATTGACGGACTATTTCAAACTATGTCATTGTATATGAAAGCGGTCTATTTTGTCAAGTACTCATCCATAGCTTCAGTTGATATGAAGCACTTGTTTTGTGCGTTAGCGGGTGCCGGAAACTCTTTGAGCACTTTGCGATACTGTACCCTATTATGCAGCACATATGGCTTTTTCTTTGCCTCAACATTTGATGGGTCATCAGTTGTCCACACTCTGCATAAAGCCTCATCACACTCAACGTAGCCATCAATAATGGTAACACCATCGTCAACGATTATTTTGGTTTGTTCGCATACCCTGTGTTTTTGCATATTTTTTACGCATCGACTTAGTAATTTGTAATGTGGGATATATCACCTTGCCGTCTTGAACCTGAAAGGCATAGGACATAGTCCCAAACTTGATTGTTTTGGCGTCTTTTTCAATGATTGCGTATAGTAACGCGTTGTATTTGTTCATAGGCTATTACCTCACCTGTCCACTCTTGGTGTTCCCTAAATGTAATCTCATCAATCATCCCCTCATGCACGCGAATATCAAAGGTGATGACTCCATCACGCACACGCTGTATCTCGCCCTCAATGTCATTAAATACTTCTATCTCCATACTGCTTTTTTCCAACATTTCAAGTGATAACTTCGATAATATGACTGCGCGCAGTCGCCAACGGACAAGTCTGTATCAACCCGATTTGACCGGTCAACCGCTCCGTTGGGCTTAATAACCACCTCTATATCCTCTCCACAATGGGTGCAGGGGAAACCATCACATGCAGACTCGTTAGTTGAGCAGTCAGTGAATATGCCCCTGAGATGTTTCATTTAATAAAATACCTGAACTTATAATTCCTGTAGAGTGTCATATGGAATACCCATATATCCCGCCACAAAATACTCAATCTCATGATGTTCTGTGTTGGGATACTTTTTTTTAACGATTACCCCCACCTTCTTACACGTGTTAATGTTTTTTTCAGCAGAGACAAATGCTCGGTCTATAAGCATAATCGCCATTTTTGTCCAATCATTAAATTCTTGGTTATTTTTAGTGTTTTTCATACATAAAAGCCGCTTTTTTTATCAAAAATATTTTCATCAGGAAATTGGTCGTTGGGGTCATTAAGTGGCTTAGGTGCTTCGCATGATTGAAACATTTGATATGCAATGGCAAGCGACATAACCAAATCATCGTGTGAACCTCGCTCTGCTTGCGCTTTCCATAGCGTTGATGTTTGAACAAGTACAAACGAGTAGAGTTCTTGAATGGTTGTTTTGTCATAAACGCCAAGCGCCTTTTTGTCAATTACATCCTTCAAATCCTGAAGCATCTTGGGACGTGTGGTTGAGCTTGTATCCCATCCGTACACTGTGGGCTCGCTCCCGTCAATGGTGCCATACTTGGGCATCGCAAACAGTCTATACTTCTGAAGCAGATTGATAGCGCCTAGCCGGTCAATAAGAAACGCCCCACCATTACCCCGCTCAAGCGCGACAATGGGTTGAACTCTTGTGATGTCATAAATCTTATTAAGGCTTTCCGCAAGATGGGGGATGAAGTCAGAGGTTGTGGTCTTTGAATGGTAAACGATTGGCACATCTATCTTGGTCTTTGATAGGTATTGCGCTGCGGTATAGTCGCCCATCCCTGCGGCTGTATCAACCGCAACAACGATAAACTCACCTAATGCTAGTGTGCGATAGGTTCTAAACATAATTGGCTATCGGCTCTTTAGCCTGCTCCATGTAAACCTTTAATGACTCGGTATTGAAATATGATTCTCCTGAAGTCAAAAACGCTTCTTCCGGCGAGCTTGGATATTCCTGTGGATAGAGCCTTCCCAACTCCTTCTTTTTCTGCTCTAAAAATGCCTGCTCATACATAAGATTGGGCGGAAAGAATAGGGGATTGAACCCTGTTTCGCCCCGTACTGACTCATCCCAAAACTCCTTGAACTCATTAAATCCGTTAGCAGTGGTTTCTATGGCGACACGCCCTTCCGGTTGAACAGCTTGAAGCGCTGATGCCAATAGTAGCCGGAGTGATTTATAAAACGCTGCTTCTGACATGTGGAGGTTGCTTATGGTTTTTGACCTGCCAAACTCGGTATTTTCTGCAGTGCCAATTTGGTATCTTGAGCCAATGACTTCATTTGCAATCTCATATTTTGAGTTGTACTTGAGGGGTATTTTCATGCCGGTGATACTCTCGTAGCTTTTGAGATAGTATTTAACCCTGTCAAGCAACCCTATCGCATTATCTGAATTATCAGCCAACACCACCGAATAGCTGTTGTCTTTTAGCAAAAAATCTGCCATGAAAATGCCACCAATAAGCGATGAAAAGCCCATCTGCCGTGCTTTAAGAATGATGTCTCTGCCGGTTGCTTGTTCAACAAAGAGTTTTTGAGCTTTATTCAAGACATAGGGAACCTCTAGGCCTGTTTTGTCAATTATTCGCAAGCGTTCCTCTATGAACTTTTGGTACTTCTTATATACCATATGTGTTTTTCTCGTTCTGAATATAGGTATTTACCTGTATTGGTGTTGTATTTGACTCCTTCGTGTCTTTGGGCAACACCTTGTCCAGTATGTCGTTTGCTGCTTTGTTTCTATTCTCGGTTTTCCTATCTGCTAATTGACTATGAAGCTCTTTTGCAGCATCCATCGAAGCAACTTTAAGCATGGTTAATGTCTGAGCTGGTGCAAGCTGCGCAACCTCCTGCCAAATATCCTTAACTCTTGAGTAATATTTCCACCACATACGCTCAGTCAGTTTTGTTCGAGCGGTGAAATCCCTTCCAGCATCACTTACAAGCGGATTAAGAACTAGGCAGGTTATCGCTAAGCGCTCTTTGTCGTTTAGCTTATACCATGCTTCCATCTGTGTATTTGGTGTACTCTCAGTTTGTTCTAGTTTGTCCGTTTTCGTTATAGTTTTATCCTTCATTCTTCAAGACAAATTGTAACTTTTACAGTGGAGTCAGAGGGAAGTTTGGCGAGTTCAATTATCCGGCTGTCATCTGTTCGCAAAAGAAGTGTGTATACGTTGTCCAATGACACCGCTTTTCGTTGCTTGGTTTCAATTATTTCTGCGGAGAATGTGATGAGAGGTTGTTTCGTTGCAGACACTTAGGTTGAAGTCAAAAGCACCATATACTCATTCTACACTATGTCATATTGGTTTGCAATGTGAGATATTTAGGCCTATTATGATACACATGAAACACGCGCAAGTTTCAAGGAGAATTGCAAAGCGGATTTTAACACGCCTCAATGTGCTCCTGCGCCTCATTGAAAAGCTATTTAGCAATAAAAAGCCGAACGCCTGATTTTGTTTTCTCCAACTCAACCCTGAAATTGGGGATGAACTCTTGTGCGACTCTCCGTACACGCTCGTATACGTCATCCATATTGACAGAGCCTTCATTGACCGTTAAAGACTTGCTGACCTCCCGTAACGCTTGCTCATCCACCTGTATATATTTTGAAGAAGTATATATCTGCAATGCACTGGGCATAACTCTTACACAATTATATGAACAGCCTTCATGGTGGGTTGAGAAAATGCTGACATGGATCAAAATGAGGACGAAAGTTGAAGAGATTGAGGTAAAAAAGTGAATTGCG
>JAKQDR010000268.1 GCA_029573715.1 bacterium | reverse complement strand
TCATCCTCTCACCCCTATAACATCATAGTTTTTGTCTTTCACGGGGACAGTATCTTTTGTATGAGCTACCCCGTCATATATATCGATGAAGGTACCTGGGAGGACGTCTCTGCCTCCGAGTCCAAGTATGTAGTTCTCAAGCTTTACGTCTATGCCTTTGGTATAAATAAGTGTCGCAATTTCTTGGAAGAGCGGACCATTTGCCGCACCACCTGGCATTGCGCGTTCTATTACCGCAATACGCTTTTTATCTTTAAGGACATCAATTAATTCCTCTGCAGGAAATGGACGGAAGAGTCGCAGGCTCAAAAGACCTGCATTTTTGCCCTGTCCTTTCATTTCATCAATTGCTGTTTTAATGTTCTCACCAATAGAACCTAAGGCAATGTAGACAAGGTCAGCATTGTCCGTGTTGTATGTCTCAACAGGTTTATAATGCCTTTTGAATCTCTTGCCGAAATCATTCATCACCTCTGTAACCACATCTTTTGAATTGATAATTGCCATCTCTTGTGCATATTTTGCCTCTGTATAGAGTTCTGGCATACCGTAGGCACCCATTGTAACGGGTTTATCAGGATGCAACGTATAAAGTGGATCATAAGGGGGCAAGAAGGCATCTACATCTTCCTGAGAGGGGAATTCAATAGGCTCTATAACATGACTTAAGGAAAACCCATCGAGGTTTACCATAACAGGCAAAAGCACCCTTCTGTCTTCTGCAATCTTAAATGCCATGATAATGGAATCGACAACCTCTTGGCCATTTTCGCAAAAAAGCATGATCCATCCGGTGTCCCTTGCTGCCATGATATCTGAGTGATCACCCCATATGGAAAGGGGGGCAGATAACGCACGGTTTACCGCAACCATAACGATAGGTAAACGCATCGATGAGGCTATAAAGAGGATTTCGTGCATAAGTTCCATGCCTTGTGCACTGGTGGATGTGAATGTACGTGCACCTGCAGCAGAAGAACCGCAGCATGCCGACATTGCAGAGTGCTCTGATTCTACATTGATATAATCAGCATCAAGCTTTCCATCCGCAACAATTTCAGAGAGGTGTTCCACTATATGCGTCTGGGGGGTTATTGGATACGCAGCGATAACCTCAACCCTTGCGAGTTGAGCCGCAATTGATGCCGCTATAGATACTTCAATACCCTTTTTCATCGTTCTTCCTCCACCATACTTATTGCACCTGGTTTACATTCTTTGGCACATATACCACATCCCTTGCAGTAGTTGAGGTTGGAGGTAAAAAAACCGTCATCTTTGCGAAAGACCGCTGCATCAGGACAATATAGCCAGCAAAGTCCACATTTTATACATTTAGAATCGTTCCATACCGGTTTTGATGAACGCCAATCACCGGTTAGATACTCACTTGCATTGCCAACCTCTTCGATTACACATCCAACATTGAGCTCATGCCATTTGTACTGATCCATTGGTTTCGCCATACAGGACCCCCTCGGGTATATTTGAGAATA
>JAKQDR010000260.1 GCA_029573715.1 bacterium | reverse complement strand
CTCGGTGCAGATGTGTGCGAGTTTTATTTTGAAAGATTAACAGGAGAAAAATTATGAGGAAACCAAAATACTACTTGTTTGCTATGCTAGCCGGTTTTCAGATTGGGTTCACAACGCGCAAAGCTTTAGACGCGTTCTATTACCCCGGCATCTATTTGATGTTTACACATAACGAAAACGGCGAAAAATACGAAGATATACCTGTAGCGCGAGTATATGACAGTGATTTGTCTTATGTCGTTATCGACCCAGCTTTTGAACATAGATTTATAAGGGGTAAACAATGCATTGCATAATAAGCATCATACGAGAGCGGGCCATACGGCTGATCCGGAAAAAGAAGTTTCGGGAGGCTATAGAAGTATTGAAGTTACTAATCGAAATGTGTGGAGGTTGAAAGAACCGGCCAGCAATGGCCGGTTTTTCTTTGCCTGGAATATCGAACGCTGGACTTTGTGAAATAAATAACTAATCGGGCTTACAATCAATCATTAGCAATCGTGCATAGTTGAGCCAAGACCTATACCTTCGCATTTTAAGGGGCCATACGCTGCGCCTGATTGTTCGGTATAGTTTATACCCTACCCTTGCGCTGGAAATTGCTTGGCGGGTTGCGCTTGGCCGATTGTCGGTAGTTGTTGGCATGGTTGTTGATTATATTGATAATAGCGGGTTTATTGATACTAACTTGGTATCGTATGTGTATCGGTAGACTGGTCATGTAGGATGCGGGGCGTCTACTCGGGAAAGTCCATGTTGTGTGCCAGCTTCAGCACTCTGCGTAGCTGGAGTGGGCCGTCCATGCAGTATTTAAAAAGCTGGGGGTGGGTGATCCACATACGCTCGAATCGGTTGGGGCGTGGCTCAAGGTGGATGCCGAAGCAGCAAAACATGCAGCCCGTTCTAGGGTATCCGAGGTCATAGATTTGGCTGTATTGCAGGTCGTTTTGGCGTATGTATTGCCAGATGTCCAGCTCAGTCCAGAAACTCAATGGGGCTGATCGGGGGCGGGTGAGATCGAACGCGTTGCA
>JAKQDR010000098.1 GCA_029573715.1 bacterium | reverse complement strand
GCATGAAGAGATCCTCGATATGCTCATCATCGATGCGGTAAAAAATCTGCTGACCTTCGCGCCGCGCCGAAACAAAGCGTAAATGCCGTAACAGCTGCAGCTGATGTGAAACGGCGCTCTGGCTGATCTGCACACGCTCTGATAACTCAGAGACACACGCTTCCCCTTGCAGGAGCACAGCTAAAATCTTCAAGCGGGTGGGGTCAGCCAAGCCTTAAATGTGGTTGCCATGCGTTGAGCATCTTTTACCGAGAGCTCTATGTCTAATTCCTCTTTGACCATCATCATCTCAGCACCTTTATTTGAATATATGAGCAATTGTTCATATTATAACCTTTGGAAGAGAAAAGTCAAGAGAAAATATCAAATTTTGTAAGGGCAACATAATAATGTCCTAATGTAGCAAAATAGAAATGTCCTAATCAAGATTTGAATCTATGAAATCGCCGCTCATTATTCCGAGTTTTTTAAAAGGAACGATAAAATCATGACGAACAGCGAAATAGAGCCTTTCCCCTCTTACTCCCCGTCCCAGCAGCTCAGCCGAGGCACAAAAAACAGCTTGCCGCTGGGGAAGAGTCAGGGTTAGGGTTACCGTGAATCATTTAGACAAGAAGAAATAACATGGTTAGTTATGAGAAAAAACCCATACTGAGGACTTTATCCACTCATTAGGACATTTCTAAATTGCCCGCATTAGGACATTTCTATTCAGCCTTGACAAGAAAATATCAAATTGAATTTACTTGTGGATGAAGACGCCCAATTTGAGTGTGGATTTCTTATCGGGAGGCAATATAACGTAGCAAAGCCGCCGTCAGGCGGGCATCATCAATGGCGTGGTGTGAGCTGCCCAGATCCAACTGACATACGTACCAAGCATACTCCAACTTATGGGACTTAAAGCCGTTATAGCGCGGGTTCCACTCGCCATAATAAGCCGCGAACAATTTCATCATACAAAAGGCTTGCTCGTCTTCCAACGTCCAGGGAATGTTATGCACCTGATTGGACTGCTTGAGCAGGCGCATATCGAACTCGGCGTTA
>JAKQDR010000055.1 GCA_029573715.1 bacterium | reverse complement strand
CACAAGCTTCGTGTTTGCGTGCCATCACCATAGACGGTGATAGGCTCACCGCGCAGAGCCTGTTGGATGAAATTAACAATCATGCGCATATCAGCGGGAGACAAATGTGGTCCATAGGTGTTGAAAATGCGCACAATACGTCCGTCTACTTGTCGGTCGCGGATGAAATATGCGGTGATCGTCTCGCCGAATCGCTTTGCTTCATCATACACCGAGCGCGGGCCCGTGGTTGACACATTACCAAAATATGTTTCAGGTTGTGGGTTTACTTCAGGATCCCCATACACTTCAGAAGTTGATGCAAAGAGGAACTTTGCATTGTATTTTTCCGCAAGCTTTAGAAGATTGAGTGTTCCAACGGTATTTACCATCATGGTTTCCATCGGGAGTGCGTGATAGCTGAATTTTGAGTGATGATTGGGAGATGCGGGAGAGGCAAGATGATATATTTGATCGATGTGTTCAAACCCCGCGGGGGCTTCTTCGACCGACATAATGCTTACATCCTGATTGATATAGGTAAGCGCCGGATTGTGCAGATGGCCCTCAAGATTTTCCAGTGCGCCGGTAAGCAGATTATCAACCACGATGACGGTATGCCCTTCACTCAATAGTCGTTTGGTGAGATGTGAGCCGATAAAGCCAGCCCCACCCGTAATAATGATATTCATATTATGAATAATATCAGTAATTGAACATGAAATGTAGTTGTCACTTGTTTATGTTGTTGTTTTTCGACCGGTTGAAACATAGGTAAAACCAAGCTCTTTCATTTTGCTGGGGTCATACAAATTACGCCCATCAATAATGAGCGGCATTTTCAGAAGCGACTTTATTTTTGCAAGATCGGCTTGGCGAAATTCATTCCACTCGGTGAGGATGCACAGCGCATCGGCGCCGGTGACTACATCGTATTGTTTGTCGAAGTACTCTATAATATCTCCGATTTGTTTTCTGACATTTTCCATTGCAGCGGGATCGTAGACTTTTAACTTGTACCCGCTTTTGGCCAACTCGGTGACAATTTTGACTGCAGGAGCAAAGCGGATATCGTCGGTATTTGCTTTGAATGCGAGCCCCCAGACGGCAAGGCAGGGAGATGTGCTGAGTTTGATAGGTGCACACTTTTTGACTTTATCTGCATAGTTTTTCCAACTGAGTTCATTCACCTGCTCAACAGCATTTAAAAGCGATACATTAACCCCGCATTGATTGCCGGTTGCGGTGAGTGCTTGCACATCTTTGGGAAAGCATGCCCCTCCATAGCCAATACTCACATCCAGATTCTTTGGGCCGATTCTGTGGTCCATGCCCACCGCGCGAAGTACTTGCGGAGCGTCGGCGCCGAGCTTTTCGGCAAACAGAGCGATCATATTGGCAAATGATAGCTTGGTGGCAAGCAGGGAATTTGATGCGTATTTGATGAGTTCTGCACTGGGAATGTTGGTGACAACTCGTTCACCGGGGAATGGTTTATGGAGCTCCATAAGCATATCGATTGATGTTTGATCTTCTGCCCCAATGACGATTCTGTCGGGGTTTAGAGTGTCGTGAATGCCGGTGCCTTCCCGCAAAAACTCAGGGCATGAGGCGACGGAGAATATAGCGTTTAACGGTGCGTGTTGCGCGCTGAGCCGTTTGGAGAGCTGAGACTCAATAATTTCTTTCACTTTCATATTGGTACCAACCGGCACTGTAGATTTGCAGGATACTACCGTGAAGGTGTCGGGATTTAGGTTTTGCCCTATTGTTTCACTTACTTTAAAGACGGTGGTGAGATCTGCCTCACCTGTCCCTGGCGTGGGAGGTGTCCCTACACAGATGAATACGATTGACGAATGTTTGAGCGCTTCACTGTATTCTGTCGTAAAAGTAAGCCGTCCTGCAGTATTATTGCGTTTGAGCATTTCAGCAAGGCCGGGTTCATAAATGAGCGGGTCTCCACCGCGAAGCCTCTCAAGCTTTGCGGGGGTGTGGCCGATGACATATACGGTATTGCCAAAATCCGCAAACACACATGCAGCGACAATTCCTACATAGCCATGTCCGATGATGGTGATGGTCATAGAATCATCATTATAGCAGTAGTTTGCTGGTATGATGAGTGTTAGCTATGGGGTATTCCTACCGAAATGTCATATAAACGGTCAGTGCGTTAGGATACGCGATGACCAATCCATCTTCCTTTAACCCATCAGTACGATATATCCGTTCGTTTCTCCGTCAAACAATTTATGGCAGTAATATGAAGTGCCCAGAGTGTTTTTCTTATCGAGTGGTAACGTATGGGAAACGATATCGATGTCGTGAGTGTTGTAACCGATTTTCATTTCTCTCATGTACCTGGTTGTCTTGGTCAAAGTTATCACTTCCAGATCTCTGGAAAGTTCTCTGGTGTTTCGTACATGCTATACCAATAAAGCAAGCGCAGCAAATGACACATCTCTCAGAGAAAGCAATACGTCATTGGTATGACGCATGTCGAGATCAACTCATACGCATTGATACAAAGCTTAAAGGAAAGATACAAGTTGATGAAGTTTATTTAGGAGGATGGGGAGGAAGAGTGGTGATTGCAGGTAAGTCACTTGATACAAAAGAAGTACGATTCCACATATGTATGGGTGATAGGCCAACCCAAATAGACTCTTATCTCTTCTTTTACAAATATATTACTGAACACTCATACATATTCACAGATAGCTCACCTATCTATCCAAAAGTATGCAAACATTTCTCCTGCTTTCATCATCAAGATACCCATGCACAATTTGAGTTTTCAAAGACATCACAGATTGAAGGATTGTTTGGCAATCTGCGCACGTTTGTGAGAAGAACCTATCACCACATCACCCTCTTAAAGCTTCCTGAATATCTCGTGGAATTCCAGTACCGATTTTCACGTAAAAAATACTTCACTTCAGTGGAACAGTTCCTTCTCTTTACGATTTCGTCTGTGACAAGTGGGTAGGAATACCCTAGCTATGATAGGACCAAAACGAGAGACGATATTTAACTGTGATCAATGTGGTGTCTGTATGAGGCAAGCGCTATGGGATTATCAGAGGGATCTACTAGATGAGGCAAGATTTGCATCGGGCGAAGCTTCTCGATCGACAAGATTTCCAATACGAGCTATGTTTAGAAAAGCTGCCGCAGAAACAATGCATTTAGAACGTGTAGTCCGCTACACACTTCTTAAGTTTCGAGCTTCACGATGTACAGGTCGAGGTGGATGTGGAACAGTTTACAAGCTGTAGAAATTGACAAAAGCAGAGAGAGAGTAAACTATGGGACGTTATTAAGTTTTAGCTACCAATCATGTCATTCGGTTACTGCTCAGGCGGAGCGTGTCTCAGGGAGAGAATAATTGCTATTAAGAATGAGTGGGAAGCTGAGGTTTCCTGTTTACAGGTTGCAAATCAACAAATAGCTAACGACGCTCTGCGAGCATGGCATCATCAGGAATTTGTAAGTCCAGCATGGAGAAGGCATTTTGAAGCTATTATTGATGCGACGCGCCTTAATGATCGATGTGATGGAAGCGGTAACTGCGGTGGTCAGCGTCCAATTGAAATAACTCAAACTGTTTATTGTGCGTTACATAACATGCCGCAATTAACTTTTTATTAAGAGCTTCAGCTTTCGTTCAAACACTTAAGCCCCTCTGCAAACGACTGCATCGTAATTCCTTTTGTACTCACAATCCGTGCCCATTGGGGGCGCAGTGCCTTGCCTTTGAAATACTCTGCGTAGGAAACGGGCTGTATGAGCTTTTCATTTATATGCCACGTGCGCGCGATGAGCTTGCCCGCATCATAGGGAGTTATGCTTTCTGCACCAACAAGATGATATATATCTGTTGAATAATGTTGTATAAGATAATCAAGCCCGTTCACAATATCATCAATGAATGTTGGGGTTATGAGAGAGTCTTGCACCATCGTGAGCGTCTTGCCTTGTTCAAGTAAATATCTGATGGTTCTTACAAAATCACGCTTGGCATCAAAGCTTTTGCGGTACGGGTAGCTGAGGCGGACTATCATCGCTTCTCCTTTTACGGCTTGTTCTGCTTCGTATTTAGATTGACCGTAGTATGCAATGGGGTTAGGCTCAGATGCTTCGGTGTAGATGGGGAGCTCCGTGCCGTGTACTCCCTTTTTTTTTCCATCAAACACAAAATCGGTTGAAATGTGTATCATGCGGGCTCCTTTTGCTTTGCATTGGGTGAGCAGATTGGCAGTGGCGTCGACATTTATCTTGCGACAGAGTTCACGCTCTTGCTCAGCTCCATCGACGTTGGTGTATGCTGCAAGATGTAACAAATAGTCAAATGATAAAGCGTTAAGCGCTCGTGCGGTGGTATCATGATCGGTGATATCCACTTCCGATTGCAGAAGTGGAATAAATGTATATTTCTCAGCCAAAAGTTCCACGATGCGTGAGCCGATAAGGCCGGTTGAGCCGGTGATAAGTATACGTTTCATAGATGGGATTGAATTGATGTAAGGATATGATGCATAAGGCTTGGTTCAAGTGCTGGACTTACTCCATTATACCTGCCGTAGTTTGATCCCCAGAAGTTATCGGTGAATGAGTGCCCCTGTACAACGCGTGTCGATTGATATCGAGGCACAATGTGCACATGAAGATGGGCAATTTCATTACCCAAGATAGATAGGTCAAATTTGTCGGGTTGAAACGCTTTGTATATCGCCTGCTGTGTACGCGTGATAAGAGAATGTAGCTTGAGCCATTCCTGCGAGGGGAGCGCAGAAACTTCTTGGATGTGTTGCTGATACACCAGCATTGTTCTTCCCAAAAATGTTTGCTTTCGATTGAGTGCGATATGCCAGTTTCCCTCTTGCCTGATAAGATGCAGGTTTTGAGGTGTGCAGAATATGCATGAGGGGATTGTGTGTTTTACTGTAAGCGAGTTTTTCATGATGAAATAAGCGAAGGTGAACGTTTTGGCCAATTGGCGATGATTATGGCAAGCGCCACGCATGCCCCTCCAACAATCTCAAGTGTCGTCGGAGATTCACCCAATAAGAAAAAGCCAAATGCGAGCGCGAACAAAAGCTCTGAGGAAAGGACAATGGTGCCGAGATTAATGTCAAAATGGCGCAGTCCATAGAGGGTGAGGACGTTTATGAGTACAAGATTAGATCCAAAGATAACAAGTACACCGAGGGTTGTCAGATTAAACATTGCATCGATATGCACCGGCTGATTGCTGAGCAAAATGAGCACGGCGTTTATCACTAACCCTGCCAGAAGCGGTAGCGGCATAAGCGAAAGCGCAGAAGCCTTGTCGGATAGTTTTTTGCGAAATGCGAAAGAAACCGCATCTATGCCCCCGGCCACCAGCATAAGCACTCCACCCCAAAACGCTCCATCGACTTCAAACGGATATGCAAAAAACCAAAGCCCCACCAAACTGCATGCCATCGCAGTGTTTTTGCGCGCGGTGA
>JAKQDR010000001.1 GCA_029573715.1 bacterium | reverse complement strand
CGAAGTGGAAGAGTTGTATAACAGCTCACAATACGTCCTTCCCGCACCAAAAGAAACCATCAGCGATGCAGTGCTTAATGCGCATGCAGGCTATCAAAATATCACGGGCTACGACCCGACACTCATAAGCGGAGAACATCCGCCATTCGCCAAATATCTCATAGGGTTGGGTTTTCTGATAACGGGATATTGGAAAACAACGGGTATAGCGCTTTCTCTGGCCCTTATGGTGGGAATCACGTTATGGATTTGGTCACGCACCAAGTCTCATCTTGCCACTACAACCATACTATTTCTGCTTATAACTGATACGAATGTGCGCTATCAACTTTTGGATGGACCTCTTATGGATATTATTCAAATCACAATGCTAATGACTTATATATTCTTCTTCACTCGCTTCATGAAACTGGCCAATTCGCACACGTCGCAACTTGGCATATTGCTTCCCGCTGGCATTTCGCTTGGGCTTCTGGCATCATCAAAAATGTTTTTCCCCGCAGTGCTTATTGGGGTTGTGAGTTTGTTTTACAGCTTAACAATAAATAGAAGGCTAATCATGAGCACATTGATTAAAATACTGTCTCTATTCGTTCTCGCAGGAGCAACCTATACCCTTACTTATGCCATCTATTTCGTTTTGTACGAAAAAAGTATCATTGATTTTATCAAGACACAACTATGGATGCTCCATTACTGGATCGGCAATCCTGTCAACGATACAAAAGTACTAGGGGCGCTAATACCTCTTGTATTGTTTAACAAATGGTTTGTTTGGTGGGGAGACTCTCCAATCATCGCCTATGAAGAATGGTCTATTATGTGGCCTATTGGGTTTATCGCTATGATTGTTTCTTTTATTGTATATGCACGCACAAGAACGAATCCACATTGGGAAAAAATACGCTATGTAACAGACTTTATTGCCCTGTGGCTTATTGCAGTTTTTCTCTACCTGCTCACGGTACCGATATCTCCTCGTTATTTGCTTCTGTTATACGTACCCGGTTATGTGTTTATCGCACTCACGATCTATGCAGCACGTATTCAAAATAAGTAATAGGGGGCGCCTTGCAGAAGTGCTCATCCTCACCTGTATCATCATAGGTCTGTTATGGCAAGTGGGACAACTTGCCCGATGGGTGCCATTTCACGATTGGGATGAAGCGATATATGCGCAAGTCGCCAAAGAATTTGTGCGCGCTCCCCAAGGGGCGCTCACCTACAACGGTGCACTTTGGTTTGAGAAGCCACCCCTTCCCACCCTTCTCTATGCAATCGCATGGGTGTTGCCTTTGCAACCCGAGTTGGTAGCTCGCATGATATCGGTTATCATAAGCGCAATAGCCTTACTGGCACTCTATCACATCATGAAACACCTAAAAATGCACACGGCGATCGTGCTGCTGGTTCTTATGATGACTGTTCTATCCGCCATGTATCGAGATAGAAGTGTATTAATAAATGTTGATATCATGCTCACGGCAGGATGGCTTGTGTACCTGTTGGGGCGCATGAAAGAGCATGCGATGCTTAAAACACTGGGGCTTCTGGTGGGTGTGTGGAGCAAGTCGTTTTTGGGCTTCTTCCCGCTTATTGCCGATGTAGGGGTTTCAATGATCACGGGAAAGGTGAAGAAGCGCAAAGCGGTTGAGTGGATTGGAATGACTGCTGTCGCACTGTCGTGGCACATGTATATGGTGGTCCGCTATGGTATGCCCTTCATACAGTCTCATTTCCTTGATCATCTGGTCGCCCGAGTTGTCCGCCCCATTGAACTTCACTTCGGAGACAAATGGTTTTACCTTGATAAACTCTGGAGCGAGCTGCATGTATTTGGGATATTGGCAGTACTTGGTATGGGGATATGGGCCGTTCATGGAGCACGTAGTTACCTAAAAAAAGAGAGTTTGCCCCGTCAAACTTCACATCTGCTTACTTTGGCACTGGTGCCGCTTGCCTATCTTGCACTTCTTACCGTGAGTAAATCAAAACTCCATTGGTACACCACACCACTGATTCCTTTTGTGGCTTTTTGGGGTGGAATATTTATACAAAAAACTCATGAATTAATTCCCCCAAAATATAAAAAGATAATAGATACAGTTGCAATATTTGCTGTAGTGATAAGTTTGCTTCTCTTTGTTCAGTCTTCTCGCATTTTAGATTTGAAGACATACATCTCATCTGAAAAAATACAGATGGGGCAATGTGTGAGCGCCAACAGCGACAAAAGTGACCGGTTGGCGTATGTCCTTTCGCCATTAGAGCGACAAGATATTGCTACTGTTGAAGCCGCACAACTACAAATAGGGAGCTCATTTATCTATGGCTCCGCACCCGCATTTCTGTATTATGCCGACATTCCCGTGCAATTTGTATATCGCATAGAAAACCTGCCCGCCTTCATAGACCAAGCGACCATCTTGGTGTTTGATATTGATGATGCCGAGAGTCCATTTATTCAAGACGTTGCGCAAACTACTGAGCCTAGTTTCGCGTCATCAGCATTCTGTCGGACCACACATAAGGTGGCATATCGACTGAGATGAAGCGGCAAGTGCTGATATAATGAGCATTATGTTCGCTTTGACCGATAGCATCGCACATATTAAAAAACGTATCTCACGCAAAGATATTGCCGTGATGGTTATGCTCGTCGTGCTGTTTTTTGCCACACGACTCACTAATCTTTTAGCACTGCCCATCTTTTCTGATGAAGGTATATACATCCATTGGGCAAAAATCGCCACCTACGATCCGGCATGGCGATTTATCTCGCTCACCGATGGCAAGCAACCACTTCAAACATGGGGCACTATTCCGTTTATCAAATTGATGCCTGATCAACTTCTTCTTGCGGGAAGACTTTTTTCAGTAAGTACCGGGCTTCTCGCGCTCACTGGTATAGTTGCGCTTGCAGGATATTTATGGGGCAAGCGCGCAGGGCTTTTGGCTGGAATGCTGTACATTGTAACCCCCTATTTTCTTTTCTATGACCGCATCGCCCTCGTTGATTCAGGGGTGAATGCTGCCGTAATTTGGATTATGTTTTTGTCTTTGGTGCTTGCACGGTCGATGCGTCTTGATGTGGCAATGATATTTGGATTTGTGGCTGGTGTGGGGCTTTTGGCAAAGTCATCGGTGGCATTGTTTTTCGCACTCTCCATACTCGCAGGTCTGGTGGTGCTCCCCATCCCTGCCAACATTTTTAATCTATCTCACTGGCTTGATATGTTACAAAAGAAACGAATATGGATTGTAAACTATGTGTTCCTATTTCTCGTAAGTGTTACTATCGCGCTCGCTTTGTATTTGGTGCAAAAATTCTTTTCACCGTTTTTCCATTACATTGCACAAAAGAATCTCACGTTTATCCTCTCACCGCAAGAATGGCTGTCTAACCCCTTCCAGTTAGTGGGCACCAACATCTGGATGGTGCCGCTTTATGTGGCATGGGAAATCGGATGGCTTCCCATGATCTTTGGAGTTATAGGGATTATTCGGCTTTTTAGAAAAAATCGCCCGCTCGCACTCTTTTTCCTTGCATGGATTCTGGTACCCTTTCTGCTTATCATAAACTTCAATAAGGTGGTGTTTCCCCGCTATCTCATATTCTTTCCCACGTTTATCACATTGCTTACGGTGTATGCGTTGGAAGAATTTCGGAGGAGCACACTCAAAAAATATACTCACGCCATCACCGTGATGCTTATCACCACACTTGTGTTGTTAAGTGCTCCCATGTGGTTTGATGTTAAAGCACTCTCACTTCCCCCGGTTGATCGTGGCCAATATATTGAAGGAAAGACTGCCGTGTGGGGGGCGGCAGAGCTTATGCAGATTGTCCGCTCAAGCACTGCAGATGGCAAACGCGCCATAGTGCTTGCTGAGGGAAACTTCGGACTTATCGCTGATGTGCTGCACGTATTTGTTAAGCCGGACGACATCATAGACATTCGCGGGCAGTGGCCCTTAAACGAAGAGCATATTCTTGAAGCGCAAAAAGAGACCGGAGATCACCATGTGTTTGTTGTATTTTCTCATCGAGATAATTTTGCTGTGCATTGGCAAGAAGAGCTTATGACCCTTATCAGGGTATATGAAAAGCCAGGTGAAGGAACAGACGCTGTATATTTATTTCAGCTCAATGCTCCCCGAAAAGATTAATCAGCAATAACCTGTAGTTTGGTAATTGACTGTATGAACCAATCTCTATGAAAAAGGCCTCCATCTCCTATTTAAAAATAGTGTCTGCGTTTATGTATGTCTATCGGTGGTATCTGCTTATTGCCGTACTCACCGTACTTTTTGTTTCTCGTCCCCTCTGGCCTTCAGACCGCATGTTTATGTTTCATGATCGCACACAATTCGCACGGGTCATTGAATTTGCACACGCAATAGCGCGAGGGGAAATCCCTCCCGTTTATGCCTCACAATTTAATTTCGGCATCGGATATCCGGTGTTTTTGTTTTATGCTCCGCTTGCATATTGGGTGACAGCAACGCTGTACCTTACTGGCATAGGTGTCGTCACCGCACTCAAAAGCTCGATGCTCTTCGCACTTATTGTTGGTGCATGGGGATCGTTTACTTGGGTATCTCGTCGTTTTTCACCGTCTGCGGGGCTTGTTGCCGCTATTGCCTTTGTGACATCGCCATGGATCGCGAGTGAAATTTTTGTGCGAGGAAATATTGCCACATTATGGTTTTTGGCGCTTGCACCGTGGTCATTGTGGAGTTTGGACATCTATGAAAAAAGAAAGTTGGTCGCATCACTTCTTGTTTCTGCGACACTCCTAACCCACAATGCACTCTCGCTTTTATGGCTTCCCATTCTGATCGCTTATAGCATGGTGGCGTTTCATAAAAATCGCATTCAACGACTTCGCTTCGTAGTACTAACCGGACTTATGGCTGGAGCATTTTGGATTCCTGCGTTATTCCAGTTGCCACAGATGCATGCAACAGAAGTTGCTCGGCTCACCGATATTCACGATCATTTCTTGTGTGTTGAACAAATATGGACGACCGCATCCTGGGGATTTGGTGGTTCAACCCGCGGATGTGTGGAAGATGGGATGAGCTTTATGCTTGGAAAGCTACACATCATACTCGCACTTATAGGCATTGCCGGGACACTTGCCCTTATGAGAAAACACCGCAAAACCGTGGTGGATGGTCTCTTTTTCATATGGGCATTGTTTCTGACGCTCTATGATGCAGCACCAATTTGGGACTTGGTGCGGCCCCTGCATGTCATTCAATTCCCCTGGAGACTTTTAAGCATCGCGCTCGTTTTTGCCATAGGTCTTTCGGGTGCCGGTGCATTTGTGCTTTTTCACCTGACAAGAACAGTGGCAAGTCGCTATCAACCGCATGTAGTTGCACGTTTCGCACCATTCCTCAAAAAACTCAAGACGCACTTACCAAAACACAAACTCATCCGCAGTGCCATTAAGTGGGTGGAACTTCGACCGTATGACCTTCTGCGGTGGTTAATGGCCGGCCTGATTGTCGTTGTATTACTTTGGTCAGCTCAGAAGTTCTTCTGGGCTCCTTCAGTAAGCATTCAAGAAATCGAAACCCAGCTGGCAAGCACCGAATATATAAGCACTGCAGCTGCATATGACATCCCGGAATACGTGCCAAAGACTGTCGACTATACAGCCTGGCAAACATATCGTTCCTCACTTCCCAATTCGCAAGAGCTTGCACAACTGCAAAAAGAATTCAATGCATTTCAACCAAATGTGATTTATCAAATTGTGGGGCTTGTTATTGCGCTCACGAGCTTTGTCATCATCTTATGGTTTCTCTAATTCAAAATTCTGCAAAGAGCTTGGGCTTTTTGTTTTTTCAAAGCGGGTATTCTGCAGTGCTTGGGCTTATCACCAATCTCATCATTACTGCACTTGCGGCCAAAGAAGTGTTTGGTATTTATGCAACAACGCTGGCGACCATCACCATATTTAACTACATCTCCGACATCGGACTTGCCGGTGCGCTTATCCAAAAAAAGGAAGTTGAGAAGGATGATTTGAGCACTGTTTTTCTCGTTCAACAAGGCATTATTTCATCGCTTGTATTGGTGGGCTTCATTGCCACTCCCTTTATTCAATCGTTTTATCGAATGCCTCAAGATGCAACCTATCTCTATTGGGCTGTTCTTGTTGGTTTTTTTATCTCTTCACTCAAAACCATCCCCTCAGTGCTTTTGGAACGATCGGTACGATTTCATGAAATCGTAAAGGTGCAAATTGCGGAAAACACATTGTTTTATGTTGTTGTTTCAACATGTATCATCGCAGGGCTCAATTTGTACAGTTTTGCAGTTGGCGTACTTGTGCGCGCATGTACAGGGACGGTGCTGATGTATCTTAGATCACCATGGCGACCCACGCTGGTATTTAACACTGCCGCTTTGCGAAGCTTACTGAGCTTTGGCGTTCCATTTCAGGCAAACTCGTTTATGGCACTTATCAAAGATGAAATGATGGTGATATTTTTAGGACGCACATTGGGATTTCAAGGACTTGCAGAGGTTATGTGGGCAAAAAAATGGGCGGAGGCACCCATTCGTATCATTATGGATAATGTATCAAAGATTCTGTTCCCCGTCTTGTCACGACTGCAAGATAATGGTCGGTATCTGCAGCGCACCGTGAACGCCAGCATATGGCTTCAGACATTCATCCTCGGACCAGTCATATTGGGCATTGGTGTAGGTATGCCGCTATTTATTCGTCTGGTGCCACAATATGAGAAATGGAGCAATGCACTTCCCATACTATATGTTTTTTGTGCATCCGCATTCTTCTCTACTCTCTCAACTCCGTTTATGAATGTGTTTAATGCATTAAAGAAACCGAAAATTCCTCTTGTATTCATGGTGTTTTGGACAGTCGCAACATGGGTGCTCACTCCTTGGTTTATTCGCATGTACGGGCCCATTGGCTTTGCCTACGTTCAACTTGCACTCTCAAGCAGTTTTGTGCTCGTCATGTATTATGCACATAAATCTCTTGGTCTAAATTTTTTCTCAGTTTATGAAGTACGTGACGATGTGGTTCACGTTATGCG
Organism: bacterium; assembly: GCA_029573715.1. Classification (GTDB taxonomy): domain Bacteria; phylum Patescibacteriota; class Microgenomatia; order UBA1406; family GWC2-37-13; genus JAGOLU01. The sequence goes on along the minus strand of JAKQDR010000001.1, from coordinate 2,776 downwards.
ATTGTTATATCGCAGATTGATGATGAAGCGAATGAGCGCCAAACAAACGAGCGCGCAAGACATAATACAGAAACTTGATTAGTCGCGTTTGTCGCTTCAAACGCCACGGTTGACGCATTAGTCGATACAACCATTCCAAACCATACCGACGCATAAAAAGTGGAGCACGCTTCACCACACCTCCATACACATCCATCCCCTGTCCAACCCCCATACACAAAACTCCCGAAAGCCTTCTTCTGTATTTTTCTATCCACAGCTCTTGCGCAGGCGATCCAAATGCCACAAAGCAAATATGAGGTGCAAATTTGAGCACCTCATGTATCAGTTCTTGATCATTTTTATCTACTTGTGAAAGCGCCATCCATTCAGGATTAGACAGTCGAAAAATTTTTTTAAAGTGATTCATCGTCCGCTCTGCAGAACCGAAAGCACCTCCCAGAAATAATATTTTTTTATCTTTGTAGTGCATTACTAACTCTCGCATCAAATCTACCCCGGTAATTCTGTCACCCATTGGAATGCCGAGCACTTTCGCCGCAAATCGTATACCCACTCCATCAGCAATGACCACTTCTGCCCGAACAAAAGCGGAATGAAATTCTTTATGTTCGATTTGAATTACAAAATTTTCAGTATTTAATGAAATTATGTGAGCAAATTCACGAGAATGCACCAGCCGTGCAATGGTTGCCAACGTCGTGGCAAGAGATTTTGTCCTTCCAATGAGAGAAAACATGTCCCTATTGTACCAATAGAAGAGCATCGCAAATGGTATAATCCTGACATGAAAATATCGGCGCTCGTTGTGGCTGAGGGTGATTGTCCTGACATTCAGCTTACTATAAGCAGTCTTAGTGAGCTTGCACAAGAGGTTGTGATCGTTGATATTGGGCTTAATCCCCAAACAAAACAACACATCAAAACAGAGCATCCCTCAGTGCTTTTCTTTTGGCTAGAGAAGCCCGAGTATGTTGAACTTGTTCGTCAAAAGTGTTTCGATTTTATTTCGCACGAATGGGTTATTCTATTAGACCCAGACGAATACTTGTCACCCGATCTCATCCGGTATATTCGGGAACTTGATGAAGATATCATTGAAGCAAACACTCACTTCAAAATCCCGCGTCAAAACTACATTTTTGGCAAATGGATAGCGCATAGCAGATGGTGGCCGGACTATCAAATTAGGTTGTTTCGCAAAGATTCCATACAATGGCCTCCTAAACTCCATGCTCAACCCGTACTTAATGGAAAAGGTTACATTGTGCCCGCCTTTGAAAATGAAAAGTTGGAAATGAATGCGCGCACAATAGTGCACCACAACTATACAAATGTAACTCAATACCTGGAAAAAAATCTCCGCTACGCAAAAGTTGAAGCACAAGAAATCATTGATGCGGAAGGGGAATTCACCTTGGTAGACGCCACCCGCAAAGCAACATCTGAATTTATTTCGCGCTTTTTTGCAGACAAAGGATACAAAGATGGTGCACATGGTTTTGTGCTCGCTCTACTTCAGGCATTTTATTACATTTTGGTCTTTCTCAATGTGTGGGAACGTCAGGGATACAAAAACACCACACAATACACCGTCCTCAAGGCAACCGATCAGTTTTTTGTAAAAACAAGCAAAGAGGTGTTTTATTGGCTCAAAAGAGAAAAGTTGTCAAAAGGAAAAGATGCGCTTATGAATCGACTTCGATCTAAACTTCTTTAAATTGAACGAGAAAAACGTGACTTGCGAATAAACCATGCCGCCAAAACAATAAACAGCACGAGCGCACCAGCGGATATGATTTTACCTAGTAAGCGCACCTTGGTGTCTTTATATACCACTGCTACGAAATGATCTCCTATCGGCACTTGGAATGTAATAACCCCTCGATAATAAGGGTCTTGGAATTCAATGTTCACCGGCGCCCCATCAACATACACCTCCCACCCAGGAAAATAAAATGTGTTGTCACTGATGCGGACATCTGACTGTGCGTTTATCCGATATATTCGACGTGCATTTTTAATGTCTCTTTGCACTATCCGCCCCTCTCCTTCAATAATCTCTGCCTTATCTCTTCGTACAGGGTAGTCTCGGGAATCTCCACTCCATATAGTGTTCATGACAAGCGAGTGCAGATTGTAAGGAGTGAAATAGTACGATTCTATGGAAACCTGTGTGTAATTTTTGGCGTACAGTTGCGGAAATCGCGCAAGCACAATGAAAATAATGAGCCCGTACCAAACAGCGGTTGAAAATCGAAATCTTCGCACATATTCAAATAGTAAGGCAAGCGCGATGGGAGGGAAGAAAAGATACGATGACAAATACCGCCACGGATATTGTATGTTGCCCAAAAAGCGCACTCGTTCATATACCGGCTCAAACAATGAGGTGCTCAAAGTCAATGATGTCATCGCGCCAAATATCACAAACAATGCGAGTGTTTCTCGTTTTCCATCGGTAAACCACCGATTAAAATGCTCGAGCAGCACAGATTTTTTCCATACTCCTTTCTTGCGATAGACATATAGACTGGCCATCAATGCAGTAAAGGAAAGCAGTGTTATCGTTTCTGTCACCCCACCTTTGGTAAGCTGACATCGACCAAATATGTCATTACGATACACACAGTTGTACTTCCAAAATGGATTGATGAATGTATCAAGCGTGGTTGTCTGATTACGCGCATATTGGCTTTGCATCGAACCGTAATACAAGTACTTGGTTTCAATGGTAAGCGGAAGAAAATAATAGGCTGAGAGCGCTACCGCCAGT
>JAKQDR010000287.1 GCA_029573715.1 bacterium | reverse complement strand
GATAGCGATAGAAAGTATCGCGAGAAAAACCCATCACCTTACAGGCACGGGATACATTGCCAAGCTCAGCTGCCAGATTAAGCAAGCCAATCTTGTGTTTAATGATTTTATGATGAACACTGCTCATGGGATTACTCCTTTGCGCTTGCGCGCTTGGTTGATAAAGATTCTCACCTCTATCAAACCGGGTAATCCCACCTCTTGGCAAGACCTGCTGTCAGATCAAATCTGAACTACTACAAATTACAACTTCTTCGCCGATTGGGATCGTACTCTTCGGGATGGCGTTGGCAGCTTCAGTTTCTTTGCAGTCATTACATGTTCCAGAATTCTGCATATGGGCTCCGTTGTTCGAGAGGTGTAACGTGAAGCAACTGGCGCTGTGCGGATTTTCTGCGCTGTGTCCGGTTGAGCATAGTCGTTAGGCGGGAAATCCATCAATTTGCACCTGAGTCTTTATTGCCCGTGCCGGTGCACTGGAACTCTTTAGTGACAAACCAGCGGTTGCAGCCACCCATACCGTCTGACATATTGCATTGGCGCGTCACTCCACCAAATGCCTCGGCTCCCGTATATCCCCAAGTCTTGCAACGCGATGTGGCGAGGTTTATTGCTTCCATCTCATTGACCTGAGGCCTCTCGAATGTACCGTACTCATAAGATAGACGAACTGTCGCGTCAGCACGACTACCGCCAGTGGCTGACCAATTCTTGGTGGTGGCGCATCCAGAAAGAAGCAAAGCCGTAGTCGCGGCGATTACGAGAATTTTCATAACTCCCCCTTTAGTCATGTCGGGTCCCCTAGACCCTGCCAGATCTTACCGCAATTGCATTTGCTGCCCAATGTATGCACCGTAAGCGGTGCATACTTCTTTGTAAACGGGTATATAACAAAGCTCATTATTCGGTAAGGTTTTGAATTAAAAACTTCATGAATGAAATATCGCAATCTTCTGTTCTGATTACATCTTGCTCATTCGATCAGCTTCGCGGCAGTCTGCTACTCTGATCAGGATAAAAATCAGCTTTTTTGAAATTTCAAAAATAAGGTTTCAGATATTCTGTTGCATTTGCGATTGATCTTAATCGACGAGTAAAGTGAGAATTGTCTGTTTATTGTGATGAGAACGATGGTGACTGATATATCAATAATCAGAATCATGATTCTTGGATGATCCGTGCATATTGAAGTTGTTGGCGTATAGGCTGATCATCTCTAGATTTTTGTCTGTTTGTTGCAAGCAAAGAGCGCCCTCAATATCATGGCAAGAACAAGGATTTCACCTGCGCATAGAATAGTATTGGCGGAGTGTGGCGAACCCCTTGACTGAACTTTGATCCACGACCTCAGGAACTTTCTTATGATCGAACCTCTCCTCATCGCCAAATCCGGCAACACCGAACTGGCCATCCTGCCGAGCATGGCCAACCGCCACGGGCTGATTGCCGGG
>JAKQDR010000237.1 GCA_029573715.1 bacterium | reverse complement strand
AACATACACAGGGCTAGGGAATTCAAACGTTGTTGGTGTATCATATGATGGCACCGTACCACCATTCACTGTCACCGTATTACTAGAAATATTCACACGGTTTGGTTTTAGTGTCACCTTCGAGAATGGTAGAATATTTTTACCGGGATACCCATTAACAACCTCGCGAATTTCCATCGTGACAGGCATATTCTTATCTTTTGATGCAAAGAATACGTCAACTTTACTCAAGAAAGCCCCACCAGGTTGCTGAACTAAAAATGTTTGGGCTAATGGGTCATACCAACCGGTATCACTAACAACACGACTTGATGTTTGAACAATGACACGGTTATCGCGGACAACTTCGTCGACTAGAATAGCATTTCTTACAGCGTTTACTGTCTGCTGTTTAGTTTCCAAAATACCGCTAGCTGTATAGGTTGTTCGGCCACGAGAGGTGAAATCGCCATTCACTTCTGGGGTGTCGACAAGCTTGAACTCTCGTGTACCGGTTCTAAATTTAACAGCATCATTATTTGGAATAGCAAAGAGCAGATATAGATCCCCGCTACTATTGCTCTTCAATGTTCCGCCGGCAGTTGCCAGAGTGACAGCATTCACTGTACCAGTAGCAACAGTTGAATCTTCTGCAATATTTGATCCAACAATTTGTTCGCCAACACCAAATGTTCCTTTAATATTAACAACATATAGTTGATGAACATTTGTCTCAGTATCATGCTGCTGACCCACCACAACAGCAGTAGCACCAGAAGTTTGACCGGTGATGATGTCGCCTTTATTCAGGCACATCTGTGAATCACCATCGATCATTCGAGCAGCTTGAGTCGCAGACCCACCAACATTCAGAGAGTCGTTAAATTCTCCAGCAATTGGAGTATATTGAATGATACTAGCCGGAGTGCAGTACTTACTGATATCAACTTCATCAAAGAATGGATAGAATCTGGTATTGGGTTTGAGACCCTTAACCTGAGAAAGAATATTTCTTGATCTAATGAATGGGATAATCGATGTAGACACAACGCGATCGCCAACAACCTGTCGATCAACACTAACAGCAATGGATGTTGTTACGCCAGTTCGGCTTTGTCCAACTGTAGTCGCTGTGGTTTCGGTTGTGATATCTCTAATACCGCGTCCACGCTGACGCTCACTTGACAATGTTGATACAGATTGACCAGTCCAACTATTTTCCCATGAATTCCAGACGGTGCCAAGAACGCCGGCTTCTTCTGCTAAACGGCTAATAATATCAAAATTACCATCAATATTATTCACTAAATCTGGAATACGGTTTGTCTCAAACCAGTTATCACTAGCGGGATTAAGATCAATATTACCAATGAATGTAAATACTGCGAATGGATTGATATTTTCCAATCTAGAAGCATATGGTTGAGTTACCAATGGTACATGATCAATTACTGGTAATGTAATCACATCACCATAAAGCTTGTAATTATTGGAAACTCGCGCAGCATTAGTTGAATTCTTCTCAATTAGATCAATACTATCTTGAGTAAAGAATGGTCGAAGTTCGCCATTATCCATATCAATTGAACATAGATAATCGGCAGAATTAATGTCACCAGTATTATGTCCGACGAAACCATCAACGATAAAGCCATTCTTGAATCGACTATCTCCATTTGAATCAATCACATCAAGTGATTCGGTTTGTTGTTCAAGCAATGATAATGATGTGTAGTACTCCAGATTATCGATTCGCTTTTCCAGCTTGCCGATATCGCGCATTGTATACCGTTTATTATCAACCATTTCGGCT
>JAKQDR010000227.1 GCA_029573715.1 bacterium | reverse complement strand
ATATCTCGTAAAGTCTGTAGGGGATATACAAGACAAAGTGGTATCTGATTACATCAAAAGACAGTCTTAATACACACATTATCAAATAGCCGAGGCCTTTTAGGCCTCGGTGATATACTTCAAATTATTCAAGCAACCTTGCGATGTATGTTTCAAAACCAGGGGATGTCTCCCGAACAACGTATGATTCGTTGCTTGCCCTAGATCTTGTTGGCCAATCTGCCACCAATGCTCGTCTCTTTATTCCCTCGGGAAATTTAAATATTGGATACAGTTGGGATTGGCTTGCCGGTCCAACCAATGGCTTATTAGTGGCTGGCAACGTCGGAATCGGGACGACGGGGCCCACCCAAAAATTAGATGTAAATGGTAATGTCATTTTATCTGCAACTTCACCATACTTGTATTTTGAAAACACAAGCAATTATCTACTGTCCAGCTCGAACAATCTGATCTCAAAAATCGCCGGCTCATATTATTTCAGAGATACGAATTCCTATGACAGGTTATCGATTCTGTCAACAGGTGACACAACAATAAATAATGCTTCAAATGTAAATGTCGCTACTTTCAAGAATTCTGGCAATGTCGGAATAGGGATAACATCACCAAATTACAAATTATCCCTGAACGGAACTCTAGCATTACAAAATGATTCTGGTAATTTAATCAGGTCACTAAATAGTGGAGATAGTGGATATACTGCTCTATCGATTCAAGCATTAAGCACTAATTTTTCGGCAGGAAATGTAGGCATCAATGTCTCATCTCCTACTTCTGTTCTACAAACAAATGCATCGGGAGCAAAAACCGCAAACTACATCGGGAACTTGCTCACAAACACTGCTACTTCATCCACCGCCTCCATAACCAAAACCGGCTTGCAAGTGGAATCAACAGGGACCTGGGATGGAACAAGTGCTTGGAACAGGGGCTTGTTTGTGAATACGAGCGGTGGTACCAATAATATTGGGGCATCTTTTCAAACTCTCTCTGGAGATGCCGCTGACTCAACATCTGGCTCATTTGCCACTTACAGAGACAATGCTACTGGTACATACACCCGTGGCCTTTCTGCAGGGGCTGATATACGAGCGCTTTCGGCTAGCGCAAGCACCTCAGTACTGTATGGAGGAATTTTCACGGTTGGAGTTCAAGCAAATGCAACATATACGGGCAGTGCAACCACCGTTGCTGGTGTAAACATCTCTGCTCTTTCACTATCAGGAGCAGGCACAAAAACAGTCACTAATAGCTATGGTCTCAACATTGGAGGCTTTGGAGGATCAGGAGTAACCAACGCCTATGGGCTCTACATTGCAGATCAAACGGGAGCTTCAACATCAAATTATGCCATATATTCGGCAGGTGGCACAAATTACTTTGCCGGTAACGTCGGCATCGGGACGACGAGCCCAGGTAGCAATTTGCACATACTTGGTAATTCTGGAATCACAATAGAAAGCTCCACTGCTTATGGCCCAGCATTGAACATATTAGGAAGCACTCAATTTCGAATAATTTCCTCTACAGCAACAGATACAGAAGGAGCAGATAAACTAATATTTAGATCAGGAGCTGGAGGAGGCGTATCTAAGATGGTTTTAACAAGCGGTGGCAACGTCGGCATCGGGACAACGAGCCCATCAGCTCTGCTTCACGGCATAAAAACCACCGAGCAACTACGCCTCGGCTATGATGCTTCAAATTACTTTTCCACAACCGTCTCTTCAACTGGTGCGGTAACATTAGATGCGGTTGGTTCTGGAGCTGCTTTTACCATGTCTGACACACTTAATGTGCCATCACTATATTTTTCTAGTTCTCAGGCATACCTCACATACGAAGATATTGATACACTTGGATTCCAGGGAAATTTATCGGTAAGCGATGACTTGTCTATACTAGGAGCCACTGTGTTGAGTGCTACAAGCAGCTTGAGCAAACCCTCTGGCACGGGCATTTTGTCTTTCTCGACATCGACAGCAACTAGCGGAATTACGCTAGCAAATACCGGTTCCACCACAACAGGAAATTCGGGAATTAGTCTCAGCAGCAACGCTACTACAGGCACTGGAGTGGGGATCACCGCAAATTCCATAACTTCCGGCACAGGCCTTGGTGTGTCAACAACATCTATGAACACGGGCTCTCTTGTGTCATTTTCCGCTGCTGGAACCAACGGACAGACAGGGCACAAAGTCTTAAATGTTAGCAATAACGGCACGAACATTGCTGGTAATCAACTCACTTATGGTGCTTATGTAACAAATACTAGGTCTGGGGGCTCTGCATACAATGTAGCAGGCTATTTCTCAGCATCAGGCGGAGCATTAAATTACGCAGCACTCTTTGACGGTGGAAACGTTGGTATCGGGACGACGGCGCCGGGTTCAAAACTCGAAGTCACCGGTGACATCAAAATCACCAATGGCACCAATCGGCTCATACTTGCCTCAAATTCTTCCGCTCCTACGGGCACCGCAGGCGCCATGTATTATGATTCCTCGAACAATAAGTTTAAGTGTTACACCACTTCTTGGGTAGATTGTGACACCATAGGATCAGGCACCCTTCCCTCTGGTTCTGATGGAGATACGCTTTACTATGAAACAGAAACCGGAGGTTGGAGTTCGACAAACAATCTATTTAATAACGGCACCAATATAGGTATCGGGACTACATCGCCCGGATCTAAGTTACAAGTCACCGGTGACATTAAGCTTACTGATGGTGCAAATAGGCTAATTTTAGCCTCAAATGCGTCTGATCCGTCAGGCACCGCAGGTGCCATGTATTACAACTCAACCACCAAAAGATTTCGATGTTATCAGGATGGGGCATGGATAGACTGTATAGGATATAACCCTCAAAGAGATGTGGTGATTGTTGATGAGTTTGTGGGAGGAACAACTTCATCAGCCAATATTGGAGATCTTGGCTGGACACTCTCTGCAGGCACCGTGGCCGCCGTTACTCCAACTGGCTCAAATATTGGAACGATACGCCTATCAACTCCAGCGACAGCTAATGGTCGAGGTGTGCTCTGGCTTGCTACTGGAGCAGGCTTTGTTTCTCTTGGGAACAATGGTGATATTCATATCACTGGGAAATTCGCCGGAGTCACCAGCAATGCTAATTTAACCCATTATTTTGGACTCATCGTTTCTAATGCAAATGGCAATCCAGCCAATGCCCTCATGTTTAGGGCTTCTGGCACAGGTAATTGGAATGCAGTAAATAGAGCAAGCAGTTCAGAAACCGGCACTGTGACAGATTGTAGCGTGGCACAGTCGACCACCTTTAGAACCTTTGAGATCATCGTAAATAGTGATGCCACCAGTGTTGTTTACAAGATTGATGGTACTACGTGTGCCACCTATACTACTAATATTCCTACCTCTGCTGTGACACTGAGCCCAATGTTTAAAGTTGACACCGTTGATGCCACCGCACGCACCGTTATGGATATCGATCGCTTTGTGCTCACCAGAGGCCAGTTGCGCGGGGCTGACTTAGCAGAATTTTATTACACTCAAGATCCCAGCATCAACGCGGGTGACATTGTAAGTACAAGCCCACAGGGAGCAACCATGGTCAACAAGGCGAGTACCCAGAATAGACAGGCACTTTTGGGTGTTGTGTCAACGAAGCCGGGCGAAGTGCTGGGAAGCAGTATGGGTCCAGGCATGCCCGTTATGGTAGGCTTGGCTGGACGAGTACCGGTTAAAGTAACCAGTGAAAATGGACCTATTTCTGTTGGTGATCCGATAACAATAAGTTCTGTGCCCGGTGTAGGCATGAAGGCCACACGCGCGGGTGCTATTGTTGGCCGAGCTCTTGAAGCATATGTCAACCCAGATCCTACTGCGATAGGTAACGTCATGCTCTTCTTGAGCTTAGAACATTATGTGCCCACCCTTACCCCCGAACAATTTGGGGAACTTGTCTTACGTGAATCAGCCCCACAACAGTTTTCTATTGAGAGTCTCATGGGGGGTAGAACGCTTGGACGTGAAGCATTTGAGGCCTTTGATGGGCTTATGGTTGGGCGTATGCAAGCAGGTGTTACTGAAACACAAATACTTCGAGTTGGGCAAAGTGCGCAGATAGCCGGTATATTCGCCCAGCAAGATGGAAAGGTGGGCATCGGTACGAGCGCCCCTACACACACATTTGAAGTTAAAGCAAAAGAAAAGGACATTGCACGATTTGAGGCAATGGACTCAACAGGATGTACTCTTTCAGCAGGGGGAATCATATCCTGTAGCTCAGATAGCGCTCTTAAAAAAGATGTGACCGATGTAGTCAGTGGCCTTGATACTCTCATGCAGCTTCGTCCCGTCAGTTTCCATTGGAATAGCCAGGGAGAGGAAGATGAAAAGTATTTGGGCTTTATCGCACAAGAGGTAGAAGAGGTGCTTCCAGAACTGGTGACCACTGATATCACAGGTTATAAACAACTCAACAGCATCGGCCTCATCCCCGTAGTCGCTAAAGCAGTGCAGGAACAGCAAGGGCTCATTCTCTCTTTGCAACAAGAAGTACAAGCAAGTGTGCCGGACACCAAAATAGCAACGCTTGATGAAGGAATACACACCTTGACTCAGAAGGTTGGTTTCTGGGATGGAGTGCTCATTAGCTTCCAATCCATCATCCAATCTATTCAAGACACCATAGCCTCCATTCAAAACCAGATGCTCTTTACCCAAGATGATATCATGCTTACCCGTCATCAAGTTAATGCCCTGGCTGAAACAGTCACTGACATTACGGCGTGGAAAGAAGCCATCACCAGCGGAGCGGTTGTGTTGGGTGCCTCGCATTCAGCACTGCTTACCACTCCAGAAGCGACCATATCAGCACTCACCATCACTGATTCGCTTCAAGTTGATGGGTCAACTACTGTTTTCGACTTAACCGTTCTCAACAAACTAACCACAGGAGTGATAGAGTTGGGGGCAGGTATTGATGGTGATGAAATAAACTCAGCGACCGGTATTCGCTTCCAAACCCTTGCCCAAGCACCGATTGACTTTATGAATGGCAAGGTGGTGATAGATGTGGACGGGTCTATCAAGGCATCACAGCTTAAGATAGACACTGCAAGTGAGCTCAGTTCCGCCGCAGGCAAAGCTTTGATGGAGGCGGGTGAACTATTGGTTACTGTGCCCACAACCCGTGTCAGCGCAGAATCGCTTGTGTTACTGACTGTTGAAGGTGATTACGCACCCGCTACACGATATTGGGTCACTGATGTTACAGACGGGGAGTCGTTCACCGTACGTTTTGATCGACCTTCTATAGCACCTGTTACCATTCATTGGATGTTGGTCAACTAGGATATGCGTTAAGTGCCGCCAAAGCTCTTGCACGCTGTTCTTATGATATGTTATAGTGAATAAAGATGTCATATACTCGCATTTCTGTCCCTGCTCGAGGGTTCAAGCCAAGTAGCACGTTTTTCATACGGTTTTCCCTGGTAATTGTGGGACTCGCAACTTTTTCGAGCCTGGTTATTAACTACATTTCGATTGACCGAGCCAATCGTGTATTAGCGCTCAAATTAAATGAGTATGCAGGAGCACGCCCGGTTTCTGCAATTAAGAACCCGGAACGCACAACCGACACTTCGCAAGCACTCATTCCCGTTGATAGGGATGAAGTGCAAACATATTTGGAGAAAATTCAATCTATGGTGATTGTGCCGACAGATGAAGCGCCTACACTTGCGACTGTTGTGGCAACAGATGCGCTTCGGGAACAAGCCTTTTTCCGCTTTGTTGAATTGCAAGATAAACTTTTCTTGTATGATGCTTCGCGTATTGCCATTTTATATCGTCCCAGTGAGCAGAAAATCGTCAATATGGCATATTTGTTTGAAGGTGCGGATAGGGCCGCACCGCAAGTGCAAGGCACAAGCACCGCAAGTGCACAATTGAAAGAGTCAGCTACTGTGGCGGTGTACTATTCGACTGATAGTGCAGCTCTTCGATCAAAGGTTGGAGAGACGCTTCGATCTCTGCCAAGCCTGTCAATCAGTCGAGAAGCTCTTACTCGCGAAACATCGTATGAAGGGATGACTGTAATTGATGTGAACGGCTCAAACGATGTAATCGTGAAAACCTTAGTTGATGCGCTCGACGCTGAAGTTGGCCAGATGCCTGAAGATGAAGATGTGCCTGATGCTGATATGCTCATCATTGCTGCTCCATAACACAATATGTTTATTGTATGCCTATGACAAATACAAACGAAATCACGCTACCAGAAGATTTTAGAACAATCTCATTTCGAGACAAACGCGCGCTCATTACGCGGGTCATCATAGTGTTGTCGCTTGTGATATTTGTGTTGGCGACAGCTATGGTGGCATTTGCTTTGCGGGGGAGCATTCAAAAACAAACAGAGCTCACCAAACTTTTGGGGCTTACTGAAGCACAAGGAGGAGATCTTGCCGTGGCAAGACAAATATATGATGCTATCGAGAAAATTGGGAAGCTTACCAAACTTCCTGAAGAAGAAATACCTATTTTTGCAACGGTCGCAGATGTAGAAAAGCTTCGGGAACAGTCGATTTTTAAAGATGCAAATAATGGGGATTACATACTCTATTACACAAAAGCTCAGTGGATGTATATTTATCGGGTGCAGGAAAATCGAATTATCGCGCAAGGACCGTTTGCACTCCCGGCAGAAAGTAGTGAGCCTCAGCAGGCTGCTCCTGAGCCTCAAATCGAAAATAGCAGCACATCGTTACCTGTCGAACCTTCAATACCTAGTGAGCAATCTTCGAGTGAGGTTTTGCAAGATCCTGCAACTCAAACGGAGGAGATATCAACTAACAGCGAGGGGGATGAAATGGTAGAATAGGACAATAGACTGATATGAAGCACATCATCTCCCTAGACAAAACACGTAGTGCTTATGTGCTCGCCGCTGTTTGTTTTGCGCTGGGTATGATTGTTGGCGGAATTGGTCATTTGGCTCTGTCAAGACTGGATGGCGCCAGATCATACAAGAATACTCCCAGAGAGGCACGCGAGGCAGGAGGTATACTCACGAGCCCACTTCTCGAATGTACTGAAAGTGGACCATTGCCTCTTGAGAGCTTGCGCTTATTGGAAGCTGCCGTGAACAAGTATGTAGCATCACGTAAAGACATCACTATGAGTGTGTATTTTCGGGATCTGCGAAATGGAGGGTGGATCAGTGTGGGAGATAGCACACTCTATCAACCCTCCAGCATGATGAAGCTTCCTATTACCATCGCAGCGTATCGTAAGCTGGAAGAAGATCCTACATTCTTTACCAAAGAGGTTACCATGGTTACAGAAGACCCTCTCGAACAGAATATCATAGATTTTGAGCCGACAAAAATTCCTGAAGTTGTACCTATTCGAGAGCTCGTATATCGGGCGATGGTGTATTCTGACAACCGAGCTAATTACACGCTTGCCCGTGAAGTGGGCGTCTCAACTATTGACAAAGTTATTAATGACTTCGGCATCCGACCCTTGGATGTGATTAATGAATATGAGGTGACACCTCGTGAGTATTCTTCGCTTTATAGAATTTTATATAATGCAACATACTTGTCTCACGCACATTCTGAGGAGCTCCTATACATACTCACCCAAAGTTCATTTAAACGGGGTATTGTGGCCGGTGTGCCTGAGGGCACTGTAGTTGCCCACAAATTTGGCGAGCGGGTCATTGGGGGTGGGCCACAAACGCTTTTAGAGCATCAGCTTCATGATTGTGGCATTGTCTATGCAGAGCTTCCGTATGTTTTATGCGTTATGTCCAAAGGCACTTCTTTTGATAGTTTATACGACTCTATTTCACAGGTGAGTCGAATTGTGTATGAGCGGACAAACTAATGATGTTTAATTTGTTTCAAAAGACAACGTGTATGAGGGTATAATGTGACACTCATATGCAAACGCCTAAATATCAGCCAGCACAATTTGAATCGAAATGGGTGGTGAAGTGGAGCGCTGATAAGACATACGCCACTCCTCATATCGCCTCAGATGATGCAAAGGCTTATGTGTTGGATATGTATCCTTATCCTTCGGGTTCGGGCCTTCATGTCGGGCATGTTGAAGGGTACACTGCGACAGATATTTATTGTCGCTATATGCGCATGCGCGGCATTTCGATATTGCACCCCATAGGGTTTGACTCGTTTGGGCTCCCGGCTGAAAATTATGCGGTCAAAACAGGGACCCATCCGAAAATAACCACCGAAGATGCCAT
>JAKQDR010000221.1 GCA_029573715.1 bacterium | reverse complement strand
TAACAACATCACATGAGGGGAATCGGGCATATAAATAAGCTCTTTTTCAGAGGATCTCACTGCATCGATAATAATTTTGCCGCTCTCTGGATGGATACTCGCGTCTTTCCCACCCATAAAAACCAATAGCGGTTGGGTGATATTCTCCAGTTCTTTTTGGACGACATTTTGTAGTTTTGCCACTTGCGCTAGCCCCCTGACTGGATAAACCGTATAGCCTTTCCAAGGTAAGTTGTCTTCAGCTTGGTTTTTTGGGAGGAATTTAATGAAAAATTGCATTATGCGCGAAAGACCTATGCCGCGGATTTGTAAAGCTGGCGCAACAGCGATAACACCATCCACTTGAGGGTAACGACTGGCAACCAGCAGAGCAAGCAAGGCACCCATAGATTCTCCACACACGAACACTTTTGTGCATTTTCCCCTCAACTCCAAGTAGGCCCCCTCCGCGGCTGCATACCAATCTAACCAGCTTGTTTTGTTAAGCTCCGCCGGCTGGGTGCCGTGACCCGGTAAAAGAGGTGCCGCAAGGGTATACCCAAAACCTCTTAAGTAATCAGCCAAAAGGCGCACCTCAGCAGTGGTTGCCGTAAAACCATGCAACAACACCACTCCGATATCATTGCCTTCAATCAAGAAAGCATCGCCATCTAAATGGGCGTTTTTCATCAATGGTGTCGGATTGTTCATTGTTGCCTCACCGAAATGTTAGAAAAAAACAGCCGCAAAGAGGTAATCTTGCGGCTGTGATGCATTTAGTCTAACTTACTTTTTTTATGCATTATGGTAATACCCAATACCTAAGCGAATCCACGCTGGTTTTAAAATTAACCGTGCCAGCAGACATCGTCACAAAGCCATAGGTACCTGCATCCAGATAAGTTGAGTCGTCAGTTTCACCAACTTTGACGCCATTGATATAGAACTCAAAATGGGATCCATTGGCTAAGACGCCAATGCGGTTAAGTTGGTCTGTTGGGTTGATAACATCGGATTCCGTATATTCCAAAATAGTTTCGGTTCCGTTGGATGAAGTGTAGCGGTTAAATCCCCAGGTACCGTCGCAGGTAAGCCCCATAAAATAAAACTGGTTCTGGTTCGTGAGGC
>JAKQDR010000210.1 GCA_029573715.1 bacterium | reverse complement strand
CAATACTGGAACTGGCAACGATGTAAAGAACTTCGATTCATTCCAACCCTACAAAAACATTTGCGGTAAATGTGGCGCAATCCGCATTGACGAGCAGATCGGTCTCGAAGTTACGCCTGACGCTTACATTGCCAACCTGGTGGCCGTGTTCCGTGAGTGTAAGCGGATACTGCGTGATGACGGAACGCTGTGGATTGTGATAGGCGATTCTTATTCTGGAAGTGGCAACGGCTCAGGCGATTATCGTGAGGACGGCGCAAGCATCTCAAAGAATAGCTCAAAATATGGAACACATAAGCCAGGCACACCAAGCGGTCTAAAGCCAAAAGACCTTATCGGCATTCCCTGGATGTTAGCCTTCGCCTTACGCGCGGATGGTTGGTACTTGCGGCAGGACATCATCTGGGCAAAGCCTAACCCGATGCCAGAGAGCGTTAAGGACAGGTGCACGAAGTCGCACGAGTATATATTCCTGCTGAGCAAGTCGGCAAGGTATTACTACGATAACGAGGCGGTTATGGAAGTCGCAACTGGTTTTGATGGTCGCAAAGACACGAAATACAAAGGCGGTCCAAAAGATATGGCAGGTGGAGCGCATGAGCGTTGGCAATACAAAAATCTGCAACCAGACGGTCAACAACCGAATACAATGCACCTCAACCGACTGGAAGGCAACGAGTACATGTCGCCAGTCCGCAACAAGCGCGATGTCTGGACAGTCACGACCAAGCCGTACAAGGGAGCGCATTATGCCACGTTCAACCCTGAACTTATCAAGCCGTGCATACTGGCAGGCGCGCCTGAAACAGTATGCGCAAAATGTGGTGCGCCTTATGAGAGGATAACCGAGAAGCGTGACGCTGATGTTCAGAAACCACGAGCATTTGCCAAGAAGGGTAACGCTGATAGAAATGATACTGGCGAGATTTACAAGGAAATGGTGACAATCACGACAGGCTATCGACCAACCTGCTCTTGCAACGCTGGCACGTCAAGTGGCATCGTGTTCGACCCATTTGTAGGGAGCGGAACGACAGTCGCAACGGCAATTCAACTTGGCAGGCGTGGGGTGGGATTAGATTTGTCTATGAAATATTTACTGGAGAACGCAAAAGAAAGGATAGACAGTGCAAAGTTACCATTGTTTGAAATATAATACGTGAATACATTATACAAAGGCGATATATTGTGTTAATTATAAGACCTCTTGAATTGCGTGAAGCAAATATCCTTATAAGTAAATGGCATCGGCATCATAAACCAGTTGTTGGGCATAGGTTTAGTATTGGTGTTTATGACACAACACGAAAAGTATTTGTTGGGGCTGCTGTTGTAGGAAGACCTGTAGCAAGAAAAATTAATTACAAAGAAGTCGTAGAAGTCACAAGGCTTGTTACGGATGGAACTAAAAACGCTTGTTCAATATTATATGCCGCAACAGCAAGGGCGGCTAAAGAAATGGGATATATAAAAATACAAACATATATATTAGAAAACGAATTAGGAACAAGTTTAATCGCAAGCGGATGGAAGTTAGAAAATGCTATTTGCGGGGGGGGGGGATGGATGGCATAGCAGAGAAGGCAGAAGACATGACCAGCCAATTTGTAAGAAGCAGAAATGGATTAAAGAGTTAAATATTAACAATGAGAAAATAGTATATCCGCATTCTGCGGAAGAGGTTGAAATACAACCAAGACTATTATAGGAGACAAATGTTATACAACGGCGATATGTTAGAAATATTAAAAACATTACCAGAGAACAGTATTGATACGTGCATTTGCGACCCTCCGTATCACCTGACTTCAATCGTAAAAAGATTCGGCAAAGAAAACTCTGCACCAGCGAAATACGGTACAGACGGTGTGTTTCAAAGGTCAAGCAGAGGATTCATGAATTCGACCTGGGACGGTGGTGATATTGCATTTCGACCAGAAACATGGGCAGCAGTATATCGTGTGCTGAAACCAGGTGCATATCTCTTGGCCTTCGGTGGGACTCGCACATTTCACAGAATGGTATGTGCTGTAGAGGACGCAGGATTTATTATAGCAGATACCGTAGTGTATTGCCATTCGCAAGGATTCCCGAAATCTCTGAACATTTCAAAAAATTTGGACAAGCGACTTGGCGCTGTTAGAGAGAAAGATAATGAGCCAGTTACTCCAGAAGCACAACTCTGGCGGAATCACAAAAGCGCTCTTAAGCCAGCCATTGAATTAATCGTTATTGCGATGA
>JAKQDR010000207.1 GCA_029573715.1 bacterium | reverse complement strand
AGTTCTTCACGATGTACGCGTCACCGTTCTGCACGATCATCCCGGCGCGCACAAGCTCCGATAGTTCGTCAAGTAACTGCTCCTCGCTCACCCTGAACACGAATACCATGTGTTCGATGGATGGCAGTTCGCCGTCACGGTCAACATCACCGGCAAGGCACAAACATTCGTACCAGCGCAACCGCGCGCCTGGTGAGCGCATCATGATCTTTGGGTCGTAAATCGTTTCGTGGAATAACTTGAGCCAATATTTGGAAGCCATCTAAAACAACCTCCCTTTCATGGTTTCATCTCAAAGTTTAAGTATTTTTTTATAGTTTCGCAATCTTTTTCTATTCCGTCCCAAGTCATCCATTGGCTGTTGTCTGGTGTAGTGTTTTCCATTCTCAATATATGTAATCCCCAGAATGATATTCCAGCACCATCCGCACCAAGAGATAATGCTTTAGTTATTATTGGAAGAGTCATACCTTGAGCAGTGTGTATAGTGTCTCCACGCGATTTTTCCTCGACCAACATTAATGCCTTGATTTTATATTCATACACAAAGTATAAAATCAAATCGGCATCCAATATAACCAAGCCGTCTTTTGAATCCTTTAGCGATGATCTAAACCATTTTCCTAAATCTGTACCAGCGCATGAATATTCAAGCTGTCTCGTCATTTATCCTCCCCTTGCTTATATTCACGTTATCCTGGTCTAAGTCAATCCCATCGAACAAACAACCGTGTTTTATAGCTGCCACGCCAGTTGTTCCTGCTCCACAGAAAGGATCGAGAATATATTGACCTGGTAAACAGATACCAGAGATAACATCAAACATGCCGCTTTCTGATTGTCCCCATTTGTGTAGTTCTTTGCTATTCTCTCCGCTCTCGTAAACGTCTCCAAACATTTTTCCTGAATACTTGCCATTTGCAAATACCAGCAGAGGCTTCCATTTTGGTATCACGTTCTTTTGCCATAATGACGCGGATTGTCCTGGCGTTAGATAAGCCAGCGTCCAGTAGTATTCGATATGCTTGCTCATCATTTCGTAAATTTGGTTTAGGTAGGATTGTCCGCACATCGCAATCAGTAAACCACCAGGCTTCAACCATTCATTAGCGCGCTGTGCCAAAACTTCATATAGTGGTAAATATTCTTTTGGATAAGGCGGATCGGTTATTATGAAATCATATTGTCTCGGTGCTTGCCAGGTTGTGATGTCGGCTTGCCATACATTCCATTTATCGGCCTTTGGTACTGATTGTCCGGCATCGGCAATCTCCTTTCGCTCTTGCGTCCGCTTCTTTTCGGCAACTTTCTTGCTCGCCTCGTGCGCGGTTATCTCGCCACGTTCCATTTTTTCTAACAATTCCGGCGCTTCTTTTTCTACCGCCTTTACCGTTGCAACGGTACGCGGTGAAACGTTTAACATTGAGGCTGCTTTCGGTTGACTAACCTTATGCAAATTTGCAGAAGGTGTAATGTCTGTTCGTCCTCCTTGTGGCATATTGGCTATCTTACTGGCGACAACTGCCCGCTGTGTTTCGTTTAGGTGTCGCCTGTGCAGGTTAAGCCCGATAACGAAAGTTAGAACATCGTCCTTTTCGTAAGTTCTAAACTTCACTGGTGTACCGGTGTCCAGGCAAGCGCGGTGACGGTTTCGCCCGTCTATGATCTTCCCGTCACGGTCAATCCAAATCGGCTCTAATAAGCCGTTTTGTTTAATGTCCGTTTTAAGCGCCTCAAAGTCAGCGCCTTGCATGAGCGGAAAAATACTTGATACTTCGTGGTATGGTCTGTCAGATTCGTTCATATTCGCTCCCTTAAAGCCGTCAAGCCACCTTACGCGCCAATAATCCTGTCACGGGCGATTGGGAAACGTAGGGTGGCCTGAGAGCCACAAAACTATGAGGTTGTGTGATTGGCTTGTCAATAAATGACAATTCCCAATCTCCCGTGACCCTATGAATACTAATACCACTTTCGCGCTTTGTCAAGGGTTACTCGCCCCGATGTGGTGCAGGAGCAGGCTCTTGACGGCGGTCAATATGTGGGTGTCAATGTCAGGCTTCATCTGATATACCCAGTATTTCTAATAAGTAGTTAGTGTATTTAGCACTCGCCGCATCCCACGCCGCATCACTCACCGCAGCACTCGCCGCAGCCCTCGCCGCATCACTCGCCGCATCACTCGCCGCATCACTCGCCGCATCCCTCACCGCAGCACTCGCCGCAGCATTCGCCGC
>JAKQDR010000184.1 GCA_029573715.1 bacterium | reverse complement strand
TGGCAATGACCATGTCCAAGAAGACGTGATTGGATTAGAGCCCGATAAGTCGGAAGTTCATCGTGCAGTTGAGCGACATTTGGGTAAACAGATTCATCATAATGAGTATGTGAAAGGCATGATCAAGGATCAGCATGGCCGCGACGTTCGTCTTGGTCGACTGATTCGTGACGATAATCTTCGTAATCAATTTGCCAATGATAATGCTCGTGCTGGATCAAAGCGAACATCTGGACATTATATGACCATTGTTCGAGGCACTGAAGTCGCTGGTCAGGCTAATAGCCAACCGAATGCTCAACATCCGAAGGGACATTCTTGGGGCGATCAATCTTGTAAGAATGTTGATAATGGTGTTAATCGGTCATATCTAAAACATGAGATTATGCACGGCACCGTTGTAGTTCGAGCACACGATCACACCGGACAGGAAATCTATCGGGCCACTCTTCAACCACATCATAATCATGAAGGTCAAACTGCATATGGATTAGACTCAGAATATGGTTTAACACATCCAGCATTTACTGCTCATGCCCATGATGTAGCTCTACGTCTATCCGGTGAATATAAACTGAGTCACCCTGAAGCTGCTGTTTTTGTTAAACATGAAGATGTTTACAATGACAATGGCGAAAGACAGATGCTTCATCCGGGTCTGAAAAATACAGATCTTCATGCTATTGTCGATTCAAACCCAAGTGCTGCGACAATGATTCTTGCCGCAAAGCATCATAATGTTGACGACAAGCTTTTAGACAAAGCTATGGAGTACCCTTCTGCTAGAATTCATGCGGCAGCAGCTAGTAATCCTCGTGCATCAGCTCAACATCTTCATAAAGCACTTGATTCTGCAAACTTTAGTGTTCAATTGGCGGCAGCACAAAATCCAAATATCAGACCAGAGCATGTTGATAAGATCATAAAAAATGGTGATAGCGAATTGCTTGAGCATATTGCTAAACATCCAAGCATGCAACGACACCATATTGATCAGATCATTGATTCGAAGAATCAGTCAAATATCTATTCTATTATGAATAGCCGGCATATTAATGCAGAGCATCTCGATAAAATTCTTAAGATTGGTTCTCAGGCATTGAAGAAACAAGTTGCTAAACATCGCCGAGCAACACCTGAACATCTAGACAAACTATTAGATGATGCAAATGATCTGGGTGTTATGGAAGCGGCTGCAGGTAATCGTAACGCATCTGAAGCAACACTGATGAAGGCACTTTCTAAGCATGGTTTACCAACAGTCCAACAAGCTGCTGTGACAAATGAAAATGCACCAGATAGTTTTCTTCATCATGTTCTAGATCATCCGAGTATAGCGAGTGATGTTCGAGTAGCCGCAGCCGATAATCGGTCGGCTGGATCATCGGTCTTGCATAGAGCACTAGTTGATCATGATCCAAGAGTTCGAATGGTTGCCGCTGAACATCCAAATGCAACTGAAGAGCATCTTCATAAAGCAATGTCTGATGAAGATCATAGAGTGCGCCGAAGTGCTGTAAGAAATCCAAATGTTACAAAGTCTGTGTTGCAGAAAGGGTTGAATGATCCGCATGAACGAGTTCGTATTTCTGCGGAAAATCATCCACGATATGAAGAATTAATAGGACCACATGATGCTAAAATTTAAAGAATTCCTAGCTGAAATGTTTTTGCTTGAAGGTAAGATTGACGACCTTAAAGCCCAAAATCCAGGATTACGCCCAGAGATTGATGCCTATGCCGATGCTGATCCTAGTCCAACCAAGAAGTTTGTTCCCTGGCTAGTATCCCAACATAAGAAAGGCAATGTCACTCCAGATCACCCAGACCTTCACCAGGTGCTTGGAAACTACGACAAGTATAAGAACATACATGACATTAAAGATCACTCCTCTAAGACGTTCCAAGAAGTGCATAATGCCATTATGCCGTTAATTGGTACTGGATCAACCAAAACTGAAATTGCCGATCAAGGGCATGTTAAAATCCATGATTCCGGT
>JAKQDR010000313.1 GCA_029573715.1 bacterium | reverse complement strand
TGCTTATCCAGTTCAAAGCCTATGTAATTTCTATTTGTGTTGATACAAGCTATTGCGGTTGTGCCGGAACCCATAAACGGGTCTAACACCGTAGCTCCTACCCAAGAAAACATCTTAATACATCGTTTTGGTAACTCCACGGGAAACATTGCAGGATGCCCAATCTTCTTCTGATTTGTTTGCGGGGCAAATTTCCATAAAGCATTAGCCCATTCTATAAATTCCTCTTTGGTTAAGTCTGTTTCTCCCTTATACTGTAACTTATTACTCTTATGCCCGAATACCAATATATGTTCAAACGGTGTCGGGAAACTCGGACACGAAGGAGATTTGAAGCTACCCCATGCTGTTCTGTTTCCAATTTGGCTTTTATCCCACACGATATGTGTCATTGGTATATACTGCAACTCCACCATAAACTGAATTATATCGCTACTTGTCGGGATTGCGCCATTTTTGCCATCCCCGATGTTTATACAGACCCTCCCACCATCTTTAAGAACCCTTTGGCACGACCCGAATATCCTCTTTAGCCATAAAATATATTCTTTGTGGTCTTTATTGTCGTTATATAGATTGTATGGGTTCTTGTTATATTTGTTATTTCCTAAATTTACATTATAGGGTGGAGATGTAACAATAAGGTCTATACAGTCATTGGATAGCTTGCTGATCCCCTCCAAACAATCCTCGTTATAAATCTTGTTTAGTTCAATCGATGAATGCCCAAAATCCCCGCCCTTTGTTTTATCCCAACTCATCTCTCGCCCTCCTTATCCAGTTCGGCAATGGCTATTTCTTGTAGGTAGCTTGGGTCTTTAGACAACATTATGGCGTAAACACCATTCAACTCTGCGCCTTTGGCTCTTGCTTCCATCTGTATATACTTTAGTGGGTTCGCTATTTTATCTAACGCCATACGCAACCGTTCCACCTCGGCCTCGGCCTTGATTGCCCGTCCGATGGCATGAGGCCAACCTTCACGGGCTTGGGCGATAAATACCATGTCGGCATACAAACCAACACTGCAAACTCGCCAAGGGTCTGGTTGTGACCAAATGTCCACATCG
>JAKQDR010000178.1 GCA_029573715.1 bacterium | reverse complement strand
ACAGGCGGTGGAATGCCGGTTGGCCGCGTGGCTGAAGTGTACGGTTGGGAATCTACCGGAAAAACCACACTTGTTCTTCAGCATTGTGCAAATGTTCAAAAGCATGGCGGTATTGTCATTTATTGCGATGCCGAATTTGCCATTGACGGAGCTTACGAAGAACGTTTAGGCAAATTGGGACTGTCAACCGAAAAAGACAAATTGCGCGTAGGACATCCAGACACAGTAGAAGAAATGTTTGAAGCCATTCGCAAATCGGCGGTCCATTTGCGGAAATCTTCAAAAGGGCCGGTTGTATATGTAATTGATTCTGTTGCTGCCGCACCGCCTAGAGCCGAATTGGAAGGTACGGCGCAGCTTGGACTTCAAGCCAAGGTGTTCAACACGGAGCTAAGAAAATCTATTGGTCTGATTTCTAAAAACGAAATTACGCTAATATGTATCAACCATCGGCGGGATAAGTTTGGCATTGCCTATGGCGACAAGACAACTACTCCCGGTGGTCAGGCGTTAAAATTCTATAGCTCTTTGCGGCTTCAGATCAGTATGTTGGGCAAGCTCAAAGGAAAGAACGTCAACGCATTTGGGTTCAAGTACAATCCAGACGATGCCGTTGGTTTCTTGGTAGAGATCCGTACAATTAAAAACAAGACGACTTCTCCGCTTAGAAACGCGCATTGTGCTTTCCTGTATGACGTTGGATTTCACGATGAAGTTTCCACGTTTGAAACTATGAGGCATTTGGATATTTGCAGGAGTAAAGACAAGCGTTGGGTGTTCAAAAACGTTGGTGAGTGCTCCAAAGGTGATGTAGTGCAATTCATTCGGGATAACAAAGAGGCTCTTTCAAACGAAATGCAGAAACGTTACTTTGAGTACGTTGGGTCGAACGCACCATTTCTTGATGAAGAGGAAGAGAACGAGTAGACAGTACAAGTATTTCCATACCGATGAATTATGGTGTGTGATAGATATTAACCACAACGTAGCCATGTTGGTAAGCTACGCCTTCATAACCAGAAAAAAATGTTTGGCTCTTTTTATGTTGAAATACGGAGAAAGAGGCTTAAAGCCTTGGAAGTATTGGTATAGGAGAGGCTACAGACTGGCAAAGATCAGGATTTATGGTGAGTATTGACTTATTTGATGACTTGTGCTAACATTGGTTTGTACTAAGCAAATGGGAGGCAAGTTATGCCGCGTGAAGTTTCCTTCAAAGTTGAAGAGTCCGTAAGTGTTGAGTACGGAATCACCGTTCAACTTCCGAACGGTGCTTTTTTGAAAGTTAAGGCCGCACGTAATAGCACCATGCGTCCGAAGGAGAAAACGGATGATGCGTACGCACGGTGTTGGTCTGATGCGATGAAACAGGTTAATAAGATTGTCAAAGAGTCTACAAAGCAATACGACACAGACGATGCAGATGTAGACAATCCAGAGCGGTTGCCATTCGATCTTGACAATGACTGGAAGTAACCATGATTGTTCTTGTAGATACAACTAACATTGCCTATCGAGCCAACGCCATGTTGCGTTTGTCTAGCGAATCTGGCGATGTTAGTGCAGTATATGGCACGTTGCTGTCCATTCGGCATGTGCTGAAAAAATTTGGGCCGTGCCGTTTGTACTGCTTTTGGGATGTCGGCAAAAGCTGGAGATCCCGTTACTATCCGCAGTACAAGGCAAATAGGGCAACCAAGTTTAGTGAAGAAGATAA
>JAKQDR010000177.1 GCA_029573715.1 bacterium | reverse complement strand
CACCGCTGAACAACATGAAGCGTTCATGAGTTTACCGGCCGATCATTTGGTGTGGGTCAGCGAAGTTATGAAATGGAGCGCTGAGTGCCGATACTACGTTCGAGAGGGTAAGCTACTTGGATATGGTCGATATGATGATGGTCCTGATGATTGGCCCGAGCCGCCGATTGATTTTGTCCAACAGGTCATCGATGTTTATGAATCACAGAATCTGAACACTCCGATTGCATATTCACTTGATATTGGTATGTTGGATTGGGGCGAACCAGCTCTTGTTGAAGTGAATGATGCTTGGGCACTTGGTTTCTACAAAGGGACTCTGAGTGACAAGGACTACATTGAAATGCTCTATGATCGCTGGCAACAGCTTATTTCTACTCGGTGACAACATGAAACCCCTTATCACTCGTAAAGAATCCGCTCGGTATCCCGGTCTCTTTGTTAAGAAATACACCAAGCGCGTTTTCTATGACAATCTGTGGAACCAAGACGAAGAACTGCTTGAATCTCGCGGTCATGTTGAAACCGCTGACGGTAAGATCGTCATTAAGCCATTCACCAAGATTTTTAATCATCATGAAAATGGTACCAATATCGATCGCGATGAACAATGTGTGGCTATCTGCAAGGTAAATGGGTTCATGGCTTGTGCCACGTATGTCGCCGAGGTTGATGATGTTGTTATTTCTACCACAGGTTCGCTTGATTCAGATTTTGTTAAAATGGCAGAAGAGCATCTTGCATCGGTTAAGTCTTGGATCAAGCTCAATGGCTCAGTGTTGACCACATATATGTTTGAGATCGTTGACCCACGTGATCCTCATATCATTCAAGAAGAGCCTGGTGCATATCTGATTGGCTGTCGATTTGTTGCCAACGATCGACCATATTTTAGTGACGTTCTGAACGAATCTCTGTTGGATAGTCTTGCAGAGAAAATGGGAGTCAAACGCCCAATGTGGTCTGTTTGTAGATTTAGCTCGATTGTTGAAGTCGCAAAGCAGGCTAAACATGAAGGTTTCGTGGTCTATGGTCAAACTTCAAGAACTGCTCTGAAAATTAAGACACCATATTACTTGGTCCTGAAAGCCGCTGCCCGCAAGAAAGACATCATGTGTCTCAATAAGCAAAATGTTGATGAGGAGTTCTATGAACTGATCGATCATCTTCGGTCTATTGAATCAGAATTCAATGCCATGGATGAACAATCTCGACTTGATTATATGCGTAAGTTTTTGACGGAATCAGTTCACATCTGATGCCAGACTTGATATAATGACCATATCAACCGGAGAACAATAGTGAAGACAAAAATTGAGAGTCTTAAAATTACCGATGATGTTGTGTATGTGAATGAGATTCCGTTCTATCGTGAAGCTGTAGATTTGACCAAAGCCAAGAAAGCTCTTGAAAAGTGGGAATGGATTAAAAGTCACATCAACGACGAATTAGCAGAAACTCAAGCTACATATGACGACTTGAAGAAAAATGGTCTTTCGTTCAACGTCATTGAAGCCGAAGGTTTTCTTCGAGCCATCAAAACAATTCACGCACAGCTTCAATACATTGACGAGGTTATTGATCAATGAGTAAAATCTGGTTCACATCTGATGTGCATTTTGGACATAAATCGATTCTCAAATTCTGTCCGAAAACTCGTCTTGGTGAAGATGTGTCTAAGCACGTCGAGCAACTTCATAATGATACCACTCACCCGGATTATAAGAAGCGCCATGAAATTCATCAAGAATATGTCCGCCAAATGGACAAACTTTTGATTGAACGATGGAATGAAACTGTCACAGATGATGATACGATCTATTGTCTT
>JAKQDR010000153.1 GCA_029573715.1 bacterium | reverse complement strand
TCAAGAATTTAAGGACGGCATTCGTAATGCCAAACTCGAAATCAGTCGTGATTAACCTTTTTTCTCTTGACCTCCTGCTAAATTTTAAATTTAAATTGGAGGTTTAATCCTTATGGCAAACTATCTTGGGGGTGCTTCCCCAGTTGGCTCAAATGGTCAATGCAATTTTGAAGGTAAAGCTAGCCGCTATGTGGCTGGTGGCAACCTTTGGCCGGGCGACTTTGTAAAAATGAACGGCTCAGTTACTCAAGTTTCAATTGGTAACAACCCAATCAACCTAAAGCAAGTTGTTTCTGCTGCTGATAACGCTAACGAAGGTTATGTTGGTGTAGTTATTGGTAAAGTAGTTTCAACTTCTCGTAGTGGTTCTAGCCCTGTGCTAGACACTCTAGTTGGCCCCCTGGCTCCTATTGTTTCTGGTGACGTTGTTCTAGTTCTTGATGACCCAGCTCTTCGCTTTTCAATTCCCTGTACCGGTACTGTAACTGTGGCCAACCTTGGCCTTACCGCACAAATTGATGTGCCTGCTACTGGTTCAAATGGTCGTTCAGCAATGAAAGTTGATTCTACTTACCTAAACGCTGGCACTAACGCTGCCACCGCTCCAGTAAAAGTTCTAGACATTGTTGATTCACCAGATAACGATGGTACTGGTGCCACTTCAGGAACTGTTGTGATTGTTCAAATTAACAACCATCAACTTAATCCTGCAACTGGTAGAGCTGGTACTTAATTTTAAAGGAGAATAAATAATGTCAGTTCAAACTACTTCCCAGTGGGCAAAATCGCTTTGGCCCGGTGTCAACAAATGGTACGGCGATGCCTATAATGAATATCCTGTTGAATGGGATAAGATTTTTGATAAAGAAACTTCAAGCCGTGCTTATGAAGAAGACGTTGGGGTTTCAGGTTATGGCCTACTCCGCGTTAAGCCTGAAGGCGCTGCAATTGAGTATGATTCAGCCCGTCAAGGTTTCACGACTCGTTACAACCATGTAGTGTATTCTCTTGGTTTTATCATCACTCGTGAAATCTTTGATGACGATCAATATGATGTGGTTGGTAAGCGTCGTGCCCAAGCACTAGCTTTCTCAGTTCGTCAAACCAAGGAAATTATCGGGGCTAACGTTCTAAACAACGCTTTCTCAGGCTCATACACTGGTGGTGATGGTGTGTCACTAATTTCAAATGCTCACCCCAACGTTTCAGGTGGCACTTGGAGTAACCGTCCAACGACTTATGCTGATCTAAGTGAGGCTTCACTGGAACAAGCTTATATTGATATTGCTGGCTTTACTGATGACCGTGGTCTCCGTATTGCTGTAATTCCCAACAAGCTAATTGTTCCAGTTACTCTAACTTTTGAAGCAGAGCGTATTCTAAAGACTGCTCGTCGTGTTGGCACTGCTAACAATGATATCAACGTAATCAACCAAATGGGTATGTTCCCCGGTGGTGTTCATGTTAATCACTACCTAACCGACACTGATGCTTGGTTTATCAAGACCAACGCTAAAAACGGCCTCAAGTATTATGAGCGTCGTGGTGATGAGTTTGGTATGGATAACGATTGGGATACTGAGAACGCTAAGTTCAAGGCTTCTTTCCGTGCCTCTTGGGGCTGGAC
>JAKQDR010000312.1 GCA_029573715.1 bacterium | reverse complement strand
ACACATCACCGGACTGCCTTTTATAAGACGTGGGCCGATGTGGTATGCCGCTTGTAGGATAAATGGCGAACCGCATGGCAGGTGGGACAAGACCGTTGGTAATATACGGCGGAATAAGGTATGGTTGATGGAGCAGGGTGGCGAAAGTTTAAGCATCATAGACTGGCTCATAAAATATGGTGGTATTGGTGATGTGGGAGGAGCATTTGCGGTATTAAAGGAAAAGGGAACCGCAAAAATCTCCATCCCCCCACCGCCACCTGAGCCACGTCTTAAATACATATGGCCATCGGTGCTATATAGTGAGAAGAAGAAGATAGGTGTGATCAAGGATGGGCTGTTTTTATGGCTCTCAAGACACTTTGACGTATCCGACATAGAAGATTGCTATAACAGGTACAACGTCACGCCAAGTATCGGGAAACACGGCATAGCCACCGTATTTTGGAATGTTGATGCTCTTGATAGGATATGCAAGGACAAACGTATAATATACAATACTGATGGTCATCGTAACAAGGACACCAGAGCATACTCAAAATACACCACACGGGAGGGCTATCGTGGTAAGTGTATGTTTGGTATACAAGATGCCTCTTGGGTAGTGGAGTCGGAGAAAACGGCTATCTTGTGCGCCCTGCACTTCGGTGGGGACTGGCTTGCTACTGGCGGTAAGAACAACACATCGCTGATAACGGACAAACATATTCTATTTCCCGATGTTGATGCCTATGACGAGTGGGAGCGTAGGTTCCCTGGGCAGTGTGTTAAGTGGTGGGAGCGGCTTGATTATGAGTATGGGGAGAAAGATGATCTTGGAGACTATATATCTAAAAGGCTTGAAAATGGATGATAAAACCGCAGCCTGCCTGAGCGCTGCACATCGGATAATGGACGCAATATCCCGTACGCATGATATGTCTGTGGATGACATTGTTGGCAATCACGTGAGAAAGTATCTGTATGTGAAATACCTTATCGCATTATATCTCTTCAACAAGGGATTCCGGCATGAAGAGATTGGTATAAGCCTGGGGGTGGATAGAACAAGCGTCTACCACATAATAGAAAGGGCTACGGATATAATGCGATCACGTGACGCGTATTACCTGCCCATGAAGAAGTGTGTTTCACAAACGCTGACTGAAATAGGGGATTGTCCTGAAATTTTAAATAAATTTATATAAGAACCATTGTTTTTTAAAAATAAATAATTACCTTTGTAGTGGTTTTCATAACATAATGGCGTGCTTTGGGCCTGCGGAGACGTAGGCCTTTCTTTTTTTTGCAGCCACCGTTACATACCACCTATGCCATTTTTATGTGATAGGTGGATTGTCTTAAGTGCCTGATACCACAAACCACCGCATTTTTCTTTGTCCAGTTTTTATAGAAATATACTGGACTTAAATGTAAGGAATTTCTTACATTATTTTTGGTACATATTGAAAAAATATGTACCGATTTGGTACATATTAAAGTGGTCAGATTCGACCACTTAATATATCATATAGTACACCTAAATCACCATTCCTGCATATTATATGTTGCATTGCGTAAAATAGTGGGGTTTACTTTGTGAACCAGTTGCGGTAATATTTACCGCTTCCAGTGCGTAGATTAAACCCTATTTAAGTTTTATCTGCAAAAGTTAAATAACGGAATTCTTATTTTAGTTACGGTGGTTAATGTAACGGCGGTTAATGTAGGCCATGTTGCATAAACATGGGTAAATAAAACAAGATAATGCCCATGTTCCTGAAACGTGAGTAAAAGATACTCATTATAACAATCAAGATTATTAGCTGAATCTCTGCCATTTGACCACATACCGTCCGTGAAACACCTC
>JAKQDR010000118.1 GCA_029573715.1 bacterium | reverse complement strand
TCCCTCTGTGTTTCTTCCCACGATAATAACACGGAGGTTTCTGTCCTTATGCTCAAAGCCGATAACCCAACGAGTAGTAGTTTGATTGCCAAGACCTCCAAGCTTAACAGTTGTCATACCGTCAGCACCTGTTGATGCGCGGACAGTTGTGCCAAGCTTTGCAAGAGTATCACCGTCCCATGTCATAACGCCTGTTTTAAGGATAACTTTTTCCTTTGTAATATCCTCAATTACAACATAACCGAGATCGTCCTCGTCCTCGTATTTTTCGGTAGTGTATTCAATGCTTGCACCGCCCTTAATTCTTCCGATAAGGTTATCAGTCGAGCTGAAAAAATCGTTCCAATCTGTTGGCAGTGTTGTAAACTCCTGTATATGCAGATGTCCCGAGCCAAGTGTATACTGTGATAATTCACCCATAATATAAATCCTCCTAATAAATTAAAATTCTTTTGTTGTTGTGAACTCGATATAAGTTATATCAAGCTTGTCTGTATCGTTGTAGTCATATTCGACTGTTAAGCCGTTGCAGGCTCTTAAGCCATTTTCAATTAATTTTTCCATTGCCCAATCGTCAGCTGTTTTTTGCTCACGGTAAAAAATACATATCCGATACGTTATGTCCCAATATAAGGCGTAACCGTCAGCGCCTTGTGCGGTTTTTTTAAGCATGCCATAAGTAACAATAATGTGATCTTTAGGCAAAGTGACATAGCCGGGAAATAAAGCAACCTTGCTTATTCCGTTAGCCTTTAAAACTTCAATTACTTCATCAATTCCCATTAGCTGATCTGCCTCCTTGCTCTGAACTTAATTTCAACATTCTTGAACAGCACATTATCAGGCGGTGAGATAACATCGTAAGTATTTACTCCGTGTATAATCCGTGTTGTCTGCGGTATTAAAGCCATTAACGCTGATTTATATCGGGCATAAACAGTTACAACCTCGTCAGCATTACCACCTGCGTACTGCACATAGAACTCCGAATTGCTTAAGCCAGTTATTTCAGCAAAGCAAGTAAGTACGTCCGCCCATTCACCCTCGTCAGACTGCTTTTGAAATGTGATTTTTTCAGTTAGTTTACTAGCGTTAATCACTTCAAACACCGCCTATACAATTGCGCCTGTGCATGTTTAAGACCGTGCTTACAATAGGGTTCTGCTTGTCATTGCTTGCTTGTGATGTTCGTACATCGTACATATCAGAACACAAACACATCAGTGCAATGGATAATTCAGTTATAGTGTCCGCTTCCTCCGCTGTAAGTGCGGTATAAGACAA
>JAKQDR010000114.1 GCA_029573715.1 bacterium | reverse complement strand
TCAAAAAAACCATAAATAAATTTTTCGTAAACACCGGATGGATCAATTATTGCCGGTTCGCTCATTGCCCCATCCTCGCCCATTTGCTCATTAAGGTTATTACGATATATGTCAATAGCTTCGATTGTCATTATGCACTCGGTATAAATATTCCAGTCTGTCGTGCAGTGTGATTGACCATCGCAGGAATAAAAGCATACCGTGCTTGCGACCTGATGTAAGTAACAATTGGGTCTTTGTCGGTGTATTCGTCAAACACAATATCACCGACCGCACGTGTTGCCCTTCCGTCCAGACCGTTATCGTCCGTCATAACATAGCCGAGCACATCAACACCACGTTGAACTTTGTACCGTGTCGAGTTTAAAGAGAACATAATCATTTCGTCGGACGGCATAAAATCTTGCGCCGATGCTCCGGCATACTGGACAAATCGACCTTGCGGTTTGTACATTAATATGTACATCGGGTCCACAACGCCCGGCACTCTATACCGAGATAGCAGCCGTAATCCTTGTGTTTTGTTAAAAGTTTCAGGGATAAGGTTTGATATAATGAGCAAATTGGAATCGTTTGCCTTCCGATATTCGATTACGTCGTCGTTGGTTTCAAACGCTTCTGCATAATCATCGCCCATAATGACACACAATTCATCGCCGGCACCATTAAGCGCCCTATAGGCTGTATAGAGATTTTTCAATGCGGTGTTAATATTTGCACCGGTCTCCGTGAAATCATACAAATCATCGAGCGTTCCATCACGGTTGAAATCTATTTCAAGTCCGATATCGTGTCCATCGAGTCCATAGGGAGAAAATTTCCCCGTTCGCATAACGTCGAGTGCAAGCTTCCAGCGTGTCGTTGCATAGGCTACAGTATGCTGTGTTATAATCTGTGCAAGCAATCGAGCCTGCCGTGACGATAGCGCTTCAGTATCTTCGCCACCTGCTATAACTGCATCACGCAATTTTTCATCGATTGGTGTTTTTTCTGAAATTCGAGGC
>JAKQDR010000111.1 GCA_029573715.1 bacterium | reverse complement strand
TGCCTCTCATAATCGCAGCAATCCTGGCTGCCGCCCTGCCGAGAATTTTTCCCTCAACATCGACGAACCACCAACATCGCTCCACTTCGTTCTTTTTTGTCATGAGACTGGATTTATTCATAAGGTTTAAAGTATAACATTTTTTTAATTTTTGTCAAGAATGAATTTTTACAATGCTGTACTATACCCATAGTCAAGTAACATTTTTCACCTCTCGTTCTTTCTTAAATTTGAGCCAGTATTGGTAAGGTGATAAATTGCCTAAGGACTGGTGTGGACGGTGGAAGTTATAGAACTTTTCCCAGGACGATATCCTGTATTTCCAGACACGAGGGTTTTTAACCGGATTGAGATTATAGAACTCCTCATCGTCGGTTCTGTGTGAACGTTCAACTCTGCCGTTTGATTCAGGATGACTAGGTTTGTTGAGCCAATGACGTATATTGTTCCGTGCACACTCAAGCGTAAACGGATGATTAACCTTAAACGGTCCGTAGGTAAACTCAACGCCGTTATCCGTGCGCACGGTTTCGACCCTGAAGGGTAATTTTTGCACCACCTCCTGTAAGAATCGAACAGAATTCTCAGCAGAGAGTTCATCGTAGATTCTCAAGACGCGTAAGCGACTGAAGCAATCGGTTGCGGTATATTGATATAAGCGGTGCGGGAATCCTGGCTTTGTATCCAAATATTTCGTATCCATCTGCACGGTGTGTCCTGGATACGGCACGCGGTAGTTTCGTGAGTTTCGGCGTTTCTTACGGCGATAACGGTTATTGAGCCCAGAACGCAGGAGCACCTTGTATATTGCGTGCTCTGAGATGACAACACCTCGCTTTGCAAGATAGAACTTGAGCCGTTTGGGGCCGTAGTGAGTGCGCTTACGAAGACGGATAATCGCCTCGACTATTGACGGTTTCAAAGATTTTGGGTGAGGAGATTTCGGTCGGCAGGATTGATTTAACAAGCCACCATTCCCTGTTTGAGCATAGCGTTTAAGCCAGCGATAGACAGTCGTTCTTGAGGTGCGATACTTTCGTGCAATTGCTGCTATCTTCATATGCTCTGTGTAATCCTGAACCATTAAATATCGTTGCCTGATAATAAATTGCCTTGTAGAATAGCTCATAGCCGCCTCCTTGAGTGCTTTGAGACTTCCACAAGGCGATTATACCACAGCTTAACTAAATCGAGCTGTGGGTCGCCATCAAAGTTCAAGTGGCGGCTCGTTTCCTTTAAATAGTCGCTCTTTAAAGTGTAACGAAGCTTTTCATATTCTACGCTTGACGCATTCATTTTAATTGGCAAATAGAGGTACGGGCGATATAATAATAAAAATAGTATGAAAAAGATATTATACGCAACCATCGTCTTTTTTGCCGCGGCATTCGTTGTCGCCGTCTGTTTTGCCGCAGAACCCCTCAAAAATCTGGATCAGTCTTTTGATGACTTAAAACGCGACTTGCGCATACCCAAAGAACAAATGTCAGTGCCGCCGGTGCGTATAGATATGAAGCGCTATGATACCAAAGGCGCTCTCGGTTCCGACAGAGCGGCGCAGAGAAACCAGGAGCTCTTACGCAAGTATGTCGAGAGTCAGACACGCGACCTCGGAGAAGAAATCGATACGTGGACGCAGAAATTTCTCAAGGAGTACCGCTTGCTCGTCGAAATTTTCGCCATCGCGTTATTCATAAGTTCATTCAGCATTTTCTTCTACAAGCGCAGAATTAAACATCTCACCGGCGCCGATGATGATGACGAGGCTGACGATGAAAAACCCCAGCATCCCCGCCCCTATCGGCATCCCAGTTACA
>JAKQDR010000109.1 GCA_029573715.1 bacterium | reverse complement strand
TATGACCCAGATTTTGTTGATGAACTTCGCAATTTATATGAGGGTGTAAAATGAACGTCGAACAAATTGCTAAAGTGGCGCATGAGATGAATCGAGCCCTATGTCAAGCATTTGGTGATGATTCCCAGGTGCCATGGGAAGAAGCTCCGGAATGGCAACGTTCTAGTGCAATTAATAATGTAGAATTTCACATCGCTCATCCGGACGCTGGTCCAGAGCATAGTCATAATTCTTGGATGACAGATAAGCTAAATTCTGGTTGGAAATGGGGTCCAATCAAAGACGCAGAGAAAAAAGAACATCCGTCCATTTGTGCGTATCGGCAATTGCCACCCCATGAAAAGGCAAAGGATTATTTGTTCTGCGCTGTCGTGAATGCGCTTAAGGATGAATGATGGCTTACAAAGGGTGTCGTGTTCGGCGAGATCAATCGATGTCTGATCGGTCTCAGACGCTTCAGTGCCATTGGGTAGATCGTAACGGGTGGATGGTCTATTGCGATTGTTCGAAGTCTTTTCGTGTTGGTGACCGAGTGAAGCTTGCTGTTGATAACATGTATCGACGATCAAAGATGCAAATGAATCGATGGATTAATCGAGGGGCACGTGGCAAATTGTAACAACGACTGTACGTATTTACTTTGTCTCTGGACCTGATATAATAATCACATCAACCAAACAACCACGGTGATTCAAAATGACCAAGACTGTGAATAATGCCTCCATCGAAATCGATCCGGGTGTTCGCGTTTGCATGACCGGTTGGCACACCTATATGTCTCACTTCGAGCTGAAGGACGGCTTCTCTATGACTGACCATCAATCCCTTGATGCTCCCGATAGTATCGCCGGAGGTTCTGCTCAATCGTTCTATTCTGAAACTTTCAAGCAAACATGTTGCATTACTCGTGCCGTTTCTCGTGATCTTCTCTTCCTGGGGTATTAAAATGAAATTCATCATTGCAACATTCTTCATGCTGTTCTCCGTTTTGGCTCAAGCTCAAATCAGTATTCATGATGCTGGACGAGCTGGATTCGATAAACTATCGGAGACAGAAAAAGCAGCAATCATCCAGCAGATTGCAGAAAAGAATTCCAATAATGTGCCGATCGTTGGGAATATCACGCCCGAGAAACTAGATCGATTCGCTCAGACTGGTGCTAATATTGGAAAAGGTCTGGCGGCCGCTGCCAAGGAAATTGGAGTTGCCGTCAATGAATTTGTCCAGACGCCGGTTGGTATTCTAACAGTTGGTTTGATTGTGTGGCACGTAGTCGGTGATGATATCAAAGGTATTCTTGGTGGCATTCTCGTCTGGATTATTGGATTTGCTGCCATCCGATTTGTATCTAATCGAGCATATCCAATTCGATATGAGTACGATATGCAAAAGACTAATGTGTTTGGAAACTACGTGGTGAAAAGCAAGCGACGGGATCATTTTTCTGCTGAAATGACTGCATTCACAATGATTGTATGTGGACTGATTGTTACCATCGGTATTATCGTAATGGTATAATCATGGAACTCCGCTGGTTAAAAATCATCGATGTGTACAAAGGTTATGACTCTCGATGGGGCGAGGAATACACTAAAGAATATCCACGAGAGCCTATGCTGCAGTATCGAGAAAATGAAACAGACGACTGGAAAGAAGTTCCGATCGTCGAGCAAAAACAGAACACCAATTTCTAAAGAGAAAATCATGAATATTCTTATTCAATTTGTTTTGTTCACATTGAATCTGGTCATTGGTATGATGAATTATGAACTGGGTAACTATGGGCTGGCTATGTTTAACACTACTGTAGCTGGCCTGTGTCTTGGTTTTTTCATTTCTATGATCGCGGATAACAAAAATGCCTGAACTTAATCTTGGTGAAACTTGGAAAGTTGTAATCATTGAATCAGAGCGTGGGTGGGGTCAGAAAGTTGAAGAAGTGAAATTTTTTGACAATCAGAAAGATGCCACCACATTTGTAA
This sequence comes from bacterium, assembly GCA_029573715.1. Classification (GTDB taxonomy): domain Bacteria; phylum Patescibacteriota; class Microgenomatia; order UBA1406; family GWC2-37-13; genus JAGOLU01. Next base: position 310 of record JAKQDR010000109.1, on the reverse strand, counting down.
ACGAATTCAATAGTCACAATAAAGCAGATATTGTGCCAGATTGGTACATGTATGCGACTCGCCCAGTGAGGATCGTCTAATGTCGTATCTTAATCTCTGGGAGAACCCTTTGCTAACGGAATCTCTGCGGTTGGAGATTGCCACAGGTGAAATCAATCGGCTCAATCGAGAACTCGCTGACACCAAACGAAAGGCCGATCACTATGAAAACGAATGGTCAGATGTTTGTAATGAAAATCAAAAACTAATCAACGAGATCCGTCAACTGAAAGGAATTGAATGATGCTTTCTCCAGAGCAATACGTTTATA
>JAKQDR010000099.1 GCA_029573715.1 bacterium | reverse complement strand
AATATAAAACTGGAGGGCTTTTTTGTCCACGGTGGAGGGAAATCGCCTAAAGGAGGAATAGAGGATGTTGACCGTGAACTATTTTATAATGCAAAAATATATTATCAAAAACGCAGCATTTCCAGCCAATACATCTACTATTGCATCCAGCCAATTCCAAATAACCGCTCTTGCCTTTTGTGCTTGTTCCCAAGCGAGAGTAGCAAAGAAGAAGGCAATGGCAATGAACCATTGCAGTGATTGTAGGTTAAACACATTGACGATAATGCCGAAGAATAATCCCACTAATCCGCCTACAAGCAGGTGCTTCCAAGTATTTTTAAGTTTCATTTTGTTCTCCTTATCATTTTGCTGACATCAGCAATATGTTCAAACTATGTTCAAATCAAGGTTTGCGACGACATCTTCCACCTCCACAATATCTAAGTTATTGTCTTCTATGTATTGAAACATCTCTGCCTCAGTATCGAACCACAGCAATTCATAGCGAGTGCCTACCGTATTCGGCTCCGCTGTTCCTGTGTGTAATACTTGATTGCCGTTTTTGATTATATAGTGCATATTATTATCCTGTGTATTCCTTCCAATTTGTTGGCCAGCTCCCACCATTAGCAGATAGCCATGCAGAGGGGATAATAGTCCATGCAGCTTTTCCGCGTAACACAGCCACATCTGCTTTTACATCATCCCAATCAGGGCAGTTGTCATTTGTGCCTGCGGTAATTATGAATGGATATGCTCCGCTCCATGTTGCATTCGCTGCATCATGAATAAGTCGTGCATATTCTGCTGCCGTGGCAAACACCGTGTTGCCCAAGAGTTGGATGCCATATCCATCCGTAATATTCAGCAAATTCGTTCCATATGTTAATGATGAGCCGAGGCCGCTGAGGAGTAGGATTGTCAGCCCCATGCCATTTATGTCACCAGTGATTATAAATGAGCCGATGTTGACGAGGAACAGGGTTGTCAGCTTCATTCCCGTTATATCGCCCGTGATGACAGATGAGCCGATGTTGTAGAGGACCAGGGTTGTCAGCTTCATCCCAGTTATGTCGCCAGTAATGACAGATGAGCCGATGCTGTTGAGGCGCAGGTATGTTAGCTTCATACCAGTAATATCACCTGTAATGACAGATGAGCCGAGACTGTAAAGGATCAGGGTTGTCAGCTTCATCCCCGTTATGTCGCCAGTGATTATAGATGAGCCGAGACTGAAGAGGCGCAGGTATGTTACCAATTTGCGCCGAGGGATGATAAAACTTCCAGCATCCTTGAAATAAATGTCTTGATCCGTGTTTGCCGCAAGGGTTAGCG
>JAKQDR010000081.1 GCA_029573715.1 bacterium | reverse complement strand
GGCTGTCGATAAAAATGAAAAAGTATCCAAAAACACCAACTGGCTACAAATTACCCAATCAATAAAGACCAGAATGTTAGGCCCGAAAGAAATCAGCAAGGAAACAAAAATAAATAACTCAACAGTAAAATCATGTTTGGGCAGAATGTTGAAGCAAGAAATTGTTATCAGTAAAGACGGCAAATACGGCTTACCCGGCGTTATTTATGAGGAGGTTGCGGGGAGATGGTGATTTCGGTTGACCCCTTATACACCCGTGCAACCATGCACGAAAAAGACGATGTAAGTAATTATATTTGCATAGGAAATGAGCGGTTGCAGGGGGGTGCAACCGCTAAGACCATCTATGCAACCACGGACGCACTGGTTGCACTTTTAGGCATGAGGGTTGCAGGGGGGTGCAACCGTATGATTGTTAAAAAAAAACACATACCTATATGCTCCCAAGCACACACGGGTTGCACTTATATGTATATATAAAAAAAAAATATATATATTTATATAAAAGGAGAGATAAGAAAAACATTGAATAAAATCAAATACTTGAGAAATAATGTAATAAAATCGAATACTTACCGGAGGCATAATTTACGGAGGTTGGGAAAATGACTATACCAGAACTAATAGACGTTGAGTGCCAGAACCTTGCCGAAATGCTCAAGGCAAAAAACAGGGCATACGGAAACTCGTTTGCCGATCCAATGAGGATATTTAGCAAGTCCACTCCTGAAGAAGCCCTACTCATTCGGATTGACGACAAGCTGTCGCGGATTGCCAGAGGCCAGGACGCCGGGGAAGATACGATTTTGGATTTGATCGGCTATCTTGTGCTTTTGAGGGTGTTGCATAGGGCAGGGGATAAAAGTTGACCCACGAACCACGCAGGCGATCAAAATATTGTTGACATAGTAAGAGGATTTGCGTAAGAATGTGAACACGTAGGAGGGGAGCGGACAAACACAAATGCCGAATAAAACCCTGCGCGACATTGCGATTGAAATCGGAATCAACGTCAAACCTCGGAGAGCATGAGTTTTTACGACGCGGTGAACTGCCGGCGGGTGGATATCAGGCAGGCTGTAGCAAAACAGTTCTTGACAACATTTTTTGGGATGGGATGATGGAAGCATGAACAAATTAACGGCTAAACAAGAGAAATTCTGCCAGGCGATTGCGGAAGGCAAAACGGCATACGAAGCCTATAAGCTCGCCTATAATGCTGGAAAAATGAAAAATCCGGGAATTTATGTCAATGCTTCCCGCCTTTTAGACGACGCTAAGATTTCACTAAGAGTTGACGAGCTTAAAAAGGCGCTTGAAAAGAAATACTTATGGACGCGGGAGTTAAGTGTCCAGATTCTTGGATCAATCGCGCTAAGGGCCACAACTCTTGACAACAATAAGATCGCGGCCATTAAAGAGTTGAACGCGATGCACGGCTTTAACGAACCAACTAAAATGGAACTTTCAGTAAACCCATTGGTGCTTATACTTGAAACTGACGAAGGCGCAAACTAAAATATTCAGGGATAAATCCCGGTTCAAAGTAGTCGTGGCCGGTCGCCGCTTTGGTAAAACCGTGTTGGCGCTTTGGTCTTTGATTTCCGTCGCGTATAACAAAGCCAATTCAATCAACTGGTACACCGCGCCAACATACCGGCAGGCGAAACAAATAGCCTGGTCTATGCTTAGGGGCTTCTTACCACCTGAAGCTGTGGCCAGCCGGAACGAAACCGACCTTTCCTTGACGCTTATCAACGGTTCAATCATTGCCCTGCGTGGTGCAGACAACTACGATTCATTGCGTGGAGTGGGCCTGGATGCCCTTGTGCTTGACGAATACGCTGACATGGCGGCGGAGGTATGGACGGAGGTTTTAAGGCCCGCGCTGTCCGATAAATTAGGCTCGGCGCTGTTCATCGGCACGCCTGCCGGGTTCAATCACCTATACGACCTTTGGATTGAGGCGGATTCAAAGCCGGATTGGAAGGCGTGGCAATTCACCACAGCGGACGGGGGGAATGTACCGCCGGAAGAACTGGAAGCCGCACGCCTTGACCTTGACGAACGCACCTATAACCAGGAATACCTTGCCAGCTTCGAGAGCTTGACCGGGCGCGT
>JAKQDR010000053.1 GCA_029573715.1 bacterium | reverse complement strand
CAATATAGGCTTTACCAGATTGAGTATTTCCATCACTCGGTAGTTCATACATAAACGTTTCTTCTCCGGCCAAAACTGGGGATGACATTCGTTCAATGTTTGGATATAAAGGAACCCCAAGTGCCGGCGGTGTCATACCATGAATCAAAGCCTTGACTGCGGCTTCAGCTGATGCTGGATTTGCACGACCAGAATTCTGGTAAATTTGTGGTGAAGCGTCAATGTTAAGGTCATTACCAATTTTCATGTTCATTACTGACCCGGTTGATAGATCATACCCGCCGCTAATTGACTCGATGTGGTCACCGCCAATCTTAGTATTAGTTTTTCCAACAGATTCAATAAACATATCAGACCCAGATTTCATATGAACCTGATTGGTTGAAGCTACGTGCAGATTATCGTTGGAAAGAATATGACCTTTCTTGGCAGCCTGAAGATTCATCGCGCCGTTTGCCCAGACAGAGAAATTTCCTTCAACGGCAATGTTCATATCACGAGCTACACCAATATCAAAGTTGCCACCAACTCTCATCTCAGCGGAGCCAGCGACCTCGATATTTGCGTCCGATCGGCAGTAAATGCTAACGTTGCCTCCGACTGTTATAGCGCATTCGCCGTCAATGGCAATATATCCATTCCGGTCGATAATAGTGTACCCATCTCCGACGATTTTGCGTACTTCTGTACCATTTGCATCAATCTCTTGGAAAGTACCAGATCGGTGATATGTATGAATACGTTCATATCCCGGAGTATCATCAAATTCCTGCACATGACCAGATTCAGTTTCCATGACCTTGTTATATGGATACTGAGCACCATATGGCACCTGTGGTTGACTAAAGTTGCCTTGGTCAAGTGCCATCGGAACATTAATAGTTCGCTTGGAATCCTTTAGCATCACAATAGTTTCTTTAGCAATGCCACGAGCCAACCTATTTGTATCGGGTTCATTCACATATCGCTTGAGCGGATATTTGTTATTTGGATCCCGGAATCCAACAGTTGATGGAAGACCTTGAGAAGATCCTGCTAAGACACCATTATACGAATATGGTGGTTCGGCATTACCGGCTAATTTTTCAGCATATCCAAATGTCTCAGGAGCTTGAAGACCATAAAAGTGCTCATAGTATTCCAGCTTTCTTGCAGCAATATCGGGCGAATTATTACCAACAGCTCTCTTAGCCGCATAGAAGAACCCGGGATGTGCTGTTGGAGTAGCATGTTTGGTTCGGTCTTTCAAATATAGAACTGCAATCTCAGCACTTTTCTCCATGTCGGTATTCAGAATATCTGGATTGTTTAGAATATCAATCCCAGACATCTTGGCATAACGCTCATAGTTAGCCCGACCCGTCAGTTGAATGAAACCCCGGCCATAATACTTACCACCGTCACCAGGTTGACTGTTGCCCAATTGTCGACCATTATTAGATGGATCATAGACAAAATCAAAAAACTGAGATGCTGTACCCTTATTACCTCTAACCCAGTTGCAATAATTTGAAGCTAAATTTAGATCGCCCTTGAATGTTGAAGCAAATATCTGGCAAAGTCTATCTGGGCTGGAGTATTGGGCACTTTCTGCCTGAGGAATCCACCCGCATTCGCCACCAACAATGCCAAGCAAGGCTGCTTTCTGTTCATTTGTTGTAAACCCATGCTTATCACAGGCTTTTAATAAAGCATCAATGCCCTGTTTAGCTTTATTCCGATCCCCTTTCCAAGTCAATGGTGGTGTTTTCTTAACGGCATTCTGAGA
>JAKQDR010000013.1 GCA_029573715.1 bacterium | reverse complement strand
GGCCTGCTGAAATCGGGTGGTGAAACGTTTAGAATAACGCACCCTAAAAGCGCTGCGGATAACGCTGCCAGGGCTTTAGCTTCGCAGTACCACCAGCATATTCTCATGGGTCACAGTCACAAGATGATGTTTGACTGGGATGTGAGCGGAAAATACGCGGCTGTTCAAATGGGCCACGTTGTGGACGAGGAAAGGCTTGCATATTGCGCTCAAAGAGATGCAAGGCGCAACAGCCACAAGTTAGGCGCGGTGATTGTGAGGGACGGCTTTATCTGGCTGTTGAATGAACATGTGGATTGGGCAAGGTTACGCAATTTATGACAGTTGACTTGTATCTTGGCGATTGCCTTGACATCATGCGCACTATGCCTGACAAGAGCGTGGATTTGTGTGTTACTTCGCCACCTTACAATTTAGGTATTGACTATAACGGACAAGACGACTACCTCGATTTGGATGTTTATTTTAAGTGGTGTGGCGACTGGATTGCAGAAATCTATCGGGTACTAAAACCGAATGGCAGGTTCGCATTAAATCATTATCTATCTTGTGGAACGTCTACGAGAAGATACGCACCATTATTCAAGTTGAATGAACTGGCAGAGGTAATTGGTTTCAAGCATCACGGTCTTGCTGTTTGGAATGACATCACTCTAACGAAGCGTACCGCTTGGGGTTCGTGGTTATCAGCATCCGCACCATATATCAACAGCCCATACGAGGGCATATTGGTTTTACACAAAGGCGAGTGGAATATTGGTAAGGGTGTATCTGATATTGAAAAGGATGAGTTCATGGAATCCACAAGTGGTGTTTGGAAGTTGTCACCTGAAAGAAACCGAGAACATCCTGCTCCGTTTCCGTTGTCTATGCCAATGCGTTGTGTAAAGATGTTTTCGTTTATTGATGCAACTATCCTCGACCCCTTCATGGGTTCAGGCACAACCGGCGTGGCTTGCGTGCAGACGGGGCGTAATTTCATCGGGATTGAGATTGACCCGACATACTTTGCAATTGCTGAACGGCGCATAAAAGAAGCGCAGATGCAACCGAGATTGGCTTTATAACATGGGGTCGGCAGGTATGCCTTGCACAAAGACGGGTTCACCCGCGTTGCAAGAAACCCGAGTTCAATTCTCGGCGACTCCACTGAATCAAATAATTGCTTAGGAGGATTACATGATTTTTGAACCTGAAGTATTA
>JAKQDR010000006.1 GCA_029573715.1 bacterium | reverse complement strand
TGTTCTGCGAGATAATGTGCAGCTCGGCGATTGGGACTTTGAGATATTATCTGCTGAGTTTGGCGAATTTGATCTTGAAGAGATGGGCATGGATATGCCGGAGATAGACGTAACGCCACCAGAGGCCACAGACGACGACTTTGATGAGCCAGACATACAGACAGTCCAGACAGACATTAAGCGTGGCGACATTATCGAAATAGGGCGTCACAGGCTTATGTGCGGAGATAGCACCAGCGAAAGCGATGTGGCGATGCTTATGAACGGGCAAAAGGTTTTCAATGTGTTGACCGACCCTCCGTATGGAATTAGCGTTGTAAAAAATCATACAATAGGTGGCGGCGGCGCATTTGGAGGGATAAAGAACATAACAAAGGATAATTTTATTAAAGCGAATAAATATGCACCCGTAGTTGGTGACGAAACAACTGATGCTGCACGTGCATTTTATCTATTGTGCAAAGAACTTGGCATTAAAAACATTATCATGTGGGGTGGAAATTATTTTGCAGACTTTTTACCACAAAGCAGAGGATGGATATGTTGGGATAAAATAGACGGAGTAGAGGGAACGACCAAGAATTTTTCAGATATAGAGCTTGCATGGACTTCTTTTGATGTTCCCGCACGGATAATCAGACACAGATGGCAAGGGTTATTAAAGGCGTCAGAGCATAAAGAGACAAGATGCCATCCTACTCAAAAGCCGATTGCTTTATTTGCCGAGTGTATAAGTTTGTATAAATTGGCTGGCAACATTTTAGACGGATTTTTGGGTTCTGGGGCTACAATGGTTGCTTGCCATCAGCTTGATCGCACCTGTTTTGGCATGGAAATATCAGAGCAGTATTGCCAAGTGATAGTTGACAGGATGCGCAAGCTTGACAGCAGCATAGAAATAAAGATCAATGGCGAGATATATGTGTAACGAGACAATGTCCGCACAAGGAGCATCGAATGATTAGAACCGCTGAATGTGTAACTCCGAAGCATCCAGACAAGCTGTGCGACCGCATAGCTGATGCCATATTGACGGAGGCAATCAAACAAGACCAAAACGCCAGAACGGCAATAGAAGTTTGTGCCGGGCATGGCATTGTGACCGTTCTTGGCGAAATGACAACCACAGCCTTTGTAGATGTTGCTGACATAGCCCGCAGGATTACGGATGGTGAATGCGGAGTGCAAGTCAATATTGTGCGACAGTCACCCGACATAGCGATGGGAGTTGATGCCGGAGGCGCCGGAGATCAAGGCATTATGATCGGATATGCCTGTAACGAAAATGATAATCTTATTCCTATGGAACTAAACCTCGCCAGAGATTTGTGCCAATTCATTTATATGCGACACGAAGTTGACGGCAAAACTCAAATCACAATGGACGGCAATAAAATATCCACCATTGTCGCAAGCTTTCACAACACAAAGAGCGTAGACCTGAGATCCCTTGTGTACCAGTGGCTTGATGGCAGAAAATGCGAATCGATAATGTGCAATCCTGCCGGCGATTGGAAAACCGGCGGGCTTAACGCTGATTCTGGCGTTACGGGCAGGAAACTTGCTATAGACAACTACGGAACCAGAACACCCATTGGCGGCGGCGCATTTAGCGGAAAAGACCCCACCAAAGTGGATCGCTCTGCTGCGTATATGGCAAGAAAAATTGCAGTCGATATCTTGCGCCAGAAAAATGCAAAAGAAGTTATCGTTTCGCTTGCGTATGCAATCGGCGTTCCTGATCCGGTAATGACGGAGTGTATTGCCGATGGAAATCATGTTGACATTTCACACTACAACTTGACACCAAAAGCAATTATTGATGCACTTGGGCTTCGTAATATTGATTATGAAAAAACAGCAGAGTGGGGACACTTCGGCATCGGCATGCCGTGGGATAAATAAAATGGCTACGACCAAAAGAGGCAAGGCAAAGAAACCCACAGGCCGGCCTCGCATTAAGCTGGACCCTAAGCAGGCTAAGATTTTTGGCTATTTCCGTGCCACATACGACACAATGGCTGAGCAGATCGACTGCCACGTAGATACAATCCGAGCTGCCATGCAAGACGAAGATTCTGAGTTTTCCAAGGCATATAAAAAAGGATTTTCGTCAATGAAGATGAAACTGTCCGAAGCGCAGGTCAAGACAGGGATTGAGGATCGCAATCCCACGCTGTTAGTATGGCTCGGCAAACAATATCTCAACCAGAAGGATAATCCAATGCCGGATGAGGATGTGAACAAAAATTATACAGTAATATTAGTGCCAAAAAAGCAGGCAGAAAGTGATAACAATTAGATTACGAGAAGAGGATTTTTTGTCACACCAATGGCAATTCTTGAATGACTGGTCAAGAACTTTGGGGTTAGTAGGTGGCCTCGGCTCAGGAAAAACAATCAGTTTTCTCTATAAAGCATTACTTTGTCTCACAAAACGACCGGGAGCAATCGGCAAATCTAATATAGGGATTGGTTATCCTACTTATGAAATGGGGAAATCTCTATTTTTTTTCCCGTTCTGTGAAATACTTGATGAATGCAAAATTAATTATAAATCAAATATATCTAATCTGCTAATAAATACTGATTTCGG
>JAKQDR010000016.1 GCA_029573715.1 bacterium | reverse complement strand
AGCGACCACCTCAATCACATCAGACACATCCTCGCCGCCATCGTTGACGATAATGTGTTCAATGTTATCGTAAGTTTGTTTTACAATCGATAAAATAGTTCTGCCAATCAGATTTTTTCGGTTATATGTCGGGGTTATGATGGTTACAAGCGGTTTATTTTCCACTATTTTTGCGCTCCTTTCCTCTGTTGAAAAATTGGCACATTTTCTTGACGCAAAGTTTGTGCCATATCATTTATCCTATTTTGAAAATTCCTTTGATTTTGCGCCGTTTTTTTGCGTCAGCAACATTCTTTCGTGGAAATTCTGTGCCTATCAGGCGTCTCACGGTTGTTTCCAAAAATTCAATCTGAATTTGCTGGCGTTCAATCTCATCCAGAGCCTCTTGGGCTTCTTGATAAGACCAGCAAGGACTGACATCATCGCTTGCTTCACGGCAAGCAGCGATATAATCGGGTGTCCACTTATTTATATTCATGCTTTTTACTCTCCACATATAATTTTCTGGCTTCTTCCAGCGTGATTGCGCCCGTTGATCTAATTTTTTTCGGCCCGACATATTCCTTGCCGAAAATATATTGACACTCTTGTTCATTAATATCATCGGTTGAATCATAGCCCTCTTTGAACAATATCCAATATGTCTTTTCAGTGCTTGCTTCAACCGAGAGCCATTTATTTTCCAAGTTAAAGTCATTGATGACCTTGATAAGATCGCTTGGGCGTGGCATATACTCGCTTTTCTGCATCCAAAGCGAGGCGGCATCAGCCAATACCATTCTGGGATATTTGCTCAAAACCTGAAAGTATCCAATGAGCATATCCGCACCAATTTCTTTGCCGTAAACTTCGCCCAACCTTATCAATATCGTTGAAATTTCAGCTTTCGTTATCATACCCATTCTCCTTTCTTACGCGCTTCATCAATAATCGCTTGCACCTCTGGGGTAGCCCCGCCTTGTCTCTTGTATCTTGGAGCACCCATATTCTGGGATTTCATTCTGGTATCAACCTTGAAGCCGTTCTTTTGCCAGCGCCCAAGAATAGCAGAAATATAACTCCAAGTGCGCACATTATTCTTAGCAGCTTCACGGATAGCCTCAATAATCCAATCACGCGGATAGCGTGCTATGGCGTCCTCAATATCCTCCCGAATGTAGGGCGTGAGCATCCCAATCTCTTGCTCGTAAGCCCTGGACACATCTCTAACTGCTTCCAAGTCTTGATCCTGAATTGCAGAATTTTCTGAATTTTCTTGCGCGCTATTACTACTACTATTAACAATATTGTTAGTCTCTGTAGTAGTCTCTGGTATTGTCGATGTCAAATCTACATTGCCGATAATGTCATTTTGACATTGTCGGTTATCAAAATTGTCATCTAACTCAAGCTCATTGAGCTTGTCATAATCTATTGTATACCAAAGAGTTTTATCAAAACTTGAACGATTATATTTATCATTGACAATCAATATGCCAATATCTCTTAATTTGAGTAAGGTTCTCCAGACTGTTGAGTCTGACCAGAACGGGAAATTGCTTACCCATTCTGTTCTGGAGTTGTAAACCCACCAGCGCCCATCTTTGAAATGAATCTGATCATTGGCGCTCTTATAGGATTCGAGCCAGAAGTGCACCTGCTGTAAAGCAATCGCCTCATTCAGCCCAATCTTTACAGCCAGCTTTGGCAATACCATTAGAGGATAATCTGAAATCAAAAGTTTACTCATTGCATTCCCCAAACATTTCGCCGACTGCCAGCCCGCATAGGGAGGTTGACAATCGGCGAAATATCACTAATTAGTATTATTCTTTTTTGCCTATGCTTATAATGTTTTACCATAAACATTCGCTCTTGTCAAATTATTCAACGAATTAATATTCTATTCGTTTTCGCATAGATTACTGGCTTGACCAGAGAGCTTCCCTTGACCAGCTGGGCGAGCCGTTCTGGAACGGGAACGCCGACATCAACCCAATTAACGCCGAACAGTTCCATATTAGTGTTGAGCAGAACCAGCTGATTGTTCTCCCAACCTAATATCTGGAAATGCAAGTGCGGTCCTGAAGTTCTACCAGCGCCTGGTTCACCAGGATAACCACCGCTCAGTCCGATGAGGTCGCCTTGTGCTACCACATCATAAAGGTTCACGGAGAACTTTGAGAGATGCCCGTAGATGACCGCCTTACCCTCACCTGTTAGGAGTATGACAGTATAACCTGTATCTGGCAAGTCTCCGACATAGATAACGATACCGCTTTTCACAGCCAGGAGCGGTGTTCCTTTGAGTATGGGGATGTCAATTCCGCCGCCATAATGAGGAGACTGAGAGAGTTTGGGATATTTGTTGACAGGCCACAAATAAAACGGCTCATCGTGAAGATAAGGATGAAGGTCAAGCTCTCTCATTGCATAAGGAACAGCAGAGAATATGTCTACTGGAGCTGCCAATGGCATCAACAGGGTTAGGATTAGCAGGGCATTAGCCATCTTTTGTCAGTCCCTTATACTTATTCTGCCAAGCTAACGCTTTTCGGACGGTTTCGATAGCCTCGCCATCTGTGACCATATCTGGGGTGAAGCAGAAAGTTCTCACGCCGTAGGTGCTGGCGAGATTGATCTTGCGGTAATCGCGGGTGATGCCAGTGCCAGAGGAGTGCCCGCTTTTCACCCACACACCGCCGTTGATTTCCACAACTGCCTTGAGTTCAAAGATGTAGAAGTCATAGCGATGGCGGTCACCATCGAAGCTGAATTGGGGTTTGAACTCAAGCCCAAATGCTTTGAGTTGGTGTGCAAAGTCAAGCTCGTAAGGGCTA
>JAKQDR010000289.1 GCA_029573715.1 bacterium | reverse complement strand
CCCTCGGGTGCCGGCTTCAAAAGAATTTTGGCAGCCTTATACGACACAGTAACCTGATGGGGTATGGAATTGCCGTCGCGTGAAACGGTGATCATGTGCTTGCGCGCATATGCCGTAGCTTTTGAAAGCGCCTGTGGCACTTCAAGTCCCCGTCCCAAACCAATTCCGACACGTCCATTTTTATCTCCAACGGCTACAAGGGCAGAATAAGTAGCGTAGTTGCCGCCGGTGGTTTTTTTGGAAACTCGACGCACAATAAGCGTGCGCTCCTCAATCCCATCATTTGGCTGTTCTCTAAAATTTTTCATATAAGTAATGTAACGATATTAAACAGTAATACCACCTTCACGCAGCCCTTCGGCGAAATGCTTCACTCTCCCATTATACGTAAACCGTCCCCGATCAAAAACCACCGATTGAACGTTTTTTGATTTTAGATCACTCGCAAGAGCTTCTCCTGCTTTGCGTGCTGAATCAGACTTTTTTGTATTTTCACTTTTTTCAAACGCTCGCGTGTTAATGGAAGCGATGGTTTTTCGGCTCACATCATCTATGACTTGTGCATACAGAAACTTATTGCTTCTGTGCACACTCACGCGAGGGAGCTCGGCTGAGCCTCTGATGCGCGAGCTTACGCGCTTTTTACGTCGAAATAGTCTTTTAGATAGTGTGCGCATAGTGTTTCTGATAATTATTACGCTGCTTTTGTCTTTTTGCCAGGTCGTAACTTGATATATTCGCCAACATATCGAACGCCCTTACCCTTATACGGATCCGGCTTTTTAATCATACGTGCTTTGTGAGCCACCTCACCAACAAGCTGTTTGTCCATACCGGACACAATAAGAATATTTGTGCCTTCGACTGAAAATGTTATGCTTTCAACATAAGGAAAAATGACCGGATGTGAATATCCAACTTTAAATATTGCATCTTTTCCCTTCATACTCACCGTGAAACCTGTGCCAACAACCTCAAGTCGCTTATCCCATCCCTGCGTTACTCCATGCAAGGCGTTTGCGATATGGTTGCGAAATGTGCCATGCAATGATTTTGCGTGCTTAGATTCATTTGCTCGCGAAACGCGCAACATCCCCTCCTGTTGAGAAACGGAAATCACAGCGGGAAGCGTGACAACAAGCGATCCTTTCGGACCATTCACCTTAACCATTTGTCCCGTTATTTCAACGGTGACACCTGATGGAACAGTGATTCCTGCATTACCAATTTTTGACATATTAGTTACCAAATACTAAACAAGATTTCGCCACCGAGCCCAGCTTTTTTTGCTTCTTTTCCGCTTAAGATTCCGCTGGTCGTGGACATGATGACAATACCCAACCCGTTTAAAACCGTGGGGATCTCATCTACACCCACATACTCACGCTTACCTGGTTTAGACAAAATTTTTACACCGGTAAAGTGCTTCGCATCTTTTGAATATTTGAGTTTTACGACGAATGTTTTTTTCACTCCTTCTTCATGTACAGTGTAAGAGTCAAGATATCCTTCTGCAATTAGCTTTTCAATGATGGCGGCACCCATTTTAGTACCACGCACTACCACCTCTTGCTTGCCTGCAAGATAGCCATTTTTGATCCGAATCGCAATATCAATAGGTGACAACATAATAAAAAATGAAACAATTAGGTTTTCTCAAGAGTGCGCTTGGTAACTTTTCCATGTCCTCGAAACGTTCGGGTAAGTGAAAATTCTCCAAGGCGGTGTCCCACCATAGACTCAGTAATGAGAATTTCTTTAAAATTGCGACCGTTATGGATGGCAAACTTATGCCCGACAAACTCGGGTGCAATTTGACTTGCACGCGCCCATGTCTTGATGGGAGATCTGTCATTACTTTGTTTTTGGACGTGGACTTTTTTGACCAATTTTGCGTCAACATAAGGTCCTTTTTGTACTGAGCGAGTCATAAATTTACCATGATAACTTTTTAACTCCCGGAAGCTCACCTTTTAATGCTTTTTCACGAAAAACGATTCTGCTCATACCAAACCTGCGCATATATCCTCTGGTTCTTCCGGTGAAGGCACAAAAATTGCGCTTACGCACAGCGTATTTGAGTTTTCCGGATAGTCGTACAACAGTTGATTTTGATGCCATAACAAATTATTTTACAAATGGTATTCCAATTAACTCAAAAAGCTTGCGACCCTTTTCATGCGATCGCGCATTCGTGCTTATCGTGACTTGCAATCCGCGCATTTTATCTATCGCGTCATAATCAATTTCTGGAAATATTGTCTGTTCACTAAATCCGATATTTAAATTTCCATATGAATCAACACAAGTTCCTTTAATTCCTCGAAAATCTTTCAAAAGGGGAATAACGACATGCACTAGTTTGTCAAGAAACGCAACCATTTTCTTACCGCGCAACGTGACCTTAACTCCGATAGGGAGCCCCTCTCGAATTTTAAAGGCAGAAACAGACTTGCGAGCTTTGGTAATCACTGCTTTTTGTCCGGTTATTATACCAAGCTGCTTAGCGATTTCATCTACAACATTTTTATTGGTGACTGCTTCGCCCGCACCCACATTCAGCACAATTTTTTGGATGCGCGGTACGGCAAACACGTTTTGCACTCCAAACTGTTGAAGGAGTCCTTTCAAATGATCTGGTGCGTAAAAATCTTTATATAACATAACAAATACGGATGATTAGGTAATAACTTTTTTGCATTTTCGACATATTCTCTGCTTATGATCTTTGGTCATTTCAAATCCTATTCGTGTTTGCTTCCCACATACAGGGCATACTAAAGCTACCTTGGATACATGCAAGGCTCGTGCAATATCAATGATACCTCCTTGGGGAAATTGTTCAGATTTGCGTACATGACGCTTGTACATGTTTACATCCGGCACACGCACTGTCTGATTTTTGTCATTGACTGACTCAACCTTGCCTTTCTTACCGACATCCTTGCCAGCAATAACTAAAACGGTGTCACCTTTTCGGATTTTCATACGATAAAAAATCAATAAATTTCTTCAGCTAAACTTGCAATCTTTGCAAATCCCTTGTCTTTAACTTCTTTTGCAATCGGTCCAAACACACGTGTACCTTTTGGTTCTTTTCCTTCTTTGCTCGCCAAAATGACACATGCATTCTCATCAAAACGAACATAGCTACCATCATGGCGTTTGCGCTCTTTGCGCGTGCGCACAATGACCGCACGAACAACCTCACTTTTTTTGATCTGCCCATACGGAAGCGCTTTCTTGACAACCGCAGTAATTACATCGCCTAAAGACGCGGTAACTTTTCTGCCACGAGCGGGAATACCTATCATGCTCACTATTTTGGCTCCCGAGTTGTCGGCGACACTGATTATAGATCGTAATTGCAACATAAATACATGACAAATTAAGAAACTTTCGCAACCATTTCATGATGCTTTGTTTTAGAAATGGGGCGAGATTGACGCACTTGCACCACATCTCCTTCTTTAATATCAGCTATTTCACAATGCACTTTGAGCTTTTTAGTTTTATTAATAACTTTTTTATATAACGGATGCCTTAATTTGGTACGAATCTCAATGACCAATGTCTGAGGCACCTTCGCTGACACCACTGTTCCGGTAAAAATTTGCATAGTAACTTATGATAAATCTGGATTTTGTAATAGGGTCTTGATAAGTGCTCTTTCATATCTTAGTTTATACAGCTGTGCATGCGCATTCGGATTATCGCGCAATGACATGCGTGACTTCAGAAATGCTGCTTCAAGCTCAGCATGCGCCTTTCGGAGCGCGTCTTTTTTCATGCCGGCGTATTTTTGCTTGATTGATTTCATAGTAATATTAGATGATGTTTTTTGTCACAAATTTTGTCGAAACAGAAAGCTTGGCAGACACATTGCGAAGCACCGATCGTGCATCTTGTTCTGACAACCCATCAATCTCGAAAAGCACTTTGCCTGGCGCAACAGACACCACATAATGATCCAAATCTCCTTTTCCTGCACCCATTGTTACTTCCGGCGGCTTTTTCGTATAAGGCTTATCAGGGAAAATTCGGGTCCAAAATTTACCGACCTTACGAGTGGCACGAGCGAATATCACTCGGGTCGCCTCAATTTCTCTGTCTTTGATCCAACCCGATTCAAGTGACTTAAGCCCATACGAGCCAAAAATCAATCGGTCACCCTTCACGGCGATTTTGCGCCATGTGCCGCGAAATTGTTTGCGATATTTAAGTCTTTTGGGTGCTAACATAAGCGATATGAAATCATCGACAAATCCACACCTTAACTCCGACATATCCTGATTTGGTTAATGCCGGCACGATGGCAAAGTCTACATCTTCACGAATGGTTGAAACCGGTATGGTCCCTTGGAAGTATTTTTCTCTTCGTGAAATCTCCGCTCCGCCAATGCGACCTCCAAGCTGAACTTTGACACCCTTGGCTCCTGCCTCCGTGACCTTGTTCATGGCGTTGTGCACGACTCCTCGATGGGGCATGCCACGAACTAGCTTATCTGAAATCATCTGTGCCACATATCGCGCATTGACAAATGGCTTTTTCACTTGCTCAATCTTAATATCTATTTTCGGCTGTTTTCCTTTCGCCGATGATGTGCGAAGGTGTTTAACAATGATGTTTTTTACTTCCTCAAGTCCTTTCCCGCCTTTTCCGATAATAATGCCGGGCTTGACTGCATGGATAATGACCAGCACTTTATTTATCTGACGTTCTATATTCACCTCAACAACAGATGCTATGGTAAATCGCTTCATGAGTTCTTCTCGAATTCTGCTGTCTTCAGCGACAGAAAGTCGATAGTTGGTTTTATTTGCAAAAAACCAACGTGACTGCCAGTTGTTTATGATGCCAAGACGTAAACCGAGTGGATGTGCTTTTTGTCCCATGTGTTTAAATTATGATTTTTTTGCAACTTTTTTAACTGTTTTTGCTTTTTTTACTGCTGGCTTTTTTGCGGGCTTTTTCTCGCTACGACTAGGCTTCTTCACAACTGCTTTCTTGTCTTCTTTCACCTCAGACTGTGCCTCTTCTGATTTCACTAAAGAGACATCTTCCTTCGGAGCCGATGATGAGAGTTGTTTCACTCCCACTATCACAGTAATGTGAGTCATCTGGCGGACAATGGGGGCAGCTGTACCCCGAGAACCTGCGCGGAAACGCTTCATTTTCATGCCTTGATCAGCATATACCTTTCGGAATTCTAGCATATCTTCAGGAACTTTCAAACTGAATTGGGCATTAGAAACGGCCGTCTTAATGGCCGCGTGCAATGCTCTTGCGCCACTATGGGGCATATGAGAAAGCTTCATCAACGCCACAGACGGCGACATGTTTCGAAGCATTGGAATAAACGTCCTCACTTTTCGCAAGGAAACATTGATGTTTTTGCCGGTGTGTCGAGCCTCCATAATTATCGCGATCTTCGAGAAATAATAAGTTTTTTTGTCCATTTGCGAGGGTTGCGTGTGCGTACACCGCGGGCCTTCTTACCCCATGGAGTCTTTGGATGCATACCTTCTCCGCTTCTTCCCTCTCCCCCTCCATGTGGATGAGAGCGGGGGTTTTGCGCAGTGCCTCGCACAGTCGGGCGTATACCACGGCGAATGTTTCGACCCGCAGTTCCAACAATCTCATCTTTATGTCCAACATTCCCCACTCTGCCAATAGTAGCCTTGCAAACTGAGGGTATTTTGCGCACTTCACCCGACGACAGTTTCACTTGCACATGCTTGTCGTCTTTTGCGATCACCGATGCAAAAGATCCTGCCGATCGAACTAACTTAGCTCCCTGACCAGGGTGCAGCTCTAAACAATGAATCTCTGTCCCCACTGGTATATTGGAAAGTGGCAACGCATTGCCTATCGCGATATCAGCCTGGGAAGAAGACATGATTTGTGTGCCTACCTGCAGATTGAGAGGCGCCACTATATAGCGAAATTCTCCATCTGTATATCGAACCAGACTAATATGTGCATTACGATTGGGATCATATTCCACACTCATCACAGTGCCCGCCACATCAACTTTATCTCGCTTAAAATCAATCACTCGATAATATCGTTTGTGGCGCGTCCCTCGATGTCTGACGCTCACCACACCCGACACATCGCGCCCCGCGTGTTTTGGCAAAATACGCACAAGCGAAGCATGTGGCTTTTGATGGGTGAATTTTTGAGATGTTGATTTCATATGAATTATGCTGATTTGACAAGTTCTTCAATTGGCTTGGTTACAGAAACATAGGCTATCTTTCGAGTGGGCATTTGTTTCTCTTGTCGAAGCTTGCCCACTCTTCTTCGTTGTCCGGTGCGCATAACCATGCGCACGGCGTTGGGCTTTTGACCATACAGCATGCGTATCGCCTCGGCCACTTGGTGCTTGTTTGATGTGGTCGGCACCTCAAACGCATAGACTTGTCGCGATTCAAGAAGAGCGGTTTTCTCAGTGACCACTCGCTTAATGATATGGGAATATTTTTTCATGATTGATTGTTATGATGCATCTTGTAATAGTACCGCCAGAGCACTCGGAGAAACAACGAGCGCGTTTGCCTGAAGCAAAACGTATGGGCTGATTGCGTGTACCATCTGGATCTTTACTGACGATATATTGCGAAGCGATTGAACAAATGAAACGGGATCTGTATTGCTGAGCAAAACGACGGTGCGTTTTTTCATGTCTGAATTTTTCATTAACTGCATAACGTCTTTTGTCTTTTTCACGCTGTCCACTGTAGATTGAGCAAATACAGAAACCTCATTTTGGTTTAATCGATGAGCAAATGCAGATCGAAGAGCCAATGTTTTTTGTTTTTTGTTCATGGAAAGCGCATACGTTTTTGGTGTGGGCCCACCAACCACTCCTCCCCCCACAAAAATGGGGGCTTTTTTACTTCCATGACG
>JAKQDR010000285.1 GCA_029573715.1 bacterium | reverse complement strand
GGTCTGTTACTGCCAGAAAACTCAAGACTGATCTCTGCCATGATAGATGATGCTAAAGCGTCCATGAGATAATCAATGTTCACGCCTATTTCAATGTTTCCTTCACAAGTCGCTTCAACGAATGTTTCTGTTTGTCCGATGTCTGCACTTGTGTAAAGCCATATTCCATTACCGACAGTTAGCTTTACGAAACCGTTATTCTCTCTTGAGATAACATTCGCTTGCTTACAGGCACTTACAAGTTGAGATGTTCTTACAACAGCTTTTGTGCTGTAAGACTCTGGAATGATATTGTGATAGTTTGGGAAGTTTGCGCTGATCAACAACGAATTTACTTTTACATCAAGATCGCCACGAATATCAAATCTTATGCTGTTTTCAGCAATAGAAAAACCTATCGTATCTGCCTTAACCTGATTTATGATTTTATGTATCTCTCTCAAATTTGCGTTTGGGATTAACACGCTTCCTGTTCCAACATCAGGATAGCCTTCTTTTGCAATAGCAAGCCTGATACCATCTGTAGAAACCATTGTGATTGAATCCCCTTCAAGTTCAAACAGAATGCCATTTATAGGCAAATTTACATTGGTAGATGCTGCGTATGTGACGGATTGGGTTTGCTCCCGAAACCCAATCACATCAACATATTTCATTGCGCCCGAGAAATCAACGCCTGGATAATCATTTACCACACCGTTGATATTTGCTTTATATTTACCGCTTTTGACATTGAGCGTGTTATCCTTTTGTTTCAGGAACACATCTTTGTCTGCAAGGTTTCCGATAATCTCACCAAGTTTTTTGGCAGGAACAGCGATTTCTAACTCTGTGTCGCTTTCGATCTCAACCTGTATGCTCAAGTCGAAATTGCTTGAGTTGATAACCATCCTTCCGTCTTTTGAGGTTAGTAACACACACCCCATTATCGGATACAATGGCTTTGATGCCACCGCCTTGTTTGCCACATTTAACGCTTGCAATAATATATCTTTATTCATCAATCTCCTTTCTGGCAAAGATTGCCAACTAATATTGGTATGAAGC
>JAKQDR010000280.1 GCA_029573715.1 bacterium | reverse complement strand
CTTGCTGTTGGGTAAGAATGGATGGTGCTCGATGCACCATTCATTCTTTAACCAGTCTGATGGCTTAAACCGTCACCTTGACTCGCTGTTGGGTATCCAAAAGTACATCAATATTTTTTACGTTAGGTTTACTTGATGAATAAACTTTTGTTTTCCACATTTTTTTCTGTTCTCCAGTCTGCTGGTGTACAATTTCAGGAGTAAACATTCCGATGCTCATATGGGGTCTTTTAGTATTATAAAAAGAAATAAATCGTCCAATAACAGATCTTGCCTCATCTATATTCTTAAAATGTCTGTCACGGTAGATTCGTTCCTGTTTTATTATACCATTCACCCTTTCTGCAATGGCATTGTCGGTAGGCTTGGAGTCCTCGGTCATACTGATGGAGATGTTGTATTGGTTGAGTGTATTAATATACAAATCACAACAGTATTGCACTCCCCTGTCAGAATGATGAATCAGCCCGGACAGATCCTCCTTGCCTGTCTGGTTGATAGCATCGGTCAAGGCATCCAGTGTAATGGCAGCCTTGAGTGTGTCAGCCAGCTTCCAACCTATGATCTTGTGCGAATAGGCATCGGTGATCAGGTGCAGGTAACAGCATCCAACATCCAGACTTATATACGTTATATCACTCACCCACAATTGATTTGCTGCGGTAGGTACAAATCCTTTTATGAGATTTTTGTACTTGTGATACCGATGATTGGAGTTCGTCGTATGTCGGGGCTTCGGTCTGTTAAGCATCAGCTTGTTGCGACGCAACAACTTGAAAAAGTTGTCACGACCCGGAACACGCTCCCGGCCGAAGATGCAACAGATCATTACGAAGAGTTTGAAGCAACCGATGCCGGGATCTTCCTCGCGGATCTCTTTTACCGCATCAACTAGCTCCACGTTACGTTTGCATTGCTGATCATAATCAAATTTCAACTGGTAATATGCCTGACGGCAATGGCCAAATAGTCTGCAAGCAGCCTTTTTGTTTGTAACATGCTGCTCAACCAGGATAGTGACTACTTGGCCCCAAATTTTTTTCGTATCTGGATATTTTCTTGCTTTTCAGCCAAGTCGATCATCAAGTCGCGTGCTTTAATCCCTAACTCGGAGAAGGCCAGGGCCTTCTCCAATTCCTTAATCCGAGCTTGCAATTTGGCAATCTCATCCGGTTCATTTGATTTTTTCCTTGCCATAACATCTTCGATTGTTTGAGATGGTAAAGATAATGATTCTGAATTCATTGGATACTTATTCATCCAATAACGAAGAGTACCGCGCTCAATCCCATACTTTTTTGACATTGAGTATAACGATGCTCCACTTGCATAATACTCCCGGAGAATGGATAGCTTATCCGATTCCGTAAACTTGGTTCTTCCTGTCTTCATAGATCACATTATTTGATTGGTTTATAATGTGTCTACCTATTTCAGTATAAGACA
>JAKQDR010000311.1 GCA_029573715.1 bacterium | reverse complement strand
GTTTTTCTCTGGCGTATACAGCGGGTAAGGCAATGCCTTTAGATAATTGGCAAGCCACCAGTCCACTTCTGGTAATTTGGACACATCTAAAAACTGGTCAACCCAGCCAGCTCTACTGTAAACTATGGGGTATCGCCCAGTATGCGCCTTCACATAGTCAAGACATTGGATAAGTGTATCCGTAATTTTGGCTTTGGTCTGTCCGTGATCCAGCTCCACATCCAAGACCAAGCGGTCGGTTGCGGTTGGTCTAACAATGTTCAGAAAGTGCTGCATCTGGCTGATGGCGGATTCTTCTGGATATATCACGTGGTAAGCCATGCGGGGGACTTTAATATTGTCCCAACTGTAGCGGAACCATTTGTCCTGATACCCCCAGCTTATACCCGCACGCACCGCTACAAATTCGCACTTAGAATTGATGATGTCAAAGTTTGGCTTTTGTTTGCCATCCGAACTATATTGATAAGCCGATATGTCCACACCCAGCGGAAATTCACTCACTGCTAACCTCTTTTCGATTTAATTTTATCACAACCAGTAACCCCATATCCAAACCCATACTCCCTCAACAGTTCCAGATGGATAACAATATACATCACCGTTGCTATCGCAGGGGACGAATCCAGTTATTTGATTTATAACACCTGCCACTTGTGTTCTACAAGCAAGCGTGTAATTGTAAGTTGAGCTCGGGCCAAAGCGGATATAATCGTTGACCGCATCGGCTTGTGTCTGAATAGTCATCAGCACCGCTTTTACGCCGTCTGGCACACCGAATACTGCACTTAAATCCACAATTGCTCGGTCTGCAGTAGTCTTAGTATCTCCATCCCAGCTTGTGGAAGTAAGCGGAGTCGTCAATGGAACGAATAAATAGCCTGTGTAAGTTGTGGAATTTTTGTACGTCTGATAATTTCCATTTACTAACAAATTATTGCTATCATCTATCGTTACGCCACTATTTTGTATTGTTCTGCCACCAGTACCATCCCAGCGTGCGATTGCATTATCTGTAGAGCTTGCGGGATGTTTTGTGTACTGGGTGTGGTCATCATCAGCCAACCCAGAAAGTGAACCATGGTCATCGTGAGGCACAACTGTCCCGAGCGTATGTCTTGTGGTAGTATCGTGGCGGGTAGTATTAAGATATTGGGCATGGTCATCATCAGCCAACCCAGAAAGTGAACCATGGTCATCGTGAGGCACGACCGTACCAAGCGTGTGCCTTGCGGTAGTATCGTGCCTGGTAGTATTCAAATATTGAGTATGGTCGTCGTCGCCCAAGCCAGACAATAAACCGTGGTCATCATGAGGCACAACAGTTCCAAGCGCATGTCTATCGGTGGTGTCGTGTCTGGTTTCATTTAGATATTGCGTGTGGTCATCATTTGATAAGTTAGATAATGAACTATGACTATCATGCGGAACGACTGTGCCAAGCGTATGACGGTCTGTAACATCG
>JAKQDR010000232.1 GCA_029573715.1 bacterium | reverse complement strand
ATCGTTACCATTATAATCCTCAAACCCTCTGTAAGCATCTTTTTGGTCTGTTGTGGCAACTCCATAATAATTATCAGACACCTCGCTTTGTATATATTCTGTCCCAACAATAATTTTATCGCCGTTATAAGAAACGCCAAGAGAATAAATGGTAAACCTTGGGGGAAACCCTGGTTTTCTTTCGCCCCAATCAGTACCATACGCCTGTTCAGATTGATATATCTTTTTGTCTGTCGCTGCGACTATTCCCCAAGACCCTCCCTTAACGAATACCCAATCTTCAACCTTATTGCCAGAAGGATACAGTTGATTCCATGTAACCCCTGCATCCGCAGAATACCAAACAGCACCACCACGTTCTGCGGCATAAAGATAGCCAACCTCTACAGAAACCGATGCCCAATTACCAGTAATAGCACCAGGAGGTGTTATATTGTTAAATGTAACGCCAGAATCTGTTGAGTAGTATACCTTGTCATACGCCGCACATGCTATTACAAGTGCCCCGTTATCTGAAACATCTACGGATGTCCACCACAAATCAGCGCCAACGGGGTCGTTCCATGTAGCACCCCAATCTGCAGATCGCCACAATCTCCCGTTATAAGCACCTAAATACATATATTGCCCATTCGTAGAACTCATACCAGCACATCGCCAGTTCGCATTTACAGCGCCAGCAGGTTGAGCCTCTGTCCATGTAGCACCAGAGTTAGTAGATCGCCACGCTCTGGCGGGGTATCCGCCAGCCAATATATGACTTCCGTCTGTGTCCATGGCTATAGTGCGCCATTGATAATCAACATCTCCAGCAGGTCTTCTTTCAGTCCATGTATCGCCATCGTCGTGAGATGTGTAAAGTCTACCCCCGTTGTTTACTGCTCCATAAGCTTGTGCGCCAGCGATTGCCTTGGCAGCTGTTACACCGTACCAACGATTTCCATATCCATATTGAATGTTTATATCTTGATGGTGAGTCCAGTCTATATCTGGATTCGATGGATTTAATAGCCAGTTGTTTGCAATAAACATTCCAATTGCGTTCCCGCTTGCGAAATCACTTCTATTAACAGTACCCTGTATAATGCTCGAAATATTTGGCGTGTTGTATGTATTGCCATATGTCCATTCTTCAACTTCATTCCACTCTACAAAAAATGCGTTTTCGTCAAATGCCAGTTTATTGGCAATGAAATCACTTTGATTGGCTATTTGCGGTGCATTTCCAGAACAATATGGCTTTAGTAATAAGTTGCATCCTTTTGTCCTGTATGATGTGTATAATGTTCCGAGCGGGCTTTGAGCTTTCAACGTCATATACGCATTGAGTATTTCGCTTCCGTTTGGTATTGCGACATTCGGAAAACGAACATAATAATTACAATCTTGATATGTTACTCTTGTCCCAACATCTGGCGCTACGGTAGTCGAAAAGTAATTAACTCCATTTCCAAGCGTGTACAATATAACGTCATCATCAGAGCTTGCTGGAGCTTCGCTGATGTCATCAATGGTAACGGCATATTGTTTTCCGCTTATTTCTATACACTTAGCTTCTTTTGGTTTTTGGGCACGCCAAAAACCATGCTGAATAACAATATCTATTTCGTCCATCAAAGAGTCATTAGAAAATGGCGCTTGGAATGGATTGTCGTCGTGTTCCCATTGATAAGCTCTTATAACCGCATAT
>JAKQDR010000230.1 GCA_029573715.1 bacterium | reverse complement strand
GGTATCTTTGAAATCACTGTTCATTCCACACTCAATGCAAAAGGCTTTTATATGGTTCGTGGATATTCAGAACAAGAATTGACCTTTCACAATTTGCCGAATGGATCAAAACTTGAGTGTATCAGAATGCTTAAAATTCTACATAAGTATACCGAACAACGGCATTGAGGGCGACGGCAAGAAGCCGCCGCGCCTCATGCCTGGCGTTCGATGAAGGAAATAAGATGACAAATGTAGAATTGATTCGAGTTTGGTACGAGCGAATGTGGAACCGATGGCACAAGTCTGTGTTTCCAGACATCCTCACTGCAGATATCACATTTCGCGGTTCTCTCGGGAACGTCATTGCCGGGCCCCAGGGCGTCGGGGCGTATATGGATATTGTCCAGAAGGCATTCCCGGACTTCTGTAATCATGTTGAAGAGATAATTACGGAGGGCAACAAGTCGTTCGCCCGACTGTGCTACACGGGAACGCACCGGGGAACTATCTTCGGGATAGAGGCCACCGACAATAGGATCGAATACATGGGTGCCGCCGTGTTCACTTTTCGGGATGGAAGAATCAGCAACGTTTGGGTGCTCGGGGATGTGCATGGATTGATTCAGCAACTGAGAACTGAAAAGAAAGACATGGAACAACCGCATGCAGCGGACGCGGACAAGCCGCGCCGCTGATGCGTAACTTTATGCAAACGGATGATACAGGCATACATCACTCAGCAAGAATGAAGTTTGCCATGGGAAAGGGAAAAAATCAATTTCGAGAACCGGATAAAAAATATGCTGCTGTATGCGGCCTTTACTGTGAGGCTTGCTCATGGTTTATAGCCACCACTGAAGATCCTGAGAGGCTCAAAAGACTTGCGGTTCAACGAAATTGGGCAGTGGAGGAGAGCAAGTGTTATGGATGTAGGTCAGAAAAGAGGCTGCCTTACTGTGGAGAATGCAGAATGTTCGCTTGTGCGGCAGAACGGGGCATCAATTTTTGCAACGAATGTGAAGCGTATCCCTGCAATGATCTGAAACAGTTTCAATCTGCAATGCCTCACCGAATCGAACTCTGGGCCAATCTTGAACGAGTCAAGTCTGTTGGGTATAAACAATGGCTCAAGGAGATTAAGGGGAACTACACCTGTCCACAATGCCAAACCCTCAATTCCACTTACGACCTGAAATGCCGAAACTGCGGTGAAGAGCCCAGCTGTAATTACGTAGCCAATCATAGAGAGAAGATCGAACAGTACTTGAAAAATAGATAATGCATAACATCGGCAATGAGAAGGATGCGCAAAAAACCGCACGCTTCTCATGCCGGGCGTTAGGCTGTGAGGAACACAATGTGTGATGCGTGCTGGCGTGTAAGCTCAGGAGTGAGATAGGCGGGGGAAATATGCTGTTGAATATACTGGACATCATCAGAATCGTATCTGTTGCGATTGCATTCTACTTCGGCTATCAAATCGGATTCGCTAAAGTGAAAAAGTTAGGCTCTTCCCACACAACTTAGAGGTAATAAGTTAATGGCAGTCAGTCTTCTCATCGGTTAAGATGGTTTTTGCCAAAATCACTAAACCGAAAGGAGAAGAAACATGACTGCCGAAAAAAAGATAGCACAG
>JAKQDR010000224.1 GCA_029573715.1 bacterium | reverse complement strand
CCCCCGTATCAGCATCAGTATAATGAGATAGGTCAGAAATCTGGCTCTCGGTGATAGATAAACTGGGTAAGGACGAAATGTTAGCGTGGGTAGTAGTTGAAAACCAATCAGTTAAGGAAAAATAACCAGCAACGGCGTGATCGCCCCAAGAGAAGGCTGTGGCCGCATTAGAAAAATAGGTTTGAATGGTAGTCGAGGCGTCAATGTAATCGCCAGTGTCAGTGTCGGTGTAGTGGGACAAGTCAGATATTTGGCTCTCGGTAATAGATAGACTTGGCAAAGAAGAGATATTAGCGTGAGTAGTAGTTGAGAACCAATTAACTAAGGATAAGTAGTTAGAAGCAGTAATAGTGTCAGCCACCATCGCATCAGTAACAGAATTGTTGGGCAAAGAGACTGAAGAATAAACCGTCAAATTATCAATATTGGTGGTAGTTGAGTTTAAGACAGTCAAACGAGCAGCCGGTGCTAATAATTCCGTGCCAACAATTAAATTGGTACCAATCTTGGCACTGCCATTAACCTCAAACTTAACCTCAGAAGTAGTAGCGGCGGCGCCAATCACGATTGAGTAATCACCGGCTAAATCTGGATAACCGATTAAATTATTAGAGCTAGTCGCCCACCACGAGCCGGCACTGCTGCCACTGGCTGCCGGCCAAGTATTGCGATAGACTCCGCCCAAAGTGATGCCATTATAAATCACCAAACTATCAACATTAGTTGAGGAGGCATTTAGGCCGACAAAGGTCGGGGTATTAGTGGTGTCAAGCCACTGATTGAGCAGATAAGCGCTGGAACCACCAGCCGGCCAAGCAGTGATACAATTAGTGCCACTAAGACAATACTGCGAAGCGTCAATACTACCGGTGGTAGTGGCATTGCCGGCCGCGTCTAAAACAAATCGATTATTAACCCCTAATTCTCCGCCGGAAGAAATTACAAATCGATCGTCGTCAGTGTCATCAACGCCAAAAACCCAGATCGGCACGCCAGCGATAGCTAATTCAATCAAGGAATCGCCACTATCACCGCTGCCAACTGATAGTTGACCGGTGGTAGTAACATTACCCAAAACTACCAAATCGTTTCCACCTGCCCAAGTGGTCGTCGCATACCAATCAGTGAGCGACAAGTAAGTGGAGGCAGCCAAACTTGAGGACAAATAACCAGCAGTGGCGTGATTACCCCAGGAGAAGGCGGTAGCGGCATTGCTAAAGTAGGTCTGGATAGTGGTCGAGGCGTCAAGGTAATCACCCACTCGGGCGGTAGTATAGTAAAGATTACTTGAGCCTTCGGCTAAGCCATCAGTAGTAGTTGAGAACCAATTGGCCAAGGACAAATAATTAGAAGCGGTGATATTATCGGCCACCATTAAGTCAGTAATGGCGTTGTTGGGCAAAGAGATGGAATCATAAACAGTCAAGAGGCCGACATTAGTGGTAGTAGCGTTTACACCGATAAAGGTCGGGGTATTAGTGGTGTCAAGCCACTGATTGAGCAGATAAGCACTGGAACCACCCTCCGGCCAAGCAGTAATACAATCACCACTTAGACAATATTGAGTGGCGCTAACGCTGCCATCAATGACAGCGTTGCCACCTACCCGAAGATTGCCCTGGGTAAATAATCCGGCTGTGGTTGTCGCATAACCGGTAACAGAAAGGTCATTGGACAAAACAAACAAATCACTGGTATTATTCCAAACCAAATATTCAGCGCCGGCGTCAAAATAAAGATAATCAGTATCGTTGTTTGAGCTATGGCCAAGATACAAACTAGTGCCAACATAAATATGGCCAGTAGTGGAGGCATTGCCTACCACATCTAAAATCTGTCCGGGTTTTGTCGTACCAATACCGACCCTGCCGCCTGTGCTGGCTAAAATAATATTGCCATCCAAACTATCTCGAGTGCCAGATCCTCCATTAAGATAAATACTGCCGCCGCTAGCATCTCCAAAACCACCTGAATCGCCACTGCCGGCTTCTAAATACAATGATTTACCATCTGTCGCTCCAAAAAAATTAATAGCATCATCTATTTTTATGTATCTATCATTATCTTTGGAAAATTTTATATTGCCCCCAAGCACTAAAGCATCGCCGGTAGACGCCATAATAAAGCTATCACTATTATTATTTATCCTGGCTAATCCGGTAATTGTTGTATCCCCATCCACCCGAAAATCAGCGGCTACTGTGGAGGAGGCAGTCACAAATAGGCCGACATCCGAAGAAGTGGGACTAATGGTCTGATCCCAAGCATATTGCCAGAAAATAGCGGCGCTGGCGTCAGTCGGCCAACTGGTTCGGCAACTGCCGTTAAGACAGATTTCAGAGGCGGCAAAGTGAGAGGAAGTGGCATTGCCCATCACATAGAGATTGCCGGTAAAGACGCCATCGCCGGTAACAGCCAGTTCATAGCCGCT
>JAKQDR010000223.1 GCA_029573715.1 bacterium | reverse complement strand
TCGCATAGTGTAGCCGAGTCCTTTACGCCCCATCGGAACATGAACTCACATAACGACCCTATTTGTCTTACAAGTCTAATTGGAACCATCGTTGAAGAATATTTCTCCGCCATCAACAAGTATCTGTGAATCAGCAAGCGTGTCCACAGTTGGTGCTATTGTCCTACCGGCAATAAGTTTTATATTGAACTTGTCGCAAAGGTCAGCCAATATCTGTACACCCCTTTCCGTAAACGCAACGTCATCAACGATGGCGAGTCTGAGTGCCTTTTTCTTCAAGTCAAGACGTGCCGACTGGAGAATCACCCCTATTACAGAACGCTGAAATGATGAGTATGCGAACAAGTGACGCATCTCGGCATTTTCGTTATGGAAAAATTCTGTGTCATAACACCCGTTATACATCAGCCACACCTCGATTTTACCGCTATCGGTCTCCGTTGGCACAACGGACAAGCCCTCCACTCCCGTGTTTATGGATGCATACAATTTCCGCAACTTATCCAACTCGGACTCATAATGCGCCTTTGCCTCTATCCACGACAACCATAGTTGATACCTTTTATACAATGAATTGGTCTTTGCTGCTGATATTTTTTGGTCATTGAGCACGGCGATCTCCTTATCTATATCTGTTGTATCTACGGCTTCAATTTGCGGGTATACGGGTAACGGGAAATTCTCAACCTTGTCACGAATCGTCTTTATCTTGCCAAGCAGCACTTTATCATCAGGCTCTCTTACGGGTTCCTTTGTGTCGATAAGTTTCAACTTGTGTGTCATCTCATCATTTATGGCTTTGACAACGCTATCAGATGGGCGCACAAAATAAGCCTGTACCAACCCGACTATCTCCTGCCCCTTTTCTTTCTCGATTATATATTGGGCTTGTGATTCCTCGTATTTCTTAAATGCCTTTGCGTATGTATCATCTTTTGCTGCGCGGTCTTTACGCAATTCATCCACAAGCATGTTGCCCTCGTCTTTCAATTCC
This sequence comes from bacterium, assembly GCA_029573715.1. Lineage (GTDB taxonomy): Bacteria > Patescibacteriota > Microgenomatia > UBA1406 > GWC2-37-13 > JAGOLU01. The sequence continues at coordinate 576 of JAKQDR010000223.1, read as the reverse complement.
TGTATTTTCCTGTCACGCTCCCTATCGATGCTCATTACGGTAAGGTCGTGTGCGTCTTTGCCACTCCTTTCAAGGCGGTCTTTTTTCAGTACCAAGTCCGTTATCTTTTTGTCTATCTCAACAATATCTACCGGGACTATCATTTTAAGCGTCTCTTCATCAATCCCCTCTTCCTTGAACCGCTCCATATATGCGCCTTGCGATTGGCACCATAACCTTGCATTGTCACGTTCAATTTTCCTACGCTCTATGGATGCGTTAAGTTCATCAGCTTTTAGCGCATTGAGTTCATCCTTGAACAACGACTCTATGAGTTTGCGATGTATGGTTTGATTTTCAGAGAACATATCCGCCATTTTGAACGTCAAGTCCGTGGTAAGCAGTTTCGTGTATTCACTTGCCGTAGCAGCCACACCATCTATTATCGGCTGATATTGCTTTCCATTTTCATCAAGAGAATAGAGGTAGAACTCAAACTTAGGGTCTCCCGCCTTTTCCCCTCGCTGATATTCGGAGACTTTCGCACCTATATATATATTAAGGTCTCCATCGAGTAATTGTGCCTGTGTGAAAAAC
>JAKQDR010000208.1 GCA_029573715.1 bacterium | reverse complement strand
CCGTACAGTAGCCCTGCCCGCTGACATAATCTCCGAAGTCCTTTTGTTCGTCAGTAAGCCGATTTTTACCATACTTCATTTCGATAAATAAGCCGTTGTAACCTTGCGATGGTATGGGCAAGAACACATCCCACACGCCCGCTTTGACGCCTTCCTGCTTCATTCGAGCAGCGGTAATTCTATCACGCACACCACCATTCGGAATAGCAAACATCCAACGTAACTCTGGACGGTAACGCGTCCACGAGAATAATTTGTACTGCTCGTCATGCTCGGACATTCTATCTCTAACTCCCACGCGATTATATCACGTCCAGAGCGCACCTCATGAATTTATCCCAACAACTTCCCACGGATGGCATCAATCACCAGCGCCAATGCAGTTAGGATCAACGCCAGCACTACAATTGCGATTGCTATATCAAGTGCGGTGAGCATGTTTACTCTTTTGGCAATTCTGGTGCATCAGGCAACGGCATCCAATGAGTAACGGCACGACTTTCGAGGCTAATATATCGCTGATAACCTGGTTTCAACGCCCAACCGCCGAGAAATTCAACCTCTTTATTTTCGCAAGCATACATCGCAGCAAGCACTTGCAAACCTTTTGGAATATAAATTAGTACTTCTTGATATACATTAGGCATTCTATCATCTACTGAAATCCAACGCGATGATTGCTGATTTTCCAGCTCACCGATTTTATGCTCAAGCCTTTCGATATAATCTAAAATCTCTTTGGCTTGCTTGGGCTCAATATCCTCCCAAGTCTGATATTTGTAACTCGTCTCTAAAACTTCTATTGCACCTGCTGGTTTACTCATTTCTGCTCCTTTCCTAAAACAGCATTATCAGCCTTTCTAATTAGGTATTCCAATCTATCGCTGCACTCGTCACATAAGCCAGAAGTGCGTTGCGGTTCTCCACACGCTGAGCAATAGCTGCAATCATCTGGGATATACCCATCGTGATATGAGCACATATTATCCGCTCTTTCTAAATACACTAAGTGAGCCCGCTCTTCTGGTGAAAGAGCACCCCACCATTCTTTTGTTCGCCTCATTTTTGCTCCTTTCTCTTTTTTGTGTCCCAGTAATCAGAAAACCCGCACATCTTGCAACTAATAGAATTTCTTTGATGTATTTTATCCTCAGAAAATTCTGAAAGTGTTGCATACCCATAGCCACACGCAGGACATTCTATGGGTTTTAATATCCACTCGTCTTTAATGAGAACGATTATCTTTTGTTGTGGTTCGAAGCTCATTCTTCCTCCGCTGCCAAGTAAGCGCGGATGCCAGCGAGTTCTTCCTCAGCTTCCGCAGAAAGCTGATAGTTCTCATCCAAGCGCATCCATTTTAGAATAGAATTGACGACTGTCGGGTCAGCGTCCTTGACGTGTTCAGCTCCCGTCAGGAAAAGGATAACCTGGTGTCGCTCGTCTTCATCCTCAATCAGTTCTTGGAACTTGCGCTGTACAAGTTGTATTTGCTTTTCGGATGCAGGCGAGAGCAGCTTGGCTTTCTTTTGAATGAATGCCTTTACTGCAAGCGGGTCATAAATAGCAGGTGGTTTCTTCTCGGCAGATCCAGATTTTGTCTCTTGGATTTGCTCCTCTTGATTTCCATCGGTGTCCTCATCTGCATACATAGAGAGCATAGATGCCAGCGAGTAGCGCCTGCAATAGGTGATGATCTTTCCAAGATTTTGGATCATATTTTTCTCGCCCTCATCTACGGCAATGGATAATGTACTGCTAATCCATTGCCCTGACGAGTGCATAAGGGTTGTCTCAACGCTTACGAAAAGCCTCTCATCCAGCCAGTTAGAAGATGCGGGTTGGATAACAGACAATCCGTTTTTTGAAAGCACGTGCTTAGCAGTTTGGATTAGAGCGCCAAGACT
>JAKQDR010000200.1 GCA_029573715.1 bacterium | reverse complement strand
CATATTCTACAACATGCAGAAGATTCAGGCCGAAACCCTGCATGGTGTATGGGTGAACTTGAAAGACGCCTATGACAAGATGTACTATGAGATAGGACAGAAGAACATGGGTATGCTGAGGGGGCTTGGGATGTTTCTTAGGGGAATGGCGGATAATTGGGAGACGATTGCAACAGTTTTACAATCTGTTATTGCTGGGTATTTATCCTATATCGCCGTTACGAAAATATTAACAGTATCTACGAAAGTCTTAACGGCAGAACAAATAAAAGCAATCGCCACCGAAGAAACACTTTTATATGTTAGGCTGCGTGGGACAATGGGGGTAAAGGCAGCTACCGCGGCAACCAAGTTACATACAATAGCGCAAAGCAAATTAACGGTTGCTAATGGCTTCCTCGCTAAATCTTTCTGGAAATTAACGGCAGCAATGGCCGCGAATCCAATAGCGGCAATAGTGGCTGGTATTGTAGCAATGGGTGTAGCAGCAGGTATTGCTATTATAAAGGCAAACAGTCTAAAAACCGCAATGGATAGGCTTGGTGAATCGACAAACAAGTTTGTTGAAATGAATGACAAGGTGCGTCCTGCGATAGAAACATATAAAGAGTTGAGTGTTGTCGCGTTAAAAAGTGAGAAACAAATGGAAGATATGGCCGGCGCCGTTGAAACTCTCGCAAATAAATATCCCAGCGCAACAAAGATTATGGGCGAATATGGTGATGAAGTAGAAATTACAATTGGAAAAGTTGAGAGGTTGTATGAGGCGGAGATGAAGTTGGCAAGCATAACACTTCAATCTGACCTTGAAAAATTAGAAGAGAAAAAGGCCATATTTGAGGCACAAAAAAAGGCCATAGAAAACACCATGACTATACGTACGGAACAAGGAACAGTGGAGGGGTGGCTTGCTGTATCTTGGGCGCGGGGTATGCAAAAAGATTTAAAGAGAGTATCAGATAAATTGGCCGAAGTTAATGCAAAGATCAAAGAAACCAAAGAAGCATTGGGACTTAAGCAGGATGGTGGTGTTGATGAGTCCCTTGCCGGTCTTAAAAAATACGTTTCCGAACTTGAATCGTTGCAAGAAAGAGCCCCTGGTGTTCCCGTAAAATTATACGACTCAATAGAGGATATTTCAAAGTTTGGTTCAGACCTTGATTTATTGGAGGACATAGCGAAGAAGTACAAAGAAGCAGGTGAATCAGTGGAATACCTGTCAAAACAGATAAACAACCTGAAAATAACGCAAAAGGAAAGGGATACGTATAAGAGTGATCTTGATATAGCCCGTGCGGAACAGGAGTTGGCGAGATTGGCTTTGGCCCGTTATAATGCGCTATATCTTGTGGAGGACAATAGAGGCACAAAAGGCACCACGCCGCAAGACATCCTCCGTGACGAAATCAATATGGTAAAGGATGCCCGTGAAGCATACGAGGCATATTTAAAAACCATGACGGAAGTGCGTGCCAAGCAGACGGTGGAGAGCCAGTTGAAGTTTGCGGGATTGGATTTTGATATTTCGGATGCGGGGGCTTATAGGGAATATTTGCAAAACATATACGACAATATTAAGGGCGACCCAAACTACAATGCAGTAAGGACTCTTATCGAGGATATGCTCGTAAAGTTCGACATTGACAGGGTTGAGCGTGGACTGAACGCAAAACTAAGCAGAATAGCCAACAATATCGCAAAGACGCAGCGTGCAAATGACTTTTTTGAAAAGATACTCGGCATTACAGGTGACATAGAATTGTCGAAAATGCTGACCATAAAATACACTGGTGTAGAGGCTGGCGATATAGGCTATCAAATGAAGGAGCAGTTGCAAAGTGCGCTTCGTGAGGCGCTTGGCGATGAGGGGCTTGACCTTTCAGGTATGGGCATTGAGCAGATACGATCCATAGTAGAGACTATCCCAGAGGGGCTATCAACGGCTGGTGATAAGTCTAAAAAATTCTTTCAGGATTTTGAGAAGTACATGCAGGACGCACAAACCAGCGCATTGGAGCTTGATGAGAAACTTCGCAAGTTGGGACTGGATGATGCTTCCCTGTTCGGAACTGGCGTAACGCTTGA
>JAKQDR010000189.1 GCA_029573715.1 bacterium | reverse complement strand
CCCTGATCTGCCCGATACAAATAATAATTTGCAAATTCAGGCCCCACTTGCATCGAGCCCAAATGAAGCCACGCACCAACAATGCCTCCCCCTATGGCCGCACATGCGATATAGCCGGGTATGTTTTTAAGAATATTTCTCCATTGAAATACGATTTCGTGCACTACAAAAACGGCAAGAGGATATCCGACTAATGAGGCTTTTTGCAAATAAATAAGCCCAAACAACAAGCCCAGTATGGGCAGACGCCATTTGTTTTTGCTCACCATGACAAAATAGGTGAGGAGTATGAGTAGGCTGACGAGAGCGTCCAAATTGCCGGTGCGAGTGCGCCACACAAAAAGATTATTGAGCGCAAGCGCAGACCATGCGGCAAAACCAGCAAGCCATCCCCATCTGCAAAGTGCATAGGCGGTGACTATGACAATGGCGGCAAACCCGCTTATTGCTGAGGTGAGTCGCATCGAAAATTCATTGAGTCCCAACACCATCGCCGCAAGTGAATTAAACCAAAAGTTAAGCGGTGTCTTATCCAAAAATACCTTGCCATTCCAGTAGAGCACAATAGGGTCGCGCCTTTCAAGCATATTGCGGGTAACATCCGCATACCATGCTTCGTCCCAATTTTCAAAATATCCCGCACCAAGCTGATAAAACGCAATGTAGGCAGTGATTGCAAGAAGCATCCCGAAAAGCAAAGCGGAAATGGGGTGCGTTTTGAGGTATGAGAGGAAAGACAAGTGGTTTGAATTGTCAGTCTTGTCATTTTGTGCGGTCATATGGGTTGATTGTAGCAAATGTTATTGTGGCATATGTTTCTTCAGCCATCGGGATAGCTCTATATAGTTTGTATACAAATGTGCGTATAAGCCTAGCGCTCGTGCTGTTGTAATGTGAGATTCAGAATCATCCACATAGAGTATATGCTCTTTTTCTATGCCCCGCGTTTTGAGTTGTTTCAGAATGTGCCGATAGTACGCCGAGTCTGGTTTTCTATGACCAATTTCTGCAGAACTAAACACTCCATCAAATAACTGTTCAAATCCCATTTCTGTGCGCATGTAGGCTGTACGATAGAGTTCTTGATTGGTTGCGAGATAACACTGTATGGACTTACTCCGAAGTGATGTAATAAGCTCTGCAATTTGCTCATCAATCGTATGTTCAGCCGTAAACCAAAATGAGAGAAACTCTTCAACACTTCCTTCCCAATTCCAAGATGCAAGATACGGGGCAACTACTTTTTTAAGATCCGCCTCTCCGACAATGCACTGTTGAAATATTCCTTCAAAAAAAGGGTTCATGTGTGCGGGGTCAACTCCGAAGCGCTTTTGATATTGCAAGCTAAATTGCTCTGCGTTCACAATCACGCCATCAGCATCAAACAATATACAACGTATGGGGGAGGTTTTCATAATGAGCTTAGAAACGCATCAAACTGCGCAAGCAGTTTTCGGGTAACGGCATACGACTGCTTTTCATCAAATGACATCTGAGCGAGTGTTTTTGGCTGACTCTCTGGGATAAAAATAGTGTCCCAGTCGTATCCCTCACTTCCCAGAGGTGTTGATGCCACAACA
>JAKQDR010000185.1 GCA_029573715.1 bacterium | reverse complement strand
AGTCTTTCTCAGAGGTTGTCCCATGTCCTGTCCTCACTGTCATAACGAAAAAATACGCACCGGCGAACGTCTTGTAGATTTCAACGACATAGCCCAAGAAATCCTAGCCGCCCGACGTTACGTATCGGCCCTGGTCATCTCAGGCGGCGAACCTGTCATGCAACCCGAGGTATGTCTCGAATTGCTGATTTGGGGTCATGCACTGGGTCTCAAAGTCGGGCTTGAAACCTCAGGTTGCCGACCCATCCCTGAGGGCTTTGACAGGATTTTTCTTAGTCTTCAGTGTCCACTAGAACGGTGGAGATATGATTCTTACACAGGCGATCTAAAAGCATATGACAATGTTGTTTCTAATTTAAAAACCATAGATCCCAAAATTGCAGAAGTGAGATACGTAATCCATGGTGGTGAGTATATGGACATCGCCACGTTTCTATATATCAATGAACTTGGTTTTCGGGTACGTTTTCTTAAAGGTGATAAAACGCCCAAAGAAGTTTTTGATAAAGAGATTGCCGAAATAGTTGATTTGCTCGGTATGCATTACAACAATGGGGTGTTATCATGAAAATTGCCTTAACGCAGGGCATGTTTACCTCGGTGGATTCACATAATTCGGATTTGAATAAATTTAAATGGAGTGCTGTACGTGTCGGAAGTGTAGAAAACACCCGATTTTATGCCGTGAGAAAAAACAACGTGCGTTTACATCGGGTCGTTATGGAAAGATATCTTGGTAGGCCATTATATAATTATGAGATTGTTGATCATAAAAACGGGAATGGCCTTGACAATCGCGTAAAGAACCTGAGGATTGTCAACGCTAAACAAAATTCTCAGAATGTCAGGACCAGGGGTGGTATCAAGTCCAGTATTTATAAAGGCGTTAGTTTCAGCAAAGCATGTGGTAGGTGGCAGGCATATATACAAACAGGTGGAAAGCGAAGGCATCTTGGTCTGTTCGACCATGAAAAAGACGCCGCAGTTGCATATGATATGGCTGCGGATGAGTTGTTCGGGGAATATGCTTGTCTAAATTTTCCAAAAATCCATCCTCGTAAAGCATCTAGTAAACGTTTCCTAAAAGTTGGGTTGTTATAGGTGATATATTATGCAACAAATAGATCTAATCCGAGATTGCTGCAATAAGCATCCAACATCCGACATCATGAACCACAGAGTTGACGTTAAAACTCTGACCTGGCTTGCCGGCCAAACCCACAATATGCTTGAGTTGATAGACTACCAGGCAGCACGCATTTCCAAGCTAGAAGCTGATCATGGGGCTCTCGTGGACGATTTATGTACCGGGGATCGAGACAAGCTCATCGTCGTTGATCGATTGGTGAAGCTTTACACAGAACTCGATCACACTGACGACCCGACAGAACGTGCTCAAATAATTACAGAGTTAGACCGGATAAAAAATGGAGGAGATTAAACATGTCAGCAGATATAGATTACAGGCTCTACAAGAAGATAAACGAAAAACCAGGGTCCAGTATCCGTGAGCTGTCAAAAGAGTTAGGATGGTCCATAGTTGAGGTATTCAAATCAGTTTGCCGCTTGGAAAAGGATGGTTGGATCAAGTCCGAAAGAGACGGCAATCTTGTCAGATTAACCCCTGTCAAATGGCATGAGTTCCTAACTCCAGAAGAGATTGAAGAGTTCAAGAAACCGAAAGGAGTTGGTGATTGAATGTCAACAGATAGACAACCATGTGATATTTGCATGCGCATGGCCATCAACGATGGAACAAGATGGCTGAAAGAAAACAGAGCTATTGCCACGGGAAAATCTTTCGAGGATGTTGAAAAGATATACCGTGCAAAGTACCCAAATTATACAGCATCTTTCAAAATAGCATGGGCTAACATGTTTGGAGAGGATCAATGTTGAATGACCTAGTAGTTGCCGATATCCTGGCCAACGGAACACCGAACCTGTATTTCGATGCGAGGGTATCAACCGCAGACCAGATAGTCCAATATTTGAGAGGACTTGTTGATCAGTTGTACATGCTCTACTATGATGGTTATATAAGCCATTTCTTCTGGGAGGGCTGCCATGAGAGATCCTTGTATTGCAGGGTGCCTTTTCTACTGCCTTGCCCGCCTGAGGCCTTTGTAGAGTATTGCAAACTGGTCGATGCGTTCCTTAAGTACCTGAATGATAACCTTGCGCTGGCTATCCGATGCGAAGTTGCTCTCGGAGTTTTGGCTAAACATTATCGACTGACATATGAGGTCACGACGATCTCGAAAAAGGCGGTTGATGTCTTTGCCAATAACGAGTTCGAAGCTAAGTACAATTCGCTTGACGAGATTTATTCAGATCCCGACGTGGCCGACTATGTTTTGATTGGCATTGACCTCGCTGAAGAAGAGTTCGGAAAAAGGTGCGATGCTTGTGCATGCGATCATATATGCGAGGAGATTGAACAGGCAGCCGCATGGCTCCGAGATCATGAGCAAGACATTGCTGGAAAACTCTTTGAAAACGTTGAGCCAATGTACATAAGAGGGCATCCCGGTCATTTTCAACCGTTTATGATGGCCTGGTGCGAGCGGAATGGAGGGATTTGA
>JAKQDR010000164.1 GCA_029573715.1 bacterium | reverse complement strand
TACTTCCAAAATGGATTGATGAATGTATCAAGCGTGGTTGTCTGATTACGCGCATATTGGCTTTGCATCGAACCGTAATACAAGTACTTGGTTTCAATGGTAAGCGGAAGAAAATAATAGGCTGAGAGCGCTACCGCCAGTATGCCGGCAAATACCACCTTGATCCACACCAAAATATTTGCTCGAATAGAAAGAATAAACCATATCCCGACTATTGGAGCATACACCACAAGCATCATGGGATGCGTCAGAATAAGACCTGCGGTTACCACCGTTAGCATCAAATACCATCCTATGTAATGCTTTGATGCGCGCACAATCGAATGTATGGCAATAAGGAAAAGAGGCACCCAAACCGCAGAGAAAAATTCTGGCATAGCACCCCGCATGTACAAGTTCATGATGCGATACGGAGCAAGAGAATAAAAAATGGAACCGAGAAGCGACGATTCGGGAGAAACAAAACGAGTGAGGAACACATACATGAGCACTGCAGACACTATTGCTGAGACTACATACAACATGTTAAACGACATAAGCGGATCGTGCGTCAAAAATGTGAGCGCACCGCCCAAATAAGCGGGGATTTGATGTGCAATGGTGCCCAGAGGGAGACCGTAGTTTGCAAACCCATCCCCCCACCCGACCGGAAACTCACCATCAGACAGTGCCCGGTGAAATTGTGCAATGGTAGTGATATGGGCTATTGCATCAAAATTTGCAGATTTACTCCCATGATATAAATAGTCGGAGACCAATAAAAAGTTTAGTACGATAAGTACAAATAGTGCAGACCAATGTTTCCACGCCATCTTGTTCATAACGAATTTGCCAAATACCATTGCCTTGGATTATATCTCAAACCTCACATTTCGACAGGTATAATGCCTGGTATGCGGTCACCACTCAAGACCACCATTGTATTGCTTTTGATATTCGGCATTGGTATGTGGGCAGTGGGTGGGAAAATTCGATATGCAATAAACCCCATTGCTCGACACATACTCCTTAAACAGTATCTTCGTACCGTAACACAAGATAACGGCATCGATGCTGAAAAATTTTGGGAATTTCGAGACTTTTATAGCGCCACTACTTCAATTTTTGAACCCGAGGCGATAGCGCAAGAGAAGCCGTTCCTGATCTTTAAAACACCATATATCACCAGTTATGATTATCTGAGCAAAGATAAAGAGGTCGCTGCAATGCGAGATGATCTCGCATTTGATAAGCTTATCTTTCAATCACCAAACACACTCATATATCAGACGAAAAATTCTTTGATCATCACATTTACCCTCCCACAAAAAGAGATGATGAAAGCTAATGGGTTTTTCAAATACTATGACACGGATTTGTCTGACTACGCAGACTGGCACTGGTTCAACCACACCACTATCTCACTATGAAACATCTCCCTTCTGTTAAAAACATGATGTATTTCGCGTTACTTCTGGGCGCAGTCGCCCTCAGCATATTTTTGCATGCGTATTGGTGGGACGCGCTCTGCCTAAATGAAGATGAGGCGGCACAAGGATATAACACGTACTCAGTGCTCACCACTGGATATGATGAGTATGGGCGCATCCCCTTACGATTTCTTTCGTTTGGCGAAAACAAACTTCCGCTCACCGGCATGCTTTCAAGTTTATTCATTGCTTTACTTGGCCTTGGTGATGTTGCTGTCAGACTTCCCGTCCTTATACTTGGAGCTTTAATGCCTCTCTTTTTCTATGGAGCAGTCTACACATTTACCAAATCGAGACTTACCGGCATATTTGCAGCTCTTTTTGCAAGCACCAACATGTGGCTTCTGACTATGTCACGCCATCAACATGAAGCGGTAATTCTTGTGATTATCGTGCTTCTTATTGTCCGCAGGATATACCAAAAGCACCATGAAGATGTCGATGTCATCCGCTTTGTGTTGGGGATGGGTGCGCTGTTATTTATGGGCCTCTATTCATATCATAGTGCGAAAGTCGTTGTGCCAATTCTTGCAGGGTTCTGGATTATGCAGTTTCGCACACAAAAAAAATATCTGCGCTATGCCGTGGCAGGGGTATTTATTGCTTTTAGCTTATTTGCATTAACTGAACTTATCCAACCCAACAATAGAGTTGCTAACTTGTCCTACTTTACATCACCGGTATTTATTCACGAAATTGAAGAAGGAAGACGAACAGGCGGATCGCCGCTGTATTACAACAAATTGGTATTTGGCGTACACAAGCTCTTTGAGCGCAGTGCACACTATATTAGTCCGTCATTCTTACTCCTAGACTCAGATCCAAACCCTCGATATGGGTCGCCACAGGTAGCGTTGCTTACACTTGTTGAATATGTGCTTGCTGGCGTCGGACTTATCGTTATGTGGTTTAGAAAGCAACCGTGGCGATATCTGCTTACGGCGCTTCTTGTCGCAGGCGTACTGCCCGCGGCTCTTGCGCTCCCTGAGGGCTCTTCAACTCGAAGCTTTGTCATAATTGTGCCCCTGCTCACATCAGCCAGTATCGCCTTATATGAGTTAACACGACTCATGCACACACGAAAATTTGTCGTGCGCATGGTGATAATCGGGAGCATGGTGTGCATTGCAGGAGCTCACGTATTTCAATTTGCCACTGCGTCATATCAGTACTTTACCAACTATCTGCGCAGTCCGGCAACCGCCGCCGCATGGCAATGTGGCGCAAAAGAAATGGCAGAATATGTATGGACTCGATATGACGATTTCAAGCACATCCACATCACTAACGCATATGGCCAGCCATACATTTTTCTTCTCTTTTACGGATCATATCCCCCCGCATGGTATCAAAAAGAAGCACGAGTAGATGCATACAATGAGTATGGGTTTTGGGAACACAGCGGATTTGATAAATTTGTCTTCGAGAAACCACTCCAGGTGAGTAATACCTCCGATACACTATTTATTATGACGCCCGATGAAGCGGTGAGTAATAACCTTGATGCCACTCAACTGCGCCCCATATATGATAAAAACAGGTTTCTCCGCTACTATGCATCGGAATAATAATCAGCCTGACTCCAGGAGTTGATAGGCCTTTGAAAAACTACACCCTAAGTCTTTCTCTTGAGAATCTTGAGTGTGCCTTTTTCAAAATATGGTACGAATCTCGAATCATTCTCCAATAACTCGATAAATTTAAAATATTCATCGAAATTCATAAATGGCAATATGTTCGCAGGACTTTGATCGGATCGTTTGTCATATACGATATATTCGGGATTTATCCGCTTAAACGTTTCAGAATCTGAGGTAAACTGATGCACATCCCTATCGGCAAGGGCAAAACCTAGATGGTTCATCGTCATCACAACGCTGTCCCGTGGTGTTTTATCAATAAGCTCCCACAAGAAACTGTTATCTCGTGTCACGTTATAAAAATCAGGTATAAATACTTGATGTAATGGGCCTCTCCCCTGATACGACCAATGAGTTATTGTTGTTATCACTAACCCCAATAGCAATAAAATGGGAACGACTCTTCGCCAGACAGTATTGTTTTGCGTAAGATACAGAGACCATAAACCGGAGAATGTCAGCATGGGTGTTAATGCTATGCCATAGTGAAAGGCGAGAGAGTATTGATTGTTGCCGGGAATGCTTGAGATATACCGCATGAGAAAATCTTGAAGCACGAGCGGAAGTGTCGCAAAATTGAGTAGTGGTAGAAATCCAAAGCTTGCCACAGAGATTATGAATGTGTAAATTTTTTCTGCAGGCGTAAAAAGCCGTGACACCAACGTAAATATACTGGCCGATGCTTCACCTAAATCAGGCGCATACAAAAATTTTCCTCCAAGGGCTGGTATCACCACACCGATGACAACAAAAAAGTACAATATGGCAACCGTCATCAACACCATCGCATGCTTACGCACCGATGCTCCCTGACTTAAGAGAAGAAACGCCCCCCAACAAAACACCACTATTGGCATGGATTCTTTCGTCAATAGAAGCAAAGCGATGGAAACGATATACATCATTTTCCGCTTCATAAAATATGCCCATGCCATCATCCAGAAAAACAGAGGGGTGAAATGTATCTCGTGAAACCCGAATATCATTGCATGCTGAAAACCAAGATAGAGATAGGAAAACATCACGAGGAAAAGCACCCTGACTTTGTCGTGCAGTAGTGAATGTGCAAGATGAACTGCAAAAACCATCCCTATCGAGAAAGGAATTATCATGGCCAACTGAGTGAATTCTGAACCCCGATACAGCAGAAGAGGAAGTGATAAGAAGAATATTGTGGGAGAAAAATGATCTCCCAAAATTACAATCTCTCCCAAAAACTTATGCTGCACTATAGGAAGCTCAAATCTGGCAACATCCCAAAACGCTTTCTGAAAATATACATTATCGGTGAAAAAATATTGAAATTGCCAATATCTGTGAAGCACTAAAAGAACATATGCGACAGTAAACAATGCGATAAGCACATACGCAGCAACTATCAACAACTTGGTTTTATTCATACTGCGTATGAACTTATACATATCATTACAATTCTTTCGTAATTCGTGAGGAATTTTGCCAAATGGATACATCGGTATTGTCAAAAAGGCGCATATAGCTTTCTGATGTGCGCATACATGGTTCAAGTTGTGCGCTCTTACCCTTTCGCACATATACATAATGAGCCAAAGGCGCTAGTGCACATGCGTCTTCTTGTAAAAGAGCAAGGCGTGATACATGAGGTATCTGCAAAAGAGTAAGTTGTGTTTCATTTGCGATATACATCTGTTTGCCACTAAATGCCGAAATGTATGCGGTGTCATAGATATCAGGCAACATACCCGTATCTCTTCGCACGAATGCATCGGTCATGACCACGCCGTCAGGAAGCGACTTTAAAAAAGTTAGTGCTTCGATTTCCGTATCGGATATGTAGCTCACATTATCTTTGCGAGTGAATATGTGCACCATCTCAATGTTAGTTGGCAAAAACATGAGAATGAGCATGACAACGACTGTACCCACCAACAATCGAGGAAGTTTCGATGTGACTCGCCAAAAAAACTCAGCCGTCACAATACTTGCGAGAAAAATCGCATAATAGAGAAATTGAATACTATTCCACCATATTCCTTTTTGAATAAAAAGGATAGGAATGAGTGTTGCAACCACGATGGAAATTACAAAAGGCAATAAATGTTTGTGACGGGTGAAATGTGCGATCATCATACCGATGATGCCGACCACCGCAATTAATCGTATGCCAAAATTGAAAAATAGGAAATAGAATATGGTCCGCGCTTCAATCCACCACAATCGGGGACTGAACATATGGCCAAGTTGCTGAATATAGTAGCGCTCCTGCACCATCACTTCGCTATACCACATATCTTTATCCTCGACTATCTGGTGCACCAGCTCCAAAGGTTTCCAAATAAGCCCTCCTCCAGCTGATCCATGATAAAACATGAGATAGGCCGCAGCTATGCCCAAAAAAGCTGATGCAAGGAGTATAAAAGTGCTCCGAAAGTGCCTGTGAATAACGGCAGCAAGTGTGTAAAAGGCAATAAAAATCACCGCCGGTATGATGAAATAAAACTTCAATCCAAGTCCAATAAAAAGGAGCGGGCCCACCATCCACCATGTGCGCCGACTCCCCCGCAGTATTAATATGAGCGCAAGAAGCACGCAAAGACTCCACATAAATTGCGGATTCGTCATGCCGAGCGCGCCTTGCATGGTTGGCACTCCCACAGAGCCCAACCAAGTGCCATGTTTAAATATCCGAATCAATATGCCAAACGAAACACTAAAAAATACGATGAAATAGAGCCACCGGGCGAGCCCCCGCCCTCCCTGATGCGCTTGTGTCAGACGGCCGAGCAAATAGGCAAAGACCACAAACCATGTGATTGGTTGAATTTTGAAATAGAGAAAACTTGCAGAAATGCCGGGCAGAGTCAGTACATAGATTATGATGTCAAGCAAAAAGTTATATCCTGCCAGTGTGTGGCCGGCGTAAATAGGCATACTAAATGGCCATGTTCGAAATGCATGCTCAATTAATGCCAAGTGCCATAATGCATCGTGTTCGTGCGCACCCCAAAAGTAAATTCCGCATGCTCCGTCAAAACAATAGCGTGATCCAGACGGTACAATAACGATCATATACAGGAGAAATGCCGCAGAAAGAATGACTGATGTTATGATGTCTTTTTTGATACAATCCCTCAAGCGTGCGATAGTTTCTCGCATTCTTTTACTCATGCTCGCCATTATAGCGATTGTTTATCGAAATTACGAAGTGCTCAATGACTTTATCACAAGTCTGAGTCTGCAAAGCTCACGTGCATATACACTGTATCTGGTGGACGCCACAGATGAAAACGAGCGACAGGTTATCCCCTGGATACGCAAGATCGAAGATAAAGTGGTGTATTTGCCAACTGAAAATAAGGGATATGCGCATGGGGTAAATGTGGGTATACGCGAAGCAATCAAGGCCGGCGTCACCCACTATGCTATTGTGAACCCCGACATCGTCTTTGACACTGAGTTTGTGTGGGAAGCGACACATGCCATCGCTCGCAACCCCAGAAGTGTTTTGGGGGGGAAGATTTACTACGCACCGGGGTATGAATATCATGAAAAAAAAGAACCTCTTACACAGGTTCCGTATCCTAATACTCCAAAGACATACTTTGTATGGTATGCGGGTGCAACGGCCAATTGGGCCCACGCCACAATTACGCATACGGGGGTCGATGAACTCGACAGTGCAAAATACAACACCCCCATGCCTACAGACATGGTGAGCGGGTGCCTAATGCTCTATGACAAAACGGTTCATGACATTGTGGGCGCCTGGGACACCGGGTATTTTATGTACTATGAAGATGCGGATTTTTGTGTGAGAGCGCACAAAAAAAACATCAAGGTGCTTTTTGAACCAAGAGTCGTGGTGTGGCATAAAAATGCACAAAGCACCGGAGGATCTGGATCGGCTTTTCATAGCAAACACATGCGCCAGGCACAGCTCAGATTTGGCCTGAAATATGCACCATTGCGCACCAAAGTGCATTTGGTAAAAAACTATGTTTTACGTAAACAATAAACAGCGATTAAAACGTTTGATTTCATACCTTAGTTCTCAATATTTTCTACTTGGTTTATTCTTACTCTGTGTTCTTATCTATGAGATAAATTTCATCGGATTTTCAATATCTCATAAGATTCCATTTGGCATAGTCGATGATTCTTTATTTCTCGAAACCATTGTACGCTTCATGAACGGGAATATTGCCGGTAGAGACTATATTTTCAATTATGGTCCATTATTCCAGTTATTAATATCGGCCCCATCTTTCGTTCTTGGAGCAATCCCACACGTTGGTCTTTTATTCAAATCAACAATTTTCACTTTATTATCTCTCATAACCTTGTGGTATATCTTTTCCTACCAGACAAAAAGCCATATAATAAATGTGTTCTCACTGTTGGCGATATCCTACTTATTCCTGGGCCTTCGATCATTTGACAGTCTATTCGCGCTTCGATCACTTATTCCACTTGCTTTTCTCTTCATGATTGATCAGGTGTCGACTCGCAATAGAATTCCAACTATACACCTAATATTTTTGTCAGTTCTTCCTTCGGTATTTGGTTTGCTTACCTATGAATTGTTTGTTTATTGCTACATCATCCTTATCATTTTTGTCTTTGGTAGCTTTCTCACCAAAAGAAACGCGCTAAACATCAAAAAATCGATTTTTGTTTTAATCCTCGCAGCGTTTACACATGTTGCTATCAGCTTTTTCCTCAGCGGGGGGATTCAATACATGTCTGAATCTATTTATCTTAGCGCGCAATATACCAAAACCGGAAATATTGCAGGGGGGATGAAAGAAAACGTACACATTATGCTACTGCCCATATTAGCAATATTGACTTCGACGGTAATAGCATATAAGCATAGAAATATGCTACATCTATTCATCGCAGCTGCAATAATTCTTGCAACAAAGAGTATGTTCGTGCGGAGTGATGTATTACATATTGTTGCTGCTTCATTCGTATCATCTGCTGTTCTTGCGAAGAATATCGCCACTTTGTTCAGTGCAAAAACTGCGATTTTTGTCATGCTGCTTTTTATTTGGATACATCCATTTCATCTCAAGTTTATACCTTTAGATAGTAATAACTATCGAATTGTTTATCGTGCTATTGCAGATCAGTGGCCATTTACGAGCATATATTCATCTCATAAAGATTCGGAATTCAAAGAAGATGTGTTTGAAGAGATAAAATCACTTTTGATTAATTCAAATAAAGACGTGTTTATTTATCCTTATAACACGGTCTACATGAATCTATTAAACCTTCATACAAAAACATATCTGCCTCAATTGTTTGTTGATTCAGGGGGAATGATTGAATCGAAAACTATCAAATTGCTGAATATGAATAAACCAGACATTATCATCATATTTCCCAATAACAATATCGATAACATATCAAATGATGTTCGCAACCCGTTGTTTTTCGAGTTTCTTAATCAACATTACATAATTACAGAACAGAAAAAGGGATCAGTAGAGTATTTGGTTTACGAGATAGACAAACCTGCTGCTGAAAAAAAATGCGGGCTTGTTAAGCTTGAAATAAACAAGGGCCAAACCAATAATTTCAACAATATCGTATTAAGCATGTATGCAACATTCGTGAAACAACCCCTAAGAAAAATCATCACGCAAAACGGAGAATTTAAACTTGTAAGTGGCACGTCCGATGAAATTATTTTGCCAAAATATTTCTTTTCTGGAATAGGAAACACTATACTGATACAAGAGAATTTCTATTTATTTGACACCCAGATATTCTCCAGAAAAAGAAATGTGGTTCGAATGACTGAAAAGTGTATAAATTCTACTTATAACTGACAGCCTGGGTATGGCTTTACTGACTAGCACACTAGGCTGCGTAATAATTTTCAAGTCGAAACACTCCATGGCAATATTGGACACGGCTATTTCGGAGAAATCACATCAATACAAATAACCTTTATGCTATTTGTCTGGGAGACCTTCATGCCTTACGTAAGCGATTTATTAACACAGATGCTCCATACCACAATAGTAGTAAAACACCATTAACCACAAGCGACGTTACGATAATGGTGCGTTTCATGCCCACATCACCCCCTTGCCCCCACTCGCCCCCCAACACATACGGATAATAGCTTAATAGAAGTCCTGAAAAAAATATGTGCGCATGCATGAATTTATTTGGTATAAACGGAAGAAAAATAAACACATTGAGAAAATACCATGGTTGCATCTCCATGCGTAATACCAATAAAAGCAGTACTAACGCGATGCCTATTAATACCAACTTCCATGTACGTATAGCAATATCATGATGAACACCTTTTTTATCTGCCCAACCCATGACCATTGTATGGGGAGCAACAAAGAATAACAGTGCCGGTGCCGTTACGAACTTTACTCCTGCTGAAGTAAGAAATAGTAATCCTGCAAATAACCAATTCTTATGTTTCTTTTGAGTATGCACACGTGTATGAGCATTCTCAATTAAGAAAATGACTCCACCAAGCACAAGTGTCAATGCAATAAAATCATTATGTGTATTCATAAGTCCTTCAACGAGAATTAGGGGTGATGTGACAAATATAAGCGCAGCTTTTCTGCTTATACGATGTAACATAAGCGCAGTAAACACAAAAAATAAAGTGTGCCAAAGCTTGAAGAGAAAGAATGTTGCGGTAAATTTACCCATACCCAAAGCGGAAGGTATAAAACTCATAAGTAAATATGAAGGGCCATATGGATACGTTCGATGAACCCAATGCATAAAACGAATCATGGGGTCAGCGGGAAAATCGAGTGCTCTGAAAAGATAGGGATTCTGGCCATAATGAGTGAAAATGCGCGCATCAAAAATGTAGTTGAACACGTCGTGAGAAAGCGCAGGATATGAAAATAGCCCCGCCAAAACACCTGCGACAATGGCCAGTGGCAGTATGGGCCCCCGATACAAGCGGATGATAAGATATGAACACACACTCAATACCACAACAAGACTGACAAAAATACCTGCAGACCATGCGCGCTGAAAATAGCCAATGGATATTGCGTATTCCCGAAACCGAGTCCAGTCGGCATGAGCGACCAGGGTGAAGTTTGGATCAACCAACACCCACGACCACGCAGAAAAAAGCAGTAAACCAACACTAAAAACGGCAAAAAGCAACGTATCGCGAATGGTAAATTGCATGGCTATCCCCTAGTATAGCAAGGTATAATGGCTTTTTATGGTCACGGTAGTTATTAGCACCGCAAATGAAGCGCAAAACATTTCTGCATGCATCAAGTCGGCAAAATTGCTGACAGCGGACATTGTGGTTTTGGATATGGCAAGCACAGATGGCACTCCGGATGTGGCACGCCAAGCAGGAGCACAGGTAATATCTGTGCCAGTCTACGGCTATGTCGAGCCGGTCAGGCGCATAGCTATTGAAAAAGCCGCTGGTCCATGGGTGTGCATCTTAGACGCAGACGAGCGCATGACCTCAGAACTTGCGCATGAAATTAACGAAATAGTTCATCAAAAAACACCCCCTTTCACCTCATATAAAATCCCACGCAGAAATATCTTTGGCACAACGTGGCTTAAGCATGGAGGCTGGTATCCGGATGCACAAATACGACTTATCAATAAACCTGCATTTATTGACTGGCCAAATCGCATTCACTCCACACCGAACATTAGTGGATCTATGGGTCAACTAACCCACCCCATGCTCCATTTATTCCATGGAAATGTAAGTCAGATGGTTCAAAAAACCACCGTGTATGAGCAGATTGAATCTTCACTGCTGCATGAAGCAAAAAAAAAGGTGAGTACACACACATTCTTCCGGAAATTTTTCGGTGAGTTGTTTCGAAGACTGGTCAAATTCGCAGGCTGGCGTGATGGCATGATGGGGTGGATTGAGTCGATATATCAGGCATACTCCAAAACAATCACTTATCTTTACTTGTACGAGAAAACATATGCGAAACAGTAAATATCCGATTGTGTCTTCCACACAAGACTACCAAAACGCATTTTTCACAGTAAGGCATGAACAAGTTGATATCAAAGGAAAACAGGCTGATTTTTATGTGGTTGAAAAAGACCATGATGGGGTCTGGATCGTGCCGGTTCAAAATGAAAAGATTCTCCTTATCAAGCAGTATCGACAACACATCCGAGAAACAGCGTGGGAAGTGGTAGCAGGCGGGTCGGCACATAAGGGCGAGGATCCTTTGATTGGCGCAAAACGAGAACTCGTTGAGGAGACGGGTTACACCGCCTCTGACATGCGTGTCATCGGCACATTTTATTTGGTGCCCGGTTTATCTGATATGATCGGGCACGTAGTCGTTGCACACAATTTACACACCGGAACGCAACATCGAGAGTTTTCAGAGGATATTAGCGCGCAAAGTTTTTTTGATTTCCAAGAGGTGCAAACTATGATTCGCGATGGTAAGATTGTTGATGCCATGAGCATTACTGCGCTTCATTATTTTTTCTTACAAAACAATGTCTAAACGAATAGCCCTTTGGAATCCGTATCTGGATATTGTTGGTGGAGGCGAAAAACACGCATTTCAACTGTGTGACTATTTCATCAAAAAGGGATATGAACTTACCATTTTTTGGGATGTCGATTTACGCAAACAACTGGAAGAAAAACTTAGATTGAAGCTTCCCGAACATATCACCTGGCTTCCCAAGCTGACTACGTATTCCGCCCTGCAAAAGATGTCTGTTCTTCGCAATTTTGATGTGTTGGTATATGTCACCGATGGCTCTTATTTCTTTTCAACAGCCAAACAAACACTTGCATTTTGCATGGTACCCGAACGCAAACTCTATCGAATGACTGCGAAAAACAAATTCCGCACATTTCGATGGAAATGGATTTGCAATTCCCAGTTCACACAACAATATCTTGAAAACTGGGGCATTGATGCAAAAGTTATCTATCCTATTGTTTCAATTACCCCCTCCAAACCACGCAAAACGCAGTCGGGCACGACGCTTACCTTTTTAAGTGTCGGCAGATTCTTCACTCATCTGCATTCTAAAAGGCACGATGCCGCAGTTGCGTGGTTTGTATCTTTTATCACCGCACACCCCGCCTATGCGGGGAGTAAATTAGTTTTGGTCGGCGGATTGAAAAAAGAAGATCAGAAATATTTTGATTCACTGCGAAAATTTACCATCAATCACCCCAACGTCATATTTAAGCCCAATGTTCCCTCACATGAACTTGAAAGCTGGTACCTGCGCGCAGACTACTACCTGCATTTTGCCGGATGGCAGGTCAATGAGTCAGCCCACCCCGAACGCACGGAGCACTTGGGCATCACGCCGCTTGAGGCGATGGCGTATGGATCTATTCCATTTTGTTATAAATCAGGAGGCATCAGAGAGGTGGTTAATGATGGCGAAAACGGATTTACATTTCGATCACTTGAGGAGCTGAGTCAAAAAGTAATCAAGGTCAATCGCGATCCTCAATGGCAAGCACGCTTGCGTGAAGCAGGGGCAAAAACAGTTGTAGATACATTTTCCGATGTGGCATTTGAGAAAACGATGAGTGATGTATTTCCAACCGATTAACCGCACACTATGTCAAATGTTACCGTTGTTATTCCAGTGTATAAACGCTTACGAGCATTCAGCGATTATCTTTTGCATAATGTAACCTATCTCCCAGGATGTTCTCTGGTTATCGTAAACGATGACCCTCAATCCACACTCCCCCGCGATTTGCACATCCCAGAAAACATAGCTCATACCATTACCTGGATTAATCACACAAAAAATGTTGGTTTTGCAGGTTCGGTCAATGATGGAGTGGCGCAAGTTAAAACAGATTACATCATGCTTCTCAATACTGATGTTAAATTAAATGACACCAGATGGCACCATGCACATCAGTATCTTGAAACAAACAGCAACGTGTTTGCGGTGAGTTTCGCCCAAAAAGAAAAAGACGGCAAGCTGGTTGGCAGAAACAGGCTCTATTTTGCTCGAGGGCTCTATCACCATATGGCGGTTTCTTATACTTCACCTGATACAGAAAACCCAAATCTCGTTCTATCGACTGCATGGGCAGAGGGGGGTGCGTGCATCATGCGCACATCGATGTGGCGGATGCTTGGGGGTTTTGACACCACGTATAACCCTTTCTATTGGGAAGATGTCGATTTATCATATCGAGCAAGACAACGGGGGTGGGGAGTATACCTCATGCCACACGTAGTAGTCGAACATCATCATGAATCAACCATAGGTACTGAGTTTGATTCAAAGACCATTCAAAATGTGGCATTTCAAAATCAACTGTATTTCACTCAAAAGCATGCGAAGGGGTGGCGTAAACTGTACTATCTGTGGTACAAACACATCGCACTCCCCATACAAAAAATGCGAAAGAGTAAAAGTCAGTAAGCCGGCTCTACATCAAAAGACTCATAAGAGTTAGCGTGTACAGATATCGAACGACCAAAACGGGAAGCAGGTTTCTTCGCCATATAAAAAGCGTCGTGAGCACGACACTGAGGGTGACTTCGGCGATGGCAAAGGCGAATAATTTCTGTCCAAAAAGCTCCGGAGTTGTCATCATGCGCGGTATGCGCAAAAAGAGATGGAGTGCGCTCGCCTGAGCTACGGTGATTATGATGTTTTTCTTTTCCTCCCATATGTGTCGAGCAACAAACCCTCGTGACAATATTTCCTCAGAAAAGGTCATGCCAAGCGCCACAAGAGAAAAGAGAACAAGCCTTGGCCCCGTAACAGTGAATCCGAGAAAAAATAGAGAATACGCCAAGAGTAATACAATGGGAAGCGAAATAAGCAGTGCCACCAGGCCATCTTTTTTCCAATCGTTAACCTGTAACCAAATCCCTTGCAGGAAGGTTTTTTTCTCTATGATTGTTATGTACCACAATACCGGGCCGATAAAAAGAAGCGGCTTTAGCAGTACTTCATCAAAAAAAATGGGCGCTGTTGCTCCAATCGTTGATCGATATATCGCCCATGTTGCAAGCACTATCCCCCATACATTGAGTGCTTTTTGAGTGGAAGAGGTTTTCTTGTGTTTTGTTATATGTTGATTACCGGTCGATTCAGACATAGCTGGCACACATACTAGCAAATATCAGATGCACACGCAAAAGCATCTCAATTATTCCAGGTAATCCCTAAGTTTTCTGGCACGTGTCGGATGCTTCAATTTGCGAATTGCTTTGGCTTCAATTTGCCTGATGCGCTCACGCGTGACCTTAAATTCTTTGCCCACTTCCTCAAGGGTCTTGGGCTTACCATCCTCAAGTCCAAACCGCATCGCCAGAACTTTCTTCTCGCGTGGAGAGAGAGTTTCAAGTACATCAGCGACCGCATCTTTGAGAAGTTCCCTGCTCACTCTGTCGTACATTGTTGGTTGAGTGGTGTCTGCCACAAACTGCTCAAGTGTTGCTTCCTTATCCTCGCCTACCGGTGTTGAGAGCGACTTTGGCTGTTGCGATATCTTCATGAGATTTTCGACATCATCAACCGATATCTCCATCTCTTTGGCGATTTGTTTCACATCCGGTTCTTTCCCGAATTTTTGAGCGAGCCTTCGTTGAGTTTTATAAAATCTGTTTATCTGATCAACCATGTGGACAGGTATACGGATAGTGCGCGACTGGTCGGCGATGGCCCGAGTGATGGCCTGCCTAATCCACCATGTTGCATATGTTGAAAATTTGAATCCGCGCCGCCAGTCATACTTTTCTACTCCGCGTATCAGCCCCTTATTTCCCTCTTGAATAAGA
Organism: bacterium; assembly: GCA_029573715.1. Classification (GTDB taxonomy): domain Bacteria; phylum Patescibacteriota; class Microgenomatia; order UBA1406; family GWC2-37-13; genus JAGOLU01. The sequence goes on along the minus strand of JAKQDR010000164.1, from coordinate 24,257 downwards.
TCTAAAAACGACAACCTTCTCCCAAGGTATTTTTTTGCAATAGAGACCACTAATCGCAAGTTGGCACGGGTCAACTTTTCTTTTGCAGCCATGTCCTTTTTTTCAAATGCTTTGGCAAGGGCAATCTCTTCTTCAAACGATAATAGCGGTGTTCGGCCAATCTCTTTCAGATACTTTTTAATGGGATCTAGCGACTCTCCATGTTTGAGTCCGACCAGTTGTTCAAGCTCCCGCTCCATATCTTCGGCCGACTTAAACATATCCGCATCATCTCGTGTCGATATGGATTCGAAAATGTCAATCCCGAGGGCAAATGCTTGAATAAAAAATTCATCAATTTCTTCGATGTGAAGCTCTGGTTCTGAGTAGACCATCATGATATCGTCTTGGACAAGAAACCCATCTTCTTTGCCCTGTCGAAGCAAATCACGTGCAGCCTTGAGGAGTTTGACTTCCTCATCTTTTGATGTGCGCTTTTTAGTGGGCTGAGAGAAACCGGTTACATCTGTAGTCGACACATTTTTGTGCGGTTTGGATTTACGTAGTTTTTTTACGCTATCCTTTCGCACGGCTGTCACTTTCTTTGCGGGTTTTTTAGTCGGCTTAGTTGGCTTGTGTTTTTTAGCAGGCACAACAACGCGCTTTTTAACAGATGAGGATTTGCTTTTTACAGACGAAAGGCTGCGCTTTTTGTTTGGTTTTGAAGAGGTTTTAGATTTAGCCATGGTGTTTGTATGCCCCATACACCAAGCTATAAACCACACATTCGCTTGAGCGCTTCACCCAAACAGTCAAAGCTTTTTGGGTCGCTATACGTGCATGGATAGAACAATAAACAATCCAATTTTACAACAAAGCGAGCTGTTTTTCCACCGCAATGCGATCTGTAGCAAGGTGAGAGAGGGTGTCGTCTGTTCCCTCTTCTTTTGCATCCGCAAGTTCTTGAATCATGCGAGTGATGCGTGACTTACGAAGTTCCAAACCCAAGCGCAGCGCATATTTGCCGTCGGCCTGGTCAAGGGTGGAAGCGAACATAAATAGTTCATCAAATGCCCCCCGCAACTCATGACTGAGTGTCGAAACAAAACGCATCGATTGCGCAGACTCATCTTCGTGATACATTTTGTATTTTTCAAAAAGTGCTCGATATGGTCCATCGGGAAGGTCAACTGGTTGCACGTTTACAAAAATCTGTGAACGAATATCAGATGAAAGCGTGCCACTCAAAAGCAGGGCAAGGAATTTCATAGCCAATGATGTGGGCCTATCAGGTTCACGTGACGATTTGGAATCATCTTGGTTGTCTTTTTCAGGTTTTCGGAAAGTTTTATTTTGATCTTGCATCATGGCAGTAATAGACTCCGGTGTCGTGTGAAGAAGTGTCGCGAGTTTTTGGACGTAATGCGTCCGCACAATTGGATTTGCGATGCCCCGTATATAGGGAGAAATCTCTTGAGCAAATCTGCTTTTTGAATAGGAATCTTCAGTATTAACGGTCGAAAACAGATGGTCAATAAGATAATCGTATACGGGAGGCGCATCCTGAAGCGCCTTCTTAAACGCAACTGCATCTGCCCGAACTGCTTCATCTGGATCTTTCCCTCCCGGCATCGCACACACATAGACATCAAACCCAAACTCCTCCGCATCTCGAACCGCTTTTTTCAACGCATCAAAACCGGCGGGGTCATTATCTAGCGCAAGTATGAGACGCGAGCAATATCTGCGAAGCACCTGAAGCTGTTCTCGGGTGAATGCAGACCCTTTTATCGCAACGAAATTGGTAAAGCCTTTTTCATAGGGAACAATCATGTCAAACTCACCTTCCACAATAACCGCTGTATCTTTGGCTCTGATATCATCTTTTGATTGAAAGAATCCAAACAGACTTTCTCGTTTATGATAAACGAGCGTTTCGGGTGTGTTGATGTACTTCCCTCCATCTTTTTCTGAGGGGTTTTCCTTGATGAGTCTGCCCGAAAATCCCAAGACTTGACCGCGCGTATTTCTGATGGGAAACATAAGTCTGCCACGAAATCTATCGTACAAGCCTCGGCTTCCTATCACACACAATCCCGTCAACTCCATATCGGCTGAAGCAATGCCCTTTTTACTGAGGTAATCAACCAAATTCGACCATCCCTCTGGTGCATACCCGAGCTGAAAGGTGTCAATGATTTTTGAGCTTATCGCACGCCCATCAAGATATGACCGAGCGGCCCCGGCGACAGCAGTATGCACAAGCACATGATGGTAGTAGCGCATTGCCAACTCATTGATGGAAAATATGATTTCTTTTTTGCCTGATTCCTCATCTTGATATCCTGCTTTCTGCGTGTTTTCAGGAAGTGTCACTCCTGCTCGCTCCGCAAGCATACGCAGAGCTTCGGCAAAAGTAATATTTTCCCATTTCATGACAAAACTGAATATGTCTCCTCCTTCATGACAGGCGCCAAAACAGTGCCACCTTCCAATATCGGGAGAAACCACAAAAGAAGGAGTTTTTTCTTGATGGAATGGGCAGGGAGCTTTAAAATACTTTCCGGCACGTTTTAGGGAAACATACGAACCTACAAGCTCCACTATATCAATTTTTTGTTTAATATCATCAACGACCGACGTGTACGTCATACGCATAGTATAGTCTAAAGCCGCGTGGGTGGGGCTCTTATGTGTATGAATATTTTTGAGTTCTTTTCATCTTGCAAAACGTTATTGTTTGTTCTACTATGAATATATGATCGTCGCACGAATCCATCCCCACACCATCCGTGGTATTCAAGTGAAAAAGGGAGTGTTGAGTGCGGTTGAATCCTACTGGAGCGAGAAGACATTTGAAAAAAAGCTTATTGAGGGGGGGAAATTCACTTCTGTTGAACTCATCACTTCGGCGCTCAAGGAGTCGTTATCAGTGGGGGGCAGGTTGTTTAAGGATACCGAAGTATCGGTGGTGCTTGATCATGATGTATACACACTTTTTCGCACTGAGATACCTCTCGAGACTGACAAAACAGCATATCATGTGTTTCTAAAAGAACAATTTCAAAAGCATCACCACATTCGCATCGAAGAATATGCATTTGAAATGTTTGTACGAGAATTCGAAAATAAAAAAATCGGTTTTGTATACGCGCTTCCCCGAGCTCAACTTACCATCATCGACCAGGCGCTTGACCTGCTTGATTTCAAACTCGCCTACGTGGTGCCCGAACACCTCGCATACTTCACCATTTTCGAGCGCACCTTGCGACTGGATAAGCATGAGCACATTCTCTTTACCACCTATGAAAATAAAGAAGTCTCCGGATTAGTATATGACACGTATGGACCGCTTCCTGAAATACCACCTTGGAGCAAGAAAAGTGTCGCACCAACTGAGCTTGAGGCATTTTTGCGCCAAAAGGCAGATGAATTTGCGCAAAAAGCCCACAAGTTCAATCGAATGATAATCACGGGCTCAGATGCAGATGCTATCCGCCAAGATACATTTACCAAAAATGTGGGTGTTTGGACAAACCCACTCAAACGAATAGTTCCTCAGTTCTACAAAGAATTCCTCATGCAAATCGAGGGTAAAGATAATCCCGCCACTGCATTTCCCATTCTTTCCTATAGTGATTTGTTTGGCGCATACGTCGCAATTCAAGAGGCAAAAGCATTCCCATATGCTAAAATAGGAAGCGAATCAAAGACTGTTGCAAAGCACCAGTCAATTACCCATTCTCCTCAATCATCTATGTTGACCACAGAAACACCCAAAAAATTCCGATTTCCAAAAGAAATTTTGCTCTTTGTGCTGATCTTTCTCGTCACATTTGGTGTCTTTTATGTTATTGCACAAGGAAGAAGCGGTGGCGGAGTTACACTGCCATTTGCAGTAGTATCAACCCCGACACCAACACCGGAGCCGACTGAGCCGCCCCCCACCCCCACCCCCACCATTGAGGTGAAGCGGGAAGAAGTTTCGGTGCGCGTGCTCAATGGCACAGGAGTCGCAGGGCAAGCCGGAGTAATCAAATCGCTTCTGGAATCAAAAGGTTACGAAGACATCACCACCGGCAACGCAGCCTCTTACGACTACCTCCAATCTGAGGTGCAAGTCGATCCAGAAAAAAGCTATTTGAAAGAAGTCATCGCTACCGATATTGCAAGCTCAATTGGGAGTCCTGCATTTGTGGATCAAACAGGAACCCCTTCGGCAGATGTGATTATTGTCATCGGCGCAGATATAAAATGAACAAAGCTAACGAAGCTTGTGTGGCGACTCTCCTTTTGTCATTGCGCAATTAATTCATAACTCCTGTTTCTATGGAAGACATCATGCAGCGCTTTGAGGCTATCCGCGTAAAACTAAATATTCCTGAGAAAATCAAGGAGCTTGCCATTTTAGAGCAAAAAACATACGACTCAACCTTGTGGCAAAATCCTCAAGAAGGCAAGCAGGTCATGCAACGTATCTCTCAGATCAAAAAAATGATTGAGGATGTTGAATTAATCGAACTACTGCTGAGCGAAAACCAGCAAGATGATGCGCAAAAGCTGATTGACAGCTACGAGATACAATTATTTTTATCAGGCCCGTACGATGCCGGTGATTGCATCTTTGGCATTCACGCTGGACAAGGGGGCACTGAGGCAATGGATTGGGCACAAATGCTCTACCGAATGTATACACGCTACTTTGAGTCCAAGGGATGGCAAACCCAAACGCTTGATTGGATTGATGGTGAGGAGGCTGGTATAAAAACAGTGGTGATGAATGTGCGAGGTGAATTTGCCTATGGACTGATGCATTGTGAGGCTGGAGTTCATCGACTGGTTCGACAATCTCCTTTCAATGCCGACAAACTCAGACAAACATCATTCGCACTTGTTGAGGTGCTTCCCATCGTACAAGATAACGGTGATATCGAAATCAAGGAGAGTGATGTTGAATGGGAGTTTTACCGTGCAGGAGGTCATGGCGGACAAAACGTCAATAAAGTTTCCTCAGCTGTCCGTCTGACACACAAGCCAACTGGCTTGGTGGTCACCTGCCAAACCGAGCGAGAACAACGACAAAACAGAGATAACGCCTTAAGTATTTTAAAAGCAAAACTCTGGCAACGAAAACAAGAGGAAATCGAGACGACACAAAAACAATTTAAAACAGAAAAAATTGCAGGGTGGGGAAGACAAATCCGCTCGTATGTACTTCACCCTTATAAACTGGTGAAGGATTTACGCACTCAATATGAAACATCAAACACCACATCGGTGCTAGACGGTGATATCCAGTCGTTTATTGAAGCATATCTCAAACGCCCCAACTAATCTCCACTGCCCACAAGTACTCACATCATTCTGCCGTTGCATACCGAAAAGGTTTTTGTTATCCTGACACATAGACTATGCAAGAATCTCAAACCTTCCAAACCCCAGAGACTGTTATTAAACCAATTGAGAAAACGCCCATGGTAGCAACTAAAATTGCAGGAATTATTTTAGTGGTTACTTTTGTATTGGGTTCCGCAACTGGATTTATGGTTGCTCAACTCACCCCTACCAGCACTCAAGGAACGGGTGGATCTGCAAGCGAAGTGCAACGGGTCGACACCGAGACAAAAGCGGGCATCATTGACAAAAAAACCTTCACGGACACAGCAACAGGAGTGCTTCGCGAGGGCGGTATAGATGGTGAAGGAAGCCATCACCTGGAGCGAGGAGCAAAAGATCAAACCGCTTATCTGACATCAAGCACGGTAGACTTGAGCACTTATATAGGCAAAAAAGTTCAGGTGTGGGGTCAAACTAATACTGCACAAAAGGCAGGATGGCTAATGGATGTCGGCTCAGTAGAAGTTATAAGCGAATAAAGATTGGCTCCTTGTTATACACTCACCCATGATTTCATTCAATCACGTCACCGTCGCATTCAAAAATGGCTCTCACGCATTAGATGATGTTTCGTTTTCGATTCAACCTAATGAATTTGTATTTTTAGTCGGCCCATCTGGTGCGGGAAAAAGCACCATTCTCAATGCGGTGATGGGAGTGTTTAAGCCATCACATGGGTCGGTTAATGTTGGAGATCCATCAATTGATGTTACCAAGCTTGCAGGCAATCGACTTGCTGAGTTCAGACAAAATATTGGATTCGTGTTTCAGGATTTCAAAATCATCCCTCACAAAAATATTTTTGAAAACGTTCTGGTCGCTTTACGAGCGAAGCATGTCCCTGCGCAGTTTCAAAAAAACGAAGTCATGAATAATTTGAAAAATGTTGGGCTTGAAAAAAAAGCCTTTGAGTTCCCTATTCAGCTATCAGCCGGAGAGCTTCAGCGAGTCGCCATCGCTCGAGCACTCGCAGGTGACAGGAAAATACTCCTTGCGGATGAGCCAACCGGCAATCTCGATCCAAAAACCACATGGGATGTTATGAAGCTATTTGTTTCACTTGCCCCTTCACGCACCATTGTCATTGCAACGCACAATACCGATGTTGTCGCAAGTCTCAATAAACGAGTAATTCAACTTGATAAAGGCAAAGTGGTCAACGAGCAACACAACACAAATTCACACACGAAATTCTTATGAAAGACCTACTCAGTAACATCAGAAGAACCCCTTTTCAATCCTTAAGTGTTGTTTTGCTTCAGTTCTTTGGTGCGTTTTTATTACTCACATCTCTGACATCAACCGGTCTACTGGTCTCGATATTCAATACGGTTGAAGTTCAAATACCTGTCATTGTGTACTTTAAGCCAAGCACCGAAGAAAAAGACGTGCTACGAGTCCGCGAAAATTTGATTCAATCAGACAACGTTCGCAGCGTTGAATATGTTGACAAACAAAAAGCATTCGATTTCTATCGAGAACAAAACAAAGATAATCCACTCCTTCTTGAGATGACCAGTGCGGAAAATTTCCCCTCCTCTCTGTACGCATACGCAGAAAAGCCAGCACATCTTGTCGATATTGCAAACTATTTGCGCACAGAAAAGGGAATTGATGAGGTTCAATTCGATGAAGAAATGATCAACAAGCTCATGACAATAACGCAGGCGCTCCGGGTGAGTGTTTTGGTGTTAGCGTCATATCTGGCGCTTATGACACTTGTTACTCTTATTACGATGGTTATGTTTAAAATTGCGCTTCGCAAAGAAGAAATCGAGCTCTATCGCCTGCTTGGGGCCACCTCAGGCAACATCGCAAAGCCGTTCTTTGATGAGGGAGTCTTTCTTTCTGTCGTGGCATCGCTTATGGCGATTGGAGCATTTGGAGGGCTTGTGTATAGTGTTAAAGACGCCTTTTCTTCTTACCTTGAGGGCATAGACACACTCACGCTCAGTGTTTCCACTGTTACTGCTCAAATATGGCCGTTGCATCTGGTCACGATAGGCGCATTATGCGCCGCAGTCATTGTGTATGTTGTTGCGATAAGCGCACTTGCAACGAAAGTGGCGACCGACAAATACATCCGGGCGTAAAACCGACAATACTACACGCTCGTATTGCACTCATCTCGTTAATATGGTACTGTAAAAACATGGCCTTTTGGTTCTCTTTTTTGCTGACTGCTCTCCTTTTTGTTTCCACCGGTGAACTCAAGGGTCTCTATGCACAGACAGAAACACCAACACCGACGCCAACCGTCGACACTTCAGTCGTGGACAACGAAAAAAACAAACTAGAGGGAAAGATATTAGAATATCAACGTAAGCTTGAGGAAACTCGTCAACAGCGAAATACACTTGCGAATCAATTAGATTATCTGGACACTCAAGCCTATGTCACTGAGCTTAGGATACAAGAGACTGAAAACAAAATCGGGTCTGTTGAAAAAGAAAAATTGATATTAACCAATCGTATCGATTCCCTCGACACGCGACTTGATGAGCAATGGAAACTCTTTCTTGCGACAACCTATCAAACCTACAAACAACGTCGAGCCACCATTTTCGATTTGTTGCTCAATGCACGCACCGCCAATGATATGGTTAACTCTGTTAAATATCACACACTCGCCCAAAGCAATCGACAGCGACTACTTATTCAAACTCAAGAAACAAAGCTCAATTTTGAAGAAGCAAAACAACAGCGCGAAAAAAGAGCGATAGAACTCACGGCACTGCAAAGCACACTCGCTTCGCAACAAGCAGATCTTGAAAGCCAACAAGCAGCGAAAAAAATCCTCATCGCGGCGACTCAAAACCGGGAGAATGAGTATCAAAATATTATCGCCGAAGCACAAAGACAGCTAAGTGCATTTAAAAACTTCGTTGCATCAACCGGCACAAACATCATCAAGGCGAATGGCTTGGGCACAGGTGAAGGAGGATGGTATTACTCTCAACGTGACGAGCGCTGGGCCGGCATGCGCATGGGCGATTCGGGAGAAACGGTGCTTGATGTAGGGTGTTTTATCAGTTCTCTCGCCATGGTTCTTAAGCATTACGGGCATGACATCAACCCTACTTATTTTGCATCTAATGCCCGCTATTTTTACGGAGGGCCCGCATCAGGCTGCTTTCCCACATCATATGCCACTGCATATGCCTGTGTTCCCAACACATTCAATGGCGCATGGCCAGGGGGGCTGCGCTATCGCGAAATACCATTTGGCGAAATAGATGGATATTTGGAGCGCGGCATCCCGGTCATCACCTCTGTGCGCAATCAAGGACATTACGTGGTCTTAAAGAAAAAATCTGATGGTGAATACATCATGAACGATCCTATCTACGGCCCCGATCTGAAGCTTTCAGATTATTATAGTCTGTCAGGAAGATATGCGGTTTTTGAATAACGCACACCACACATCATACACGCGGCCCATCATTTTTCTTGGCACACATCTGTCTTTCATGTGGATTTGCGTTTTAGTTTTTCTTGTGCTGGGCTCCAAACCATCTTACGCATACATGGTGATTAACGAATTTGACGTTTTTGCAAGCCCACAGACAGTTGAGCTTATGAATGTGTCCGATCATGCAATTGATGTGAGCGGATGGTATATCGATGATAGTGGGGGTAGCACGTATCTTGTGTTGCCGGCACAAGATCCTGTGCCACCCTATGCCTGCCTTATTGCACGAGGTAATTTATTTTTAAATACAACAACACCCGATACGATACGTCTATTTGATGCAACCGCAAACCCAACGTCTGCATCTGCACAACTTGTTGATTCATACTCATATACGTCCTTCACATCCAGTGGAACTTCATATGCCCGCATACCCGATGGAACGGGCGCTTTTAGCATACAACCAAGCTCCATTGGTCGATATAATGCGAGTCAAACAGATTGCGCTAGTGGGCTCTCAAACTCTCCTACCCCCATTCCAACCCCAACATTGACTTGGACACCAAGTCCCTCCCAAACTCCCACCCCCACCATAACTCCCACGCGCACACCAACCCCTTTGCCAACCAACACCCCTTCTTTCACCCCAACTGCAACGATCGTGCCACGGATATATTTGTCAGAAATCATGGTGAACCCTTCTGTTGATAAAGAGTGGGTGGAACTCTACAACGATTCATCGTATGAGCAATCACTTGTTGGGTGGATGCTTGATGATATTGCCGAGGGTGGCGGGTCGCCGGTGGTGATTAATGGTATTGCACCCGCATTTGGCTACTTTGTTGTATTAATGCCCAGTAATATCTTCAACAATACCGGCGATACCATACGTTTGATAGACTCTGAAGGAACGGAGGTTGAAATTTTTGTATATACAAATTCCCAAGTGGACGTCGCATGGGGAAGAACATCACTCCACTCTCCATCGTTTTGCCTCCAACTGCCCAGCAAAGGAATGGATAATTATCCGTGCCTAGTATCATCCTTTACGCCCTCACTCACTCCATCTGCGTCTCCATCGCCGAACGCTTCAGCTCCGGTACCAAGCGGTATCTATCTATCTGAACTCTATGTTCATCCAGAAAACGATGAACGGGAATGGATAGAAATATATAATGACAACCGATTTGAAGTAACGCTTGAGGGATGGAGCATTAAAGACGCAACAGACAAAGCGATTGCGTCGATAACTCTAGTCATTCCCGCCTACCGATATGGAGTTGTTGAACTTTCAAGCGCCAGAATGAACAATTCGAATGAACGCATTCTCTTATTAAACTCTCTAGGCATGGTGGTTGACCAGTTTTCCTATGAAACGTCAGAGCGGGGGCTCAGTTGGGGAAGATCATCTGCAAATTTTGGGTCGTGGTGTCTGCAAACGCCTTCTAAAAATGGATACAACTCAGGATGTATCGTGCGCGAAACTCCCACCCCGACCCCAACCAAAACACCCACTCCTCCCCGACCACACACACCGACATCATCTCCCCGTTTCGGCATGGGAATTTCAAACTCTTCGCAAAATCCAGGCGATTATCTCGGAGCTCACACCAACACTTTGCTTCAGACAGAAACGCTAGTCCTCAACTACACGCCAAAAAACACAATAAGCCCCACCTTACCCATCATGGCAGAAAGTGTTTCGACCAAAACAAGCGGTGCCACTGCAAGCACCTCATCCTTTGCAATTGTCGGATATCTTTGTATCATGGGGATATGCATGACCATCGGTGGTTTTCAACTTGCGCGATTATGGGAACTCTATCGAAATTTGCCCACCGAATACCCAGACATGTTTGGATAGCGCCTCCCATAGGGTGGATGCTCCTAATTTTTTTCCTCTCAAGCCGACAGAGCATCGCTGTCAGCGATAAGTTGTGGATCAACTTCATGCTCTTTAAATCCTTGCACGTCATCGAATATGCGATATTAACTTTGCTTAATTTTATTGCATTGTATCGAAATGTCCCCACACTTATATGGGAGCAAGCGGCGCGCTACGCTGGGGGATTTGCCCTTGTATATGCGATATTTGATGAAATACATCAGACATATGTGCCTACCCGATCGGGTAAAATTGAAGACGTGCTTATTGACTGTATAGGAATACTCTCTGTATACTGGCTCATATCTTTTTATGAAAAGTATTCAAAGGGCACTTCGTCATCTCTTCGTGCCCGGGCATCACAATAATCATCATTCAGCGCTCACCTCTCATCGTGCACTTACCGCATACCTCATCCTTGCCATGGCATCGTTTGTGTTCATACACCACATAGGTCAGTATTCTGATAATGTTTTGGGATTTGCAACAGACATTAGCCCCGACCGTATCATTGAGGTGACAAACGCAAAACGACAAAGTGCCGGGCTGGGCACTCTCGCCTATGACGCACGTCTGGCACAGGCGGCATCAGCCAAAGCACAAGATATGATGAGCAAAGGATATTGGGCACATTTTGGCCCCAGCGGCGAAAGCCCGTGGGATTTTATACTTGGTGCAAACTATCAATACGAATATGCCGGTGAAAATCTCGCCAAAAACTTTATGGATAGCGGTGCGGTCGTTGATGCATGGATGAATTCCGAGACACACCGGGCAAATATTCTCAACGGAAACTATAAAGACATTGGGGTGGCAATGTTAAACGGCAACCTGCTTGGAGAAGAAACCACACTGGTCGTGCAAATGTTTGGCACCAAATCCGCTATCGCCGGTGAAACAACGCAAGAAATCCAAGCGCCTCAACCCGCTCAAGAATCATTAAGCCCTGTGCCCGTTCGAGCCCGCACGCTCCCCACCGATGTGCCAACAAGCACACCTGTGCCCTATATCGCGCAGTCTCCTGCGACTGAAGTAGAAGTTGCCCTGCCATCTGGTGAAGCGCGCACACGCCCGAGCCCTTCCATAAATCTCTACCCCGCATTTCGCATGCTTTCTGCTGTGTCAGTTGTCTTTCTCGTAATCATATTTACGATAGATTTGTTTCATATCAGCAGGACACAATTTCATCGGCATCGCGGAAAACACTTGGCACATATGATATTTCTTATTGCAATACTTATCGGTATGTATTTCTTAAGTAAAGGTGCTATTTTATAGTCATCATAACCATCAACCTTAAATATGAAACAACTTATACGTCATGTCAAAAAAGAAGTGTGGCACCATCACTTGTTTGATTATCTGCTTATACTCACTGCTGCGATATTTTTCATCTTGTCTGTCCGTCTTTTTGCCGGAGTGAAAAGTGCTCAACTGTTTGTATTTATTGCATTCACCATTTTTTACATTTGCTGGGGCATCTATCATCACATCCTCACCAAGACGCTGCGACTAAAAATTCTCCTTGAATACTTTCTTATCGGCTTCTCTATTCTGTTTCTCGCACTCACCCTTGCCCAGTACTAGACCAATAGTGTTTCCACAAAACACGCGAAGGTCTTATTCTCCCCACTTATATGCAACCTACTGCAATAATCTCATGATGTTGGATATAACTCACCAAACACCCGTTTCAAAAAGCATTGAGCGTCCGCCCAAACAAAGTACTCTCTTCATGTACATAGTATGAATCAGAGGACGCTCACTTAAGTGAGTATTACAGAAGCAATAGGTGTGTTTGCAGTGCTCAAGTGTAGACGAACGTCTTTTTGAAACGGATGTGGTGAGCAGTGTATGTACAAGAATTGAGCGTAGCATACGAACACATTGATTGTTGCAGAAGCATGGAAGTATAAGACTGACTTGCATTTATATTAAGGACTATTACAATAGTGGCACCTATGAAAGGAATTATTCTTGCCGGAGGAAGCGCCACCCGTCTGCGCCCACTCACCAAAATCACCTCCAAGCAGCTGCTGCCCGTGTACAACAAACCCATGATTTACTATCCGATAAACACACTCGTAACTGCAGGAATAAAAGATGTTCTTATCATTATTGCCCCGGAATATGCGGGTCATTTTCTGAATCTGCTCGGCTCTGGCAAAGAATTTGGCTGCAAGTTTACCTATGAGATTCAAGAGAAACCCCGAGGGCTGGCCGATGCATTTATCGTCGGCGAAAACTTCATAGCAGGTGATAATGTCGCGCTCATATTGGGCGACAATATATTCGATGAGAATTTCAAAGACGATCTTGCCTCATTCAAGTCTGGAGGATTAATTTTTCTCAAAGAAGTTCCCGACCCACAGCGACTCGGTGTGGTTGAGATAGACGCACATGGCAAAGTGCTCTCTATCGAAGAAAAGCCTGAAAAACCAAAAAGTAACCTCGCTTCCGTCGGATTATATGTGTTTGATAACCGAGTGAGTGAAATCGCCAAAAACCTTGCTCCTTCAGCAAGAGGAGAGATTGAAATGACAAGTTATCTTGGATCACCAGCCATAAACAATGCGTATTTTGAAATGGGAGAGCTTCGAGCAAAAGTGATACAAGGAGCATGGGAAGACGCAGGAACGTTTGATTCATTACTTCGTGCAAATACCTATTGGGCAAAAAAGCATCAAAGCTAGTACAAATAGTCTAAAGAATGTATGGGCTCTGAAACACGGGCAGTTGTTTTTAATACACCTATTGACACTTCGCAACAATTGCGTATAATAAGCACCTTAGGCAGGACTGTCTTCTTTGTGTTTTAAAAATTTTTGGCATCTTTTCGGCGCTTCTATGGCAAAAACTCAAGTCACCCATAACCCTTCATTACCTGTGCTTGAGCTTGGCACTGCCGAAAGCGGACTTGAAAAAATTGATCTCATCGAAATTCAAAAGAACTCGTGGAAAAACTTCGAAGAAAATCTCTTCAAAAAAACGATTCAAGGGTTTTTCCCCATCGATGATTACACCGGGAAAAAATTCACTCTGCAATTTATCGATCTTTCGTTTGGCAAACCTCGCTATGACATAGACTTGTGCAAGAAGAAAAAACTCACCTACGATCGCCCCGCCTACATCAAACTTCAGCTCACCAACAAACGCGCAAATGAAACCAAAACTCAAGACGTTTACATGTGTAATGTGCCCATTATGACCGATCGAGGCACCTTTATCATTAACGGCATTGAACGTGCAGTGATAAGCCAAATTGTACGATCACCTGGAGTCTACTTTACTGCAGAAATTGATAAAGGCACCGGATTGACATTGTATAACGCTGAAATCCGCCCATATATTGGTGCATGGCTTGACTTTACCATCAATAAACAAGGGCTTATTGAGGCCAAAATTAATCGCAAACGCAAGATGCTTGCGACAGTATTTTTGAAGTTGTTTGAAGGAGACGATCACGCCTCTATTCGCTCTCTATTTAATGATGTTGATCCTGAGCTTGTCGAAAAATATCTCATGCCAACACTTAAAAAAGATCGAACACACTCTCGTGAAGATGCGGTCATGGAGTTTTATCGAAAAATAAAGCCGGGAGAACCGCTCGTCATAGAAAATGCCTACAAAACACTTAATATGGTTTTTTTCGACCCAAAGCGATACACACTCTCGCAGGTTGGTCGCTATAAGCTCAATAAGCGATTGGGCCTTAACGTAGAAAATAGCCCTGAGCATCATTTGCTGAGTAAAGAGGACGTTGTTGCAACAATTAAAACACTTATTCAAATCAGCAAGTCACAAGACGGGTTTGACGATATTGATCATCTCGGTAATCGACGACTCCGTACTGTTGGTGAAATCGTCAGCCTATATAGTATTCGGGTTGGTATGGTACGTGCAGAGAAGGAAGTGCGCGAACGCATGAGCTTGATGGCTGCAGAAAATCAAGTTGCCCCAGCACAAGTCATAAACACCAAGCCTATTGCCTCTGCATTAAACAGTTTTTTCCGCACTTCACAGCTCTCAAACATTATTGATCAAACCAATTTGCTCGCCGAACTCGACAATTTACGTCGCATTACTGTTGCCGGGCCCGGTGGCATCGAAAAAGAACGTGCAAGCTTTTCTATTCGCGATATTGCCGCATCCCAATATGGTCGCATCTGCCCTATTCGCTCACCCGAAGGTCCAAACATCGGAGTGGTTACCTACATCGCATTATACGGACGGGTAAATGAACATGGGTTTATGGAAACGCCATATCGCAAGGTAGTGACAAAAGGTTCAAAAGCGTATATCACCGACCAAATCGATTATTTGCAAGCTGATGATGAAGATAAATTTTTTATCACTTCAACTAATGTAGCTATTGATGAAGATGGACGAATTACTGATGAGTATGTGGTCACCCGCCACATGGGTGAGCTCACTGAAGTACCTGTTACTAAGGTTCAGTATATTGATGTTTCGCCCCGTCAGGCGGTTGGTGTTTCAGCTGCCACCATACCATTTCTCCAAAACGACGATGCGTCAAGGGCCCTCATGGGAACGCACATGCAATGTCAGGCTGTGCCTTTGGTAAGGCCGGCCGCACCGATGGTTGGTACGGGGATGGAAGCAAAAGTAGCTACAGCACTGGGCCGTACCGTGCGAGCTCCGGAAGATGCTACCGTTCAGTATGTAGATGCGCGAAAAGTTGTGCTCAAAGGAAAATCAGGAAAAGAACATGAATACAAGCTCGAGCGCTTCACCCGCACAAACAAGGATGTATGTTTTGACCAAAGACCAAAGGTTGAAATCAAACAAAAAATCAAAAAAGGAGATCTAGTGATAGATGGACCAGGCACCGATGGGGGTTCTCTCGCTCTCGGACAAAATCTTACCATTGCATATACATCACTGCATGGATATGGGTATGAAGACGGATTCGTGGTGTCTGAACGATTGCTCAAAGACGACGTGTTTACCTCACTCACAATGGAAGAATTTGTGGCAGATGTTGTAGACACCAAACTCGGCCCCGAGGAACTCACTCGAGATATCCCTAACGTCCGTGAAGAGGTGCTTGCCAATCTTGATAAAGATGGATATGTAGTTGAGGGAACAAAAATTAAAGGTGGCGACATTTTGGTTGGGAAAGTAGCACCCAAAGGCGAGAGGGAGCTTACCGCAGAAGAACGGTTGCTTCGAGCAATATTTGGTGAAAAAGCAAAAGATGTAAAAGACACCTCACTGAGAGTCCCATACGGCAAACGTGGATTTGTGGTTAATGTTGAAACAATCGATAGCCAAAAAGATCCAAACGAGCTTGAACCCTCGGTGCTTAAACGAGTGCTCGTGCATACCGCATCGCTTCGAAAGGTGTCAGTCGGAGATAAACTTGCCGGACGACACGGCAACAAAGGAGTGATTGCAAAAATATTACCCGAACATGACATGCCGTATTTGGCAGACGGAACACCTGTTGACATCATTATCTCCCCCGCCTCAATCTTGGCACGTATGAACATGGGGCAGATCTTTGAAACTATACTCGGGAATATCGCGCAAAAACAAGGTGTCCATATCAATCTTCCTGTGTTTGAGCAGCTAAAAGAAGCGTTCATCATTGATTCACTCAAAAAACTGGGAATGCCGCTTGATGGCAAGCAGAAACTCTTTGACGGTTCAACCGGACAAGAGTTCGATCGACCCGTCCTTACTGGCATCGGATACATCATGAAGCTCATTCACATGGTTGATGACAAATTCCATGCTCGTTCTGTAGGGCCATATTCACTGGTGACTCAACAGCCACTTGGTGGAAAAAGCCAAATGGGTGGTCAACGCTTTGGAGAAATGGAAGTCTGGGCACTTGAAGCTCATCGCGTACCCCATGTGCTTCAGGAAATGCTGACGATAAAATCAGATGATGTGAGAGGTAGACAAAAAGCGTTTGAATCCATCATCAAAGGAATTCCCATACCTCAATCATCCGTACCCGAATCATTTAATGTATTGGTTAAAGAATTAAATGCATTGGGACTTGCGGTAGATTATCTTGGATCCGAAAAAGCAGGTCTCTAACTATCATATTTTATCTTATTTCATTACACGCCACTCAAAAATCTTATGGACGATCAAAAACCAAATCTCAACTTTTCAGGACTTAAGATACGCATTGCTTCGCCCGAAGATATTTTTGGGTGGTCTAAAGGGGAAGTGGTCAAGCCAGAAACCATTAACTACCGAACATTTAGACCAGAAAAGGACGGTTTGTTTGATGAGAGAATTTTTGGTCCTACCAAAGATTTTGAATGTTACTGTGGCAAATATAAACGAATTCGCTATAAAGGAATCATTTGTGATCGCTGTGGTGTCGAGGTGACCGCATCAGTGGTGCGACGAGAACGCATGGGTCATATTAAGCTTTCTACACCTGTCGCACATATTTGGTACTTCAAAGGCCCAAGCTCACCGATCTCAACAATTCTTGAGATACCGGCCCAAATGCTTGAACGTGTCATATATTACGCAGCGTACTTAGTTACGTCAATAAACTCCGATAAACAAAAAGAGGCTGCGGCAAGTCTTGAAAAGATGAAAGACGCAGAACTTCATGATGTCGAGGCACAACTTGAGACAAAAAGAGCAAACCTTAATAAGGAATATCAAAAACAGAAAGATGAGGTTGTGAAGAAAATTACCAAAGCAGAACAGCGCGACATCACCCTTGCTGAGATTGATTTGAAGGAACGCGAAGCGCAAAAAAGGCTTACCGACGCATTTATTGAGCGAAAAGCACAAGTGGTTGCCACATTTGACCGTGTCATTCGCATTGTGCGTGATGCACAAGTGAACAACGTCATCGAAGAGGAAGATTTTCTATTTTTGAAAGACAAGGAACTTGATCAGTTTGCAGAAGTGGGTATGGGGGCAGAAGTGCTTCACTCCATTCTTCAGGATTTTGATTTGCACAAGGCACTTGAGGCATGTCAGCGCGGACTTCTTGAGGTAAAAGGCGAACGCCGCACCAAGATGCTTAAAAAAGCACGTGTGCTTGAATCATTTGCAAAAAGCAATATTAAGCCCGCATGGCTCATGCTCACCATGCTTCCCGTCATTCCTCCAGATCTTCGTCCAGTTGTCCAGCTTTCAGGAGGTAAATTTGCCACATCAGATTTAAACGATTTGTATCGTCGTGTAATAAATCGCAACAATCGGCTCAAGCAACTCATCGAACTTGGTGCACCGGAAATCATTTTGCGAAATGAAAAACGCATGCTTCAGGAAGCTGTTGACTCTCTCATCGACTTGCAGAAATCACGAGGCAAATCCAGAGTTGTTGGAAGCACTCAAGCGAAAGCATTGAAATCACTCTCAGATGTTTTGCGAGGCAAGCAAGGCAGATTCCGCCAAAACCTTCTTGGTAAACGAGTTGACTACTCTGCTCGATCAACCATCACTGTCGGGCCAAATCTTAAGCTTGACCAGTGTGGTTTGCCCAAAGAAATGGCTCTGGAAATCTTCAAGCCATTTTTGCTCCATGAAATTATGATCCGAGGACTTGCGCCCAATATTAAAGCTGCTAAAAATTTCTTGGAAGAGCGACAACCTGTGGTGTACGACATTCTTGAGCAAATTGTCAAGGATCACCCCATTTTGCTTAATCGTGCTCCCACCTTACACAAGCTTTCCATATTGGGCTTCTATCCCGTGCTTATTGACGATCATGCGATACGTCTGCATCCAACGGTTTGTGCCGGATACAATGCAGATTTTGACGGAGATGCCATGGGTGTATTTGTCCCCTTATCACAAGAATCTATACACGAAGTAAAAACACAGATGCTTGCTAAACATAATTTGCTTAAGCCGGCAGATGGCTCGCCGATCGTTATCCCCAACAAAGAGATGGCACTGGGTGTGTATTACATGACCACCTTAGATCAGGCATATGCACACGTTAAGGATGAAGCTCTCGTCTTATGTGAATCGAGAGAAACTGCAATAAGCTTGTATCATCTTCAAAAAATTGAGTTGCGCCAGCCCATATTCGCTCGCATCGGTGACACAACCATACGTACAAGTGTTGGGCGTATCATGTTCAACGAGCTTTTACCCGATGAACTTCAATTCATCAATGATGCAGTAAAAGCTGCTGACATAAAATCACTTATCACCAAAGCCATTAAGCTCTTCAATGATCATGATAAGGTTGCTCAGCTCATCGATAACATCAAATCAATAGGGTTTTGGGCATCAACCATTGCAGGTGGACTCTCTGTATCTATCTTTGACTGTGTTATTGCAAAAGAAAAAGATGATGTGCTCAAAGAAGCGCAAGAACAACTTACCTCTATTGAAAAAAGCTTGCAAGATGGGCTCCTCACTGAAACTGAAAAGCGCCGATACACCAACAAACTATGGATGGAAACCACCGATAAACTCGCTGATTTGACGTGGGACGCTATTGACGAAGAAAACCCTGTGAAAATCATTATCAAGTCGGGAGGTGCTCGCGCATCGCGTGAACAACTCAAACAACTTTCCGCCATAAAAGGTTTGGTGGTTGACCCCATGGGCAAAATTATTGAAGTCCCCACTAAATCAAACTACCGAGAAGGTCTTAAGATTTTTGAATATGTAACCTCAGCACGAGGTGCACGCAAGGGTCTTACCGATTCGGCGCTCAAAACAGCTGATGCCGGATACTTAACTCGCAGACTGCATGATGTCGCACATGACATGATCATCCGCATGGAGGATTGCGAAACGCTTTCCTACCTCACTGTCACGCGCGATGGTGAGCGTGCAGAGCGCTTTGCCGATCGCATTCGTGGCCGATTTGCAGCAGAAGATGTTACATCGGGTGAACACATTATCGTCGCCAAAGGAGAACTCATATCTGAGGAGAAAGTGATGGAAATTGAAAAGGCGAAAATCCAAAGCGTATCGGTACGTAGCCCGCTCTATTGCGATGCAAAACAAGGGCTTTGCCAAAAATGTTATGGGCTTGATCTTGCAGGAAGCGGCCTTGTTCAGGTAGGCGCGCCGGTGGGGGTTCTTGCCGCACAATCTATCGGTGAACCGGGAACGCAGCTCACGATGCGTGTCCGTCATTTCGGAGGCATCGTCATATCAGACGTGACTCAAGGATTGCCACGGGTAGAGGAGCTGTTTGAAACAAGAACTCCAAAAATAGTTTCTCCCATCGCAAGCATTAGCGGTAAGGCGACCGTCATTGAAGACACTCAAAAAGATACCTATGTAATAAAGATTGCCGGCACCGATGATACTGACGAAGAATTTAGAGTGCCTATGTCGCAAAAGCTAAAGATAAAAGATGGAGATATGGTATCTGCCGGAAGCGCGCTCTCAGAAGGGTACCTAAATGTATCCGATGTCCTCGCCATTAAAGGACTTGATGCTGCCCAACAATATTTAGTTGATGAGATACAAAAAGTGTATGAATCACAGGGCATCACCATTCATGATAAGCACTTCGAGATAATTGTGCGCAAAATGAGCGATAAAATCTCCATTGAAGAAGAAGGTGGCACTTCATTTGTCAAAGATGAAGTTATGTCTCGATTGCGTTTCGATGTCGAGAATCGCAAAATACTGGCGCTTGGAGGAAAACCGGCAACAGGTAAAATCATGATATTTGGTATTACCAGGGCTGCAATTTACACGGAAAGCTGGCTTTCTGCGGCGTCATTCGAACAAACCACCGGGGTGCTTTCAAAAGCAGCCATAGCCGGACAAACGGACTACTTGCTCGGACTCAAGGAGAATGTTATAATCGGACGCCTTATCCCTGTTAACGAAGGTCTTATTGCGGATTACGATAAGAAATTCCAAGAAACATATGCCAACAATCAATCAACTCATCAAGCGTAAACGATCTAAAAAGATCATTAAATCAAGATCTGCAGGATTGCAGCTGGTTTTTAATGGAATTAAGCGCAAATATGTCCCAACGCTCAGCCCCTTTAAACGAGGCGTGTGCACTGTAGTGCGAACCATGACACCTAAAAAACCAAATTCTGCACTGCGCAAAGTTGCTCGTGTTCGTCTTTCAAACAAACAAGATGTCACGGCATACATTCAAGGGATTGGGCACAATCTTGCAGAACACTCCATTGTGTTGGTGCGTGGTGGCAGAGTAAAGGATTTGCCTGGTGTGAAATATCACATCGTGCGAGGAAAATATGACACGCAGGGGGTGAGCACACAGGGCACACCATCCGCAAAAGATCCCCGTCGAAACAGCAGAAGCAAATACGGTACCAAACGACCAAAAGCTGAGGCCAAATAATGATAGGTAACAGATGTCCAGGAGAGTAGCTTATGAGCGGCGAATTAATATATTATCCTGAGACATCACAATCTGTATCGCTCATAGGCAATTTATTTTGTTATGCCCCGTCGCGCTTATAAAAAAACCACGACACATCCCGACCCTGTGTATGATAGTTTTGAAGTATCAAAACTCATTAACTACATCATGTATGATGGCAAAAAGTCAGTAGCACGCGCCATCGTATACGAAGTGCTTGAACGACTGAAAGAAATCGAAGCTGACCCAACAAGAGCACTCACCAGAGCCATTGCAAACGTGACTCCCACCATGGAAGTGCGTCCACGCAGATTGGGAGGCGCTTCATATATGGTGCCGACCGAAGTGCGAAAAGATCGTAAGCTCTTTTTAGCATTAAATTGGATCGTTGAAGGCGCGCGCGCGCGCTCAAACAAAGAGTATCACACATTTACAGACAAACTCGTTGCAGAGCTAAAAGATGCAATAAATAGTGTGGGTTCTGCGTATAACAAAAAGTTAAGTGTGGAGAAGCAGGCAGAACAAAACAAAGCGTTTGCTCATTTGAAGTGGTAAAATGTTTTGCTTCAGCAGATTATATTACTAATACCCAATCGAAATTCGTATGGCCGCACAACCTGTCAAAACATCCAACCGTAATGTACCTCTCGACAAAATCCGAAATTTTGGTGTCATAGCTCATATTGACTCGGGCAAAACAACAACATCAGAACGCATTCTTTTTTATACAGGACGAACCTACAAAATCGGAGATATTGATGAAGGCAATACTCAGCTTGATTGGATGGCACAAGAGCGCGAACGCGGCATCACTATTGTTTCTGCAGCCACTACGACTTTCTGGAAAGGCTTTCGCTTCAACCTTATTGACACCCCGGGACACGTTGATTTTACCGCTGAAGTTGAGCGCTCGCTTCGAGTGCTTGATGGAGGAGTTGTGGTGTTTGATGCGGAAGAGGGAGTGCAGTCGCAATCTGAAACTGTATGGCGACAGGCTGACAAATACAAAGTGCCTCGTCTGGTGTTTATCAACAAAATGGATAAACTGGGAGCAGACTTTGAAGGAACAGTGCAAGAGATTGCCGATCGACTCGGATGCACACCGGTGGTCATTACCTATCCTATTGGTAAAGAATCTGAGTTTACGGGTGTCGTACACTTGCTCGACATGAAAGCAATCATATACGACAAAAAGGAAGACGGCACCGACTACACTATTACTGATCAAATACCCGAAGAAATAAAAGCCAAAGTAGAAGAACATCGTGCCAAGCTCATCGAGCGAGTCGCCGAAACCGACGATGCGCTTCTTGAAAAGTTTTTATCTGGATCTGAAATTACATCAGAAGAACTCAAAGCGGCAATCCGCAGAGCAACGATCGCATACAAAATTGTCCCAACTTTTGCAGGGTCATCATTGCGCAATAAGGGAATACAACCTGTGCTCGATGCCGTCATAGATTTTCTTCCCTCACCTCTTGATCTTGCAAAGATAACCGGAGGCCATCCGCATGATGAGACAAAGATTGAGCAAAGAATGCTCACACCGGACGAGAAATTTTCCGCACTTGCATTTAAGATTCAACTCGATGCACATGTAGGAAAATTAACCTATACGCGCATTTACTCAGGTACTCTGGAATCAGGCAGTTATATCTATAATGTCAACCGTCAAACAAGTGAACGAGTCTCACGCATTATGCTTATGCACGCCAATTCTCGAGAAGAAGTCGATAAGGCGTATGCCGGAGAAATTGTCGCACTGGTCGGCCCCAAAGACACGCGAACAGGTGACACGCTCGCAGATGAAAACTATCCTCTTCTGCTTGAGCAAATATCTTTCCCCGACCCCGTCATTTCACTCGCCATAGAACCAAAAACAAAAGCTGATCAGGAAAAGCTCGGCCTCTGCTTGCAACGACTTGCCGAAGAAGATCCTACATTCAGAGTAAAAATGAATCATGAGACGGGTCAAACGATCATGTCGGGCATGGGAGAGTTGCATCTGGAGATTTTAGTCGATCGTATGAAGCGTGAAATGAGCATGGAAGCAAATGTCGGCAAACCACAAGTGGCATACAAAGAAACCATTCAAAAGCCAGCACGCGCGGAAAGCAAATACATTAAACAAACAGGTGGTCGTGGACAATATGGTCACTGCATTATCTCCGTCAAACCCCTCGCACGTGGTGAGGGCTTCAAATTCATAAACGTGGTAAAAGGTGGTCATATTCCAAACGAATATATTGGATCTGTTGAAAAAGGAGTGAAAGAAGCGATGGAAAAGGGTGTGCTTTTAGGATTTCCGGTGGTTGATATGGAAGTCACCTTAGAAGACGGCTCATATCATGAAGTTGACTCCTCCGACATTGCATTCAAAATAGCCGGTTCTATGGCTCTAACTGATGCGGCCAAAAAAGCAGGGGTTGCGCTTCTTGAACCAATAATGAAACTTGAGGTGACTGTACCAGATGAATTTATGGGCACGGTGATCGGAGATATCTCCTCCAAACGTGGCAAGATTTTGGGATCGGAAAAACGAGGGCGCGCCACTCAAATAAAAGCATATGCGCCTCTGGCAGAACTTTCAGGATATGCCACATCCCTTCGTTCACTGACGCAAGGACGCGGTATTTTCTATATGGAGCCAAGCCACTACGAAGAAGTACCAAAAAGCCTGGTTGCCAGCATGCAGGAGAAATGATGGGTGGTCGCATCTCGACTATTGGTACCAGGACGCATGCTCTTATCTTTTGTTGTTTGTTATGACACACACGCTTGTTATATCAGATCTGCATCTTGACAAGCAGTTTGAAAAGGCTCGCTGTGATAGGCTGCTAGACCTTATTCAAGAAGCTCATAACGTAGTGATTTGCGGCGACTTTTGGGAAGGATATGCCATTACATTTGATGAGTTTTTAGCAACTCCATGGTCTGCGCTTTTTACGCTTCTAAAATCAAAACGCACGGTGTACGTCTATGGCAATCACGACAAAAAAGATAAATCTGACGATCGCGTGTATCAATTTTGTGATGTTGCCACCGAGCAATATCAAAAATCATTTGGAAACGTGCGCTATATTTTCGAACACGGCCACCGTCTATCACCCAAGATAGATGCAATGCTCGGCATCCAAAAGCCCGACCCATTGTATTTTGCAATCAGTGAATGGATTCAGCTTGCGTTTGTGAAGATCTTGGGGCCCATGGGCTTTTGGATATTGTTTTTCGGACAAAATGAAAAGATTAAACGGGCAAGT
>JAKQDR010000159.1 GCA_029573715.1 bacterium | reverse complement strand
CTTTTTCCACGATTCTGCCCAGGTGTCACGAACATTCATTGTATCTGTTAATACATACACCGATTTGATTCCAACTTGAATAACACCCTTCGCGCACTCAGAGCAAACTGGTAATCCATACACATATAGATTGGAATTTAGTAATGATATACCATTTCTGGTAGCATTGTAGATTAGATTTTTTTCTGAATGTACCACATAATCGTGCTTCGTTTGGCGGTCACCAAGGCGATCCTGGGTGTCCCGGATGCCTCTTGGGAAGCCATTCCACCCTTCAGACAAAATCAGCCCATTGTCAGAGACGGCGACAGCTCCCACCTGAGTTGATGGATCCTTTGACCATGTTGAGAAATGCTTCGCTAAAAGCAGATAACGATTGCGCCATTTAACATTGTTATACATGCTCATCGTGTCGATTCTTGGATAAGTTTTTCAATGTGACAAAAGTGATATTCATACACATGAAGCGATGAAGCTGTCCAAATTAGATCGCCTACAGCAATGTCAAGATCGTGTGCCAATTTTTGTTGAACATATCTGGCCCATGCAAAATCGTTGTTTGCGCCGAATATTGCACAATTGCTTCTCATCAAGTAATGACTGACGAGTTTGTCATCGCGAATCAAAAAGTTATTCGCATAAGTGCAAACAAAATCACTCATACCATCCTTGCAATAATCGCTATGCATCGTTGGACGATTATAGATCATTGAAGCACGGCGACTGTTGGGATTCTTCTTGAGTTCATTCAGAACATGATCATACTGTCGACCATTTTCTTCTGACCAAATGAGATAACCATAGTTGGAATTGATTTTGCCATTTTTATCAGCAACTTGTTTCCAAATCGCTGGAGTCTGGCCTGGGATGTCTTCAACATAGAGAGATTGAGACTCATACCATTGAATCTCTCGCTCAATATACTCATAATTCGGCGGACGAATGATCCAGTCTTCATCGACAACGAATGATTCACCAATGAGTTCGATGGTCTTTACTCCGGTTTTATCAATGACGAATTCCTGGTTCTTATATTTTTGGATTAGCTTTGCTCGGATATCACTCACTCGATTCATCGACATTCTCCACAAATTTCTTGGGTGTTAGATTAACGTTACCGGTAGATTTACGATTGAAGATGTCTCGTTCTGGTGATTGTCCGTCGATCGCACCCTCAAGATAGGCCG
>JAKQDR010000158.1 GCA_029573715.1 bacterium | reverse complement strand
CTGTGGCAC
The DNA here is from genome assembly GCA_029573715.1 of bacterium. Lineage (GTDB taxonomy): Bacteria > Patescibacteriota > Microgenomatia > UBA1406 > GWC2-37-13 > JAGOLU01. Next base: position 1,226 of record JAKQDR010000158.1, on the reverse strand, counting down.
GCTTTGAAAAGCGGTGGGGCTATAAGCCTGAACTGGCTTATCGCATACAAGGCAAGTTCTGGATGGCGAAAAGGAGTGACAATGCCTGATTACATAACGCTGATAATGATTGTGCTGATAGTGATTGAGATTGGAATACTGGAACGATTGAGAGGATTATATGCCAGAAAATAATGAATTAAAACCATGTCCGTTTTGTGGGGGTAAGGTAGAGATTATTGATGATGTCGTGCATTGTTACCACTGTTGCACGCATAATAACGAAGAAAATCTTGATGGTATTATCCCAGAAGCTTGGCAAGACCGCCCGATTGAGGATGAGTTACAAGCAAAGATTAACGAGTTAGAAGGTGCGGTTACAGCAAGGCAGCAAAGGGTCAAGGAATTAGACGAGCAGATACAAGATTTGCAAACGCTACTCCAAGGCATTTGGGATTTGAAAATAAGCAAACGCTGGCAAGCAAGAGCGCTAAAAAGGGCTTATGAAAAATGGCTGTATTCAAGACAAGGGCAGACTATCAAGCAATTGAAGCTTGAAATATTTCGGCTGAGAACGATAAATATGCAACAGCAAAGCGCTTTAGATGAATCCGCTAAATTGACGGAAGAAATGGGCGTGTTACTTCAGACTAAATTAGAGCAGTTAGAGAGTGAAGATGCCTGATTACATACCTGTATTGATGATTGTGCTGATAGTGATTGAGATTTATGTACTGGAAAAGATAAGAGGATTATATGCCAGAAGCAACGATTGACGAAAATGGCTGGTTTGTCTGCGGTGAGTGTACGTGGTCACCAAAAACAGACATGCTGATTATCGACAGCCCGCATAATGATATATCTTTTGTTGGCAATACATTACTTGACAACCTTTACGCCGTATTGCACGCAAGGCACATGGCACAGGCTTATGACAAGAAATACCTGGACAAGATACAAAAGATTGCTGACCGTATGCTTTACAAGGGTGAGCCTAACGATGTGTTAGATTAGTGCTTACAGACAGGCGTTTTGTACGCATGGAGGCGAACATTGCTGAATGACTTCATAACCGAATATTCAATCGAAGGGGTGGACAACAAGCTGGACATTGAAAAGGCTTTACAGAAATTGGATCAAAGGGAGAGAGTAATACTCTCCCTTCGTCTTTATGGCGCAACCTTAGACGAAATAGGCAATCAGGTGGGATATTCAGCATCACAAGTTTGCAGAATATTGGCAAACAT
>JAKQDR010000157.1 GCA_029573715.1 bacterium | reverse complement strand
TTATGGGTGATCATAATCAGGGCAATGTGATTTGTAATCGCCCACTTCTGAAGGGGTGTCAAAACTGAATAATAATGATTATAATCTGATATTGACTGAGGTTTTTCGGGGATAATGAAATTCATTGTATCAACGATGATTGCACGCGTCGCCGGGTAAAGCATGAACATTTCATCTACTGTTTTGGAAAACGGCTCCAACGCCGGATTTATGCCGCCTGTTACCAAGACAAATTTTTCAGGCCACAAATTGCATTGCTGTTGAATGCGCTCTTTAACGCGGCGTTCTGGGTCTTCCATCGATACATAAATTGAACCACCCTCAACGCAGGGCATATGCCCTAAGCAAGTCGCCCCGGATGCGATAGCCGAACAAATATCAACCGCCAGCAATGATTTACCTGATTTAGGATCTCCGGCAATCACGGTCAAACCCTCTGGTATTAATCCATCAACCGCCCACCGAATGGGCGGGAAATCTTTGTCTCGTAATTGTTCAGCGGTAATGACGCAAGATTTCCAAGTGGTATCATTCTCAATAAATATTGTGCCGGACTTTTTGCGACAAAATTCGACAAGTTTCTTGATTTCTCCTTTTTTTGCCCGCTCGACTTTTACCAAATCGGGACACATCCGCTCAACTAATGATGTAACATGCTCAATTATTTGAGAATCTGCCCAATCAGTGGTTCGCACGAGCCATCCGGACGCGGCCTTAATGCCCTGGTGTATCGTGCCGGATTGAAATTGATCAAACACATAATCCCACGAGAATTGACCCAACGCCGATGAGGCTGGTGTTTTTTCTGTGATTTCGACTCCATTCTGGGGAAATGTGCCGAGTTGATATGTTTTTCCATCATGCCATCGGGCGTAAAAATCATCAACAGATACAGCGGGCACTCTTGGCGTAAACCAGGGCTGTGATAATGTCATGTTTTCAACAACGTTACGCACACGCAGGCCGGAACGGTGTAAATATCCTATTATTTCGTTTACTCCTTGGCGTAAATCTCCGGCGTCTGTCAAATCATTGCAGGGAATACATAATCGCCACTTATGCCTGCTGTTTATAACGTCATTGCTATATGTGGTGTAAATGACATGAGTTATTCCGGCATTGACCATTGCGACATGGACGGGCTGCGGAGGGCAACAAGATGAGCCGTCATTTTCGAGTTGATCGCCATCGATGATTATCATTTCCGGCTGTGTAATTGACGCATCACAGCGCGGCCCGGCGCAGTATCCACGCACAAAATAATCTCCATTTTTAATTCCAATAACCGGTTTGGCGACTAAATCGCAAAATTCATCCCATGTTTCAATTATTTCAGTGCTGTAAAGAGTAGCAAAACCACCACGGAATAGA
>JAKQDR010000110.1 GCA_029573715.1 bacterium | reverse complement strand
TTTGCTGTTACTATCACTCCACAGGTTGCAACGATTGAGATCTATGAGGACTTGTTCTCTCCTTTTATCTCTGGAAAGATGATAATCCGTGATTCTCAGGAACTCACCAACCTGCTGCCGTTAGTAGGAGAGGAGATTGTTAGAATAGACATTGGAACACCATCAATTTCTGCTAAAGACTCTTATCGCGGCGAGTTTTATATCTATAAAATGGATGATAGAATCAAACTAGCCGAACGAGAGCTGGCATATGTTCTCCATTTCACATCAAAAGAATGTATCATTGATGTCAATAAGAAAATATCAAAGGCTTATTCTGGTAAAGTTTCGGAAATTGCTAATAAGATTCTGACTGATGATCTAGAAACCAAGAAACCGTTGAATATTGAAGAAACGAAGAATGTAACGAAATATGTTTCAAACTTCTGGTCAATCACTCGAAACTTACAGTATCTTTGTGACAACGCCCTGAATATAAATGATTCGCCAACATACGTATTCTTTGAAAATAAGTATGGTCTGAACTTTGTGTCACTGGATGCTCTTTATAGTAGTGATAATCCGGTCTTCCAGAAGTTCATCTGGGACAATTATAGCGCCGAGATGAAGGGTACTACAAGGGACTTGGACAAGGACTACCAGCGCATTCTGGAGATTCGAACACCAGAGGTTTTCAACTATCTAGAAAGATTGAAGTCTGGTATGTATGGATCAGAGATGATCGCATTCGATCTATTGACAAAGCAATACATGCATGTTCAGTATCAACCAAATTTCTCTGAAACAAAACACTTGAATGAACACCCACTTTGGTCATCGAATGCCATTAGTCGGCCCAGAGCCGCTTTGATTCAAGATCATCGGTATTATAACAACTTTGATGGTTTTGATGATGTTACTAATTCAAAGAGTCTCCAGAAAAGAACAAGTTTGATGACTCAGGCAGAAGCCTTTAGACTGGAAATTGTTGTGTTTGGTCGAACAGATTATTCGGTTGGTCAGAAAGTCTATGTTGAATTGCCTAAAAATACTCAGATCAAGAAAGAAGATTTGAACTGGCAAGATAAAGTGTATTCTGGTAATTACCTGATTGCGGCAATTTGCCATAGAATAACCAGAACACGACACGAATGTGTCATGGAACTCATTAAAGATTCATATGGAGTCAATCTAGATGCTCCCAAGTAATGGTCAGTTTTTTATTGGTGTAGTTGAGGATCGCAATGATCCAATGAAACTGGGTCGCTGCAAGGTTCGGGTAGTTGGTCTGCATACTCATGACAAAACTATTCTGCCGACAAGCGATTTGCCCTGGTCGATGTTGATGATGCCAATTACAAGCGCGTCTGCATCAGGGATTGGTTCATCTGCTATTGGCCCAGTTGAGGGAACAACGGTCATTGTAATTTTCCACGACTACCCAGATTGTCAGCAACCAATCATGATTGGAGCCATTGGTGGCTTACCTCAAGCAGAACCGGTGCTCATTGGCCAGTTTAATGATTCTCCAATATTCAAAGATAATATTACCCCTCAGGGTCGAGTTGCTCCAACAACAGCTGAAGCTGCAACCGGTAATCAAGTTGGACCAATCACCGGTGGACAGAATCCATATCTGTCAAGCTTAGTTGATCAAGGTGCTGCTGCCACTAGTTCAACCGCGCTTGGAGTTATTCAAAATGTGATTAGCGGATCGGCAACCGCCATTGAACATGTGGGAATGCTTGGTGGCACCATCGGCGGATTGGGTAGTACATACGGGGTTGCTAATAGTGCGTTTGAATCATTATTACTTCAAAATGGTAACGTTGATAAGGCTATATCTCAATTCACTACCATTATGACTTCTGGGTCTATTGGTCAAGCTATCGGTCCGGTGTTATCAAATTCTGTAACTCTCACTAATGCTTTATCGTCTGTTGGACTATCTAGTGTTCAACGTGCGTTTATAAACACGAACAAGTTAATTGAGCCTGGCGTTGAAGCGTTAGTTGGTTATGCAACGCAGGGTCTTGGTGATTATCCGGAAATTGCTCAGGCTGCACAGGTTGTATCAAGTGTGTTAAGAAGTGGTGATAGTCAGCTTGGTCTTCAGAATGTTGTGAATACTGTTGTTAATGAGGTTTTCACTAATATTCTATCAACGCCAACATCTGTTATTCAACCCAGTGTCTCATCCCCAATAGCTGAATCATCACCAGAAATTGCTGTTATCCAATCAACACCAGTCGCAGATATTGACTCTAAGTCATTTGAAGAAGCTGGTGTTGTAGAGGGTTCGACAAAACCGATCTACGGGGCTTTTGGTGGGCCAAACTCCAGTGGTGCGTCAGCAATGATTGCGCCGCCGACTATTGATATGAATCGATATGCCGGTGGCTCTCAGAATGCCGTTAAGAAAACACCACCATTGACTTGGAAAGGGGATCGGAATAAAGCTAAACAGGGCATTGATGCTTTATTAAAAGCCTGTGATAAGCATGGGTTTACAACAAATGAACAGAAAGCAGCCTTGCTTGGC
>JAKQDR010000105.1 GCA_029573715.1 bacterium | reverse complement strand
TGGTGAAAGTGCCGAAGAATCGGTTGTACGTGAAGCGAAAGAAGAGCTTGGAGTTCGCGTCACAAAGGTGCGATATCTGTTCTCGGGATGTGATCGGTATGTGTTTAAGGGTCTTAATTACTACACGCTTGGTCTTATCTTTACAGCGCAAATTGCAGATGGGACATTGGCACCTCATGATGATGTAGAATCGCTCCAATTTTTTAGCGAAGATAACATCCCGTGGGAGAGTCTTGCATTTCCTGTACTCGAACATACACTCAAGAAGTATCTTCAACAAAGATAATGTATCTTTGCTTCTCAATTACACTCGAAGCACGATCTCGTTACGTTAGGTACTGTGGTTTCGATGGTTTGGAGGTTGGTATTATCCTCTTTTCTTAAGTCGTATCGCTCCCCACGCAGATAGGAGAAGAGGCAAGGCGAGCACATTCGCCCATTTATATATATCTTTTGCAGTGGCATCAAGTGCGGGAAGCGGTAATGCGGTAAGAGCACGTGATCGAATGCCCGAGAGCGCACCATTAGATGCAAATTCATTCACGAGATTTACGATAAACTCTAAATTGCCCGATCGACCCAAATAGTTATCGTCTACAAATCGGATGCTGGGAATAAGCATGAGCTCTGCCCCTGTTTTTGTGTCTTTGCCATAGCCAATGAGAAGCTGACTTTTTAGCTCACTCGCTTTTGGTTCTTGTATACTTTCGGGGGTAATACTTACAGGAGTGGTGCGCTCCCATGACTGCGGTGTCGTACGCACGATATCTTTTTGCACCACGCCGTCACGTTGAGTAAACGTAAGCGAAGATGTCCAAGGGAAAAGCAGATAATTCACATTAGCCGTATACGAAGCATCAGGATTAAATACATTGGTCATAAGCCAAAATGGGTATTTCCCTCTGTTGAAAAAGTCATTGCTAAAGTTCACGATTTCAGCTTGATTTGAAAGAACCAAATCAGTATTAACTCGCATGCCAAAGCTTGAAACAAGCGGTGCAAGTTTTGATTCGCGAGATGCGGCCATCATATCCTCTCCAATATCAACGCCGCTGGTGAACGCAATAATCTTCCCCCCTTCTTTCACATATGCATCAATCTGCTCCGTCATCTCATCAGTAAGAGGAGACGATAGACCGTCAAGCACAACTAACGTTTTATATTCTGCACTCTCATTTGCTCCGTCAAAATTTGCTAGGGTAAATTGTTGGCCGAGAATCTGAGTAAGCACATTAAAACTCTCTGGTGAAGAGGCGCCAAATTGCCCACCAAACGATGGAGCAATGCCTGCGAGCCCAACCGTTACTTCCTCAGGTTGAGACACCTTATAAATAATCGATGTAATGGTGTATTCGAGATTGGTGGGATCAAGCTGTTGAATGGCGATTTTTTGTCCATTTGACTGAACGCCAATACTAAAATAGCCCGATGAAACTGCATATTCGTCTTGTGCCAATTGAGAGAATTGCACTTCTTGAATGCCGTACTCCTGCGCTGCTTGCTGACCTTGTTTGCGTGGATCAACATACGATAAAGACACTTGCGATGATCCCCTGCGATACTCCACTAATAAATCATTCACTTGATTTTTTGTCGTCAAGAACGAAGAGGGAATATTGTCACTCAAGAAAAATGTTATTTCTACTGGGTCTTTGAGCGATGCGAGTATCTTTTGAGTGGATGCGGAAAGCGAATAGGCCTTGCCTCGCGACAAATCCAAGCGCACAGACACTCCGCTAATGAGAATATTTACCGCAACCAAAAGCACAATAGATGCTCCCACCACGATATCACGCGATGTATTTTGAATGTGTAAGTATTTTGTAAGTTTAGGAATACGCATGAGGAAAAATAAACTGCATCACGTGCGCTTTTCTAAGTCAACAATTGCAAGAAATAAAAATATGGTTGTCGCACTTAAAAAATAAAAGAGGGCACGTACGTCCAAAATACCTTTAACAAACACATCTAGTTGATTGATGGGGCTTAAAACAACCAACACATCCTGAACAATTTTGGGAACAATAGTCGCGACAAAATCAGTACCGATAAGATTAAGCACAAAAAGCGTTATAGAAGAGAGAAGAAGCGCAACAACCTGGTTGTTGGTGAGCCCGGAATAAAATATGGATATGGCGAGTGCCATAGCAACATATACAACAAGGCCAATATAGCCTACGAATATTTCCGGCAAATAGAGCCCGCTTCCCGCTTGAGCACCAAGCATGTTAAGACTTATGGGAAGGCCCAATGTAAGCGCAAGCCCAATGATGGCGACACTTAAAAGCGCGATAAATTTGCCCAAAATAATCTGTGCTTCCGTAAGGGGAAGTGTGCGCAAGATCTCTATTGTGTTTATGCGCCTTTCCTCAGCAAGAGAACGCATAGCAATGGCTGGCACAAAAAGCATCACAACCCATGGGACAGTTGCAAAAAATTGTCGCATGCTGACTGTGCCAATGACAAATAAATCTTTCACAAAGAGAAAATTGACAAATACACCAAAAAGAACAAGTAAGATAAATCCAAACGGATTATTGATAAAGTGGCCGATTTCTTTTTTGATAAGTGGTTTCATATCAGTTATGAATGAATCTGAGCGTTGACAACCTTTTCTTTAAACAAGCGTTCGACAGATCCTTTCCCCTGCGGTTTCTCCCCGTCATAAACCACAGACCCTTCGTGAATAATGATTAGTCGAGTCGCCACATCTTCGACTTCCGAAAGAATGTGGGTGGAGAATACAATAATCTTTGTTTTTGCAAGTTCAGTGATGAGGGCGCGTATCTTTTCCTGCTCAACGGGATCAAGGCCTGATGTTGGCTCATCGAGTATGAGAATGCTTGGATTGCCCAACAGTGCCGCGGCAAGGCCCACACGCTGTTTATACCCTCGTGAGAGTTGCTCAATCTTCTTGTCAAGCATATCAGCAAGACCGACATCGACAACAATACGCTCAATAGAGCCACCATGCCGCTTCACATCACGGATAAAATCTAAATATTCGCGCACTTTCATGTCAACATAGAGCGGATTGTTTTCTGGAAGATACCCAATTTTCCGAGATACTAACACGTGATCGGCAATAGGATCATGCCCATCAACCCGCACTGCGCCTTGAGAGGGTGCGAGGAAGCCGGTGACAAGACGCATGGTGGTCGTTTTGCCCGCACCATTTAAGCCTAAAAACCCTACCACCTCACCCGTTTTTATTTCAAAGCTCACCGCGTCTACGGCTTTCTTTTTTTCAAATAATTTGGTTACTTCAGTCAGATGTATCATATCAAGGGTACATTTGTATCAACAGCCGATGAAATTTTCAAGTGAATAATGTACATTACGCAAGCGTCTCAAACGACTCTTCGATATTGGTCCAATTCACATTCTCAAAAAACGCATCTATGTAAGGTGCGCGCGCTGAGCCGAAATCAATAAAGTACGCGTGCTCATAGGTATCCATGGCAAGAATGGGTGTCGCACCCCACACAGGGAATGTATTTTGTGCATCGCCCAGGTAGTTAAATAGACGCTTTTCAGCCTGATTCCAGGCTGTCCACACCCATCCGCGCGCTGCAATACCGGTGGCCTTCATATCTTGCATGTATCGATCAAAACTTCCAAAATCTTTTTCTATGTGCATAAGAAGTTTGCCCGATGGAGCACCGCCAGAGCCGCCTAGATGGCCAAAATATAATTCATGATTGACAATGCCACCGTAAGCAAAGGTGAGCTCTACCTTCAGTTCACGAATAAGCGAATACGATTGATTTGCCTTTGCATAATCATCATCAGAGAGTTTGGAGAGAGCTTGATTAATTTCATTATATTTATTTACATATCCCGTATACAGCTTGAGATGCTCTTCTACTGTTTTTCGTGATATTCCTTTCATCTCATAAATACTCGGAGAAAATGTTTGAACGGCGTAAGGAGTGAACATAATAATGAATTAAATATGCAACGCGCATATCATACGATGAAATTTGCTAATGCACAACAGAAAGCATGGGGAAGGTTCTTTATCTATCTCTCCAGTTGCGAATTTTTTGATGGTCTCCGCTCGTGAGCACGTCAGGCACCTTCATGCCCATGTATTCCTCAGGGCGGGTGTAATGAGGATGTTCTTTGCGACGAACCTTTGTTGTACCTTTAACGGTTTTATGTTCTTTCAACGAGTAACTTTCATGCTGAGTCGCATCTGCTTTGGCAAGCACTCCCGGAAGAAGTCGTACAACCGAGTCGGCAATAATGCTCGCAGGCAATTCTCCTCCTGTTACTATATATTTACCTATAGAGGCTTCATCATCCACAAAATGCATGATGCGCTCGTCCACCCCTTCGTAATGACCGGCGATAATCACCAAATGGTTGAACTTCCGTGCATACTTCTCGGCCACAGCTTGTGAATATGTTTTTCCCTTGGCAGATGTGAGTATGACTCGAACGCGCGCATTTTGTCTATATTTCTTCGCATTCACCGATGGCTCAGTCATATCCTCGCCAAGTATTGACTGCAAGCATGCGTGCAAAACATCCACCCGAAGCACCATGCCAGTCCCTCCGCCATAAGGCCGATCATCAACCGTGCCATATGAATCTTTGGCAAATGCACGCAGATCAACGATTGATATTTCAACCTGCCCCCTTTTACGAGCTCGGCCCACAATACTTTCTGTGAGATATCCCTCAAACATATGAGGAAAAAGCGTGATGATGGTAATTTTCATGGGGTAAGCCACCAATTGAATAGTCCGTAGAATGTGATGAATGTCATGATGATGGTGGTGACAAATATTCCTATTTGACCTGCTTTTTTATATGATTGATACGAAGTGTATAACCAAAAGATTTGTGAGAGCGCCGCAATGGCAAACCCATACTTGGGCATCTTATTGGCGGTGAGAAAGAAGCCGCTTACCGTAAGAATAGGGAGCAAAATTTGGGTCGCTTTGTCAAACCATGATTGAAATTGGCGCATATGAGGGTATTATAGCAGTATGATTGCTCGCTTTATCATTTGGCTTATCCATCTGTATCAAAAGAGTTTTCCTCTTCGCTATGTCATTATGCGCAATTTTCATTTGCCCTATCACCCTTGTCGATTTTCTCCATCATGCTCACAGCATACAATTAATTCAATAAGGGATTATGGATTGGTAAGAGGTCTGCAAATGGGACTCACACAACTGATGCGGTGTAGATGAATATTGTTGTGTGCATCACACATTTTTAAATCTCCCCATCTTAATCTCTCGTGCACCGCGCGTGACAGTTGCTACCCCAACCCCAAGTGTTAGTGCGATTTTATGATGAGGCATTCCGCGTTTCAACATCTTCACAATTTCAACACGACGGACAAGCTCTGTGATCTCGTTTTCTGTAAATAGGCCTTTAACCAAATTGCCCATAGAAGCCACACCACGAGCAGAAAGAAACAATCGAGAAAGTGTTGCGATGTTTTGAGTATGTGCTTTTGACATATGTTTAAACAACTCTGTTTGATATCATATCATCCTACTAGTATGATGTCAACATATGTATTGACAGTGATATAGTAATACTCTATTATGATGTGTATTGTTACAAATTATTTTGCAACATAGTATGGCAGCCAAGAAAAAAGCCACCAAAAAGAAAGTCGTGGCTAAGAAAAAGAAAGTAGCAAAAAAAGGTAAGAAGAAATAACCTTGCCGTTTGGCCCTCGGTTTTCACATATGTGATGCCGGGGGTTTTCGTTTCCCTCCTCACTTGAAGATGCCACTTCAGAACGCTACAATGACGGTGATATGAACACGCACACGTGTAAAATATTTCTCGACTCATGCAATCCTCAAGAAACTGCGGAAGCAGTGAAACTTTTAGGACACATTGATGGACAAACCACCAATCCTACGCTCCTCGTGAAAAATCCTGAAGTCGCATCCTACGTGGCGCGCGGTAAGAAAATATCCGAGAAAATGCTCATGTCGCTCTACGAAAAAGCAATCCGCGAAATTGTGACATACACCAACGGCCCGGTTTCTGTCGAGGTCTATGCAGATGCCCACACATCAAGCACTTCTATGCTTGCACAAGCTCATACGATGCAATCCTGGCACAACAGCGTATACATTAAATTCCCCACCATTCCCGAGGGGCTTAAGGCCGCAAAAGAGTTTGGAAATTCAGGGGGAAATGTTAATATGACTCTGGTTTTTGACCAACAGCAGGCCGCAGCAGTTTATGTTGCCACTCAAAATGCCCGCGGAGGCGTTTTGGTGTCGCCATTTGTGGGCAGATGGGAAAACAAAGGGTTCAACGGGTTGGACTTAATAAGCAATATAAGATCGATGTATAATGCGTTTGATATGTCACGCGACTCTGTAGAATGCCACGTGCAGATACTTGCAGCATCACTGCGAAGTACGGAGCATCTGCATGGTGCAATTGCGCGAGGAGCCGACATTATTACCGCACCGCTGCAAATCTTACGACAATGGAAAGAATCGGCCAGTGAACGCTTCGCTTCAAAGCACACACCTTCACCTGCAAACCTCAAACCCATACCATATATATCAATACAATTAGTAGATGACTATGCTCAATACCCGATCGACCAACACCCTGATGGGCTACTTGCACAAGGATTGAGCACATTTGCATCTGATTGGAATGCGGTTGTTGAGGCATGATCATCAAATATTATTTCTTATTTTTTCTATGAACTATTCCATCCCAGCTGACGTCCCCAAAGAAATGCATGATGTATTTGTAAAAAATATGGATCGTATGACGTGCGGAAGCGGTAAGTTATTTTTATTTGCAGGAGATCAAAAGGTTGAACACCTAAATAATGATTTTGTAGGGCCAGATGTTTCAACCGATGATGCAGATCCCGAGCATTTATTTCGCATCGCAAGTCAATCAAACATTGGAGTGTTCGCTGCACAGCTGGGACTTATTGCACGCTATGCCCCCACCTATCCAAACGTTCCCTATCTTATCAAACTCAATGCGAAGAGCGATTTAATCAAAACAGATCAAAAAGATCCTTACTCTGCAACGTGGACACGGGTTGAAGATGTGGTGCAATTTAAAGACCAAAGCGGACTGCAAGTGGTGGGCGTTGGATATACCATCTTTCCCGGCAGTGAGTTTGAGTCACAAATGTACGCTGAAGCGGCGGAACATATTTTTGATGCACATCAGCATGGACTTGTAAGCGTCATATGGGCCTATCCTCGAGGAAAAGCAGTAACAAACGAGCGTGACCCACACCTTATCGCCGGTGTTGCTGGTATTGCGGCAAGTATGGGAGCTGATTTTGTGAAAGTTAATCCACCCCAGCGCGATGGCAAAATATCTGCCGACCTTTTAAAAGAAACGGTTGCCGCAGCAGGAAACACCAAGGTTATCTGTGCAGGCGGTGCATCGACCAATGTCAAACAATTTTTGCAAACGCTCTATGACCAGATACATATAGCCGGATGTGCGGGTAATGCGACGGGCAGAAACATTCATCAGAAATCACTGAGTGACGCAGTGAACTTTTGCAATGCCATATATGCACTCACCGTAGAAGGCAAAACGGTTGACGAGGCGATGAACATTTATACAGATCAAAGACATGATAACTAACATGATATGACACACGCATATCACGCATATCGAGACTTTGCTATACACCTTGCCCGAAGTGCAGGTGCGCACATGATGAAGCATCATGGCCCGTTTGGCTTCCCCATGACGACAAAAAACAATCGCTCCGCCCTCACTGCTATAGACACCGCACTCAATGCCAAAGTAATTGAAACAATTACGCATACCTATCCCGATCATAGTGTTTTGGCTGAAGAAGGAAATAGTATTAATCAAACAAGTGAATATGTGTGGGTCTGTGATCCGCTTGATGGCACGCGCCAATTTGCCATGGGCACTGCAACATTCGCATTTTCGCTTGCGCTCGTCTATCAGGGCAACCCGGTTATTGGAGTAATATATGAACCATACACAAACAAGCTCTATGAGGCAGTTAAAGGAGAAGGCGCATGCCTTAATGGCAATCGCATTAAGGTGAGCAAAAAAAATAAACTGCAAGATGCTTTGTGTTTCTTCGCATCAAACCCACACTCACGCTACAACATTCTTGCACTTGCCCCTATGCTTATCGCACATACTAAACGAGTGTATAACATCGGAAGCTGTGCGGTGGAGGGGGGGCTGGTGGCATCAGGGATGGCGGAAACGGTGATTTATGCCAATGACGGCGCACATGATTTTGCCGCAATTAAAATAATTGTTGAAGAAGCAGGTGGCACAGTGACCGACCTATGGGGAGCATCACAACGATACGACAATCCACTCAAAGGCGCACTGGTAAGTAATGGCCTCATACACCGACAGTTACTCCATCTTGTTCAAAAGACTCTTGATACAAAAAGGATAAATCGATAGTATCAGGCCACCCGACTTGACAAATATACCGATAGTGTGGACAATGAACGTGTTCAGATGTCACACAACAATATTTTAAGTTTATTCCTTTTTCTCTATGTCCCCTATTAAAATTGGTATCAATGGATTTGGTCGCATTGGACGAGCCGTCGCCCGTTTGGCACTCGATAATCCCGCCATTGAGCTAGTCGCCATAAATACACGCAAAGGGAAAAACGAACTCATGGCATATCTGTTGCAATATGACACGGTGTATCGCAAATATCACAAAACGGTTGTGGCGAACGATAAGGGATTGATGGTTGATGGCAAGCAAATCGCCACGACACTAGCAGACAAACCAGAAAACATACCGTGGGAGCAATATGGAGTGCAAGTAGTCGTTGATGCCACAGGAGCATTTACCAAATCAGAAGACCTGACCAAACATATCAAAGACACGGTGAAGCGAGTTGTCCTGACCGCACCGGCAAAAGATGATACTCCCACCATAGTACTTGGGGTGAACGAATCTGATGAGCTTCTGAAATCACCTGTGCTCTCAAACGCATCATGCACGACCAACTGCGCAGCACCACTATTTAAGGTGCTTAATGATTCCTTTGGTATCGTGATGGGACAAATGACCACGATTCACGCCTACACCATGACGCAAAGCATGATGGATGATGCGAACAAAGAAATGGAACGCTCACGCTCCGCAGTTTCAAATATTGTGCCGTCATCCTCGGGTGCGGCAAAAGCGGTCGTCAAAGTGGTGCCCGATTTAAAGGGAAAAATTGAAGTGTTTGCAGTGCGGGTTCCGGTTCCTGTTGGGTCTGCTTCTGACCTTGCGGTGGTACTGAGCCGGGAAGTGACCCCAGATGAAGTAAACGCGGCATTTCAGGCAGCATCCCAAAACTCAATGCAGGGGATACTCGGATATGCCACAGATCTTTTGGTTTCATCTGACATCATTGGCAGCACCTATTCGACGGTCTTTGATCCGCGCTATACCAAGGTCACCGCGGGCAAGATGGTAAAAGTATTTGGTTGGTATGATAACGAATGGGGATACTCGTGCAGAGTAATAGATCTGGTGGTAAAAATGAGCAAATTTATATAAAAACAGTTTATGATCACCTATATCGACCAAATAGAAATAAAAAATAAACGAGTATTATTGCGTGTTGACTTTAATGTATCACTCAAAGAGGATGGTTCTATCCGCAGTGATGAACGCATCAAACGCGCGCTGCCGACTATTCAAAAACTCCTATCAGATGGTAATAAGCTCGTGCTCATGTCTCACTTGGGGCAACCCAAAGGATACGATGCAAAACTCACGACCGAGCGGGTCGCCACACGACTTGAAGAACTGATTGGCAAACCAGTGGCATTTGTCCCCTTTGCTGACCCATTTAATGTGCCATTGGATACATTTGATATGTGTATGTTGGACAACATCCGCTTCCACGCTGGCGAGAAGAAAAATGATCCCGAATTTGCACAGAGGCTTGCGTCACTTGCGGATGTGTATGTGAATGATGCGTTTGCCGTTTGTCATCGGCCCGATGCTTCAGTGGTCGGCGTGGCGCAACTGCTCCCTCACTTTGGCGGGCTTCTAGTGAAAGAGGAGGTTGAAATGATACGAAAAGCAATTGTCAACCCGCCACGTCCTGTTGTGGTTGTTATTGCAGGAGCGAAAATATCAACAAAGATAGGGCTCATCGCGAAATTTTTGCAACTTGCCGACTCGGTGCTTATTGGCGGTGCCATAGCAAACAGCTTTTTTAAAGTTAAAGGATGGAAAATTGGCAAAGGAGCATTCGAGGAAGACCATTTGACTGAAGCAAAAGAGCTCCTCGCACTTGGTGAGCATGCGGAAAAACTTGTGCTTCCCGTTGATGCACGCGTCGGACACGAAGAGATGCAAGAAGAGCCTCGTGTAAAAAGCGTCGAGCATATCGGTTCAGATGACAAAATGCTTGACATCGGGCCGGCCACTGAAAAGCATTACAAAGATATTATTGAGGCAGCCAACACGATCATATGGAACGGCCCGGTAGGATACTTTGAAAATCCACAATTTGCCAAGGGCACGGCATCAATTTTTGAAAGTATCACCGAAAATGCTCAGGCCACCTCAATAGTGGGTGGTGGAGACACTCTCTCAGCCATCAAGCATCTTCCCGACCATGATAAGATAACTCATATATCAACTGGTGGAGGAGCAATGTTGGAGCTTATTGAGAAAGGTACCTTGCCTGGTATTGAGGCGTTGGAGAAATAAAGTTATCGAATTATCTCTACGACCCTATCTACCGCCATAGGCGATGAGATGGTAGTAAGTCCTGATTTTGTTATCGCAGGAAGCTGGTTTTGTCCTACTTTCATCTCTCCTTTCATCCAATATATATCTAAATCGACGAGTGTGTTTTTATTCCAAAATGTTTGAGGTGTCGCAAGTGGAAAGGTGAATATCATGCCATCATATCCACAAATATCATCCGTGCCTCTTACGTCCATAAGTCCTCTCTGCCATTTTTGAGGCGTATCTGCGACAAGGAGTGTGTGTGAACGTGCATCGATTGTTTTTTCGATTACTGCATATGAATCTGTATCGTTTTCTCGATTAACCAAACAAAATTGACCATCTGATCCAAGATATCTGCCAATTAACCGCCCCCCCACAAAAAAACATAATGCTGTGCTCAATAATATGAGTATCGCATTTCGCCTCGATAATAATCGAATGGGAAACTTCATCATGGTGTATGCATTTTAGCAGAATTTCCCCGTTATACCGGCTTGAGAGGATTATATTACCAGTATCATATCGGACGATAGATTGTATGTTTCACAGTACAATGAGATAAGAACTTATGAATGAAACGATTTCTACTCTAGGACACGATAAAGAAAATCTAAACAAGCTTCCTTCATTTGAGGAGATATATATAAATTATTATCAAAAAATTCGGGCGTATCTATATACGTTAACACACCATATGGCTTTGGCAGATGATTTGACTCAAGAAGTATTCTTAAATATATATAGAATATTGACCCAACCGGAACGCGCACATGTCAGACCTGATGAATCAAAATTAGAAGCATGGATATATACATGCGCAAGAAACATCTTTTATGACTATGCACGAAGAAAAAATACGAAAAAAATGGATGAGGCTGAAAGTGTGGAAGTGCTAGTAGAGGCTGATGCCGACCAACCTAGATCAAGCTTGAGTGATAATCCTTTGCATTTGGCTGTACACAGTGAACGTGACCATGATCTTTCTGAGGCGATCATGTCTTTAGATGACCTACACCGTGCTGTGATAATCTGCAGACATGTCGATGGTATGTCTATTCCAGAAACAGCTAATCACTTAGGAATACCTGCAGGAACGGTAAAAAGTAGAGAGCATCGGGGCATAAAAAAGTTAGGACAGTGGTACAAGCAACACAACGCAACCGCGCTCCTTGATGATTATTTGGTTTGAGCGTTGGACTATCGCAATTATATTTGTTTATAATCTTGTACAAATTCAAATCGGCTTCTACGATTAGAATTTTTATGCACGGTCTGCTCGCTTTGCAACTCTGCGCTCCGCATCGGTGAGGGCTTTCTTGCGAATGCGAAGGCTTACGGGAGTGACTTCAAGCAACTCATCCTCACCAATAAAATCCAAGCATTGTTCAAGTGAAAGTGTCGTGGGTGGAGTCAAACTTTCTGATACACCCTCACCAGATGAGCGATTATTGGTAAGCTTTTTTTCCTTACACACATTCACTTCAATATCCATTGGTTTACTCGCCGCACCGACAACCATTCCCTCATACACTGCTACCTGAGGGCCAATAAAAAGAATTCCTCTACTTTGCGCTCCGACAAGTCCATATGTGGCTGATGTTCCCGACTGCGTTGCAATAAGTGCGCCATTTCGAAGAGATTCAAGCCTACTCCCCCGCGGTTCATATCCTAAAAAGTATGTGGACATAATGGCGGTGCCGCGCGTATTGGTAAGCAGAATATTTCGAATGCCGAGCAAATTAGCTGATGAGATTTTAAATACAAGTCGTGCACTTGAACCCAAATCTCCATGCATGCTTTGTATGATTCCTTTTCTCTTACCAAGCTCTTCATTCACTGATCCCACATATTCCTGAGCAACGTCGATGGTAACTTCCTCATATGGTTCGCACATCACACCATCGATTTCCTTGTATATTACTTGAGGCTTCGATATTTGCATCTCAAACCCCTCGCGTCTCATTGTTTCAATTAGTACCGCTAAGTGAAGCTCTCCCCTGCCCGACACAACAAAGTCCGTGCTTGCTTCCGACTCTTCGATATGTAATCCAAGATTGGTTTCCTTTTCCTTTAGGAGTCTTTCTTTAATCTGACGAGATGTTGTGTATTTTCCTTCTCTGCCCGCAAACGGAGAAGAATTGGGGCCAATAGTGATTTTAATGGTAGGGTCTTCAACCTTGATACTCGTGAGGGCATGCGGATGTGCAGGATCGGTGACGGTATGGCCAATGGTCAAATCTGCAATGCCAGCAATAGCAATAATATCTCCTGCCGATACATGCTCGACCTCATCACGCTTGAGCCCGTTACTCGTATAGAGTTTGGTCACAGTGTATGTTCCGCGAATGCCTTCCTCGTCTACGATAGAAACTTTTTCACCCTTGCTCAGGTGTCCTTGAGTAACTTTCCCAATACACAGCTTACCAACATAGTTATCTGCATCAAGCGTTGAAATAAGCAGTTGAAATGGTTTGTCTTCATTCACTACTGCGTTGGGAATCTCACGAAGAATGGTTTCAAAGAGCGGGCTCAGATCACCTTTCTTTTCCCCATCATACTTTTCGGGCAAATGAGTAAGCGCCACTCCATCACGCCCCACTGCGAAAAGCGTTTGAAAGTTAAGTGCATCTTCAGAATGTGCAAGCTCCAAAAATAAACTCTCTACTTCAGTAATGACTGCGCGAGGTCGAGCATCTTTTTTATCGATTTTATTTATGACCAGAATGATTTTCAGATGGTTTTCGAGCGCCTTTTTGAGTACAAAGCGTGTTTGGGGCAATGGTCCCTCTGCAGCATCGACAAGCAGTATGGCGCCGGATGCCATGTTGAGCACGCGTTCAACTTCTCCTCCAAAGTCAGCATGACCGGGTGTGTCGATGATATTGATTTTTGTGCCGTGATAGAAAACTGAGGTGTTTTTTGCGAGAATCGTGATACCTTTTTCTCGCTCTAAATCATTAGAATCCATGATAAGATCCTGACTCATTTCCTTTTGATTATCACGGAAAAGTCCAGACTGTTTAAGCATCGCATCCACGAGTGTTGTTTTACCATGATCGACGTGGGCTATTATGGCAATATTTCTAATCTGTTGCATAAGGGGCAATTATACTACAGATAATGCGATATAACGGCACACACTGTATCATTTCTTGCCGTGAAGAATTTCTGCACATTGTGAGTCGCAATCAGGACTGATACCTGTTTCACCAAATAACTCTATGTGTAGTTGATTTACAGAAATCCGAGTTATCTTCCCTTTTGTACCTCTTAATGCATAAGTATGTGTGTTCGCATTATATGGACCAAGTGTCGCTGCAATGCCACGAATGTGCACAGCGTGTATCCCATGATGTTTTACATGGGCACACATGCGGTTCATTCTGCTTTGGTACTCAGCCCTCACAGTATCCACCTCCCCCCGGCGAGCTTCTCTTATTTTTCGCATATTATCAAGCGCAGCATTATCGACATGTGCATCGAACTCTATACCCAATCTTCTATATTCGTTATTCTCTTGCACAGACGGCATACTTAGCAAATAAATTTAAAATATTATCGAAAAATAAGATTTTGATTTAAATGAGGGTCTGAGGGCACTTCCATCTCATCTTCAGACAAATCATATCGTTCGATCTGGAAATATCTGCTGATATTGTATACCTTATCCGAAGGACGGCTTATGCCAACCTGCTCTTTTCTCCAATAATCACTATTAGCCACATGATGCGGCTCTGTCTCAACAAGTAGATAGGTGACTTTTTGTTTAGTGAGTGGATGCAATGTAAATCCTTGATGCTTTCTGCCCAGATACTGCAACGCGTATAGTTGACTATATCCAAGTTGATCGCGAGTAAACACATAGTATCCAAATTCTTTGGGGGCATCTGATGCAAAAAGTGTTTGCTCGAGTTTGTACTCCACAAAAGCCCAGTCTCCCATGCTCATTGATGCAACTAGTTGCGACTTCCAAATTGAAGTCAACCAACCAAACGGAAACATAAGGAAGATGCATATGGCAACTATGAATACCACTCGGGTACGAAACACATGCATAAGAAAACCCACAAAGCCTATGACAACAACGGGAAGCAATGGTCCAAAATAGTACCCCCACATCACTCCTTTATAAGGTAAAGTAACAATCCAATATCCAACCCACACATACAAAGCAAACCACACATAATCTGGTAATAAATCTTTGATGTTTAACTTTTTCACCGATATCTGTATAGAGTGTCTCCCCAGTGCAAACCCAATTAAGATCAGGATGACTGAATATGTGAGGGCACCACGTGCAAGCATTTGAATCAATTCTCGTCCGCTTGACACAAGACGTTCACGCATAAACGACACTAATGGCTCCGTCGACTTACCATGTGTCACCTCACCAAATACATACCGTATCGTGGAGTTTGTTTGTAAAAAATCATGTCGCAACTCAAACACAATGAATGTCAGAAGAAATGGGGTAATCGCCAATACTGATGTGATATGAAGCCATTTCTTATTTCGGATTATCTGCTCCATCAATATAAAGGTTGTGAGTACAACAAGAGGTGCCCCAAGCGCCATTTGAAACTGAATTATGATGCCGAGCAAAAAATACGAACTCATTATGTATCGTAGGCGTGTGAATCGATGATACAAAACAAGTGAGGCGAACCAAAGCGGAACAACCAAATATGCCCCAGAAGGATTGAGATAATTTATGGTCCACGAGAATGTGAGAAGTGCATACCACGTAACCACAACTAACGCAATAAAAGATTCTGACGTAATGCGCAATGACGCATACCACACAAAACATAGGGACACCATCCAAAGAACAAACCACCCCATGCCTATAATTGATGGATCTCCATTACCCAATAGATAAAATGGCAGATTTATATACAACCAAAGCGGTCCATGAAAAATCCCCGGAATGCCACCTGCGCGTGGCCCCAGCAAGGTAAGTTTTTGGTTTTCGACAATATTTTCGATAAGCAACAAATCTCGGGCAATGTCGGTATGAAAAAGAATGTTGCCTCTAATGGCAGTGATTGCCGCAAACGCCACACAAATTGCAAGTACTAAAGTAAGGAGCATTCGCACAATATGTGTGGCGCGTTCATTGACCATCGACTGCATATTTCGTATGATGTGTTTGAATGTGAGCATGTACTGTGGTTATGCTGTTGCTAAAACAAGCCTCCTTCAAATTCTTTGGTGTCAAGAGATTTGCGAAGGTGACACCACTGGCATTCGGGATCGTCACAAAAACGCTCCCAAAACCCAAGAGATAAAATGTCTGTTACCGCAGTTTGTATAGACTTCTCAAGTGTCTGCACATCTTCATCGGTTATATCAAACATCTCACGATGATGCTTGCCCTTCTCATCTGATTGAACAAAGTCAAGCACCCCACTTTGCATTTTCCATGTAGGACGAAAATGTTTCAGAAGTAGTTTGTAAAACACCAATTGCCGAAAGTAGTTTCCGTCACCATATTTCGTTTTTCCCATGATGTCGTTTCTACTTTTGGGTTTGCCTGTTTTGAAATCAATAACCGAAACAGTTTGCAAACTTCCGCCCATGTATTCCACCATATCAATTTCACCAGTGAGCTTTACCGACGACAAAAATGCATTCTCTTGCAGAGTGTGTTGCACTTCAGGAATACGCACTTTGACTTGAATGTTGCGACTAAGCGTATCTTCGTACGTTTTGAAGTAATCCATTAGAATTTGTTTTCCTCGCACGAGCGCATCGCTAATTTCCATCTTGGTAAATTGCTCACGTTGTGCGGATTTTTCAAACGCTGAAAGCAAATAGTCGCAGGATTTTTCACCCGATTCCTTATAGTGACTGAAGAAAATGGTGAGAGCATTGTGTACCGCATTACCAAACATTAGCACCTTATCCTTCCCCGATGGCACGCGAACCAGGTTCACATAAAAATATTTCCACGGACACTGGATATAGTTGTTGAGGGCGCTCACCGAAAGTCCATATTGACTGAATGTTGCGCGTACAAATTCGTTAAATGAATCAACCAGCATCTTTTGTGATGACAGAGATGGAGCAAGCGCTAACTGCATTGATGGCACATCGCTACGTGCCATAAGTTCGGGCTTGATATCCTCAAGGTACGGACTCGGCAGAGCTTGAGCGCCATCGGGGCGCGTTTTAGCATATGAGATATGAACTTGTTTGCGTGCGCGCGTAAGTGCAACAAAAAAGAGTCTGCGTTCATCCGGATCATGATCCTCTATTGCTTCTGCCTCATATACAGCATCTGGTAACGTGATAAGTTTGGGTTTTTTTCTTCCTCCCCAGACGGTGTCTTGGACATGGGGAATAAACACATGATCAAATTCAAGGCCTTTTGCTCCATGTGCCGTCATAAGTTGAACCTTTCCAGTACTATCTGTTTTAATTTTTATTTTGAGTGAAATATTGTGCTTTCGCATCTTTTCAACATACGTGAAAAAATCAGTGAGTTTCCATGTATGCTCTGTGTCAAGAAGCGCGATATTGTCATATAGTTCACGAAGTGGCGCAACAGCAAAAATCGGGTTTTCGCACGCCAAAATATGCTTCAATAAACCACTCTCTTCAACTACCGTATGAATAAATTCATCACATGGAATTTCCTTTGACTTAAGATACCATTGCCCTAATCGCACAAACCACGTGTGGAGTTTTTCAGAGTCATTGATGCCTATTTTTTGGAGCAGCTGCATATCTGCAAGCGCATGAGAGAGCTCAATGCGTCGCCGACTGACCGATTGGGTGAGCGTGTATAAATCGAGTGGGTTTACATCCCACAGTTTAAGGTGCAACGCTCGGAAAAGGTATTCTTCTTGTGCATAATACTCCACTGCTTCAAGCATCGTAAGCAGTGTCTGTACAACTTCACTCTTAAATACATCTTCTTCTAGCATCACTAACACCGGAAAGTCTGCTTTGACCGATGCCTGTGCAATCGGAGCAATGTGCGCTCGTTTGCGCACAAGGACCGCCAGCTCGTGCGGGGCCGTCCCATCTTGTATTAATTTTTTTATCTCGCTCGCAACCGCCTGTAATTCCTCACCAATTGTGTCGGCTATAATGACACGTATTGGTTTTTCTGTGTGACCAGCATGCGCGGTTAGCTTTTGCTCGGGTACATCGAGTAGTTCTATGGCATTATCAAGTATGGTTTGGGTTGATCGGTAGTTATTGGTGAGGGTAATAAGCTTCGCACCCGGATACAATTTGGTGAACTTTCTAAAGTTTTCAACAGATGCACCTTGAAATCGAAATATCGCTTGCTTCTCATCGCCAACCACAAATATGTTGGGGTTTTTGTGAAAAGAGGTGAGTAATTGAATTATTTTATTTTGCGCGTTGTTTGAGTCTTGATGTTCATCTACCAGAATGTATTGATAGTGCTCCATCTGACGAAGTCTGAAGTCTTCATCGCGTTGTAGTTTCCCCAGCACTGACATAATCAGATCATCATAGTCATACAAATCAACTTCACGCAACGCACGTTGGTACGCAGAATACGCTGTCAGGATCTCATTGTTTTTTTCAATGTTTTTGAGCTTTTTTTGAAATTTTGTTTTTAATTTTCCCTTTGATATTTTGCTTTCTTTGTTGGGAGTACTCTCAAATACCAATCTTTCCTGATCAATTAGAATTTTTAATTCTTCGGGGCTCACTCCTTCTCGTTTCAGCTCGCTAAATGAACCTAAAGCATCTTTCACATAATGGTGTGGTTTGCCAAATGGTTTTATGTGAGAAAACGAATGGGTGTCAAATATGCCTTCGAGAATTTGCACTTTTTGCACTTCATCGGCAAGCTTCATACCAAGAATATCCCAAAAATCATCAGGGTTTTGTTCGATAAGAAATGCGCAAAACGCATGAAACGTAAATATGTTCACTCGATAGGCATCACTGCCAATAATATTGAGTAGTCGCTCGCGCATGTTGAGTGCCGCAGCTTGCGTGAAAGTCAGCGCCAAAATATTACCTGGATTTACCTGCGTTTGACGCAAAATGTGCGCTATGCGTAATGTGAGGATTTGAGTCTTGCCGGTGCCAGGGCCTGCAATAACCATGACGGGCCCTTCAATCGTATCTACGGCTACTTTCTGCTGTGAGTTGAGCTTCTGATACTGTTTATGAAATTGGTCATTTTTGTGTTTCATGACGTCATTGTATCACCGAAGCTAAGCCTACCGTTTGTATTTTGAGCACATTCGCTCATGAAAAACAGAATAACTTACGGAGTATTTTCTTGCATTTCAACATCCAATCCTTCTGTTTTACCATCAGAGGGTTGTATATGGTATACAGGAAAATCGGAAGGCGGTGTAAGTTGAAGACGCACAGCGCCTGGATATATGCCAGGCGTCGGGTACATGATTTCGTAAGTATTTTCGTTTCTTGGAGGCGCAATCACCTGAGGGTCAAGCTTAAATGTGGGAATGTCACGACGGATGGTGGGGGTTTTCACCATACTATCGTTGCCTGTCTTAAAAGAAAAATTCGCCTGTTTGTTGCATCCATTGATATGCAATACACATTGCACCGTATGCTGCGTGTCACTCGCCCACGCGCCATTACTGATGAAACTATCCATATCACTCAGGCTGATTTTTTGTAAATATTGAAATTCGTCTATGCCCAAAGCGCCTGGTGGAAGCACTACATAATTACCATTCCTATCGCTTCCAAGCATTTGATGCTTCGAACCTGCATGCGCGCCCGTGCCATCGAAAACACTACAAGAATCTACCCTCTCCACACGTTTATTAAAACGTATTACTATTGGGCTGTATGTCGAAACATCGGTGGCATTCGCCGATGGATATGACCAATCCATACTTTTATCAGTTGAAACTAATGAGCACCTCAGCATCTCAGTGCCCCTGACGATTGAAAACCGTGAGCGAAATCGTTCGATCTGTTGAAAATTTGCATCCATGAACTGGGAATAGCCTGATGTCAGGGGTGGTACAAACCCGATAAGCGCCAGAGTGAGAAGTGCAAAAACAAGAGCACTGTGTATCTGCGACTTTCGAATCACTATCAAACGAATTATTACCAGATACGTAATGACAAGCAGTAGTGCGATGGGTATGGTTTCCATGAAAAACAAAAACACCAGAGGGTCCACCCCTTCAAACAATGAAAAAAGCGCAGAAGCAGTTGGCCAAAGAGATTGGCCCACGGAAAACGGAATGAGCACAACATATTTGTTGTATATGCTCCACAATATCACAGGCAACAAAAACAAAAAATACACAAGCATCACGTGTGTCAGTTTTTTGAAAGTATGTTTCATACTGCGCTTATAAGATTATCCCAGAGCAGAGGAGCCCACACAAGTTCGAAAGACCTTACATATGGCATGAATATCATGATGCTGAATATGCATGCCAAGTGGTAAGTAAATTACACTCTTGTCTTGAGCCCACTCACATCCGTCAAGCTCTGCTCGAACGAGAAGGCCATGTGCACGCAAAGAAGTGATAATTTGTGGTGCTTCCGGCATCCGCAAACCAACGGGATACGCACACATATGAAAACCATCATGCGAGTTGCGCTTTACAGAAAAGAGTCGATTATCATTTTGAATTATATCGCCTATTAGATTGTCATACAGCACGACTTGTGTGGCTTTCACTTGTGCAATGGTATCCCTATCCACGTAAGACCGAAGCCAACTAAATAGCTTGAGTGTCTGCAGTGGCCTCATAGAATCTCCGATTCTGTCATATCCTTTGAGCATGCACTTCTCTGCCCATTCACCACATAACGAAGATATTTTCGGTAATGGAATAGATTGAGCATACAGACATACATGCATAAGAAGCCAATACCAGATAATGTAAATAACATCCCAACTCCACACCTGGCGAACACTCATCTTAATCATGTGAATATTTTGTAGATTACCATATAACCTCGAGCCCTGAAGCGGCAGCACTTTGCGCCAACTATCAAGAACAAAGTGGTGAGGGTGGCGCAAGTGAAGGGTGTTAACGTCCACAATCTGATGAGCACAATCTTCTATCACAATGCAATCTCTCGTCGTAAGGGTTTGCCAAAATGTGTCTTGATCTAATAACGTGTTTCGGATGCCTACTGCATGAAATACCACAAGAATTATTGGATTATGTTTGGATATATGGGCCTGGAGAGTCTGCGTATCAGTCTGGAAAGATGTATCAACTGGATAAACCTCCACCTGCAGCCCATGCGCTCGCATATTATTCATTACATCGATACACCAAAAACTTGGCGCAAGCGCAACCGATCCACTTGGTATACGGTGCACCTCTAAAAGAGCCCACAGACCATCTTCCCATGACAAATAATCTATCGAATCGATATCAGTGCGAATGTTGCGATGTTTGCTCCATGAAAGATATGGAACGATATTGTGTGGATACAATGGAATCATAGTGCTATATAAAGCTTGGCACAAACTCAGCATTATAACAACACAAATCACCTGTGCTATACTGTGGGTATATGCTACACACATCAATCGCACATGCGATAAATAAACAAATCATTGTCGAACTCTCAGCTCAAATGACATATTTGAGCATGGCAGCGTGGCTTGAAGCGAAAAGCCTCAAAGGGTTTGCCAAGTGGTTTAAAAAACAAGCTGACGAAGAGCATGAGCATGCCATGAAGTTTTATCATTTTGTTTTGGAGCGAGGCGGCTCCGTAGCTCTTACCGATATTCCTGTTGCTCAATCAGTTTGGAAAACACCACTTGATATTGCTGAAGGGGGATTGGCCGCCGAACAGCAAAATACTGCAAACATCAATAGCATCTTTGAGCTTGCACGCAAACATGGAGATTATGCAACCGAGGTATTTTTACATTGGTTTATTGAAGAACAGGTTGAGGAAGAAGCGCTTATGACAGAGCTTATCGACAGAGTGACACTCACGAAAAATCACGATCCAGCACTCCTTATCCTCGATAAGGAACTCGGGTCACGAGAATAAACGAGAAGGAGAATGTTGTTTGATGTATACATCGACATCAAACTTTTTTTGTGCTCCGCTCGCACTCATAAAACGTATTTTTCCGAATATGGGCCGAGTAAACCATGGCCTATCGTGGACTCCACCCAAACACCATGCAATGCCCGCATAGCCGTTTGGATCTCGACCGTCTAGCTCGAAACGATCATTTAGATATATAGCGATACGCATCGCCTCATCTACTGCAGGTGTCCATTCCAGTATTTTCTTAGCCCAATACATACGCATATATCCATGCATCTTGCCGGTGCGCACCATTTGATTGTGAGCTGCATTCCAAAGTGGATCATGTGTTTGAGCTTGTTCACATTGCTCCAAAGTGTATACGTATGAGCGACTATCATGACTATGCTTTTCATGTGATACTTTTGCCCAAGCCGGGAACCCCAGCGGATCATCATAATGGGGGGTGTACCAGCAAAAGTTGTCCGAAAGCTCTCGACGAACAACAAGCTCTTCAAGAAAAGCTTTTTTTGATTCGATATTTGCAGATGAAGCCACTACCTCTTGCATCACCCGAGATGCATAGATATGACCAAAATGAAGATATGGCGAAAGATCAGACTGTCCGTCCATCGTTGGATCGTTTCGAGTTTGCGCATATGTTTCAAGTTTCAAATTGATGAAATGGCTGAGCTTTTTGCCTGCATTCACAGATCCGGGAGCGACCCAAGTAACCGCAGAAATACTACTATCAATAGACAAACTCTTGTTCAAACCTTCCCAATCGATTTTTAGCACACTCATCTGCCATGTGTTTAGTTGTTTATGAGGCGTGGGAGGGATTCCCTCAAACTCTTTGAGCAGTCTATGGATTTTTGGGCGTATGGTGTATGCACCATATTCACGCTTATCTGATGCATACCAACAGGGCACCACGTTATGCGCATCCACCACATGCAGTGGCACATTTATTTTTGAAATGAGCTCACTTTCCCACTGGCGTTTAATGCGCAATGGAGAAAAATCTGTCACCACAACTGATGCATTCCACTCCTTTACCGATTTTGCAATCGTTTGGGGAGGGTTACCTACCAGAATAAAAAAAGGTATTTGCAAGTGAGCCAGATCTTTCTCTACCTGACGCAACCCTTGAAGCATAAAATCATATGAGCGAGAAGACGCACCTAAAAACGAAGGGCTTAATACAAACAGTACCACCATCGGTTTGCGCTGAGTGTACGCCAAATATTGTGCATGTGTAAGGGCCCAATTATCATGCACGCGCTGATCGCGGCTCATCCAGTAGATGATCGGGCCATTTTTCTTAGTTGTTTTTTGACCAAGTTGGCGAACTCTCTGAGGGTGAATGGGGGCAATACTCATGCGGAGAGTATAAATCAATCTGATAAATTTTATTAAGTCGGGACGGTGAGACTTGAACTCACGACCTTACGCTCCCAAAGCGTACGTTCTACCATCTGAACTACGTCCCGAAATGTAACTACTCAAACGTCATATCTTATTCTCCTACCACCCACCATATCTCGTTCCTACATTGATTTTGCGCTATTGTAACACTACAAGAAGCTATAATCTACTCATGTCATTCCTGCACGAAATACGCACTCCCATTCTTATCATGTGGTCGCTTATCATAATTGTGTACATCATTCGATCGCCAACACTTACATGGCTTAACCCACCAAGCACAATAGATGACAAGTACTATGAGATGCTTAATCCATCGAGATTTACTGAATATGGTTTGGTCACCAACATATCTGATGGCGACACGCTTACCATTGATGAATCGTACGATGTGCGCCTCATGGGCATTGATACACCCGAGCTTGCACATCCCGAAATCTTCATCAAAGAAGAATGTTTTGGGAAAGACGCGAGCCTTCGATTAAAACAACTCCTAGCTAATACATATGTTTATCTTTTTAAAGACCAAAAAGACGTCGACCATTACAATCGACGACTGCGCTTTGTGTTTGTTCCCGACAGGGGTAATCCAACAAGATATCTTTCTGTGAATGCATATATGGTGGGAGAGGGGTTTGCCAGAGCATATGCGCTTGAACCTAATCAAACATACAAACAAAAGATTGCGGCATTACAGCAAGAGGCGATTCAAAACAAAAAGGGCTTATGGGGAACATGTGATAGGGAGAAATTTCGATGGTAACTTATTAAGAGAATAGCTTTTCTCGCTGTAAATATCCTACTTTCGCTCTGCCCCAGCGAATGCCAAACATGGTTGCAATGGGTACCGCAAGAATTATGCCTATGCTTGAAACAAGTGTGCGCACTATTTCTTCTGCGATAAGCTCGCGCTGCACCACCACCCACAGCGGCACATCTGTTTTGTATATTAGCAAAAACATAGGGAGCGCAGCACCCACATACACAAGCACCAAAGTGTTCACAAGCGATGCAATATGATCTCGACCCAGTTTCATCGCTTCAACAAATAGTTGGGGCGTGCGCATATCAGGTTTTGCCTTACTTAACGACTGTACAATACCAATTTGAGATACCGTCACATCATCAAGAACACCCATAGCGCTAATTATCATGCCTGCAATAATGAGGTTTGAAAGTTTGAGTGTCTCCCCAAATCGAAAGGTGACTGCAGCCGCTTCCTCGGAAGCATATCCGGAAATGTAGGTAAGTGAGGTGAATAGTGCGGAAAGCAAACCAGTTGCCACAAGTGCAATCATAGTAGTAATCACCGCAAGAGTCGTTTTCTGATTAAACCCATGACTCACATAAAACATTAATGGGACGATGATAAGCGCGGTGAGAATGGAAATCACAATCGGGTCAGAACCTTCAATGACTTGAGGTATGGTGACGGTGGTGAGCAGTGCAAAAGATACTCCCATTGCCACAATGGCTAATGCCCCTTGTAATCTGCCAATCGCAATCACCACCACCACAAAAAGAAGTGCAAGAATGATATATGGCACAGTTCTGTCGCGCTCTATGATTGAAGCGATGCGCTCACCGCCGACGGTGGTAACTGACACAATAAGCCTATCGCCCACCGCATATGTGGGACTTGAAATATATTTTTCAGCAAGTGTATTAACTACGAACTCTTCCTTAGGGCCCTGAAGATTATTTGTTTCTACCCGAACTTGCTCGGTGTTCACAATCTCTTTGACTGTGACTGAGTGGAAATCATCCTTTGCCCACACCGTTTTTTGTGAAGCAATAGAAAGCAAAATAAATACGGCACAGACGACAACAGATTTTTTGAGCGGTGAAATAAATACACGCATAGGAAACGTGGTACGGAGGTACCGTATCATAGATTATGATATAAAACTCCTTTGAATGCAATGACTCGCGCACCCATCACTTGACAGGATGAATATTGGCTATTACAATAGTTAGCAGATAAACCATTTGTCTGCTAATTATGGATAATCCTTTTGATAAACCAATACAAAACCCGCTCGAAAAATTTACTGTCGATCTCACTCAGATGGCTCAATCCGGCAAACTCGACCCGGTCATTGGGCGAGATTCCGAGGTGCGTCGGGTTATACAAATACTATCCCGACGAACCAAAAATAACCCCGTGCTATTGGGTGATCCTGGCGTGGGAAAAACAGCAATTGTTGAAGGGCTTGCTCAGCGCATCATTGACGGGGATGTCCCCACTTCACTTCGCAATAAATCACTGCTTTCCATCGACTTGCCCGCTCTGCTTGCAGGCGCATCATTTAGAGGTGAATTTGAAAAACGGCTTAAAGCCGTGCTTGAGGCTATTGAAAAATCTGAGGGGAAGTACATTCTATTCATCGATGAACTCCACACCATTGTCGGGGCGGGTGCCGCCGAGGGGGCGGTAGATGCAGGCAACATGCTTAAGCCCGCACTAGCGCGGGGTATGCTTCATGCAATAGGTGCAACTACTGTCCGTGAATACCGAATGCACATAGAAAAAGACCCTGCGCTTGAACGCCGATTTCAACCGGTCTTTATCGAAGAACCAAGCATTGAAGACAGTGTTGCAATACTTCGAGGCATTAAAGAAAAATATGAGGTGCATCATGGTATCAAAATAGCCGATGATGCAGTGATCGCTGCAGTCAATCTCTCAACCCGCTATATCGCTGATAGGTTTTTGCCAGATAAGGCAATTGATCTTATTGATGAGGCATCGGCAGTCGCCAAGATTGAAGTTGACAGTATGCCTGCAGAACTGGATGAGCTTAAACGGCAAATTATTCGAATTGATATTGAACTCGCAGCATTAAAACGCGAGGAAAACGCAAAAGAAAAACAAAAAGAGTTGAGCACAGAGCGAGCAAAACTGCAGGAGCAGTTTGATGCCATTCACACCAAGTGGATGGCGCAAAAAGAAATTATCAGCAAACTGCAAGAAGCACGAATACGCCTTGATAAGAAAAAAATCGATCTTGAAAAGGCAGAGCGCGATGTTATGCTCAACGAAGCAGCACAAATTAAATACGGTGATATCCCCCACATTCAAAAAGAAATTGAAGCCCTGCAAAAACAATGGGACACAATCCCAGATGCCAACAAGGTGCTTCGCGAAAAAGTGTCTGATGTTGATGTTGCATCCATTGTTGCAAAATGGACTAATATTCCTCAGACTCGTCTCCTGGCCACAGAATCAGAGAAAGTGGCACATCTGGACACTGAAATGAAAACACGAGTGGTGGGACAAGATGAGGCAATAGAAAAAATTGTAGGCGCAATTAAGCGATCACGCGCAGGACTTTCTGATGAGAGCAAGCCCATTGGATCATTTCTATTTCTTGGCCCGACCGGTGTCGGCAAGACCGAAACGGCACGCGCTCTCGCCGCAAGCCTTTTTAATGATGAAAAAAACATGATTCGCATTGATATGAGCGAGTATTCAGAAGCCCACTCGGTGGCGCGGCTTATTGGTTCACCTCCCGGCTACGTCGGATATGAAGAAGGTGGGCAGCTCACTGAGGCAGTTCGTCGCAAACCATACAGCGTGATACTACTTGATGAAATTGAAAAAGCTCATCCACAAATATTTAACACATTTCTGCAAATATTTGATGACGGCAGACTCACCGACGGCAAAGGTAAGACGGTAAACTTCCGAAACACCATTATTATTATGACTTCAAACCTGGGATCAGACGCTTATGGAGTGGAGAAATACACACGTGAGATGGTGGAGCTTAAGGTTATAGACACAGTGCGTGCGTTCTTTAAGCCCGAATTTATCAACCGGCTCGATAGCATGGTTGTCTTTAATTCCTTGACAGAAGAGATGATGAAAGAAATTGTAAAACTACAACTAGCAATGGTTGAGAAACGACTAGAAAAAGCGGGATATGGATTTCGATACACACCAAAACTTGAAGCGTATCTACAGGAGAAAGGGTTTGACCCTGTGTATGGCGCGCGCCCTCTTAAACGGGTAATAAATGAAGAAGTGCTTGATGAAGTAGCATCAATGATTGTAGAGGGCGCGGTGCAGCAAAACCAACAAATCATCGTAGACCATACGGCAAAAGGAATCGTAATATCTCAGAAAGCGAGAAATTAATTGCAGTGCCCTGTACTTTGTACTCTGTACTTTGTACTATATCCTCCATGTCTCTATCCATCTTCTCTTGGAATGTGAATGGCATCCGCTCTGTCATTAGAAAAGGCGCTTTGCAATTATTTGTGAAGCAATATTCACCTGATATTGTGTGTCTACAAGAAACAAAAGCAGATCCTCAAGAGCTTCCTATTGATTTCGCAGATTATGATGAACACTGGAATTCTGCTACCCGCAAAGGATACGCAGGCACTGCTATCTTTAGTAAAGCCAAACCACTCTCAATACGCCACAATCTGCCTCCACACATTGTGAAACAATTCAAATTAACTGATGATGGGTATGGCGATCCAAACCGAGAAGGTCGCATACTTACTGCTGAATACGTCGACTTTTTTGTGGTTAACTCATACACGCCCAATGCTAAAGACGATTTATCACGCCTTCCCCTCCGTCATGAAAAATGGGATCCGGCATGCCTGGCATACTGCAAAGAATTAGAACAAGATAAGCCTGTCGTCTATTGTGGAGATTTCAATGTAGCACATACAGCACATGATCTCGCTCGACCCAAAGAAAATGAGGGAAATAAAGGATATACCAAAGAAGAGCGGGAAGGGTTTCAAAACTATATTGATGCAGGATTTGTTGATACGTTGCGGATGTTCCATCAAGGCCCGGGACACTATACGTGGTGGGCGCCATGGGGAGGCGCTCGCGCACGAAATGTCGGATGGCGCATTGACTATGTGCTTGTTTCCTCAAAACTCAAAAACAATATCATCGACGCAAGGATTCATCCTGAGGTGAGGGGCTCAGATCATTGTCCGGTCAGTATTACTTTACAACTATAGAACAATATCACACATATTTACTTCTCCTTGAATAAGAAGGAGTACCGGGCGAAGCACGGGGAGGTAGTTAATAAATTGCAACCACCCCCTACCCCCTCCTCAACTGAGGAGGGGAATATTAACAATCTTCATACCTCCATCGTTTTCACGTGAGGACGGGAATTAACATTTTTCATACCTAAATTGCCCTCACCAGAGAAGAAGAATCGTTATTTTCCATCTATTCCCCGAGCGCTTTTATTTTTGGAGATCTTTCACAAGCTCAAGAACAAGTTCAATGGGCATTGCAAGGCCCAAGCCTTCGATGGGGGTTTCCTTATCAAACCAACTGAATTTTGCCGTATTCATCCCGACAATGCCACACTCATTGATAAGCGGCCCTCCTGAATTCCCCGGATTAATTGCCGCATCTGTTTGAATATACTTGATGGTGTCTGTTTGAGTGTTGAATCGAGAAAATACACCACGTGTGAATGCCGGCTCTGGTTGATCTCTTTCTTTGGGCCAGCCTACTGCAAAAAGTTCCTCTGCTTGTGCCAATTTATCGCTTGTGAAAAACGGGCACGTAGGAAGTGACTCTGAAGCCTTAAGCAATGCAATATCGTAGTCTGTTGATGTGTGCAGAAGTTCAAGGGGGATTTCTCTGTCGCCCACGCGTGTGGTAAAAGTGGTGCCCCCTTGCACGACATGACGATTGGTAACGATAAACCCTTGTCCCAAGCTAATCCCCGTGCCATGAGCACGCTCTTGGATGATGACATAGGCACATCGCTTAGTGGCATAGACTGTTTCACCCATACTGCATCCGGCGCGCGCATTAGTAAGCGATGCGCTTGCGATCTCTGCTTCTTTTTGTGACTTAAGATGCATACGCCACAAACTCATAAAGGTCACCAGAATCGCTCCGCCCGCGATAAGCCCCACTAAAAAAGTGACAACGATGGTCTTTATGGTGGTATCTTCCTGAGCAACTTGCTCTTGAAGTTCTTCCGGCAGTCTGTTTGCATGTGCGTAGGCGTCTTCTGACATACCATCACATCGTAACATAAAACCCTATGGAGTGGTAGATAGACTTATTCTTTCCAGACTCTCGCGAAAATCAATGTGTGCATGCTCCCCGCTCAATGCACGTACATACACAGCTCACCACACCCGTTTCATAAAAGACGTTCGTCTATACTTGAGTCATGCGGATAAATCTATGGCTTCTTGGATACTCACTCGGTGAGCGTCCTCTGATTCATACTATGTACATGAAGAGAGTACTTTGTTTGGGCGGACGCTCAACGCTTTTTGAAACGGATGTTTGGTGAGCTATATACGACATCATGAGATTATTGCATTATTTCGGGCATGTATAGGGAAGGTAAAAATGAGTTCAACTCTCTGCGACTATACGGTCAACAATTTCGCGGATCATGCGATCATCTTCAATGACAAGAGTGTGGCCATTCACATCAAGCTGAATGTTTTCCGCGCCTTCAAGATATGAGCTTCCGCGCACCAGAATCATATTATCAATTGCAGGGTATAAACTGACAAATAGGTGATTTTTATCAGTCAATTTTCTCAGCTCTTGAAGTAGTGGAGAGGCTGGTTTCATCTCATGCAAAGATAATAGTCTAAGATGGCCAAACACCGAGCCACCAAAGGGTGGTGCAATACTAAAGATCTTCTGAGGCATGGGAATGTCCTCACGATACACCGCATATTTGGTCACCAAACATCCTTTACTATGAGCGATGATGAAATAGTTCTTTAATTCTTTTCGTCGTATATGATCTGCAAGTTTGCGTGATGCCACTTTGACAGGAAACCGTTGGCCATCAAGTTCAGGCACCAAATGTATTTTGTATCCTAACGCATTGAGAGTGCTCGCAAGCTTTCGATGGCGCATGCCTGTGTCGTTGTATCCATGGACAATAACAACATCGCCCCGCTGACCACTCTGCCAGGCTTTTGGGGGATGGTGATACAACTTGTCTAAGGTGTGCGCCTTAAGTATCGCCGCATACTCCCGCAAGACCCACATATACTTTTGCATAGTAATATTATCTCAATTCAAATGATGCTAATAGCTTTTGATTACCTTCTATCTGAAATCTGAGCAAATCTTGATATATCCCGGCACGATGAGACAGCTCACCGGGAGAACCTTGATCCACCACACGCCCTGCATCAATAACAATGATTTTGTCTGCATTTTGAATGGTTGAGAAACGATGAGCAATCACTAAAGCGATTCTATTTTTCATAAGCACTTCAAGCGCTTTCTGAACTTCAAGCTCGCTTTGCGCATCAAGACTACTGGTCGCTTCATCTAAAATGAGAATAGGCGCATCTTTTAAGATGGCGCGTGCAATTTGGATACGCTGTTTTTGACCACCTGATAGGCGCACACCCCGTTCGCCAATCTCACTATGCAACCCCTGAGGGAGCTCGCTTACAAAATTCCACGCATGCGCTTTCTCAAGGGCTGACTGAACTTGGGCATCTGTTGCTTCGATGCCATAAGCGACGTTATCGCGAATAGATGTAGAAAACAACTCATGATCCTGAAACACAAGCGCTATTTGATGACGAAGCTGTGTGACAGTGAAATCTGCATACGTACGATCATCTAAATATATCGTGCCTTTTGTTGGGTCGTAAAATTTCATAAGCATATTGGTAATGGTGGTTTTACCAGCACCACTTTTACCAACAAGCGCCACCACTTCATCACGTTTTATCTCAAAGCTCACATCCTCAAGCGCGAGTTTACTCTGTGGGTCATACCGAAATGAGACATTATCAAATCGAACAGAGTGAACGGGTATACGCGTTGGTTTGGAATTATCTTCAATCGTTTCACGCGAAGGCAGATCAAGTATCGAGAAATAGTCTTTGGATCCATTTTCCGCTTCTTGAATCCGGCCAAGAACAAACGACATGGCAAATAGCGGCCGACGTATTTGGTTTACTAACTGAATAATAAGGACCAACTCCCCTATGGATCCCTGTCCTTGCAAGGTTTTAATAAAGGTAAACAGATACACACCAAAAAGCACAAGATACAAGCAGGCATTTCGAATAAAGTCGTACAAATGAAACGTAGAACTTTGTTTGGCGAAATACACGTTTGATTGGGTCAAACCATCTGCGATAGTGCGCATTTCGCGCAATTGATTGTTAAACCCGCGAACAAGTCGTATATTTATAATACTCTCGCTGAGCCTGCCCCGCACGATATCTTCGAATACGTTGCGTTTTTGCTGATAGCCGGACCAGTGTTTGGTTGAGGCTGCGCTAAAATAAATGTATATAGGGAAAAGCAAAGTCATGAAAAAGGCGGTTGGAAGATTGTAGTAGGCGAGAAGCCCTATGGTGACAAACGATTGGAGGAATGAAGGGACAATAAAATTTGTCGAGGTATTAAAAAAGTCAGTAATGACCTGCACACCTCGATTCAACTGATTGATGATCTTTCCCGACAATTCCCCATCGTAATAGGTTTGAGACAGCGTTAAGGCTTTACGAAAAAAGGTCTCGGTGAGAAATTTTCGCAGTCGAGCAGCATAATGGTCACCCAGCCTGCTTGAGATATTGGTGAGTGCCTGCGACGATAGGTTGAGAGCAAGCATAAGAATAAGCAATGCACCAACTGAAGTGAATGGGTGTTTGGTCAAATCCGCCCATGTGCCCAGACTTTGAGAAGATGAGGTGACTATATCGACAATCGTCTTTAATAGAAGCGGCATGGCAAGCTCTAAAAGTGAGCCGAGAATGATGAGAAGGGATATGAGCAAAAACCCACCATGGAGCGGTTTAGCCAGTTTGATAATCTTGCTGATGTTTTGCATAAGTGTGTACGAGTGCGGGGTCTTTATTATAATCTACAAAGACCATGACATGGCCCGTTTTCCTGATACACTATTGATTCAAATATCGCCCGTTCTTTATTCATTATCTCTCGCTCATTTATGTATACCCCACCTTCAGAAATTCTCAAAAAGTATTCAGATGTACTCATTAAATTCGCGCTGTGGTCGGGTAAAGGGGCGCAACCTGGTGACGTAATATTTGTGACGCTCAATGAATCTGCTCGACCCTTACTCCCCCACATCCAACGTTCAATTCTTGAGTCGGGAGCACATATGATGCTCAACTACCAGCCAGATGGACTCACCCGCGACTTTTACGAAAGGGCAAACACCGAGCAAATCGATTTTGTACCCAAGCCATATTTGTTGGAACGCGTCAAACTTGCCACACACTTTGTTAGCATCATTTCCGAGACAGACAAACACGAGCTCGAAGGCATAGACAGCAAGAAAATCATGCGGCGCGGTGAACTTATGAAGTTTTATCTTGATGCGCGAAGACGCAAAGAAGACAAGGGTATGTTAACGTGGACATTGGGACTTTATGGAACACCCGCCATGGCGAAAGAGGTGGGACTGTCAGAAGAAGAGTATTGGAAACAAATCATCGACGCATGCTATTTAGATGAAGCAGATCCTATTAGTACCTGGCGAACAGTATCTGATACGATCGAGTCAATCAAAAACAAACTTAACCAATTACCGATACGCTCACTCCACATCAAAGGAGAAGATGCTGATCTGATTATTACCGTGGGCGAAGACCGGCTATGGCTTGGTGGCAGTGGACGAAATATCCCCAGTTTTGAACTGTTCATTTCCCCAGACTGGAGGGGCACTGAAGGATGGATACGATTTAATCAACCTTTATACCGTTATGGCAACCTGATTGAAGGGGTAGAGTTAACATTTCAAAATGGACTCGTAACCAAAGCTCATGCTCGAAAAAATGAGCAGGTTCTTGTTGATATGATTGCAGTACCCAACGCCAATAAAATTGGTGAGTTCTCACTTACGGACAAACGCCATTCTCGCATTACCAAATTTATGGGTGAGACGTTGTATGATGAAAACGTAGGTGGGCCTTTTGGAAACACTCATATAGCGCTTGGCTCTGCATACCGGGATAGTTATGCTCACGATCCCAAGATGGTTGATGAAGAGAAATGGAGCGCAATGGGCTATAACGATTCTTCTGTGCATACGGACATTGTTTCAACCACCAATCGCACGGTAACGGCTACATTGCAAAATGGGACTAAAATGGTCATTTATACAAACGGACAGTTTGCGCTGTAACTCAAGATTGTTACTTGATGCTTATGCAATTTTTGGCGGATCGGTTGGACCCAGCGGGCAGTCAGACCGTTTCACTAATGCTCCTCCAGTTCGCGGAATAAATAGCACAAGAATAAGCAGTGCGATAAGCCACCAAGCTCCACTTAAGCCATCGAATGCCAAAAGCATGGTGATTTGTTGGAGCACGATAACCGGTATAGCTGCATACATACCAAGTTTATAAATATATATATACGAATGAGGCCTGCCAATTACTCGTGCCACAAAGTATCCTAGTACCGCTAGAAAAACAATGTTCAAGAGTACGCCTGAGGTGAGGAAAAGCGGGCCTAAAAGAATCATGAGGATTGCACCTGCAGTAACAAAATACAATACGAAGCTGGGAATCTGATCAATAAATGGCCTGACTCTATTTACTATCTGACCATACGAAACATTGTCAAAGGTCAGCGGTTGTGGTACTTCCTGCAACATATCCGCATACGGATAATACCGCACTTCTCCCCGCTCTGACTGCTTGATGGCAAGGCCATTTTTCATTGCTAGTATTGCTGTCTCATATGTATCAAAGTCGTCAATTGATGCTGTGGTATCTATGGTGAGAAGCGCCGCTTGAGATGAAAAACTCTGCTCTGATAGCTCAGCAAGATCACTGTTTGCTTCATCCGACAAAAGTAAAGCGAAGATATCTTCTCCCAACACATATGGTTCGGGTTGATTGATTGAAAGCTGACTATCTTCAAATCGTAGCGTCAAATCTTCCGGATAGGCATTGTCTAGGAATGTATTAATCTTTGGGGGCAGATCTTCAATTTGTGACCTGTTAGTAAAATAAAAGCCAACCATCTGGACGACAAACACAGATACAACAACCATAAACAGCACATACAAATGCGCGTACCGACGTCCGAATGAATCGTTTTCATTTTCCTGATAAAACGATTTGTCATAACAAGCCCTTATGATATTGCGCAGTATGGTAAGCATAAGTATAAAAATGAATTGGAATGTGAACCAATCAATACATCGGTATTATAGCAACATTTGCTAAGTGAAGCGCTTCAAATGCGCCGTTTTCATGAATATTGGCACTCACTACCATTAAGTGCTGAATTGCTCTTGACAGTTAGCACTGAAATAGTTATACTGCTAATCAGTTATAAATTATATCTACAGTATGGTTCAATTAATTCGCATGCGGCCATGGTATATGCCCATGATGGCGCCTTTTGACAAAGAGTTGGATGAAGACGTCGTGTCAGCGGGTATCAATGTATACACTAAGGAAGGGGTGGTGTATGTTGAGGCACCTGTGCCTGGAGTGCCTGCAGACAAAGTGGACGTAACATATAGTGACGGACAGTTGCACATTAGTGCAAAAACTGAAGAAAAAGAAGAAGAAAAAAACAATAAAAAGGTTGTGTACAAGATGCAACGAGAGTCGTCCTTTGAATACACCACTTCTATGCCCACTGCAATTGACGAAAAAAGTATCGAAGCAGAAGTGAAAAACGGTGTCGTGTATGTCAAAGCCAAAGTGGCCGAAGCCGCAAAACCAAAAAAGATTGCTGTAAAAAGCACAAACTAACCCTTATCCCCCGCATACGTGGCGTCGCTTATCATGCGGGGGTATTTTTGTATCATATAGTTTGATATAGTTGACATGGGTCATAAAATTAATTACCATTATCCTACGTTACAGGTTTTTTATTATTTATTTATTCGGTATGAAAATTCAAAAAAAGGTGGGGACCCCTCCTGCGGTTTTAGCTGTACGCAAATCCATGGGGACGTTAGATAAGGTTAGTGAGCTTATTGCACATGGAAAAAATTATGGTGCGGTCATTCAACAAATCGATGCGGCGATTGGGCTTGCACAATCTGCTAAAAAAGTACTTATGAATCAGCATCTTGAGCAAGTGGTTAAACAGTCAAAAAACAATAAACGGCTTGTGACAGAGCTTCAAAAGCTCTACACGTATACAACCAAATAATCACCTTGCTTTCGTGTTGAAACGCAGGTTTATCCCTGCGTTTTTTTTATATGCGAAGAGTATAATGACAAGCCTATGGATAAAATAAATATCTCAAAAATTAAAGTGAGCGGCATGCATTGTCCAAGTTGTGACATTTTGGTAAAAACAAAGCTCGAAGATATGGGGCATATTGTCAGAGTCGAACCTGATCATAAACAAAACATCGTTACGATTTATCATCACGGGAAACTATCTCACAACCAATTAAATACTGCACTCTGTCAATATGGGTACGAAGTGAAAGAATTAGGCGACACTGTCGACGAGCAACCTTTTATGAAGCGGTTGACAGACGCTTTAGTCGTTGCCGGTATACTTGCCATTCTTTACTACTTCGCCGTTGAATTTAAATTATTGCCCGACACGATGGGTGGTGCCGTTTCAAGTATTTGGGGAGCATTTATACTGGGGCTTGTTGCTTCAGCGTCAACATGCATGGCTACCACAGGAGCTCTTTTCACTAGCTTCTTACACAAGCAAAAGGAAAAGGGCCAAGCTCCTCGACTAGCTCTCCTATTTATGGCAGGGCGGCTTATGAGTTATGCTCTATTTGGATATGTGTTTGGTCTGTTTGGACAAGGATTAGGCTATGTGACTTCGTGGGGCGCTATACTCAATCTTATGGTCGCCGGCTTTCTTATTATCGCTGGTCTTGATATGCTCAAGCTTGTTTCGCTCTCACAAATTCTCGATATATTAAAAATTTATCCAACTCAGTGGTTTAGCCTGGGCAAACGATCAGGAATAATTAATACCGGTGCATTTGGTCTGGGATTTGTCACATTTTTTCTCCCCTGTGGATTCACCATAAGCACATTGGCATACGCCCTCAGCACCGGCAATCCGCTCTACAGCAGTCAGATTATGACTGCCTTTGCTCTGGGCACCATTCCATCTCTCATTTTTTTAACTGTCCTCGCACATATTCGAAATAATACGTTCTATCAGTATTTTTTAAAGGTAGTAGGGGTTATGATTATTGCGATAGGACTCAGTTATGTATGGACTGCATTATCAGTAAATGGACTCCTCCCCTCAAACACTGTCAGTGACAAACAGTTTGATGGTGTGACAGCTGAAATAGTAAACGGCAAGCAGTATGTTCACATGACCGCATCTGCAATAGGTTACACTCCCAACCAATTTATTGTGAAAAAAGGAATTCCCGTGAAGTGGACAGTCGATGGTAAAGACATATACGGGTGTCAGGGCTCGCTACAGGCGCCACAGGCGGGTATACAAATCACCTATCTGAAAGAGGGAGAAAATGAATTTGAGTTTATACCTGAAGAAGTGGGTTACATTAACTTTTCCTGTAGTATGGGGATGTTTAGTGGAACATTTAAAGTGGTAGAAGGTTAGGACGGATCGATTTCTCGTGCTATTCGTAGTGAAGAGCGTTGAGCGCTGATATGCGTTTTGCTCGCTGTGCTGGATAAATCCCGGTCACAAATCCTACTCCGAGTGAGAGAATAACTATGAAAAATACCAAACTCCATGGTATATAGGCAATGTCTATGACACCCAGCCCGCTTCTGAAAGCTAAAAGCGTAAGCAGTATGCTCACCAGTTTTCCTGCCACAAATCCGAGCGCCAAACCCGCGATACCACCAAGCGTTCCCATCATAATAGATTCAACCAAAAATAAATTTTCAATTTCATTGGATTTCATACCCATCGTTTTCATTAAACCTACTTCATGTGTACGCTCCAAAAGTGATACAGTGAGTGTGTTAAACATCCCCATCGCTGCAACACTCAACGCAATAATGCCCAGTGCTAAAAGCGCTACTCTCATAGTCTGAAATAAAGTATCTATTTGTTGTACGGTGTCCAGTGCCGATGCTGTGCTAAATCCAAGACCTTCAATCTGTTGACGTATCTTATTGAGTTGGTCCTCAGATTTCGCAATGAGTTTTGCTTGCGAGAAATTTTCTACTCCAAGTGATCGAAGATCAATAAATGGAACATAGAAAAATGGGGTAGTGTTTTGCGATACTACTCCAATAATTTTATACTTTACAGGGGTTGACTCAACCTTAGAATCTACTTCGTTCAACAGATCTCCGGTAACTACAAAAGTCGTTTCAAACTCCTTTCCAACTGCCTGAGACTCCGCAATTCCCAGCACCGAAAGCATCGCTCGATTAACAACCGCCTCACGGCTTGACACGTCAGAGATGTCTACATTTTTAACTGCAGAAACCAGTGATGCCGATTCTGATGCAATCTCTGCAAGCGCTGCCAATGCCGAGGCAGAGGCGCTTATTTCGC
Source organism: bacterium (assembly GCA_029573715.1). Taxonomy (GTDB): domain Bacteria; phylum Patescibacteriota; class Microgenomatia; order UBA1406; family GWC2-37-13; genus JAGOLU01. The sequence continues at coordinate 28,299 of JAKQDR010000105.1, read as the reverse complement.
GAATATCTATGGTTTCAATTCCTGCATTTATTCGTGCCTCAAGCCCGAGCACTTGCCCCACCTCTGCCAAGGGTGCCTTAATAAGAGTGGTCGCGTTTAAATCAATATATCCTTCTTGTTGCATCATAGATCCATCCTCATTTTCACGCCTTTTGTACTCACCTGTTGCATCGCATCCCACATTTACCGGATCACAAGTAAACTCTTCCCATAATGCGAACTCATCTTTCAGCCACTGACCTGCTTTGGAAGTGCGTTCAGCATCCTGACCGTATACTTCAATTTCGGGATATCTGGTGACCGCATATGGCGCTCCAATAATCAGTGTGCCCACTGCCTGTCCTTCACTTCGGCGGATAAATCCTAATACAGAGGAATCTCGAGATGGTTCTTTATACACCTTAACCCACACTTCAGGGTCGATGGTATAGTTGATTGACCCTATAGTGTCCCCATATACACCACGAATTCTCCGAATTGAGGCACCGGCCACTTCTTCTGCCGATGTGTTGGTGATAATCCGCGCAAGTTCGTCGCTTTCAAAAAGGACTCCTTGCACTGGCTTTTCTGCGGATTCTGCAAGATAACGCGATGTCACACCATATACTGCCAAATCAACTACCGAATTCTGATAGTTCACTCGGCCGACCACACTGATAAGCGGGAGCACTGCTTCAACGTTTTGAAAGCTTTTAATTTTAGCCAATTGTTCATCGTTAATCCGCACTCTGCTTCCTGGCTGACTTGTGATATTCGCTTGCTTAAGTTCATCAAGCCGCGCCACTCTATTGACCACAAGCCGTTGAAGTCCGTAGCCAATTGAGAGAAGAAATACAATAGATCCTATCCCCACGGCCATGCCTCCAATGGTGATAAATGATCGTGCCTTTTTATGAGAAATATTCTTTAGCCCCATGGTAATCAGGTTGACGCTGTCCATTCCCGATTGATCAATGCGAATTTGATACAAAACATTTGAAAGAAGCTCAATGGGTTTATGTAGTAGTTTGTTGGTGATGCGAGCAAATATCGGCATTCGGGCAATGCGTGTTAATATTGCATACACACTGTACACCACAATGAGAAATAATATTCTTTGCTTGCGTACTACAAATCGGGCTGAATGCCACATAAAGAATAAGAGCTCTTTCATAACGCTCAAAACTCGATTTGGTACCTTATTGAACATATACCTGTGGTGAATTAATGGGGTCAACTGGCGTAATGCGCTTCGTGTGAAGCTTTGATACAAAATCGCCTAAGTGTTCCTTGTCGTAGTACCCGGCAATTGAACCGTCAAATATATGTACCGCACAATTTGCATACCGAATGTATTCAATATCATGCGTTACCATAATAATGGTTTTCTTGTCTTTTACATTCATTGATTGAAGAAGCTGCATAACCTCCTGACCTGATTCATAGTCAAGATTACCGGTTGGTTCATCGGCAACCACAATTTCAGGATTGTGCACTATGCATCGCGCAAGCGATACCCGTTGCTGTTGACCTCCAGAAAGTTCAGTAGGTGGTTGGTGCGCATGCATATCCATACGAACTTCTTTCAGAGCGCTCAGCGCAATCTCATCTGCCAATTCTTTACGATATCCACGCAAAATAAGCGGAAACGCCACGTTTTCAAGTACCGACATTGACTTGATCCAGTTTGGTTGCTGATAGACCATGCCCACATGTTGTTTACGAAACTCACTTCGAATATCTTCTGTTGTGTCTTTATACAAGTCCTTTCCCAAAAATAAAAGTTGGCCTGATGTTGGAATTTCAAGTCCCAAGAGAGTGTGAAGGAGCGTCGATTTACCTGAGCCAGAAGGTCCCACAATAACCAAGTAGTCGCCTTGGTGTACTTGCGCCGAAAGATCTTTCAGCACCTTGACTTCCTGGCCCCCCACCCAAAAACTTTTATGAATGTTACGTATATCAATAAGAACATCACCTGTTTTATTTGGTTCAACCCTATTTCTTTCGAGTTTTGGCGAATTATCGGTATTGTTTTTCATAATTTATTGTTTATCTTGATGGCAAAACCTCTCGTAAAAATCCAAACGATTCGACCAAATTCCGCATAACCAAATCCAGCGCATCATCACTGCCCTTTGGTGTAATGGTCACCGTGTCTTGAGATGGTCCGACATTACCTGCAAAATCTGTCGAGAGCGCGCGTAAATGATACACGCGAGAAGTTGGAAGATTTGAGATAATCACTAAGTGATTAAGCTTGAGTTGAGTATCTTCTTGACTTTTTTGAGGGTAAGTTGCACCGGTGCCCTCGCCATATTCCACCTGGCTTGTTGCCGGTTCATCTGTTGTCCAAGAAACCACCAGTTGTGCGAGCTTATCATTTGAGCCAGCACTCACTTTCGTGGTGCTTGATTCTATCTTGAGATTAGTAACACGGGGAGGGCGTGTGTCTGTCGCTGTCGTGAAAGTCTGTCTTTCAGAACGCGCTTCATTTCCTGTTCTATCTCGGCCACTCACCATAAGTGCATACTCAGTATCGGGAAGTAAACCTCGAAGAACCATTTGATGAAGTCCTGGAGTAAGCTCTACGCTTATTTCATCACGCACATCAGATGGATTGCGCGTGGGATAGTATGTCACAATAGAAGAGATGCTGGTATTTGATTCCCATGAGACAAGCACGGCAGGCTGAGCAGTTCCAACTATCTGTTGCAAGCGTACGCCGCTTACCTTCGGTCGTGGCACCGTGGAAAAACTCAGTGTCGTTCCGTCATACTCAACTCCATCGGCGTCAACGCCGTTTACTTTGTAATAATATTTTGTGTCGTCTTGAAGTTCAGCAAGCTCAACCGACTCTGTCGTCTCAGAAGCTCCTACATATATTGTTTTGATGCTTCCAAACGAGGCAGTATCACCATAATACAGTTTAACCCTGCTTCCGCCAGTCACCGTAAATGTGATAAACGCATTGTCAATACCTACTTTTGTTGCTAACACATCCTTAATGGTAGGTGCCGGCTCCGTGGTGAAAGATTTTTCAGGCGAGATCCCCGTGTTTCCATCTTCGTCTGTCCATTTTGCTTTGTAATAGTATGTCGTCCCGGGGGAGAGATTGTTAAGCATGATTTCATGATCAGTGACCTGGGTTGAGTTTGAGGGTTCTTCGGTGAAATATTTACCCGCTTCGGTACCAAACTGCACCTTAGAGTCAGAGACCCTGTCTGTGCCCCACGTGATGGTTGCTTTCTTGGTGGTAATATCACTTGACGCCGGGCCTGACACCAAATTGGCAGGTTCTGTAAACTTGCCGGTTGGATATTTCTCCACTGTTTCTGAATAAGGACCACAGTTTTTCACTACATCACAAGCGTTTACTTGATAGTAATATGTTTTTTGTTCTAGATCTGCGTCAACATAAGCAGTGCCTCGCTTACCCGTTTCTCCAATTTTCTCGAACGTAATCCCATCCTCCGATCTCCAAACTTCATAGCTGTCTACAGCATCACCATTAAGCGTTGGCTTAAGCCATGAAACGGTGAGCTTCCACTGTTCAAGGCTTTTTACTGATATGTCACCCACTTCAACATTCGCAGGCACCCCCGGTGAGGAAGTGTTGAGCGTAAACGATGTAGATGAATATGCTCCATAATTGACTGTGCCCCCCTGTGACTCAGGATTTTTCGCAACTACATAGAATGTATTGATGCCATTTCTCATGTTCTGGTCACAATAGTTTGAGGCAGAAGTAATGCCGTTTGCGGTAAAACGACCATTACATAAGTTCGCATTTGGCTGAATGTTCACCGTGTAACAGTAGGTAAGCTGACTCGCGTTACTACCCAGATAAGTTTCCGGCGCCTGCCATGAAAATGTGAATGAACATGTTGTGCTTGTGGTGTTGTTCACCGTGAGTGCCTGTGGGGGTGATGCGCCGTCGCCAGCATAATAGAAACTGCGTGAAGCAGTGATACTCGCATTGCCGGCTGCGTCGACTGTGCGTAAATAAAATATGTTTTCTTCGTCTTGATATGATGCATCTGTTAAATAAACACTCGTGAGCGTCGGCGCAAGGTCTTGCCAGTCGGCATACGCGTCGCCTCGACCACCCACAGTCGCACCTGTCTTATACTGCAACTTCACGATGGGTGCGCCATTAGCTGAAAGAGCAATGGGAAGCCAACTAAACGTGTAATTGTCTTCTGGAGCGTATCCTGCAGGCGCGGGAGGATTGAGTGTGGGCGCCACACCGTTTACGTTATCAAATTTATAAATAAATGCGCTGAGGACTCCCGATTTATTGCCTGCATAATCGTATGTTTTAATTCGAAGACAATACACTTCACCTGAAGTCAGTCCAGACGCAGTGTAGGTCGGTGACGCTTGAGGCATGCCGTGCAGCTCAGGGTCATCATCACATACATACGAAAATGCTTCTGTGGATGGAGGAGTTGGCGTAATGGCGATTTTGGTCGCCTGCTCAAACACCACAAAATATCCGGCAACCCCTGATCCATCCCCATCATCAGCCCCTGACCAGGTAAAGTGAGGATTGGTATGAGCATACCATGTGTCTGAATCAATGGGGATACCTCCGCTTGAGGCGGAAAGCGCATTTATAACAGTTGGATTTGAAGGAGAATCTGTGTCTGGTTCTGCAGTTATGGTGACTGAATTTAACGTAACTTGTGTATCACCGTCACCATTTAATATCGCCTGCCAGCTTATTCCTCCCGAACCGGCAACAAGCGATGCAATATTTGCGTCAATGGTAGCTTTGTCATTTACACGAGAAAGAATAGTCGCCTCATCGTCGGTCGCGAAATTGATAGTTGATGTTGCCCACGCTGATGAACCCGTATTCCAGTATTTCCATGTGTTACCTCCATCTACTGAAAGTCGGTATCGTATCCCCTGACCCTCAACGGCCCCACTTGTATCAAAACTCGCCCACTCTTTAACACCCGATGTGAACTGTGGCACATTCGGTGCCACAGCATGGGGTTGGTTTGAATAAGGAGTTAGATTAAATGTAGTTCGAACATTGTTTGAAAAGCGAATTTCGTCCAGCCTTCCCGTATAATAACCATGTCGATCACCCTGATAGCGAGTACCATATTCTGACCCAACAAGAAGCGGCAGCGAGTTATCGACCGTATTCACAGAAGCGCTCGTGACACCCTTCTCGACTCCGTTAATGTACAGTTTTAATTGGTCAGAACCGAGAGATTGATCATATACTGCCGCTACATGCATCCAATCAGTGGTATGCGATACATCAGAGGTAGTCCGCACTATCTGATTGCGACCATAAGCCCAAATCGCAGCGTCCCCCACACTATTCCCTAAACCTGCGTACAGTCTTCCATTAAATGTCGCAAGGCTATAAACCTGTTCTTTCCGGGGAGTCACTGAATCAGACCAACTACTATTTACAGAGTCTTCGCCTCCAATAAGTGTCCATGTGACTCCGTTCCATTTCCACACCTCACCATCTACAAGTCCTACGGCAGCGGTATCTCCCAGACCAACATATAATTCTCCGTTGTATACCGTCATTGATCGGACTGCTTCAAAGTTTTGACTGTCATCCCAGCTACCATTTAATCCATCCCCACCCACCTTTTCCCAACTTGCCAAACCGTCCCACCTCCATACTTCAGAGTCTGCAAATGAAGATCCGTCAGCACTGTTGCCAAGGCCCACATAAAAGTATCCATCGTACACGGCTGTGGCATTGATGCTTTCATAGGGGCCATAAGCTATGGCCCCAGAATAATTCCAGCTATCATTTATGCCGTCACCGGCGACCTTGTTCCAGGCAGTACCATTACCTGTGTATTCCCAAATCTCGGCATCGCCATTTGACGCAGAAGGAGCCGTGTTGCCTAAAGCAGCATACAGTTTACTGTTGTAAACAGTGAGCGCATTCACTGATTCGATGCCTAACCCTTCCCAACTACCAATGGTGCCATTACCAGCAATCTGCTGCCATGAACTTTGATCATACACAAAGACCTTCCCATCATTGGCAGAAATTCCCGTGCCCACATACAAACAGGATGTTGTTGCGTTGGGACAAGTATATGTTGACATTGATGCAATAACCTCTATGCCAGCCCCACTCGACCAACCGGTCGGCGTTGCAACGGCAGCCCAAGCATTACTAAATGGTGTCGCGCGCAATGTCCACGTGGCACCATTATTAGTCGAACTCATGACACGTGAAGTCGTGCCAGTGTCGGCCACCGCGACAAATAAACCATTATTGCTGTTGTAACTTTGATGAAATGCTACGGCGGTCCAAGTATTGGTATTACTACTTGGAGTTGTCCGAATAGTCCAAGTAGCACCATCCGGAGAGGTCATGGCTCTATTATTGGTACCTGTTGAAGCTACCGCGACAAACGTATTGTTTCCAAACGATACTGCTTCCCAAGCATTACTATTCGCGGCTGATTGGATTGTCCAGCTGAGTCCATCGGATGATGTCATGACACTCTCCACCACTCCATCATTGGCAACTGCCACAAAAACTCCATTCCCATATGTTATAGAATTCCACGATATGTCAGCGGCGCTTGTACGTATTGTCCACGTAATACCATCTGGTGATGTCATCACGCGATTACCCGTGCCGCTTGAGGCGACGGCGACAAATAGACCTTTTCCATACGTAACTGAGCGCCAATCATTGTCAGCGGCGCTTGTACGTATTGTCCACGTAATACCATCTGGTGATGTCATCACGCGATTACCCGTGCCGCTTGAGGCGACGGCGACATACTGATCGTTTGCATGGACTAAGCCTGTCCAATCGTTGTCATCTGGATTGGTGCGAGAGGTCCAGGTGGTTCCATTCCCCGTTGACATAATGCGATTATTGGTACCACTCTCCGCAACAGCAACCATCGTATTGGCATCCCCTCCTATCCTTGTCCATTGATCATTCTCAACTACACCATACCCCCAAACCTCCCCATCACCCGCACTGCTGCCCAACCCTGCATACAACTTGCCCTCATATTCGGCAAGAGAAGGAACACTTTCATAATTAGCAAGAGGTGAAAACACTCCATTCCAACTATTTTGTTTGCCCATGCCACCAATTCTGTCCCATGCTACTCCATCGAATTCATATACATGGCCCCCACCATATCTTCCGTTGCCTGTAGCACCTAATCCCACATACAGCTTATCACCGGTGCTCAACATGGTCTCAACTCGTGATATGGGGTAGAACCCCCAACTATCATTGATAAAGTTACCTCCGATTATTGTCCATATATACTGAGTTCCTGTCCATTTCCATACTTCACCAGGAAACGTATTGCTTGTTTGCTGCAGTCCCACGTACAAATCTGTACCGTCGTGGTACACAACGCGCGCAATGTGGTGCGTGTTGCCTATATCAGTTGCTCCCGTGCTTCCCGCAATCATTGTCCACACATCATCAGCTGTCGCCTCAGTTCCGGCATCATCAAATCGCCACACATCATTATCACTCGCTGTGTTACCCATACTCACATATACATTTGTACCGTCACCGGTAATGGACCAGATTTGTTCGTATAGATTATTTCGCCATCCTTGCGTAGTGCAGTTACTGGTCGAAGGACATTCGCCGATTTTCGTCCAAGAACTGCCGTTATAGCGCCATACTTCTCCATCACCTGCGGCGCTCGTACCAAGACCTGCATAAATATATCCTCCCTGCGCATACAAAGCACTCACCTTTTCAAATGTGGAGGCGCCCCATCCAGTTCCATCACCACCTATCTTTTCCCAACTTGGTGTTGCAGCAAGGGATTCTAATGTAGCTCGCCAGACATCACCATCTCCAGCACTTGCCCCAAGTCCCGCATATAAATATGTCCCGTCCGATGTTAAGCTGACCACCTCTTCTTGTCGTGCAGCCGTGGTCCAACCATATCCGTCCTGTCCAGAATCACCTCCAACCTTGGTCCAAGTGCCACTGCTAAAGCGCCACACTTCACCGTCTGAATTTGAAGTTGACGCAGAGGTGTTGCCAAGCCCCGCATATAAAGCTCCCGCGACAAAATGCAGTGTATTGACAATCTCAAACGGACCTTGAGTGGTCAAAACATAATTCCAGCTTCCATTTACTCCATCGCCACCAATCTTCACCCAATTGTTGCTGTCGCTAGATGTATCCATACTCCACACCTCAGCATCACCGTCGTTACCGAGTGTCGTTGAACCCAAACCTACATAAAGGATATTCCCATCGTTTGCCATAGCTGAAACTATCTCGTATTTTTGATTAACCCAACTCCCTCTTATTCCATCGCCCCCTATCATGGTCCAACTTACTCCGTTCCATCGCCACACTTCTGCATCTGATAAACCAGCGCCTGTGCCCACATACATATTGCTTCCAATATGGATCATAGATGAGATCGCGGATTTTCCATCATAATCCCACGTCCCTCCACCAACCCCGGAAGTGCTTTCTGCCTCCGAACCTGGGGTGTCACTTGTGATTGGACCTGCCACATGCTGCCATGTAGTTTGATCAGCGCGGGCAAGCTCGTATACCAACTCCCCTGTGTCTCTTTCAAAATAGAGTTGGTGCGAACCTTTATCAAAAATGGGTTGTCTAGTGTAGCTGCTGTGTGCTGAAAACGCGCTTGCCAAGCTCACCCATGCTTCAATTGTATGGCTGGTGCTTAGAGAAATGCCTGTCGAATCAGGCACTGTAAGCTGCGAGCCAACACCGTCAAATACAGCGGCGTTATTGAGTCGACCAGACGCATAACTGATATCAGTTGCGGTGACAGAGTGAGGGGTGCCGGATGAATCAATAGGGTTTCCAGTTGATTCATCCAAATGGAGAAGTAGTTTGGTGTTTGCATCAACGCTGTAATTTTGAACCTTGAGCCGAGCAGTATTTGAGTTCACCTCGACCGATGCTGAATCTGAAACAACATAATCTGCAGGAGTCGTAAAATCCCATACGTAAGGAACCGGCGCAGCAAGTGAGGTAATTAATCGAGATCCCTGAAGCAGGATAAAACACATCATCCCAAACGACAGGGCTCTGCGAAGCCATAAAAAGAACGTCCTCCGTTTCCAAAACGGTTTGATGTGTACACTATCCATTGAAGCTCAATGTAGTACAAAACAAGAAGAAAAAGCAAGAGAATGTAAAGATAGTATATATATATGTGTGTGAATATATGTGAATATATGTGAATATAAAGAAACGCGAAAAAAGAGTTCATGTGAAGAATTATTTCTTTTTATCCTCGTTCATAAAAAATCTCATGGTCTTTTCTATCACCACGTACACGACAGCCGCCACGATAACAAACTGAATAAGCACCGTAACAAAATGTCCCCACGCAAGCTTATTCTGACAAACCTCACCCACCCTACTAAGACAAAAAGCTTGTTCACTCAAGTCAATGCCTCCCATCAAAAGTCCAATCAAAGGGTTAAAAATGTCAGTCACCAATGCGTCCACAACAGCTTTTGCCGATGAACCAAGAATAATGCCAACTGCAAGCCCCACAACATTCTGTTTTCGGATGAAGTTGGCAAAATCTGCAAGTACAGATACCACTTGTTTTTGTGGCTCTTTTATAAGCTTATGCATAAGAAAATTATACTTTGAAATCGTCAGATCAATCACCGGACATCAGCGCGCACATAGTTTGGATCTATAAGCCCAACACGCTCCCAATATGTTGCTGCTGTCAGTGCTTCACCCATACGCTCATGCAAAACAGCGAGTGCAACAAGTACGTCACGACTTTGAGCAGATCGTGCCTCAAGATCATTTAGTCGCTCAACCCACTCATCTTGCTTCAAATACGCTCCAAATACTAATGGGTATTGCTGAACAAGCGAATCAAAAAAAACTTCATTAATAAGATGTGTATCACCAAGCTCAACTGCTGCCCGCAAATATGCAGTGTGCGATCGATTGTCTGACCCAATCAATCGAAAGTTTGAAGGCCCAAACCATACCGCCAAACCAACAGATATAAGTAACCAGATAATCAAAAGAGACAAGAAAACACCCTCAAAAATATGTTTCAATCGAATGGACGTGAGTTTCATATCAAGTGGAGTATACATAATAGCGGTGCGATAAGAAAGGAGGTTGTGTGTACCAAATACTCTTGCATTCACATGGCTTAAAACACTACAATGGTGGCATGAATCAGACGTCTTATGGGGGGTTTGTGGACCAAATTACTAGCATGTTGCTTATTGTGTTCCTTATTTTTTTTGCGGTGGGACTAACTACGATTTTTGGATACATCTTGATATTTATCATGCGACTTCGCAAACGAATGCACGTATCTTTGGAAATGTCCACGCTTGAGGTGCAACTTACCAAAGATAATGAAATAAAAATCGATGCCGCGGAGCAAATGTTTGCTTCATTTGCAGGGCTGAAAAAAACCGGATTTTTCTCATTTCTTGAGATTGAAGATGTGCTTGCCTTTGAAATAGTAGGAAAGAAAGGAGAGATACGCTTTTATGTTTCAGCACCAAACAGACTTATAGATCTTGTCGAGAAGACGGTGTATAGCTATTATCCCCAGGCGAGTATACGCAAAGTTGATGAACCAAATATTTTCACTCAAGAAGGAAAAATCTCTTACGGATGTCTCGCACAGAAAAACAAAAAATTCATGCCGCTTAAGACGTATCGAGACCTCCCCACCGATAGTTTATCCTCAACTGTTTCTGCACTCACCAAAATGGGCGATGAGGAAGGTGCCATCATACAAATACTTATACGGCCCACTACTAAAAAATGGCGACATATGGGTAAATCATACATATCAAGCAATAAAAAACAGGAGTCAAATCCTGATAAAGCCACATTTAGAACAGACCACAAAATGCTTGAAAAAGTCGATGAAAAAATTACCCGGCCCTTATACGAAGTAATGATTCGTTATGTCGTGTGTTCACCGACCAAGCAGAGCGCTGACGTGCACGTGCGCAATATTAAAGCGGCATTTTCACAGTTTAACTCTGATCAAAATACGCTGAGCTCCCCAAAGATTGTATGGAAAGGTGGCTTTATGACTAACTTCATTTATAAATTTTTCCCGATGGCAGAGCTTATTCCGTTCGGGAAGCTCATCTCGGTGCTCTCCACTGAAGAATTGGCAAGTATTTACCACTTTCCAAATAAAACGGTTGAGACCCCACATATTGTATGGCTCAAAGCTAAAACAGCACCCGTGCATGCAGAGGTGCCGACTGAAGGCGGAACGCTTATGGGATTTGCACATTATCGCGGTGTCAAAAGACCAGTGCATCTGATGCTTAAAGATCGTATGCGTCATGCATATATCATCGGACGAACCGGTACGGGAAAATCGGAGCTTTTGGTTGAAATGATCAAACAAGATATTCGTGCAGGTTACGGCGTGTGCGTTATCGACCCTCACGGCGACCTCATCGAAGACGCCTTGCGCTTTATCCCCCCTCAGCGGGCAGAAGATGTCATTCTCTTTGACCCTTCAGATACCGAGCGTCCCATTGGGCTCAATCTACTTGAATCCCAGACCGAAGAGCAGAAACATTTTATCACGGGCGCCATAATCAACCTGATGTACAAACTCTATGACCCTCAACGAACAGGTATCATCGGCCCTCGATTTGAACATGCGGTGCGAAACGCCATGCTCACCATCATGTGCGAACCCGGATCTACATTCATAGAGATTGTCCGAGTTATGACAGATCAAAAATTTGTACAAGAACTTTTGCCCAAGGTGCAAGACCCCATTATTCGTCGCTATTGGACAGATCAAATAGCACAAACATCAGACTTTCATAAATCAGAAGTCCTTGACTATATCGTTTCAAAATTCGGACGTTTTGTGACCAACAAAATGATGCGCAACATCATTGGCCAGAGTAAATCAGCATTTGATTTTCGATCCGTCATGGATGACGGCAAAATATTATTAATCAATTTATCAAAAGGAAAAGTGGGTGAAGAAAACTCAACTTTCTTAGGACTCCTTATTGTTCCCAAGATACTCGCTGCTGCCATGAGTCGCGTCGACACACCTATAGAAAAACGACGAGAATTTTTCCTCTATGTCGATGAGTTTCAAAACTTCGCCACACCTGATTTCGCAACCATACTATCTGAAGCTCGAAAATATAAACTGGCATTGACGGTAGCTAACCAATTTATCGGACAGATGGATGAAGAGGTGAAGAATGCCGTTTTCGGTAACGTAGGTACCATGATGGTGCTTCGAACTGGAGTAACTGATGCATCATTTATTCAAAGAGAATTTCAACCTATATTCAATGAAAATGATATTGTGAATCAAGAACGCTTCCATGCATACATGAAAACCATAGTAAACAACGAGCCGGTGCCTCCATTTTCAGTTGACTTGACCAAAGACTATGCGAAGCATCTTGAAGAAAAAGCAAAAGGTGAAAAAGTCGCTCAGGCGGTCATTCAACTCTCACGGCTTAAGCACGGGAAACCACGAGATATAATAGAAGCAGAAATTGCACAACGCGCAAAACTATAAAATGGCTATTCCAAGTAGTGTCGCACTTCTTCTATGAATGTATCTGGCGTATAGTTGCTTTTTACCATGTATCCTCGTATACCATATTTGAGGGCTTCTGCGATTTTTGAATCGTCAGAAAGATTGGTAAGCATGACCGTACGAACTGCAGCTCCTAATTTGTCTTCTTTTTGCAAACGTTCCAAAAGATCCAAACCTGAAAGTTTGGGCATTAGAATGTCAAGAAGCAACAAGTCAAACTTGCGTGATATGAGCTGATCATATGCTGCTTGGCCATTGTCTACCGCAGTGACATCATATCCTTCTTTTACCAATAAATTCTTGTACAGGTCGCGAAGAGCGGATTCATCTTCTGCTAGTAATATGGTTTTGGTGAAGTCATCCATATCCTAATTCTACTTGGTAATTGGTAAAGATGCAATAAATGTCGAGCCTTTGCCCCATACTGACTCAGCGGTCAGAGTTCCTTCATGCAGATGCATAATTTCTTTGGAAATGTAGAGGCCCAGCCCTGTACCATTAACATTGGGCAAATTTGCATAGGAATCATCGATTTTCCCAAATTTCGTAAAGAGACTCGCTTGCTTATCTGATGCTACGCCGGGGCCCGTATCAGAAACCCGCACCATACATATCGCCCCATCCTCAATGTCAACTGAAACACGCACGGCGCCTCCGACAGGGGTAAACTTGAGTGCATTGCCGAGTATATTTATCACCACCTGTGTGAATCGATTTTTGTCAAAAGTCACCAATTGAGAATCAACCGACGATTCAAACGAGAGTCGAATTTGTTTCTCTTGTGCCTTCACCTGATAGGATTCAACTAAGCCACGCACAAATGGCACCATATCTACATCTTCTTTTGCGAGCGTTACTCGACCGTTTTCAATACGGGAAATGGTAAGGATATCTTCCACCAAAAACATAAGCCTGTCTACTGTTTCGGCTGCAATATCAATATATTTCGTCGTATTTGAACCCAAGGGCTCGTCTTTCTCATGAAGCGCAAGCCATAAATAGTTTTTGACGATGGTAAGTGGAGTGCGCAGTTCATGCGATGCCAGCGCAACGAACTCATCTTTCATTTTGTCTAATTTCACCAGCTCGGCGTTGCGCGCATAAACTGATTGAGCAACCTTTCGAAGATCTTCCATGTCAACGACATGCTTGGGTGTGGTTTGTGATGAAGACATAGAGAAGCCGTATTATGCCTAAATGTTTTGGTTATTTCAACACGTCGGGAAGGTCGATGCTCTCTCCTTGTTTGAGCGCGTCATGCGCAGCTTCTTTGCAAACCTCTATCGAAATATCTCCGAAAAATTCCGAGTAGTTTTTCACGAGTTGCACCAGCACTTCTTTGGGATCTGAACTGAATGAAGGGTGATTGGTGTCGTGCATGTCAAGTCCCGGTGTTTTGGATGCAATAGACACGGCCACCGGCCCCAGTATAGCTTTTTGGGCAAATATAATTTTTTTAGTTATTTCAGCGTAAAGATCCATGGCTTATTTTAAAGCTTCTTCACGAGGATTAAATAATACGAGACTGACAGCCATCAAAAAATATGCGGTCAAATATAACATGTCACTAATCCCACCAACAACAAATATATCCCTGCTTATGCGAAATAGGAAAATAAAATCTGCAAGGTATTGAGTGAAGAGTGCCAACAACAAAAGAAGAACTCTACTTCTCAATTTGCCACCCAACATACCAACAGATAACATATACACCAGTGACGCCATACCTACATAGAGCGATTGTCCAAGTGGGTATCCAAAATCGAGCACAGATTGTAAGACGCTTATCTCAGCAATGTCGTAATCTTTGAGAAAGATAAAGTAAGACGACGACAGAAGAAGTGTTATCACTCCCACAACTAAGAGAAAGTTTTTGGTCAGCTTAAGAGACTTAGATAGATTGAGCACCTTGCCAAGATACCAAAGCCCTCCAATATAAAGCGGTATGCTTCCAAAGAAACCAATGTCACCAAGTGAGGGGTACGGTGCTTCAACAAAAAATACATGAGCGTAAATCGAATAGAAAATCTGGCCGAGAGCTTGAAGTAACATTCCTCCTGCAAACAACAAGATGGATTTGCCAAGAGCACTGGTGTGGCCACCCCACTGTCTACTACTTGAAAAGCCATAAATTGCCCCTCCAAATGGAAGAACCCAATATAGGTCGGCAAACCATATTCTAAGGTCATGGTCCTCAGGAAGATTTAGCAAATTAACAACAATCCCCCAAAGCATCAATAGTGCATATATCGCAAAAAGAAAGACTATTGTTTTTGGCAAACGAAGCAACACCTGGTGCAGGTCGCTCTTGTCTTTCATATATCATTTAGTATAGTAAATCTATGAGGTTCATGTCAAGTGTGCGTTTGTTCCCCTCTTTTACCCCCCTGACGCTTGGCATGTATAAAGACTACGTGGCATACATGGGGCAATTTGAGTCGTTTTCGGACTTCAACTTTGTGAGCTTGTGGTCGTATATGGGGCATAAATGCCAAATAAGCAAACTCAACGGTAACCTGGTCTTTCAGATGGTCGACTACAAAACCCATGAACCGTTTCTAGCGATGCTTGGTGAAAACGATATTCCCAACACTCTGACTCAACTATTTAAATACTTGCGAACAACCCAATTACCCAAAGAAGTCAGGCTTGTACCTGCTCGAATGGTTCAGGACAGTCTGCAAAAACATCAGCAATTTCATTTTGTTCTGGATAGAGACAACTTTGATTACATTATTGATGTAACGAAGTTCATAAAGTTATCAGGCAACACATTCAAATCAAAACGGGGCGACATAAAAAAATTCTTGACGCAAAATCATGAGTATGAATCACGATTATTAAAGATTCATTCTTCTCAAGACCGTGGGCACATCATGAACCTGGTGAAACATTGGTCAGCAAACGGAATAAAATCACCCGAACATGATGATGTTGACGCGATACGCAAACTACTCAGTCACGCGCATGACTTCAAAACAATAGATTTTGGAATATTTATTGGGGGGAAGCTTCGTGCGTTCACCATTAACGAACTTGTGCAAAAAGACACGTACATGGGTCACTTTGGAAAAGCCGACAAATCATTCCCGGGCATATATAGTTTTCTTGAATATGAAACAGCACGATATATGCATGAAAAATTCGGATGTAAATACCTTAACCTTCAGCAAGATCTAGGTATATTAAACCTGAGAAGATCGAAACTTTCTTATAAACCATGTAAATTCTTGGAAAAGGGAACAATAACACAAAAGGCGACTATTATAAATCACACAAAGATATGATCTCTTTAGTCCTCGCGCTCGTACCTCCCGCAATATTTGCCGCAGTCAATCATATTGATAAGTATCTCGTCACCAAATATTTTCGATCGGGCGGAGTGGGAGCACTGATGATTTTCTCATCAGTCATTGGGGTGTTTATAGCTTTGGGTATATTAATGATCCACCCTGAAGTGTTGCAGATTAATGCATCAACCGCTCTTGCAATTACCGCAAACGGCACACTCTACGTGTTGGCAATACTTCCCTATCTTTATGCCCTACAACGCGATGATGTTTCAAATGTAATACCGCTTTTTCAGCTCACTCCCGTCTTTTCATTTTTACTGGAGTGGGTCGTGCTTGGTACTCTTATCAGTCAAACACAACTCACTGCTGGAATAATAATTGTTCTTTCTGCGTTCACACTTTCAAGTGACATGCTGGAGCGGGGAGGGGCCCGCATCAAAACACACTCGCTTAAGCTTATGGCGACATCTTCCTTTCTTTTTGCGACAAATGCGCTCATGTTTAAGGTGTTTGCCATAGAAACACCATTTTGGACGACGAGTTTTTATGAGTATGTGGGTTTCGCATCTGTTGCTTTAATGTTGTTTACTTTCGTACGCCCATATCGTCAGGAATTTTTGAGTGTATTTCACGTGAATAAAAAGCGGGTTCTTGGACTAAACGCAATAAATGAAATCGTAAACATCGTGGGAAAAATAACCTTTAACGCTGTTTCCTTAATGATGCCGGTAACACTCGTGTGGATTGTGGGAGGATTTCAGCCTGTGTTTGTATTTGTATATGGGATGGTGCTTACCGCACTGCTCCCTCGCATAGTACGGGAAGATGTGCGACCGGTGGTCGTGGTGAGAAAGATGGTGATTATTTCCATCATGACCATAGCCGCTATTTTCATGGGCTAAGTTCGTTGATAAAAATACGTGAAGCTGTTCCCATGATTTACTACACTCTGCTCATATCTTTGAAGGGTTTTGATTTCGAATGTATGAGATATGACTAAAGCTCCCTCTTCAATGGCTTTGTGAAAAATGTCACCATGTGCATCGAGAAAACGTGGCATCATATATATATAGATAATATCGGCAGAGGACAAATCTGTTTGGAGAATGTTTTGGTGTTTGAACTTTACCCTATTACCTATGCCCAAACGCCATGCACGAAGTGAGGCTATCCAGAGCCATAACCTGCTTACATCGACTCCTTGGCCTGTGATGTTAAACTCTTTCACTGCCTGACACACTACGCGCCCATCACCACACCCCAACTCTAAAAACTTCATGCCCTTCTGAAGATTAGCCTT
This sequence comes from bacterium, assembly GCA_029573715.1. Classification (GTDB taxonomy): domain Bacteria; phylum Patescibacteriota; class Microgenomatia; order UBA1406; family GWC2-37-13; genus JAGOLU01. The sequence continues at coordinate 11,161 of JAKQDR010000105.1, read as the reverse complement.
CTTTAAAATCTGTCTGATTGCTTTGGTGCGCGTCGGAACAAATGGCGCACCACGCCAAAGGGATATGGTGCTTGAATGTAAGTATATGACAACGGCGATCGCCAGTCCAAGTTCAAATATCAAAAAGGCTGTATGAAGGGTGGTCATGAGGGGTTGAATTGATGCTCTTTTGAGTTTTATGGTGTTGGAGTCGACGTGGGTGTTTCAGTTGGTTCGGTAACTATAATTGGGGAATCGGTGGGAGTAGGTGTGTGGGTATATGTGGGCGTGAAAGTGGCGGTAGGTGGCACTGGAGTATAAGTGGCTGTTGGTTCGGGAACCGGTGTGGAGGTGCTTGGAGGCACAATCGTTGGTGTGTGAGTGGGTGGCCGTATCAAGGAAGGAGTTGGTGTGCGAGTGGTTGTCGGAGTCCGGGTGGGGGGGCGAGTGAGCGTGGCTGAAGCGGATGCGACAGGAGAAAGAGTGGTGCGGCTATCTTCTGCAGAGCGAACCTCGGGAGCATTGACCTTAGTGGTTTGAGCATCACGCGGTGCAATGCCACGAGCAATTTGTCGCTCACGGACGGTGGAAAAAACGAAAATACCCAAAACCAATACGGTAAGCACCGTGAGCGAACTCACCATAAACACCAGGGGCTTGTGTGTTCGCGCATAATCTAATAGTTTTGGTGTCTGAACAAAGTCGCTCACGCTATCTACATCAATTGGGGTGTAGTTTATTTCATTCATACGCGAAGACTATCATACTCAATGAGTATTCATTTTTACAGACCAAATGCAGAGAGGATGTCCATTTTTATCTTTTCCCATAGACTTGCTTTTTGATATGCGCGGTATCGTTGTTGTTTCTGAAAATCTTTCGTGCCATACATAGGTGGATCAACCCAACATGAAAGCACCAAATCTTCACCTGTATCTGTTTTATTCACGATTGCCGTTACCGTTTGAGTATCAAACTTCTTATGATACTCAAGTGTGCCGGGAGTTTTGCCCGACTTCACGCCATCCGGTTTCTGTATTGTTTTTTCTACCATGAGCCCCGGAAAGAGTCTTTCGTCAAGCCGTGTGAGCGCATGTTTCGTGAATATAATGGCCATACACGGTAAGCAATATTGTTAGCTTGCAGAGGAAATAAGGGCCTCAACATCAAGATCACTTGCGTGATGATGTTTATTTTTGGTATCTTCCTTTTTTTCATGGTGCTCGACTTCTTGATGAACTAACATCTTATACGCTACTGCGGCCATAAGCCCACCAATTACCGGGGCGACTGCGTACAAGGCAACGGCCTCAAGCACCACGGTGTTTCCGGTGAAAATCCGAAAAAGTTGAGGCGCGATACCTACAACAGGATTAAATACCCCGCCCGATAAGCCTCCTACAGCAAATGCACCGAGTACGACATTAAGACCCACCGCTAAGCCAAAGTATGAATTGCCTTGTGACTTTTTGTCGATCATCGTCATAAACACCGTGAGCACCAGTGTAAAGGTGAATAAGATCTCGGCGATCACTGCCTGAAGAAAGAGTGCGTTTTCAGCAGGTCGGACCATAAAATTCTTCCCCCCCATAAACGCAAATACCCCCATCGCTGCTATACCAGCCAAAAACTGCACAATAATGTATGGAATCATGCGTTCATGAGCAAGTTTACCTGCGACAAACAAAGCAAATGTCACTGCAGGGTTGTATTGACCGCCTGAGACATGCACGCCAATGTAGATCATAAGCGTCAACATGAGTGCTGCAGCAATGGCATTGCCCGATATGGCTACAACAAGCATCAAAAAAAACGTTCCAATAAACTCCATGAGTAAAGCTTTGGTCATAGGAAAAAACAATAATAACACCATCAGGATATCGTATTATTATCACAAGTTCAATACCTTATGTGCTTGATGTCTAGGTATAATACAGACATATGAACGACAATATTTCACTCGATAAAAAACTTCAACTCGTCCAAGAGGTTGGAGAAGAGATCGTGGGGCTTGACGAGCTTTCGACTCTATTTGAATCCGGCACACCGCTTGTGGCATATGATGGTTTTGAGCCATCGGGACAAATCCATATTGCACAAGGTTTGATGCGTGCCATAAACATAAACAAGATGACGCGTGCCGGCGTTCGATTTAAAATGCTTGTCGCCGATTGGCACGCGCTTGCAAACAATAAGATGGGTGGGGATCTTGAGAAAATACAAACAGTGGGGAAATACTTCATAGAGGTGTGGAGGGCATGTGGGATGGATTTGTCGCGCGTTGAATTTGTATGGGCGTCTGACATGGCGAAAAATTCAGACTACTGGAAATTAGTGGTGCAAGTGGGTAAAACGAATGTTCTCAAGCGTTTCATACGTACTGCCGAGATGATGGGACGCGAAGAATCACTTGAGAAACTTACCGCCGCAAACATCATGTATTCCTGTATGCAGGTTGCTGATATTTTCATACTTGGAGCTCAAATAACTCAGCTGGGTATGGATCAGCGCAAGCTTAATATGTTGGCTCGTGAAATAGGCCCCCAACTTGGATTTTGGAAACCGGTGGTGGTGAGCAATCATATGCTGATGGGGCTGGGTAAAACAATGACCGATGCGGATGCTGCACATGAATCAAGTGCGATACAACGGGCAATTAAAAGAAAAATGTCTAAATCAAATCCCGACTCTGCCATCTTTATGACCGACTCGCCTGATGATATTGCACGCAAAATCAATAAGGCATATTGTCCGGAGGGTGTTGTCAAAGAAAACCCGATTCTTGAGTATTGCAAATACATTATTTTCGAGTCATTTGATCGACTAAATACTGATGCGTTTGTGATTGAGCGACCCGAAAAGTGGGGAGGTAATCTGACATTTGCGACGTATACAGAACTGGAGAAAGCATTTGAGACGAATGCATTGCACCCGCAAGACCTTAAGCTCGCTGTTATCAAAGCGCTTAATGCGCTTCTCGCCCCCGTTCGGGCCCATTTTGAGCATAATGCTCAAGCGCGTGCACTTGTTGAGCAAGTCAAATCGTTTCAGGTAACGCGATAGGTGCGTAACAAAGCTGGTCGCTTCATTTGGCTCTCCTTAAAATAATGACCAAGGCCCTATTCTTGGGTTGGAGTTGGCGGTTCTACGGTCGGTGTAATTGTTGATGTGGGGGTCGGTAATGTGTTGTCTGGTATGTTAACGGCGAATGACAGAGTTCTTTCTGCTTCCATGTTCCCTGCCCTGTCTTGAGATTTATAACGAAGCGTATGAGAGCCATTCAAGAGCTCATATCTGCATAAATATCCTGTGCCTGAGACTTGCGAATACCCGTCAGAGTCGAAAGCAAAATGCGTAACAATTTCGGACGCTGAAGAAACATTGTCTGTTGGAGCAGACATTATCACACATACCTTCGAATCTATTTTGTATGTGATTTCTCCATTCGTTTGAGGGTAAGTAATATTTGTGGTGGGTGGCTGTGTATCAACGGTTGTTGGAGTTGGTTGTGGAGTAGATGTCAAAGTAATAGTGGGTGGAGCTTTTGCAGACGTGGGCGATATGGTCGCGGAGACTGTTGGATTAAGAGTAGATTTCTGTTGATTTTTTAGGGTTGGTGTCGCGGTCTTGGTGGGTTTTTCAGTTATCGACTTGGTCGGTGTAGTTCGAGTGCCGGTAGGAGATATTTCCGCAGGAGAGTTGGCTTTATTTTTCGCTTGCCCGGCATTTAGAATGGTTATCCCGAAGATGACTAATGTAATAACCGTTAAAATTGAAAGCAGTATGACGAGCGGTTCCTTACCGGCAATACGAACGCGCACCAATTCGAAAAAGGTTTGAGGAGCAGATTGAGTTGATTCCAAAATATCATCTGCGTCGTTAGTTGATTGCGTTGGATCTTGAATGTCGCTATTCATCTATGCCAAGTATAGCAGTTTATCAAACTTTAACTTTTGCTTGTTCGCATGACAGCAAAGTCTTCGTTTGACAATCCCAAATGTGCTACCATATGTGCATGATAAAATTTCCTCCACAATTTACCCAGGTCACCACATTTTCTAAAATACTCGCGATGATTCTGTTTATCACTCTTCCTTTTGTGGGATTTTTGCTCGGCGTTCAGTATCAATCGCGTCTAACTCTAGAGTCGCCTTACGTGCCATCTCCTATTTTGATATCACCGACAAATACTCCCCAAGATGGTGTCGCCTGCACAATGGATGCGAAGATATGTCCCGATGGAACAGCGGTTGGTAGAATCCCACCTACTTGCGAATTTGCACCGTGTCCGGAATCTGAAAGCGGTGTCGGGGGATATTATGAGGGGCGCAGTATATACGCGCCAGAAGGATCAACCAATGGTTCATTTCGACTATATCCACCTGCCACATGTACTATGGCAGCAAATGAATTATTTTCTCAATTTTTAGAATGCGACTTCACAGAAACAACGGTAAGCATATATCCTGAGGCGGGCGGTCGCGGTGCAATGGTCGAGAAAAAAGATACAATCGCGCTCGGTACAATACAATGGGATCGTACCTATTTTGATAAAGAAGGAGATGCAATCCGTGTATCTTATGGTGCCGAAATTGAAGGCGTATATCAACTCATCGAAGTCGCCTACGATAGCTACAGTGTGGAAGCTGAGCAACAAGTTGAAGCCATCATCTCAACTTTTGAGGTGATGTAGTGATGGGGGAGTTTGTGTGCAAATCGGTTCAACCAGATGCTTATTACGAAATGCAAAACCGGATGAAGATTTGAGGTACTTCTCAAAATCAACCGCTTTTTTCCTTGCAACAAAAGCCGAGTAGTAAGCGAGTGATATCGACTTAAATTTCCTTGTTGATTTAACCATTCCTCTTTTATGAAGTACTATTCGTTTTCTAAGATCCGCAGTATAACCTATGTAAAATGAGTGGTTTTCTAGTTTTAAGATATATACGTAATACACACAAATATTGTATCAAAAGTGGCACTTCGTCAAGACTACGCGCCACACACTTCGCCCCATAACCAATGCAGATGGTTCCTATGAATTTTGTGGCCTGCCACGCGAAGCTCTTTGCAAAAAAGAGCGAAGTGTGGAGATGCCGGGATTTCCCCGATAAGAATACTTATCGGGACCAGTCCCGATGGCTGACGTTAGCCATCGGGGGAACCCGTTGTTTTTTCAAAAAATAAGCCGTATTTTTGAGTGACTTAATGTATTTCTCCCTGTTCTTTGCATCCCGCAAACTATTATGCTCTTCACGATATACCAAAATATATGGAGCGTGTCCTTTTGTACACCTTACTTTGCCAGCATTATGTGTTTTAAGTCTCCCATAGACGTCTTTTGTGTAGCCAATATAATGAGTGTGATCTTTCGTGCTTTTGAGAATATATACGAAATGCATTTTGAAAAAACAAACGGGTATGCCCCCCAGCCTTCCCTGATTCTACTAAAATACCCCCCAAAAGGGGGGTATTTTAGTAGAATGTGGAGATGCCGGGATTTGAACCCGGGTCCGAAAAGTGCCTTATATGCCGTTTTGTACAGGATAAGATGATGTTTGATACCTCCCATCATGGCACATCACCACACCTTGTATGAGAGGGTTGTTTGTATCTTAGGCGTCGCTACATCCAACAAACCTTACGACGTCGCACCCCGCCTTGGTTTTCAGATATACCTACACGACGAGGGAACTTGGTATATCCGTCTAATGCTCAAGTCTTTAGTACCCAGCATTATGCTGCGTATGCATAGTTGCGTGCGTATTGAGCGCCCACAATTTCTGCAGCAAAGGCCTTGAGATCAGCAACTGCGTCTTCAAATGAAGTTGCAATTAAGATTTTCTAGTTGCGCATAGATGCGCCTGTACCAGCATGTAAAAGTGCTTTCCGTCGAAGCCTGTCATCCCCGTTTGTATGCGTATTATAGCAGGCTCTGTTCATCCTTTCATAGCTTCTCGCGCTTCCATTTGCTGACTACGTGCAACCTCACGTCTTTTCTGTATGACTTTTCGTTCAATATCTTTTCGGCCACGAACAAGTCCCACCTCTATCTTTATGAGTTGACCTTTGGTGTAGCATGATTTTGGCGCAAGCGTATGGTTTCCTCCTCGCCTCATCTTCATCACCAGTCGTAGTATCTGCTTCTTATGCAAAAGCAGGCGCCTTGATCTGCGCGGATCATATCCTTGCGGGAACGAAAACTTGTAGTTTGGAATTTCAGCATTGATCAGATAGACTCCATCATCAAGAATCTTCACGAAAGAATCTTCAAGCTTTACATTGCCCGATTTTATTTGTTTCACTTCAGATCCAAGCAGTGCTATCCCCGCCTCCATCGTCTCAATCTCTTGATAGGTATGAAAATATTTTCTATTCGTTATTTTTAGCATGCGGAAAATGAACTTCAAATGAAACAGGATAGTGATCTGAGTACTTTAATCGTTCGACCATAACATTACGTATGGCACACTGCCGATAGAATGCATAATCGAGTTGATGCTTCACAAAAAAAAGTCGGTGGGTGCTTTTTTTGTATGCATTAATGAAATGGTGATCAGTCATAAAACTCAATAACGAACGCTGACGTAACAGTGATGTGTAATTAAAATCACCAACAACCACCTGCCCACTTGCAGCGTGAGCTTTGTCATGTTTTAACTCATCAAGGATCATTTTGAGTTGTTTTCGGCGCGCACCATTGCCAGCTAGACATGCAAGATGTGTATTGATGAGTGACAATGATCCTTCGCCGTTTTTCAGTTTAGTGATCAAAGCGGTACGCTCTCCTTTTATTCCATGCACGATGTCTTCTATGGCGTTTTTGCCCAGTGTCAACACTCGAGAACCATGCGTTTTCAGCCGTATGGTGTCATACAGAGTGACTTGTCCGAAACTTCCTTTCTTGGTACTAAACCCATGCGAGAACACATGCTGATAGTGTGAAGCAAAATGCCCCCTGATATCTTTTTGTTTGTCTTGAGGATATTCTTGAAGACAAATCACATCGTACTGCATATATCGTTCCTGCAGCCACGCAAGAATCTGGCTCAGTTTTCTGCCATAGCGCACATTGTATGAAAGTATGCGAATCATGTTTGTCGGGACAATATAAACTCCTGCTCTTATTCTACGCTTTCAAGCACAACCTCAAAGACAAGAGTTGAATTTGCAGGTATTGAGCCGACCTCGCGAGCACCATATCCAAGCTCGGGAGGAAGGGTTATTTTTCTCGTCCCTCCGACACGCATGCCCTGCACACCAAAATCAAATCCCGGAATCATTTGGCCGGCATCAACCACAAAAACAAGCGGTTCACTATCACGGCTGTAGGATGAATCAAACTCAGTGCCATCAAGAAGGGTGCCCTTATACTGGACAGCAACTTGCTTACCTGGCTCTGCAACATCACCCGTACCAATCACAATATCTTCAACGATAACATCATCAAAACTGAGCGCAGGTGTTGGTTCGACGGTTGGTTCTTGCATAACTTCGGGTAAATTTACAATGGGCGTATCTGGGGCGGGACGAAAGAAAATGTATAACGCAATTGCAAAAATCACCAAAGCGCCAACGAAAATAAATTTATTCATAGATAACGAAAATAACTGAAAACTCATGACTTGTAAAAGTCATGTACCCATATCATACTATAGATTGTATGACAATTAAGCTGCACCACGCATTGTTGGGTTTTTTGGTTTTTGCACTCGCCACCTCCCTCATTCGAAACGGCACTAATACCTTTCATAATATGCCGTTTTATGACCGGCTCAAGGCTGATTATGAAGCTGAGCAGGCACGAAATGAAAAGTTAAAACTCGATGCGGCCCGTGCCAAAGATCCATTTGAGACCGAGAAGCTTCTGCGTGATCAATTGGGGCTTATTAAGGAAAATGAGCGGGTCATCGTGCTGCCCAACTCTGCGGAACCTACCCCAACCCCCACTCCCACCAACTAGCCACATCTTGACTCTCATGCGTTCTGGTGCCGGAATAGCGCTTGATACGTGGTATACTTATCATCACCCTTATGCGGGGTAGTGTACGGTAGCACAGGAGGCTCATAATCTCCTAGACTTGGTTCGATTCCAAGCTCCGCAACCAATATAATTGTGTGAGGATTTTCGGCACATCATCTATGACTACTCGTGACTTCCACCTTTCTGTTGTCATTCCCGTGTTTAATGAAGCGGGCAACATTCAGCCCCTGCTCACCCGCTTGATGCAAACCGTGGACAAGTATCGATACGAAATCATATTTGTTGATGATGGATCAACTGATACCACCATTCAGGAAATTAAAGATGAATGCGCTCATAATCCACACATCAAGCTCGTACGCTTTAGTCGCAATTTTGGCCATCAAAATGCCCTTTCTGCCGGATACAACTTTGCGAAAGGAGATTGCGTGGTGAGCATTGATGCAGATTTACAAGATCCGCCAGAGCTCATTGACCAGATGATCGATGCATGGCAAAAGGGCTTGCATATCGTTTATGCGCATCGTAAAAGCAGAACCAAAGAATCTGTCTTTAAACGACTCACCGCACGCCTCTTTTATTGGTTTATTAATCAAGTGTCTGAAGTACCTATTCCTACCGAAGTAGGTGACTATCGACTCATCGACAAAAAGGTGGTGCGCTATCTGAATGATCTTCCCGAATATGCGCGCTTTTTGAGGGGGCTCGTTGCGTGGAGTGGCTACCTCACCGGATATGTGAGCTTCGATCGGTCACCCCGCCACAGTGGCACTACCCACTATCCACTGCGCAAAATGATAAGTTTTGCAGTCACCGGAATTACTGCCTTTTCAACAAAGCCACTGCGTGTGGTTATTTACTTCGGATTTATTATTGCAACGCTTGGGCTTATGGGGATGTTTTATGCATTTATCCGCCGATTCTTATTGCCTCATGAATATTGGGTGACCGGCTGGACGGCACTTTTTGTTTCTATCACCTTTTTCTCGGGGGTGCAAATAGTTATTCTTGGAGTAATTGGTGAATATATCGGACGTATATTCACGCAAACACAGGGTAGACCGCTCTATCTGGTTGATGAAACAGTAAACATTGAGCGTTAAGCCATTACTTCGCACTTCTATGTCGAAACTTATACGATATATCGGGATCATGCTTGTCGCATCGGGCCTTGCCATTCTCGCATTTATTATTTTTGTACGAGCAACCACCCCAAAGCGTATGCTCTCCCCCGTGCCCGATGAAGTTCCTGTTGAAGGAGTGCGCATCACGCCTGCAAACTAAGGGCCGGGCAGTTCAAAACGGAAGATCTTCCCTTCTCCTCCCATAAACGCAACGTCTATGACCAGCAAAATAATGTAGCTTGCGGCGTATACCGCAATGCCGATGAGCGCCCAGGTGAGGACTTTTTGGCCTTTTTGAACTTTGCTTGATTCACCCATTGAAGTCAGAAACGTATAACCCCCATAAACGATCATAATAAAAAGCACCAGCAAAATCACAGCCGATGACACATACAGTAAATTGCCATACACGATTTCCAAACACTTGAGCGTAGGGACACCATCCACCACACAATAATTATCCTGGCCCGGAGTTGAACCCCAATCTTGAATTTGCGCATGTACCGGCGCCATGCGAAACATAATTATCACAAAAGCTATACATAAAGGGCGGGCTTTATGGAGAATGTGTGACATACGCATAACTTCAGTATAGCAAACTCCCAGATTAGGTGAAATCCTGCATTGTTTTCCCACGACTTTTACGATATTCAATCCGTCCATATATTGCGCTCACCACACCCTTTTCAAAGAGACGTTCGTCCTTACGTGAGCGGTGGGGTAAACCCATGGCTTCTTGAATACTCACTTAAGTGAGCGTCCTCTGATTTATACTCTGTACATTAAGAAAGCGTATTGTGTTACCGGACTCTCAACGCTTTTTGAAAAAGGTGTTTGGTGAGCTATATATTAAGCATCATAATACGATTACTGAAGTAAGGTGCATATGTGGTGAGAGAATACGTGCTACTCCAACGGTGGAACAGTCGGGCGAGGCACTCCGGTCCCCCCGCCACCGCCACTTCCCGGAAGAACAATAGGTGGTGTGGCTGTTGCGTCAAGCGCTCCGTAAGGCAATACGATGACTGTTTGCCCTGATGGAGGTGTTGTGGGCAAAGTAAACTTTCCTGAGGGAGATCCTGCCATTGGTGTTGCCGTGATAAGTGATGGCTTTTTGGTTTCTATGGGAGTGAGGTGGGCCGAGCCAGTACCAATGGGAGTGAGCCCAGCAGTGGGGGTGGCGTCTTGGCCTGCGACTCCTGACTGTGCTGATGATCCAAACCATCCGTCTGGCCCAAAACACGATGCACGACCACCAGGTGAGGTGTTTTCGATAAGCGCATATTGCCCCATATTCAAGGGGCAACTAATGCCCAAACATATTTTTCCGCCAAATATGAGCTGTTCGATAAGCACCACGAGTGTCATAATAGAAACCATCACAACAAGCCCGATCACTGCATGAATAATTTTGCCACGCGCGGCCTTAAGCTTCCCGTCATCACCGCCGGATGACACCCATTCAAATCCACCTAATAGGAGGAGCACGAGCGCCACCATCCCCGCTACAAAAAATATGATGCGAATAAGACTGCCGATAAGATCTTGGAGTGTCGGCACACAAAACCACAAGTCAATATATGATTCAGTAAGTGGGTCACACAATGCGCCTTCCCTATATTTCCCCACACTGTCACAGGCGATGCCTCCATCTTCAACCGTTTGCCATACGCCCGTCTTGCCACCAAGCGTGGCACTGTCTGAGGCAATGCACTTGCAGGTAGCATGGGCAGATGAGCTGAGTGGGCCAAACAAATACATCAATCCGAAGAAAGAGAAAAGTGCGATTAATAGAATTTCGCGCAGACGCATACCCCATCATACCAAAAACCCGCCCCATATATATCGGGACGGGTTTTTGTATTTTTTTCACTTAAGTTACCGAATAATACGCAAATCACCCATATTAATCGGACAGCTGATACCCAAACACACCTTGCCGCCAAATACTACTTGTTCAAGCAGTATGACCAGTGTGAGCACTGCAACCATCACCACAAGCCCGATGATAGCATTAATGATCTTACCTCTGGCGGAGCTTAGCTTTTTATCATCGCCACCCGATGACACCCAT
>JAKQDR010000102.1 GCA_029573715.1 bacterium | reverse complement strand
AATCATATTAGCAAATGAAAGTTTGGTGGCAAGCAGGGAATTTGATGCGTACTTGATAAGTTCTGCACTGGGAATGTTGGTGATAACTCGTTCACCGGGGAATGGTTTATGGAGCTCCATAAGCATATCGATTGATGTTTGATCTTCTGCTCCAATGACGATTCTATCGGGGTTTAGAGTGTCGTGAATGCCGGTGCCTTCCCGCAAAAACTCAGGGCATGAGGCGACGGAGAATATAGCGTTTAACGGTGCGTGTTGCGCGCTGAGCCGTTTGGAGAGCTGAGACTCAATGATTTCTTTCACTTTCATATTGGTTCCAACCGGGACTGTAGATTTGCACGAGACCACCGTGAATTTGTCAGGATTTAAGTTCTGTCCGATCTGTTCACTCACCTTAAAAACGGTGGTGAGATCTGCCTCTCCTGTCCCGGGAGTGGGAGGTGTCCCTACACAGATGAATACGATTGACGAATGTTTGAGCGCCTCACTGTATTCTGTAGTAAAAATAAGCCGTCCTGCAGTGTTATTGCGTTTGAGCATTTCAGCAAGGCCGGGTTCATAAATGAGGGGGTCTCCACTGCGAAGCCTCTCCAGCTTTGCGGGAGTGTGGCCGATGACATATACGGTGTTGCCAAAATCTGCAAACACACATGCAGCGACAATTCCTACATAGCCATGTCCGATTATGATGATGGTCATAGAACAATCATTATAGCAGTAGTTTATTGGTATGATGAGTGTTTAGCTATGATAGGGCAAAATCGAGAGATGGTATTTAACTGTAATCAATGTGGCACTTGTATGCGGCGAGCGCTATGGGGCTATCAGAGGGATCTACTAGATGAGGCAAGATTTGCATCGGGCGAAGCTTCTCGATCGACAAGATTTCCAATACGAGCTATGTTTAGTAAAGCTGCCGCAGAAGCAATGTATTTAGAACATGGAATCCGCTACACACTTCTTAAGTTGCTAGTTTCACGATATACAGGTCGAGGTGGATGTGGAACAGTTTACAAACTGTAGAAATTGACAAAAGCCCAGAGAGAGAGTAAACTATAGGCCTATGTCAGAGCTATTTAGAGATGAACACGCTTCTCTTGATGCCACAACAACAGGAAATACTCTTATTCGATTCGTCTGCACGCCCGGGCTTAATGGGTGTGCATCAGTTCGGCGAGCAAAACTCCAGGGTATACTGTGGAACAATTTAAGAGAAGATCAAAGAAGCTTTGGTTCCTCTGGATTTTGTCAACGACACGCTCGAGCGGGTAATTCTGGTTTTGCTGCTCCTCGAAATTGCGACATGGATGGATCACTAGAGGGTTCGATTGGCGTGAGAGCAGCTACTCTTAATATTGATCCGATGACACTATCAAACTTGACTCAGACAGGTATTACTATAGAGCCCGGCAATCCAACAGGCGTTGTCGTGAACATGGTAGATCAAGAAGAGCATATACAGGCTTCCTCCCAGTAGACTTCGAGTGCCGATAATTTTGCATCTTCATTCATTGATGAGCCACTACCATATTGGCTCTTGAAAAATAGGCAGAGAGAGAGTATTATAGGATTTATGAAAAAAGTAGTAGAAGCAAAACCGATAATTTATAGAGGCTGTATGCGCAAAGACCTTCAAGCAACTGTTGCGAGACTAAATAGACAAGCGCAAGCGACTAGGAATTTATCTGAAAGAACTGTGTTATCAAGAACAGCTGGTGCTTTCGCAGGCGCAGTGGAAGACGTTGCACGCAGTTGCAATGGACAAGGAATTTGCAGAGCAAAATGTACGATTCAGGGCACCATTCATCAATGTGGGGCATAAATTTCGCCTTATTGATCCCACAGCATAAATCCTTCTTCAATTAATCGCATCAGCATTTCTTTGGCATCAATTATTCTTATTTGGAGCTTTGGTGCTTGACCCTTGAATTAAGGTAACGAGAGAGTATAATATAGGTTAGTTATATACTATGAGCGAAAAAAATAGTGTACAAATACAGGGAGTTAAAATAAATCGAGACGTAAGTCGTGACGGACTCACGTGGTCCGCGGACTTCCCTTGTTTGCCTAATGTAGAGGGGGGGTGTGGAATAGCAAGAAGAGCAACATTACATAGATTTATTGCCCCAATATATACAGCTCCAGGCGGAACCCCTCGCATCACCATGGGTGGATTCAGGTGTGATCTAGGAAGAGATGCAAACAAACATGATGTCTTGGCTGCAAAAGGATGTGATTCGAGTCCATCTATTTACGTAGATCTAGAATTATTTGATGATAATGTACAGGTAATACAAAATCGTGATGGAAGTACGACTTTTAGATTCAAATAAGACTTCTTACATAAACGCTTTTAAACTCTCATAGAATGTGGACATTATGATATTTTTATTTGTATTCACAATCCGTGCCCATTGAGGGCGCAGTGCCTTGCCTTTGAAATACTCTGCGTAGGAAACGGGCTGTATGAGCTTTTCATTTAAATGCCACGTGTGCGCGATGAGCTTGCCCGCATCATAGGGAGTTATGCTATCTGCACCAACAAGATGATATATATCTGTTGAATAATGTTGTATAAGATAGTCAAGCCCGTTCACAATATCATCAATGAATGTGGGGGTTATGAGAGAGTCTTGCACCATAGTGAGCGTCTTGCCTTGTTCAAGTAAATATCTGATGGTTCTAACGAAATCTCGTTTGGCATCAAAGCTTTTGCGATATGGGTAGCTGAGGCGGACAATCATCACTTCTTCTTTTACGGCTTGTTCTGCTTCGAATTTAGATTGACCGTAGTATGCGATGGGGTTAGGCTCAGATGCTTCGGTGTAGGTGGGAAGCTCCGTTCCGTGTGCCCCCCCCTTTTTTCCATCAAACACAAAATCGGTTGAAATATGTATCATACGCGCCCCTTTTGCTTTGCACTGAATGAGCAGATTGGCGGTGGCATCGACATTTATCTTGCGACAGAGTTCACGCTCTTGCTCAGCTCCATCGACGTTGGTGTATGCCGCAAGATGTAACAAATAGTCAAATGATAAAGCGTTAAGCGCTCGTGCGGTGGCATCATGGTCGGTGATATCTACTTCTGATTGCAGAAGTGGGATAAATGTATATTTCTCACCCAAAAGTTCCACGATGCGTGAGCCGATAAGGCCGGTTGAACCGGTGATAAGAATACGTTTCATAGGTGGGATTGAATTGATGTAAGGATATGATGCATAAGACTTGGTTCAAGTGCTGGACTTACTCCATTATACCTGCCGTAGTTTGATCCCCAGAAGTTATCGGTGAATGAGTGCCCTTGTACGATGCGCGCAGATTGGTATCGAGGCACGATGTGCACATGAAGATGGGCAATTTCATTACCCAAGATAGATATGTCGAATTTATCGGGTTGAAATGCTTTGCATATCGCCTGTTGTGTACGTGTGATAAGAGAATGTAGCTTGAGCCATTCCTGCGAGGGGAGCGCAGAAACTTCTTGGATGTGTTGCTGATACACCAGCATTGTTCTTCCCAAAAATGTTTGCTTTCGATTGAGTGCGATATACCAGTTTCCCTCTTGCCTGATAAGATGCAGGTTTTGAGGTGTGCAAAATATGCATGAGGGGATTGGATGATTTGCTGTAAGCGAGTTTGTCATGATGAAATAAGCGAAGGTGAACGTTTTGGCCAGTTGGCGATGATTATGGCAAGTGCTACACATGCCCCTCCAACAATCTCAAGTGTCGTCGGAGATTCACCCAATAAGAAAAAGCCAAATGCGAGCGCGAACAAAAGTTCTGAGGAAAGGACAATGGTACCGAGATTAATGTCAAAATGGCGCAGTCCATACAGGGTGAGGACGTTTATGAGTACAAGATTAGATCCAAAGATAACAAGTACACCGATGGTCGGTAGATTAAACATTGCATCGATATGCACCGGCTGATTGCTTAGCAAAATAAGCACGGCGTTTATCACTAACCCTGCCAGAAGCGGAAGCGGCATAAGTGAAAGCGCAGAAGCCTTGTCGGATAGTTTTTTGCGAAATGCGAAAGAAATCGCATCTATGCCCCCGGCCACCAGCATAAGCACTCCACCCCAAAACGCTCCATCGACTTCAAACGGATATGCAAAAAACCAAAGCCCCACCAAACTGCATGCCATCGCAGTGTTTTTGCGCGCGGTGATTGGATCGTGGAAGAATTTGACTCCGATGACGTAGCTTGCCACCAAAGAGCTCGCATAGAAAATAAAAACGGCGGTTGCCACTTTCATGAGTGTTACGGCAAATGTAAAGAGAATAACGACGAGGGGGAAAAGAATGCTGAAAAAAAGCAGATCACGCTTGGGAAGCGTGCGATAGTCAAGCGATGTGCGCATGAGCAAAAGCACCACTGCAGCGATAACGAGTGCAAACATATTGCGCAGAAAGATTTGTTCAAACGGAGTGAACGACTGAGAAAGATAGCGCACCCACACCCCAAAAGAGCCATACACGAGCCCGCATGTAAGAAGCGCGGCAAATGCTTTAAACGGAGTTGCGGTGCGCATGGTTAGGATTTGGCTTGATATTGTTTTTGATAGTATGCTCGGTATTCACCCGACTTGATGCGTTTCCACCAGCTCTCATTATCCCGATACCATTGTATGGTGTGGCTGAGGGCGGTTTTGAAATCGTGCTGCGGCTCCCATCCTAATTCCTTTTTAATTTTTGACCAATCTATGGCATACCGTCTGTCATGCCCAGGCCTATCTTTGATGTATTTTGCAGACGCTTCAAAGTCAACACCCATCAACTCACAAATAAGTTGGACAACTTCTTTGTTTGAGACGTCTTTGCTCATGCCACCAATGCAGTAGGTTTGCCCGATAGTGCCCTTGCCAATCACCATATCTACCGCTCGACAATGATCTTCCACATAGAGCCAATCGCGCACATAGAGCCCATCTCCATAAATGGGCACTTGCAAACCCTCGATTATGTTAGTGATTGCAAGCGGGATCATTTTTTCGGGGAAGTGGTAGGGGCCGAAATTATTGGAGCAGTTGGTGATGGTGACGGGAAGACCAAACGTATCAAAGTAAGCGCGCACCAAATGATCGCTCCCCGCTTTGGATGCCGAATAGGGGGAATGGGGATCGTAGGGTGTGACTTCAGAAAATTTTGCGCGCGTATTAAGCTTAAGCGCCCCAAACACCTCATCGGTTGAGATGTGGTGAAATCGGATATTGCCGTTTTTGCGGGCGCTTTCAAGCAGGGTGTAAGTGCCCATGACATTACTTTTGACAAACACCTCCGGGTCAAGTATTGACCTATCCACATGGCTTTCCGCCGCAAAATGCACGATGAGATCAACTTGTTTCACCACTTTTTCGACTGCATTTTTGTCGCATATGTCTGCTTTAACGAAAGTGTAGCGAGGATCATCTTGAATGGATGCAAGATTTTCGATGTTGCCCGCGTAGGTGAGCTTATCGATATTGATGATAGTGTCTTCGGGGTGAGTGCGCAACCAATAGTGAATAAAGTTTGAGCCGATAAAGCCGGCACCGCCGGTGACGAGTAGTTTCATAGAATAGTTGAAAAAGTGATATTTAAAAGACTGATATCGATTAAGTTTTACCCTATCTCTTTGGCCAAGTATACCAATTTTAGCGGTATATCAGTTGGTAGAAAGCGATCTATTTTTGTCTTTTTGCGATAGTCGAAATATCCACACAAACAATATGCTATATACGATAATAATCGCAGCGAATTTTTCGAGACTGTTGGGTATAAGCAGGCTTATCACCCCACACACTGCAGTCACGCCCACATAAAAGAGCGCAATAGAACGCTTTCCCCACCCGCGCCGCAAAAGCAAATGATGCAGGTGGTTTGCGTCGCCACGAAATGGGTTTTTCCCGGAGCGTATGCGCCGGAGCATAGTATAGAAACCATCAAGAATGGGGATACACAAAACAAGAAGCAAGGTGCCCAGCTTGCCAAATGCCAAAATCGTGAGTACTCCCAGCAAAAACCCCGCAAGCGCTCCTCCGCCATAGCCCGGCATAATCCGCTGAGGGTAAAAGTTCCATGGCCAAAAACCTAAAAATGCTCCGGCGACAATTTGTGCAAAAATTTTTGTGTGGGCTGCGTCAATGTCATAGGGCCCGTATTTTTTTGCGATAAGTGCTAAAAATATACAGGCAATACCCACATAGCCCGGCAGTTGACCATCAACCCCTTTACTCCAGTTTATTATGTTCATCATGCCCACCAGCCACACGATGGCGACAATGTCAGCAACGAGCCAAATGGTGCGCGGCCCAAACAGATTCAGCGTGATTTGTGGATGGGTCAGGTCGATGGGCGGACCGAAGGGATTGGTGAGAAATGGTATGCCAATGCCACCTGCAACAGCGATACCGGCTGCAAGTATATTGAGCGCAACGCGCAGGTAGGGGCTCAAGTCATATTTATCATCCAACACCCCGACCACCACGAGCAGGAGCCCTGCAAGGAGAATAAAAAATAGTATCTTATTCATCGGCAGTGCGATCATACTGACGATGACCACTGCTATAAATATGGGCACTCCGCCAGCACGGGGAATACGGCCCACATGAGTGTGTGCCGGATGTTTGCGCGACTGAGCATCAGTGACGAGCCCAAAGCGGTTAGCCAGATAAATTGTGGCGGGCACGAGTGCCGCACTAATAAAAAAGGAGAGAATGAGAAACAACATGTACGATGTGATTTCAAAATTGAATCATGAAAAACAGACGCATCAAAATACTCACGGTGAGCACAACGTTCATCACCAATGCAAATCGGACAATTCGATGTAAAAGCATTTCTTCGGGAAATTTTTTATTCATAATCCACGCGCACACCGCAAATGCCATGTTCATCAATACGGGAAGCAATATGAGTGCCCATTTTGATGCGAGCTGATTTTCTCCCCAGCTTCGTGAGTAGTACAAAGGAATATCAGGCGGTGCCACCAAAAGTAGTACCAAAACGATACTAATGACCACTGCATTGCCGAGTATGACAAGAACTTTCACAAGATGAAAAATGATGGCGCTCCCCACTATTTGGTATATGTTTCCGGCACCGGGTAGCGCTTGCATAAGTCTATCACTTTTTCGCGCACGATTTTGAGGTATTTGCTTCGTGCGAGGATAGCTTTTCTATGTTCGGGTTTGCGCTGATCATCAATGCTCATCTTAAGTTTTTGTGCGGTTTCGGACAGATCATGTGCGATAACAACCAGCCATGAGGCAATTTTGCGCATCTCCTTTTCTTTCATATTGCGGCTCGTCACCCCTGGGGTGCCAAAGCGAATGCCCGATGGATAGAAGGGGGGGTTGGGATCGTGGGGCACACTATTTCTGTTGAGAATGATGTGTGCCGCCTCACACCCTTCGGCCATGGTGTTGCCCAATATGCCATACGGGGCCATGTTGGCAACCAAAAGATGGGAGTCCGTGTCGCCGGTCACGAGTTTAAAACCTTCTTCAGTGAGTGCTTGTGCGCATACCTTGGCATTGGCGACTACTTGCTGTGCGTACTTATTAAATTTAGCAGACTGCGCCTCCTTCAGCGCTACTGCAATACCTGCGATGGCATTTAAGTGAGGGCCGCCCTGTATGCCCGGGATAATGGCGGAGTTTATCTTTTTGGGCAGGTCTGCATCTTTCTTCAGTCCCTTGTGGGTCACCATAATCATTGCGCCCCGCGGCCCGCGGAGTGTTTTGTGGGTGGTGGTGGTGATGATATCAACATATGGCGCAGGC
>JAKQDR010000093.1 GCA_029573715.1 bacterium | reverse complement strand
CCACCCTGCTCCATCAACCATACCTTATTCCGCCGTATATTACCAACGGTCTTGTCCCACCTGCCATGCGGTTCGCCATTTATCCTACAAGCGGCATACCACATCGGCCCACGTCTTATAAAAGGCAGTCCGGTGATGTGTGGCAACATCTCAAATATCCGTAAATAATCAATATCTCCCCTCATAATTAAAAAGGTAAGTCCTCCTCGATTTTTTCTTCCTCTATTTTTCTTTTCTGAAGTCCATATATATCCACAACCTCATCCATCTCCTCGTCATAGATATACCCTGATACGGGTTTATAGAGCACCTTGCCACGGCGACCATCGGTCATACGTATTGACTCCACGCCGTATTCCGCTTTTCTGGAAAGGTTTTGCGTGAAACTGTTTGAAGATTGCGGAAAGTGCCCGTTCTTCTTGCAGTATTCAGCATATTCTTGGTACAAGTCCTCATTGCTGACATCCAATCTGTCTGTATTGGCCTTTTTGTGTGTAAGATACTGCTTGCTTGCCATAAATGACAGTATAACATCTTGCTCGTTCTTTATCTTACGTGCAGTCACCTCTATGACGCCCGAACTCGAGAATTTCGCTCCGTTGGCCAAAAATCGAGCCCTGCCTTGGAACATCCAGTTCAGAATACCCGTAGATTCTTGCTTCAGCTTATTGGCCAACTGCGGGTCACGCTGATCCTCCTCAATGCGCTTGTCAAAAGGTATCACCAAGTGTCTGCGTATGTGCCCGAAACTATGGTCTGTTGTTTTTGGTATATCATTCAACGCCGCCATCGCCAATGGTATATCCGTCACTGTGAACGTGTCCTTGAATAATAGTTTGCCAACCATCGGCTCTCCACTTACGAACTTCTTGAACTCGCCACCACTGACATCCGCACGGCTCATGTCGGTACATATATTCACTATCTTGCCACTCGCTCCGGCAATATTGTTGTCACGACGTGGCGAAGTGCATAAATCATACATTGAGTATGATGAGAAATTATCCTTACCCACAACGTGCTGCACACACTCCAAAAATACACCCTTTCCGTTCTGCCCTTCCCCAAGCAAATATAATATCTTATCTATTACATACTTCTTCCTGTCAACAAAAAGCGCACCACAGAACTCCTGCAATACGCGTTGTGTGGCAGCATCGGGAAGCACCTCGCTCAGGAACGTCCTGAATTTTGGACATTGTGAGTTCGGATCATAATCAAAATCTATATATGTAGGTGTTTCAAGAGACTCATTCGCGGGAGATGTCATCTCCATGGTGTCAAGATTCAACACGCCATTCCTGAATGATATAAGTGATTTATTGGGGCTGTATGGTTTTCTTGCTAATGACGATAATCCGTTGTCTATGATTTTACTTAGGCTGTTTACCACGTATACAACTCCGACATCCAATATCGTGAGCGCATCATACAATGCGCCCCTGAGTTGCATCTCATCAAGTAGCACATACTTCCTGCCGTTAAACCACATAAACCAATTACTGCCAAGCCTGAAATCAGACTTGGTAATGGCGCTGCTAAACGCCTTGGCTATGTGCGCCTCGTTGAGCTTGTTGATGGAT
>JAKQDR010000310.1 GCA_029573715.1 bacterium | reverse complement strand
GGATGTTCTCCGCTTATGAGTGTCGGGTCGTAGCCCGTGATATTTTGATAGCCTGCATGCGCATTAAGCACTGCATCGCTGATGGTTTCTTTTGGTGCGGGAAGGACGTATTGTGAGCTGTTATACAACTCTTCCACTTCGAGTGGTGAAAATGTGACCGAAAGTTTGTGGAGCAAAGGTTGATAGGTAAAAAGAAAACCTATCGCCACGATTAATACATATGCAGCAATGGCAAGTATATTATGACGGCCGGTAGTCTTCATAAGCGATGCTTGAATGATGGGGCTTTAATATCTTCCTCTCACGTCATACCATTTGAGTCGAGCCATATCAATGAGCGACTCAATCATGTCTTTGATAAAACTCACTCGTTTGGTTTCCACGTGTCTCCAGATGACTCTTACTTCTTTGATAACTTTGCCTTTTTTGTGAGCTATAACCAAAAATTCCAGATCAAAAATGGCAGAAACGGATGCTTCTTTGCCGACTGATTTGCGCTTGAATACGAGCAGGCTGTCAATCACTTCTATTGCAGATTTTTTTTCAAAAAGTTTAAATCCGCATTGTGTATCTTTGATTCCCGGAAGACCAAACATCACTGATCGAAGTATCACCATGCCAAGTGCCAGTATGGTGCGTGTCATTGGCGCGTCGGGACGGCGAATGCCACGTGAGCCAATGACCACATGCGCACCAGATTCCTTTTGGACTGTGATCAGCTTGTTTGCTTCTTCAATGGGTGTGGCAAGGTCGGCGTCTGTCATGAACACAAGTTCGCCCCGAGCCTCACGCATGCCGGCGATGACGGTGTTAGCTTTTCCTCCATGGGGCAAAGTAAGGAGGCGAAATTTTGGAAATTGAGGGAGATAGTGCTTTTTTAAAATGTCGCAGGTGTCGTCTGTTGAGCCATCATCGGCGATGAGCACTTCGATGAACCTGTCGTCATCTTTGGTGAAATTGCCAATCTTATCGAGCACTCCTTTTTGAAGATTGGTCGACTCGTTGAATATGGGCACGAGCAGAGTGATAGACATGGGGGTAATTGTAGCAGAAAGGGGGAATGAGGAATGTCCAGTAATATATGCTTCAAGCCATGTCGAGAAGGGCACAGTGGTAGAGGGTTCTCGATTTCACTCGAACGATATTTAAAGAAAATGCTAAACACTAAACACTAAATGCTAAATGCTACTCGCCCCTCGAAGCCTTGGCGAGAAGTTTAGAATGCTCGAAAAGTAATGAGCGATGAGATCAAAATATAAAGGCCTATAAAGAGAAGCCTTGCCCGCATGATCTGCGCGTGTGCACAGCCCGCGGACGGGGTTTGGCTACGGAAACAGGAGCATGAGCACTCCTATACCAGTAGCCACGACACCGTATGCTCCAAGAAATCCCGCGGCGACGAAATAACCACAGTCCATCCTGCTTTCGTCACCAAAGAGCATACAGACAACGACGGTTACCAGACTAATGAGTCCTGTGACCAAAAAGACCATCGGTGTCATTCTTTCCACCTCCTTTCTTTCCCCATGATTTGCCCCACGCAGAAGGGGCAGAGGGATGTTGGTGTGAAAAGCCTATAGTAATTATCCCAGAGAGAGAGAGAGAGAGAGTTGTCAAGGGGGGAGCGTGCTTCACTATGCATATGGTTATAATGAGCCCTTCGACAGAGCGTGGAACATGTCCTGATTAAGTGAGGATACATTGTCACACTGAGCTCGACGAAGTGTGAGTCAATATCTTGTGAAGGATTGACGAAGTTATTTATTTTTAGTATAAAGAATAGTGTTCAATGATCAAATCAATTTTCGTATATATTGTCGAGTGTAGTGATGCATCCTACTATACCGGTATCACGAATAATGTGGAACTGAGGGTTTGGCAACATAACCAAGGTATAGATGTAACTGCATATACATATACTCGAAGACCTGTCGTTCTTCGATACTTTCAAGAGTTTACAAATCCCGATGAGGCTATTGCATTTGAAAAACAAGTTAAGGGATGGTCGCGTCGAAAGAAGACGGCACTCATTATGAAAGATATCGAGAGATTAAAGGAACTTGCAAATTTCAAATCACATGCTTCGTCCATCCTCCGCTGAAGCTTCGGGGTGGCAAGCAGGCTCAGCATGACATTGTGAAAATGCTTCCCTTCGACGATGCTCAGGGTAAACTAACTCAGCATGACTCCATTAGACGCACTTCGTCAGGCTCAGTGTGACAAGAAGATCAATAAAAGCGTATTTGGTTTCAATACACCAACTTAAACACCCTTACTTCATCCACCAGTTTCGAGCTTTCCACTCTCCAGTCCGGGTGGCGGTTCTGGAAGTCGGCGATTTGCCACTGGGGATTGCCGGGGATGTCGCAGTTCACCTTGTTGAGCTCGTGGCATATCACAAAAAGCTCACGCGGGTCACCGATGGCCTCAGCGGGCAACGGCCTTTTGCCTAAATACTCAATAAAAAATCGATAGTGTCCTTCTGTTTCATAAAAGGGCAAACCCACCACTTGAAAGTCGTTTGTATTTGCTTCATTGATGATGTGCTGGGCAACGCGCTTGGCGTGTGAAATTTGCGTATGTGATTTGGGGGGATCGGTGAGAAAGTAAAGCGATTGTATTTGACGGCGCGCATACTCATCGAGTCCAATAAGCAGAATGAGTCCTAAACATACGATAAACGCGTGGCGCCGCCATACATTGGTGGCAACTGGTCGGGCGTGGAGGATAAGTTGAATGACCCGCATCGCAGTATAAGCAATGAGTAAGTAAGCAGCCCAATAGCTTGGGTTAAAGTAGTGGACGTGTCGCCCTGTCTCAAGGCGTGATAGTGCAAAAATATTGGCAGCAATCAGAAGAAGCGCCCATCGAATCCATGTGCGACGCGCGCGGATGTCGGTCGCACTCAGTAACATTATCGCTGTAAAAAATATGATGATTCCAGTGAGCGCAATGTCACGATTTACCTCTATAAGCAACAAGTGTTGTACAAACCCCGCACACGTATCTTTCAATCGGTCAATATACACTGAGTTGCGCGCCTCCACTTCACCTGCCGATAGTGCCCGCATGAGCGTTTGCGTGTTAATAAAGGAATTTTTTATTTCGAAGAGAATAAGGGGAGTGAATGTCAAGATAAACCCACCGATCCCGGCACCAAACTGCAACACACCTGTTTTAAGGTGGGGTATCAGCGAATGTGTGCCCTTCCACTTTCGGCTTATAAGCATGTGCACGAGTGAATACCCAATCGGCACAAGAAGCACAATGGCGATGTAATGAAGTTGCAAACTCAACCCAAAGAGCACTCCGGTGAGCACAACAAAAATGATGCGTCGCGTGTGTAGTGCCTGATGCCATGCAATAAGGGTGAGCATGGTGAAAAGCGGAAGCGGGTTTGGATTCCACGAATAACGCGATTGCCAGACTTGAGTGGCCGAAAATCCGGTGAGCAACAGAAATAGCAAGCCGATTGATTTACCAAACAGTTTTTGTAAATACAAAAACACA
>JAKQDR010000073.1 GCA_029573715.1 bacterium | reverse complement strand
CATCAATCGGCTGTGCGAAGTCTGATTGTTCAAGGTATCGCTTGCCGATGGTGTGCATCGTTGATGCAGATTGCTTACTGGATAGACGGTACGTATCCGCCTCGCTCCACCAATATCTGGGAGCTGTTACGTCTACCCACATTATAATGGATTCGAGAAACTTGTTATGGCCGCCGTCTTTACTTGCCAGTGTTAAGACAATCTTTTCAGCTCGCTCCGGACTTGTGCCGTAGGATAGTGACAGGCCAAGCAATGCCTCATCGTAACCTGCTTCTTTAAGGATTTTGATTTTCATTTTACCCCGTACCTCCACTCACGCAATAGATCAATGTAGTGTCGTGCCTTTACAAGATCCTGATCTCCACCTTTTTCTTCGTATCGACACAGGTATTTAATGGCGTTCCCTACGCACCAGTTCAGGTTATTTCTGAAGATAAACTCTGATGGCTGGATGGAGAAACTCTTGTAGTGGTCGCCGCCAACCTGCAAATCACTGGCTTTGGTTTTAACAGGCGCCGCTTCTTTCCATGTTTCATAAGCTTCGTTAGTCATGTTTCACCTCTATCAACTATAGCAAGTCTTTCAGCGTTTTGAGCTTTTCTTTTTTTGTCATCTTATTACCTTCCATCCCATCTCCTTGCATAGACTCAACGCCTCTTTTTTTGTTTCAAACGAATCCATCCAAAAACCGCAGTGCTCATCTGGGTCAACTACTGAAATCGAATACATCCATTTTCCTGTTTCGTTATTATTATCTATCACAACACGCAGGTCCGGGTTGTGAGCAAGCTGTAATGCTGTGCCATAGCTAATTGGATTATCTTTTTTGAAATATCTGGCCCATTTTGTTTTGCTGACGTTCATACTGACTCCCATAGCCTCGTAAGCGTCTCTGTTATTTCGTCAAGTCGTTGCACGGCCTCATCAGGCAATAGGCTGTATGCCGACAAATGCCACCAGACGCCTTTAAATTTGCCTATAACCTCGATTCTGGTGTTGATATAGTCTCTGCCATCCGCGAACTTGTAATGTGTAGGCATAACGCATATAGACGGCGCATGTTGATTCAGTTCACAATCACGGTTAGACTGAATTCGCTTGGCAGCATACCATTGGATAAGGTTGTCGTCATCGCCGTGATTGCGATAGAATGAGAACCCTTTTTCTTTAAGAACTTGCTTTAGTTTTTCCATTTTCAATCCACTTTGTTAATTCTTCCATGAGGAATTCAGGCTCGTTTTTCCCAATAATAACGTCATCTTGGCAGGACTTGTTGGAAAAAATCTTTAATACGTATCTTCCGTGGCCGTAGTCATCACCATAGTCAGTTACCGTATAAATCGTCATTTATTGCTCCTTTCACTGGACAGTTCGAGCAGTTTCGCCGGTTGCAATCACGGCATTCGTCGTCAATATCAATATCATCGTCTTCGTACAGTGTGTCGTCGTATTGTTTAAGAGTTATGCGTTCGTATTCGGATTGTAGGCTCATGATTTCCTCCTAAATTCGCCCGCCGGGGTCATCACTCCCGGCGGACTCCACACTACCAAATGATCTCCTACGCGGTCGGTTGGTGTCCGGCAGACCGCAGCCGGGAATATCAAGTAATAAGTTCAAAACTCTTGTAATTCACCAGCAAAAAGCCCTATGGGTATATTAAGTGTTATGCCTCAAATAAACTCACCGCTTTTGCGTAAATTTCTTTTATCGTTGTCCAGGGGATAGGTATTTGCTGTGAAAATCCACCGATACCGTTGCAATCCTCGCATCCATCACCGAGGCAATCGGGGCATGTTGTATTGTGATAAACAAAAAACTCGCCAATCATTGCAGCTTTAGCCCCATTCTCGGCTGTCAATCGACGCGGCATAACCAGCGCATCAACGCCGACCGGGGCTTCAGCGGCCTCTACTTGTTGTTCTTCTGGATTCATGTTAATCTCCTTTGCCGGGTTCAGTTGGCCCAGGCGGTTTAT
>JAKQDR010000071.1 GCA_029573715.1 bacterium | reverse complement strand
AAAAACTGTGGTCCGTTGGCGAAGTGGAAACGCGGGAGTCTGCAAAACTTCTATGCGCCGGTTCGATTCCGGCACGGACCTCATAGATATCCTCTCTACCTCTGCGCTTGGTGACTACAACTTCTCCACGAACATTATCCTGTCGAACCGCCGGTTCCCCCGATAGCATAATGCTGTCGCTATCGGGACTGGTCCCGACTGTGGTCGGGGGATTCCGGCACGGACCTCATAGATATCCTCTCTACCTCCTTACTCGGCGTACCCGCGGCGCAAGCGCCAAGGCAGCGCGCTTTTTGTCATAATGCGCATGAAGCTTCCGACGCAGCAGCTTATCAAGCTCAACTACTATAAACACTGTTGAAGCAATGCTTAAAATCATCACCCACTGATATGCACTCAATGGGCGCAGCTCGAAAAGCCATTCAAGCGAAGGAATATATAACACCAATAAATGAGCAACAAATGATCCGGTGAGCCCAAAAAAGAGCATGGGGTTGGTAAACGGATTCATATGGAAAACCGACTCCACCTCTGAACGTGAATTCCACACTTGGAAAAACTGGAAAAAGACCATGGTGGTGACTGCGAGTGTGCGGGCCATTTCGATGGTATAACCTCGCTCAAGTGCATAAAAATATACAAAGAGCACCCCTGCCGTAATGACAAATGCCACCAGCACCGTGCGCTGCAACAAAAGCTGCGACATAATCCCCTCTTGAGGAGGGCGCGGCTTTTGGCGCAAAACATGCCGGTCACCCGGCTCAAAGGCAAGTGCAACATCTTGTATACCGCTGGCCACCAGGTTTATCCACAAAAGCTGAACTGGCAAAAATGCCGGCGGCAAGCCGGCGGCAATCGTGACGAGGAATGTGAAAATGCTCGCAATACCGGTAGGAATCAAAAATACCACCGCCTTGCGGATATTTTCAAACACCACCCGGCCTTCATACACCGCCTGAAAAATTGAGGCAAAGTTGTCATTTTTTAAAATCATATTTGCCGATTCACGGGCCACATCGGTGCCATCACGCCCCATCGCAATGCCCAAATGTGCTGCCTTAAGCATCGGTGCATCATTCACACCATCACCGGTGACCGCCACAATCTCTCCCCGCTTCATGAGCGCATTCACAATCTGCAGTTTATTCTCCGGCGATACCCGCGCAAAAACCGATACATCTTTCACGCGATTCATAAGCTGTTTGGGAGTAAGTTCATCAAGCTGCACACCGGTGAGCACCGGCGATTTTGGCCCGCAAATCCCAATCATCTCCCCTATGGCGCGCGCGGTTATGGCATGATCACCCGTTATCATCACCACTCGAATGCCCGCTTCCTGACAGCCCTTCACTGCCTTGATAACCTCAGGGCGCGGAGGGTCCATCATGGCTTGCATGCCACACAGCACAAGCCCCGATTTCAAATCTGCCTCATCAAGCGTGTCTTGGGTGGCAGGCACCTTCTTGTATGCCATGGCAAGCACACGCAAGCCTGAGCGCGCAAATTCTTCTGCCACCATAAGATGCTCCTTGGGGGTCGCGTGTTCTGCTTTTTTGCAAAGTTTCGTCAGCGCTTCGGGGGCACCTTTTACAAAAATATATCGATGCCCCTCCTCATCATTCAATGTCGCCATGTAGTTTCTGCCCGATTCAAACGGCATGATGGCAATCTGCTTAAACCTATGCAGGAGGTGCTCATGCTTCATGCTCGCTTTCTCTGCCGAAACAATGAGTGCCGCTTCTGTGGGGTCACCGGTAAATTCAAACTCGCCATTTTTCTTAATCACTTGAGATTCATTGCACACCGCACCAATATGCAGCACTTTCAAAAGACCGTCATGCGGCTGCTTCAGCACCTTCCCCTTGTGAAGGATCTTCCCCTTACTGCCATACCCGTCTCCATCAACATCATATACGTTTACGCCATCATACAATTTTTGCACGGTCATCTCGTTTTTAGTGAGTGTCCCGGTTTTATCAGTGCATATCACGGTGGTGCTGCCGAGTGTTTCAACTGAGGGCAAGGTGCGGATGATGGTGCTTTTGCGTGCCATGCGCTGCACTCCAATGGCCATCGCCACCGTAACCACAATGGGCAACCCCTCGGGTATGGCAGCGACTGCCACTGCGACACCGCTTAAGAATAAGTCATGCAAAGAAAGCCCGCGGATGGCACCAACGACAAATATGGTCAACACACCGGACATCACAATCTTAGTGATGAAATTTGCAAACTTCTGCATTTTCATCTGCAGCGGTGTTTCGGCCGTATGGACTTCATCCACTTGGCGCGCGATATCGCCCAGCACTGTTTCATAGCCGGTGGTGGTCACCATCCCCATGATACGCCCGCGCACCATCATGGTGCCCATAAATGCCATGTTCTTTTGATCACCCGGTGTCAAATGCTCACGCGCGAGTGCATGAGGCTCTTTGGATGCCGGCACCGACTCACCGGTGAGCGCCGACTCATCAACAAGCGCATCAACCGCTTCAAATATTCTTACATCAGCAGGGACCCGAACACCCGACTGCAATAGCACCACATCACCCGGCACAAGCTTGGTGGCGGGGATCTCCATTTCAAGCCCGTCGCGCACCACAATCGCCTGGGGCACAAGCATATCTGAAAGCGCGCGCATACTGCGCTCGGCATTAAACTCTTGGAAAAATCCTATGACTGCATTACTGAATACAGCGATAAAAATGACCAGCGAATCTTTGTATTCGCGAAACGCGAGCGTCACCGCACTTGCCAAAAGCAAAATGATGATAAGCGGGCTCGTGAATTGTTGGAAAAATATCCGCCACAAACTGCGTGCCTTGTGCTCCTCAATGTAGTTTTCGCCATACTCGCGCAGCCTTTTTGTAGCCTCATGGCTTGACAAGCCGTCTTCTTTGGTTTTGAGTTGTGCTTTGACTTCGTCAAGCGACATGCGGTAGTAGTGCATTGTTTCAATATATCATATGACATTGGATGGGTGAAGTGCTTGAGGTGTAGTAAAATATATAGTCTGACCAATATGTGGGTTGTTTGGCAAATTAAAAAGGTGAGGTGCTCATGTCAACAGTTGACCATGCAGCGCATGTCTTACTGTTGCTTGAGTCCCGCATCATCTTGAGTCATCAAGACTGTGCGGGAGTGGAGTGTTTGCACGTGTGCAAATGAGTCTGGATCAGCGGAATAGCTATAAATGTATGTTGAATAATTTGGCAGAATGGCAATGGTGAGGTGCTCATGTCAACAGTTGTCCATGCAGCGCATGTCTTACTGTTGCTTGAGTCCCGCATCATCTTGAGTCATCAAGACTGTGCGGGAGTGGAGTGCTTGCACGTGTGCAAATGAGTCTGGATCAGCGGAATAGCTATAAATGTATGTTGAATAATTTGGCAGATTGACAAAGGTGAGGTGGTGGAGTGGTCGATCACACCAGTCTTGAAAACTGGCAGGCGAAAGCCTCGTGGGTTCGAATCCCACCCTCACCGCATTGACATATCTTAACGACACGAAGCCGAGATGTGCTCGGCGATGTGAGTTTAGATATGACAATGCCCTCTGTTTGTCGCTTGTGAAGAGTTTATCCTGAGCTTGACGAAGGACAGCGGGAATATGCTAAGAGGTACGCCCGAAATAAGGAGGGCAAAGGTGAGTGGTGTTGGAATTCCAAGCTCACCACCTAATTTGAAAAACGGTTGCTGATTAATAGAATGGCATTTGTATGAGTACAATAAATAGTTTGACAAAAAGAATCATTGCCTTCCGTAACGCACGGGATTGGAAACAATTCCATAACCCAAAAGACGTTGCCCTGTCCTTGGTTCTGGAGGCGACAGAGGTGATGGAGCATTTTCAGTGGAAAAATAAGGAGGAAATGGAAGAACATGTTAATAAGAATAGAAATGAGATTGCTGAGGAACTTGCTGACGTACTTTATTGGGTTCTACTGATAAGTCACGACCTTGATATTGATATTGTCAAAGCGCTTGATAGTAAGAGCAAGAAGAATGCAAAAAAGTATCCAGTAGAAAAAGCGAAAGGGAAACACACCAAATATTACAAACTATGAGTGAAGTACGAAATTCAAATGCCACACATAAAGGTGCTGGGCATAGAAAAAGATTGAGAGATCGCTTTCTACGGTCAGGTTTGAGCGGCTTCCATGACTATGAAATTGTTGAATTGCTCTTAACCCTGGGAACTCCGTTAAAAGATTGTAAGCAGATGGCAAAAAATGCCATTATGGAATTTAAGGGTTTGCGCGGAGTTTTAGATGCTTCAATCGAGGACTTGCAAAGGATTAAAGGAATTGGTCCCTCAAATGTATTTGGAATAAAACTTTCTCAAGCAGTCACAGAGCGACTTTTCAAAGAGCACCTCCCTTCCAAACTTTGCCTCAGAACATTGAATGCAGTTGTGCAATATTTACAAAAATGGATTGGTCGTGAAAAAAAAGAGCACTTTGTGGCCTTGTATTTAGACTCACACAATCAATTGATTGAAAATAGAACCATCTCTATTGGAATATTGAACGCTAGTCTTGTTCATCCTCGTGAACTATTTGAGCCTGCTGTCAGGCTTCACTCTGCAAGTATTATTGTCGCCCATAATCATCCGTCTGGTAATGTCGAACCATCGAGTGAGGACCGAGATTTAACAAAGAGACTAGTAGAGACTGGGAAGATTATGGGGATTGAGATTCAAGACCATATAATCGTATCACATTCAGAACACTTCAGTTTTCAGCAACAGTTAATAATATAGCAAATTATGATAGTCTATTCAGCAACAAAGGCCGGATTTCAAAACGACATCATGGCCAACAACATAAGTCAGATAATATTGGATAAGTATCAAGATATTACTGGCAGACATATTGGAGTAGCCGAAGTGAACTCCTGGGCAAATTCGCTTCAGTATATGGATAGAGTTTTGAATGACGAATCTATACCATTGGATGCTGGAATTTCTATAGAATATCATGTCCCACGTTCATCAAAAAGAATTGATTTTATTATTGCCGGTTTAAATCATGACAACGAAGAGACAGTTGTCATAGTTGAGCTTAAACAATGGTGCTCAGCTAGGATCACAGACAAAGATGCAATTGTAACTACGCGATTTAGACATGGAGAAAAAGAAACTCCACATCCCTCATACCAAGCATGGTCGTATAAAAGACTGTTAGAAGATTACAATCAAACCATCGAAGAAGATAAGATAAAACTCCTACCCTGTGCGTATCTTCATAACTACGAAATAGATGCCGTAATTACAAACGATTTTTATAAGGAATACATTGAGAAAGCCCCACTATTTCTCAAAAGTGACGCGTTAAAGCTACGAGAGTTTATAAAGAGACATGTTAGATATGGAGATAAAACCAATATTTTATATAGAATAGATCATGGCAAAATTCGCCCTTCAAAAAATTTAGCTGACCAATTGAACTCAATGCTGTCAGGCAACCAAGAGTTTGTGATGATAGATGATCAAAAAATTGTTTTCGAATCCGCACTTAAATTAGCACAATACTCTTCCGAGAATGCTAAGCATGTACTTATTGTACAAGGAGGCCCAGGCACTGGTAAAACGGTTGTAGCGATCAACCTGTTGGTTGAGCTTACCAAAAATCAACTTGTTGCACAATATATTACCCGTAATTCTGCACCACGCGAGGTATATGAAGCCAAACTTACAGGGTCATTCAAGAAATCTCATATCTCAAACATGTTTAGTGGCTCCGGTGCATTTCATACACTAAACCCCAATCTTTACGATGTCTTGATAGTGGACGAAGCACATCGCTTGAACGCAAAATCAGGAATATTTTCACATTTAGGCGAGAATCAGGTAAAAGAAATAATTAACTCATCAAAATGCAGCATATTTTTTATAGACGAAGACCAAAAGGTAACACTAAAAGATATTGGAGATAAAGAAGAAATACGCAAGTATGCGAAAGAATTGGGCGCCAAAGTTTTGGAATTAGAACTAGAATCTCAATTTAGATGTAATGGCTCAGATGGTTATCTTGCCTGGCTTGATAATACACTTCAGATTAACAGAACAGCAAATACCTTACTTGAAGATAATGAATACGAGTTCAAGATTTTTGATGATCCAAAAAAACTTCATGATGAAATTATTAAAAAAAATAAAGAAAGAAATAAGGCAAGGATGGTTGCAGGTTATTGTTGGAAATGGATAAGCAAGAAAAATCCAATATTAAAAGACATCCAAATTGGTGACTACAAAGCTACTTGGAATTTGGATAAGGATGGACAATCGTGGATCATCCAACCAAATTCTGTTACAGAGGTTGGGTGTATTCACACGTGCCAAGGACTGGAAGTTGATTATATTGGAGTAATTGTCGGCCCTGACATCATAGTTCGTAATGGTAAGGTAATTACTAATCCAAGAGAACGTGCAAATACAGACAAATCAATTCACGGCTGGAAAAAGCTATTAATGGACTATCCAGTAGATACGAAAAGGCGCCTTGATTCAATCATCAAGAATACATACAGAACTCTTATGACGAGAGGAACAAAGGGGTGTTACGTTTTCTTTACTGATGATGAAACGAAAAGATATTTTATGAGCCGATTAAATATCAGTAGTTAAAAAACATAAAGCTGGAGCCTGTTAAGATTCCTCTTGGCACGGAAGCGAAAAAAGACAATGGTCATTACTTCACCACCCAATAATGTAAGATTGTCCCACAAGACACTCCATACCTATGACAAATCCTCTCCTCACCATTTCAGATCCTGATGTCTACCCAGAAACCAAGATAGTGGCGCCAAGCGTTTGGAAAGAAAGAACTGCTGCTCGGGCTGTTGTGCTGGATGATGAAAATACCATTGCAATATTGCATGCGTCTCACCATGGTTTCTATAAACTGCCCGGTGGAGGTGTGGAGAAAGGCGAAGCAATTGACCAGGCTCTCCAGAGAGAGTGTTTGGAAGAAATAGGATGCAAAATCATCATCGGTGAATGTGTGGGAACAATCGTGGAGTACAAGTATGAATTCAAAATGAGGCAGGAATCAATTTGTTATTGCGCACATATTGATGGTGAAAAGGGAACGACAAACTTTATGGCAGATGAAATCGCCGATGGCTTTTCAGTGCAGTGGGTGAATCTTGATGATGCAATTGAACTTGTAGAAAAGAGCCGGTCCACAGTGTATGAAGCGCCATTTATTCGATTACGCGACACAAAGTTTCTTAAGGAAGCAAGGAATGTTATTACAAACCGAAAGAGGAAAGAAGAAACACATTAGTTCTGACAAAGAACACCTCTCCACAAGGTTGATTGCAAAATCATCTCCGAGCAATTTGCGAAATGGAAAAGCAAGAACCAGAAAATATATGGTGGCTGTTGAAGCATGGAATATAATTCACAAACTAAGTCACAACTTATACAAAGCAAAATTTGAATGAGTTTCTGACGTGCCTTCTATGAAAATGGGTACCAAGCTTGAGCAAAAAAGAAAAGCCTATAGTATAATATATGCATGAGATCTGTAGAATCACCCCTAATGCTGCGTGCAAAGGAGAGATCCATGCTAATCCCCATACCAATAATCCAGCCAATTGCAGCAGTCAATGCAGATAGGCTACTTGCATTTAACGAGGTGGTTGGCGCAAAAGGCTTGAGTGTCGGCGGAGCACAAGCGATGCTGAATGTGGCCCTACGTGAAAGTAAAACTATGGTTGTGCAGCCGGGCCCCAAGTTTCAAGTAGTTTACTGGGACGGGAATGATGGGCTCGCCGCTGCATTTACACCTGATGGGGTGCAAGTTGGCTATGGCCATGTTCAATGGGATCCAGACCCGAGAAAGAGAGAAAAAGCAGGTGGCATGATGACTTATCATACTGCATATATTGTTGCAACAGATTACACAAATATGGGTTTGGGTAAAGGAATGAAGGGTTTACTCGAAGATTATATTGCCATAAATACTACAGGCTTTGGGGCTCGTTTTCTATCTCAAATTGACGCAGAAACCCCAGAAAGCCGTTCTGCCGCTATGAGAATGCTCGACAGATTGGGCTATGTAGAATCTGCCGGCTCGCCAGGAAATTATTATCGCGTTGTATTAAAGCCCAAGCATTACAAACATATTGAACACAAAAGACCACCGTTCACTCAATCTGCTGTAAGAGGTGTCACAGACCATACAAGATACTATCGCTGATGTATTGGTAAAATTTTCTGCGTCATGAGTGCCCAGATATTATTTGTGATAACAACTATGCCAACATATGGAAAGACATACAATAGTTTCACTCCCCCTTCCCCCCATATTCAAATATAATGCCCTACAGTGAAAACTCCCTCATCCACAACCAAATTCTGTAATGCGTTGGGGCAAAAGCTCGCCTATGCATATGTGCGCAATCTGATGCGCTCGGAGCTTAACATCTTTCTCATGAAAGCGCCAGGCGCCTTTTGGATGCGAGCTGGCCATTGAAGCGGTAATGTGCAAACTTTAAGAGTTCGTTAAATATACCAAAACTATGGCGCACGGTAAACTGTCCCAAACTTATTTTCGAATTCATAATATCGATCCAACATCTGTTGACGCTGCGACAGCACAACTGGCCTTGTGACCAACAACGAACCTCTTGTACTCACTGCAAATGGCACCCCATGACAGAGCGCAAGTCCATTTTGCGCGCCAAAAGAAAAGTAGTCTTGTATGTGTCGTGGATTTTTCTCTAACAAAGTTGTTATGACTGTCCTTCCAACATTTCCAAACCACCTCGACACATCGAGGGTGACATGAGGGTATACATCTAATAGGATGCTACCATCTTTGCCTAAAGCATGCCATCCGTTCTGACCATCCGAGATTAACTCTTTGATGTGTGGCAATAACCTCAACCAATTGCCTTCATAGTCCCTACATGTTGGAAAAGGAAGCGTGCGTCGATGATCCTCCTTATATCCGCGTACGACAGCATGGTCAACTGGCGGTGTCCGCCTGCAGACAGTCCCTGTTGTACATAAATCGCACGTACCTCCTGCAAACTTACACAATTCGATAGTCATACAGGTATTATAACCTATAGTGTATGTAATTGTAGCTTATTTGACTGTTCTGGTAGCTTACATTTCGCTTCAAACCACATCAAAGCACCCATTTCCCTTTAATAGTGTGCTCATTTTGAAAAGGATAAACAGATATTGCAAACGAGGGTATCCGTATTCAAAATCATCAAGGATAATGTGCCCGGATATGATAGTACTAAGTGAACGTGCCCTCACCGACTCGTGGATGTATTGGCATATTGAAAGATAATTATGCTTTTAATTTCGAGGATTTATCATCGCATTGTAGATTTCTCCGGCAGCCCTTAAAGATTTTCCTTGAACATCTTTTCCTTGAACCTCTGTAACTCCTCCAAGCACTACTCGCTTATCGCCCACCGGAACACCATATTGCAAACCATTTTCTGCAGCAAATCTACGAGTCATATCAATAGCTTGTACTACTTGCCCTACTGTCATTCCACCTGGCCCCGCCGCACGAGGAGGGTGATACAACGTGCCTTGAATTTGCATCGGCCCTTCCATAAAACGCCACACTTCGTCCTCGGCTTCCCGCACATGAGTTTCTGTATATGTTGGTTTCCCTCGCGCAGAAGTTGTTCTTCTCGCCAGGAAGGCATGGGGCATTAGCAGGGGCGCCATCCCCAATCGCACAGCCGGGTCATGCACATTATAATTAGTTGCGGTAATGGGTTCATCCACCATGGCCAATACATCAAGATCCACAAAAGATATAACATGCTCCACGTCATGTCTCTGAAAATGAGCCATTGCGTTTTTGATCGCTTTGCGCATCTGCGCTGGATCAGTGTTCCTTGCATTATTTGACATCATCATGTGATCGAGCAGTACATTTGGATAATCTCTTAAAGTGCGCAGATGATCAATAAGTCCAGGGTCTTTTATATTTAATAATCGCGCCTCTTCTCCTGCTATAGGCATTTCCTCGCCGGAAAATAGTTCCGTAAATGTTCCGTCTCTTAATTGTTTGGCTTGATCACCGGCATTTCCAAGCACTGCTACTGCACCAATCCCATCACGAACAGCCGCCGATATCCAGTTACCCTCATGCACTCCATTACGCACTACTGCACTTGCGTCAAAATGCTGATCAAAGGTTATAAACCCAATTTCTCGCGGATCTACCCCTCGTGTGATGAGATCTTGCAAAACAAGGTAAGGAATAATGTCTAAGTTGCCGACAACTGCAATGTTTGCTGGTTCCTGCATGTGTGGATCAAGGATTGGGACGCGTGGCCGTTGGCTATACCCCTCTATCACATGCTGTGCAATATGCGCAGGATGAATTTGATCAGTAACACTCGAAGATGTGAGAAGAGCGACGACGTTAGTTGCCACTTTTGCGCGCTGTCTTGCAAGATAAGGTATTACCCCTCCAAGCATCCGATCTGCTCCGATAATGCCCGACTTGCCTGGATATGTTTCACGCATTGCATTCATAACTCCCTGAATTGCTGCGATATTTGCACCCATTCTCCCACTATCATAATGCTTCGCTGCATGAGGATAGTTAGGTGTATATCGACCGTTATCAAAACGTGCTAACTGTTCCGCTGGTTGTAATATTTCGCTAAAAATCATAGATGATTCAATCGGGTATATTATACTATAGGCTAAGCTTTTCTGACAATCATAACGGGGGCATACTCCGCCTCATAGCGATTTAGCACTTTTTACTCATAGCACCCATTTTTCAACTCAGTTTACCCGTATAATAGGCATCATGCGATACGTACTATTTGATTTTGATGGCACCATAGCAAATACACTTGTCCTTGCACTCGACATCTACAATTCGATAGCATCTAAGTATCATGTGGTGCCGGTGCAAAAAGAGGATGTGCCACTCCTGCGGGCACAACGGCCTCAAGACCTTTTGAAGAAGTATAAAATTGGCCCGCTCAAGCTTCCCTTTTTGCTTATGCGCATGAGAAGTGAAATCAAAAGCAAAATTGCCGATGTTGAGCCAATTAGCGGTATGCCCGAAGCGCTCAAAGCCATCAAAGATAAAGGGTATCGCCTGGGAATAGTGACTTCAAATTCTTCAGACAATGTCAAACGGTTCCTCGTAAAACATCATATGGAAACATGGTTTGATTTTGTGTATAGCGGTATGAATATCTTGGGGAAAGAACGAGTGATGAGCCGACTGCTTACAGAAAAAAACATTGAGAAATCAACCTCAGTTTATGTGGGCGATGAAATCCGAGATATTGAAGCATCAAAACGTATGCGCATTCCCGTTATTGCAGTCACCTGGGGATATAATTCCCACGATGCTTTGGAGAAGGCACACCCCACCCATGTCGCACGCAATCCAAGCGAATTATTGGACTGCATTGATAAAATATTTGGCGGAGATATCACTATATAGCCACCTATGCCATCCTCATTCAAACTCGTACGCGACAAGATACCCGACATAATCCGCGAGGAAGGGCGGACCCCGCGCACCCGCGTCGTACGCGCAAAAGCCTACAAACAGGCGCTCTTACAGAAGTTACAAGAAGAAGTTGATGAACTAAGCGCTGCTCCATCCAAAGAGGAAGCTGCCGATGTACTTGAAGTTTTACATGCACTCTGCCTTGCATACGGCATTCCATTGAGCGAAGTGGAAAAAGTGCGCAAAGCAAAAGTGCGCAAACGCGGAGGGTTCTCCCGTGGAATCGTGCTTGAGCAAGTATAATGGGCATCATATGAAACTATTCGTCACTGCCCCCTTTTTGGGCACTCAAAACAAACGTGAGATCGAAGAGCTGTGTGCACTCGTGCATGAAGCCGGATTTGAAGATTTTTGTTTCGTGCGGGATGTTGAGAAATATCAACATATGTTTGATGATGTGCATGAGCTCATGCGTCGAGCCAAAGAGGAAATCTCAAAATGCGACGCTCTGCTTATGGATTATGACGGCCCTGCCAATGGCAGGATGATAGAGCTGGGCATTGCCTTTTCATTGGGCAAAACAATTATTGTCACAACTCGTCGAGGGACATCGGTCAAAGATACAGTACGTGGTGTGGCGGATGTCATTATTGAGTACGACAAACTTGCTGATATTGTCAAACCTCTCTCTGAGGTTGTTACACCTGGTGCTTGATCGTATGAAAAAAAACCAGAGCTCAATCGTATTTGTGACGCAAAATCCGCACAAACTGCAAGATGCACAAAGGCTACTCCCCCACCTGCACATTGAGCACATCGACTTTGCGGTGCCTGAAATACAATCACTTGATGTGCAAGAAGTCGCAGCGTATAAACTTCAATATGCATTCCAAAAAGTACGTCGTCCATGCTTTGTGATGGATGCGTCACTGGGACTTGACTGTGTGCATGGGTTCCCCGGGCCGTTTATTAAGTTTTGGTTTACTCAGTCTGTGGGGGCGGAGCGCACCTGCGCAATTGCTCATGCGCTCAAGGCGCCAGGATGCACATGGACAACGGTACTTGGCTACACGGATGGTGAGAAGCACCACTATTTCAAAGAATCCATACGCGGTGTTGTGGCATCAACACCTCTGGGAAGTGAGGGATACGACTGGGACACTATTTTTATCCCAGAGAGTCAGCCAAAAACACTCGCTCAGATGTCATTTGATGAAAAGCAGTCGTATGCCGTTACCCGAAAACTGCTTGCGCA
>JAKQDR010000040.1 GCA_029573715.1 bacterium | reverse complement strand
CCATCATCATATCGACCATATCCAAGTAGCTTACCCTCTCGAACGTAGTATCGGCACTCAGCGCTCCATTTCATAACTTCGCTGACCCACACCAAATGATCGGCCGGTAAACTCATGAACGCTTCATGTTGTTCAGCGGTGAATTCATCTAGTGTCTGAGGGTCTTGCATAGCGTCAAACACGAAACCAGTGAATAACTTGGTTTCAATGGGCTTCACGAAAGCATGAAAAACCGAACCAGCGATCCGCTGTTCAACATTGCGCTTCAGAAAAGGCCGGAGTACGGATGGATATGTAATGTTCGGCGGCTCTTGAATACCAGCTAACCGCATTGCTCGTCTAACAAACTCAACCGATCCTATCGGCAGATAATCACCCGACCGCAAACCATCAACATGCAAGTCAAGCTCGCGGATAGTTGTCGTAATTACCGGATTGTCGTTGAGCAAAGCGTACTTTGTAGCAACACGAGTCTCAACCGGAGAGAAATCTTTTTGACGAACGATGGTGAACATTATCAGAGTTCCACGATTTGGATGTTACGGACTTTCTTGTCTTTTTGAAGAGCATTTAGATGTACATCATAACTATCAGGGACAACATGGAAAGACCCTTCAACCCAACCATAATCTGGATGCTGTCGCTCATACTTAAGTTGATGGGTGTAGCCGGCCGTTTTGTAGTTAATGGTCATTGTTTTCACCTATTAGAATTCATGCGCGGCTTCAATGATATCTTCAACATAATCAACAGGAAGCCCTTCCTCAGCCAAGACAACTTCCGGGTCTTCTCCGAGTGAAACACGCTCAGCCATTTCATAGAATACAAGCTTGGCTGTCCAAGTAGAATAACCTTTATTTGCCAAAGCTCGAAAAATTGAGATAGTAGTCATGATGTTCTCCGTGTTGATGTGACTATTATATCAAATCTGGAGAAAAAGTAAACAACTATAGTTTGATTAGAACGTCGGGTCGAGCCGTAAACATCAATCGACTATGTTCTCCGTTTTCGTATGAGTAGACAACAGTCTCGCATGACCGTTTGGCCAACCATCGAATCACGAATAGGGGAAGAATTTCACACCACTTTGCTAGCATAGTTTGCTACCTCATTCACACTTAGGATAGTAAGAGACCCATCATAAACGGCCCCAGTGTCGATATAAACGATGTTATCTAAAACCGTAACATCCTCAACTGGTGTATGACCAACGATAACATAATCAATGCCATTCACTCGGCCATCTTGGCCACCATAAATTCGTCGCCGACCCCAAATTGTATCTTCAACCAGATTATCATCAAAAAAGTCTTCGTCATTATTGAGTCGATGATATTTTTGCCAATCGTCTGGAGCATTAGCATGAATCACTCCGATAATACCAATGTCCGTTTCAACCTCGATTACGAGGGTCATCTTGGCATCAGCCAATAGAACCAGTTGTTCTTGTTCTTCATATGGGAGATGAAAGAACCACTTGCCGCCATTTTGTACGTAATTGTAAGTTGACCATTCATGTCGAAATGATTTGATCATCATATCTTCATGATTACCAAATACAGCGTGGAACCAGGTTTCTTTCAGAAGATTTAGACATTTAACAGAATCCGGCCCTCGGTCGACCAGATCGCCCACAGAAATTAGCCGATCAACATCAGGATTAAACTTAATTTTTTCAAGTGCTTCCATCAGTTGTTCATAACAACCATGGATATCACCAACGAAGTAATCCGTACCGGTTGTATTCTTTTTCAGTTTCTTAATCATTTAGACTTTCTTTCCATTGTTTGTAGTCGGGTTCGCTCATGTAGTACTGAAGCAATTGATCAACTGATGACGTCAACTCAGTGTCCGGCTGCGACATGCCATAGACACCACACCTCTCAGGTCTATAGTTCGATTCATACACGATTTTCAGATCTTCAACGATTGGCGGTTGGAGTTGATCCCAAGTTACTTCAATAGTGAATGGCCCATCATGTTCTTTCGATTCACTAGAGTCCATTTGCCACCGCTCATATTCTTCCGAGCTCATGTAATAACGCAGGACGCGCTTAATAGCGTTCAGAAGTCTTTGGCGTAGATCAATTTCCTGCGTTATTGCATGATAATCATTCTTCAGTTCATCGATAATTAGGCGATCGATCTGATCGTCAACCAGTTTAATTTTAGCCATTTTCAACCTTAGGTGTTTTTGGAATTCTCACTTCAAAGATGTAATGACCACCCCGCCGAGATTGAACCCAAGTAAAGTCCCAGCACATGGTTTCATTCTGCTCCATTGCACGCAAAATGTCTTCATTGCCTGACCAACCATAGGTTGAAATCTTGTATTCTTTCACATCATACTTCTCTGGAAAAATATCATGTGGCTTGACACACTCTGACCAGCCATAATACCATATTGGCTTAATGAATGCAAACCAAGCTAGAAGGTCTTCATAATTTTTATGTGGCCACTGTTTAATTTTGAGCAGGGTCTCTTCAGATGGATATCCATCGTCGTCTAAAAATTTTTGCATAATCACACCATATAGAATTTTACTGTATAATCTTCATTTTCACACATCTTTAACCAATCACGAAATTCCGTCGCATGTTCTTCGGCCGGATCGATCATTACTCGACCAATTACTGGGTATTCCCAGTTTTCATCTGGCATCGCTTCGTAATCATAGACATTGTCTTCATAGGGTTTGCTGATGCTCTTAGCCCACTCGATGTAGGCATTAATCTGCTGTTCAATGGTGGGTAGTTCCAACACTTCATAGGTCAACTGAGTAGGGGTTTGCCACAAGCTAAACTTGGTGCTATCCGTAATGGTTTTACGCTTTCCCTTCACTTTTACAGTGGCTTTACGGGTACCTTCAACATACAGATTCAGGCTCATTTCAAAACCCTTTGTCCAAACAAAGCCTTAATGAAACCATCGGGACCAAACCCAGACGGTAAAACAATTCTATCACGACTAATTGACGCTGTACAATGGTTTTTGAAAGGTACATAAGACCATTCAAGTTTAATGAATGGAAACCGATTCACCAGAAAGACCTTGGGGCCCCATAAACCAGTAAGGATATAGGTAACTATGTTAGGCGAACCCAACATCACCCAGCGACCTCTGGTGAGGTCTGGGTGATGTTCAGAACTTGCCCCAAGATGTCACTTGAACAAATTTGGATTTCATTTCACTTTCACCAAAACGCGAAGATGAAGGCACTGGATGTTATAACCGCCGGCATAGATGGTGTCGATACTAACACGCTTGACACCAGCGTCGGTGTTTACCCGGAAAATACCGTTGAAACCATCTTTCGTGTAGACGTATTCTTCACTAAGAATTTCCGTCACACCAGCTTTTTCGAGTTTTTTGGCGATACTGGCATTACGCTTATCAATCGTATTTTGATGATTCTTTTCCATGAATTCTTCGATCATGGATTTGGACCGACCATCAAAAGCATTGTACCAAGTCTTGCCACCAGCAATTGCATACAACTTGGCGTAATAAGCATATTGATCACGACGAAGATGTTTTGCTTCATCGGACATCTTGAATTCACGAATAGCAGCCGCTCGTTCTTGAGCCCATTTCTTGGAGCTTTCTAGAACCTCATCATCAAACTTCTTGAAGACTTCATTCAGGCTATTGATGATTTGCTGAGTCGTGGTGGTCATGGTATTCTCCGGTTGATGTGACTA
Source organism: bacterium (assembly GCA_029573715.1). Taxonomy (GTDB): domain Bacteria; phylum Patescibacteriota; class Microgenomatia; order UBA1406; family GWC2-37-13; genus JAGOLU01. Next base: position 969 of record JAKQDR010000040.1, on the reverse strand, counting down.
TTATATCAAGCCAACCAGAGAAGTAAACAAATTTGTTGAAAATTAATCATTCATGATTGCCACGTTGTTTCCGACTCGGCAGAGTGTGAGGTCTTTGGTTACCCGGTACCCAGAACTTCCAAGATTTTTCATGACATAGTTTCCTTTTGATTAAGAGTAGTTTGCTGTGATGTCTCCAGTGTGAGATTCTTTGTCAGCAGTCAGACCCGAGAAGTAAACAAATTTGTTGAAAATTAATCCTTCATATAGCCATATTGCAAATCGGGTGGAGGCGGAGCCCCCAATTCAAGGATCAGTTCTGCAAGTTTGTCCTCACATTCTTTGGGCATACAAAATCCACCACAAAATTTTGTAGAACCATGACTATTCCAACGTGGATCAGTTTTGCTTTTTAGCCACCAACTACCACTGCGTGCATTCATCACTGACCCCGATAGTTACAATTTTTAACTACCACAGAACCTTCCATCGCACCATAAAGAGAAGATTCTTTGAAAGTGCATGAGTTTGTCTGAGGGTCATAGTAAAGAACCCACATGTTGGATTCTTTCCATGTGATAGAAATCAACTCGGTTCCAGTGGGAATGTCATATGACATACTTCCACCAAACTTACGAGTCACCGCCTGTTCACATCCAACGAGCGATAGAGCGAGAACACTAACAGCAAGAAGTTTTTTCACGACAATTTCTCCAAAACATTAATACCGAGGACAACGGCAGTGAACTAATACACGACTAAAGATCGTGTATTTTTTTCTCGCGAATTTAATATAAAAAAGGGGGAATTTCTTTCCCCCTTTACAAATCTATACTTTACGCCAGAGCTTTCAGTCGTTCTTGAATCTCTTCCGGCGTTAGAGCTCGAAGAGCTTCATTTTGCTTTTCATCCAGAAGTCGCAGGAGCTTCTCTTTTTCAGATGCCTTATTAGCCCTATTACGAGCTTCTTCGGCTTCCTGGAGCTTCACC
>JAKQDR010000294.1 GCA_029573715.1 bacterium | reverse complement strand
ACCCGAATTATCCATTCCGCCCCCACGGTACGTGGCTGTGTTACCGGAGAAGGTGACATCTGTCAGCGTTGCGTTATCGCCTGAATTGAACATTCCGCCCCCAGATTCTGCTGTATTAGCAACGAAGGTGACATTTGTCAGCGTTGCGCTACTATTATAGTCAATGTACATTCCGCCCCCAGATTTTGCTGTATTTTCGGAGAAAGTGACATTTGTCAGCGTTGCGCTACTATCATAGTTGTACATTCCGCCCCCGGAATACGTTGCTGTATTTGCAACGAAGGTGACATTTGTCAGCGTTGCGTTACCGCCCGAATTGTACATTCCGCCCCCATCATACGTGGCTGTATTTTCGGAAAAAGTGACATTTGTTAGCGAAGGGCTACCATTGTTGTACATTCCGCCACCTGCATAAGTGGCTGTATTTTCGGAGAAGGTGACATTTGTTAGCGTTGGTGCAGCATTTGAGAGATATATACCACCACCTTCATTGTCTGGTCTATCTTCTGAATTTGCGTTGCCATTAACAACATAAAACCCATCTAAACTTCCGGTCACATCTACGTTAATAGCGGTAACCACATGATAACAATTGTCATTAATATTCCCTGGTACCACGATATCACCGCTTAGATATGTCTTGTTTAATTGCCAGTCTCTCGAGGTCTCATCTCCTCCCTCTGCTGGGAAGCCGCCATAAATGGCGACACCGGATTTCATTTGAAATGTGGCTGAACGGTTTGAGGAAGTCGTGGGTTTATAGGTTCCGGCGGCTACCCAAATCTGATCACCTGGTGTTGCAATGTATAAGGCAGTCTGCAGCTCGCAAGCCTGAACCCAGGAACTACAATCGCCCGTGCCGCCGGCTTTGACATAGCGAATGACACCGTCAGTTTGATCAGTTCTCCTTGCAAAAACCGGCTTAGCCAATACAAAGCAGAAAACTAATAATAGAACAATGACATACCATTTGCTTAGATTTTTTGATGTATACATTGGGAACTTCCTTTTTAGAATTTAACTAAATTAAGTTTTACAACCCCTCCTAATAGGAAAAAGGATGGAAAACGATCATAGATTGCCTTGCAATTTCTCAAATTTATGATACTATATAGAAGCTTTAAGAGCAATACTTTTCGATGTGAAAAGTGGGCGCGACCCCACTTTTCTTTGTATTAGAACAAAAAGAGCAAGAGGAATATGAAAAGCGAGTTTACCTTAGCCTTCAACGAGGTTTTAGAAGATAAACAACTTCCGCGTGAAGTGATCCTGAGCGCCTTGGAATCGGCGATGATTGCCGCATACCGCAAATCGGTGGGAGCTTCCGCCGCACAAAACGTCAAAGCCAACATTGACTTGGAAAGTGGCAATGTGCAAGTCTTTGTCGAAAAAGAAGTCGCT
>JAKQDR010000146.1 GCA_029573715.1 bacterium | reverse complement strand
GGTGCGGCAGTAACCGTGATATGTGGGGTAAGGATAGGTAAAAATGCTTTGATAGGGGCAGGGAGTGTCGTGACCAAGGATATACCCGATGGTGCGAGAGCCTACGGTGTCCCTGCGGAGGTGGTCAATGCCTAAAGTATCCTTTGTAGTCCCCGTATTCGATGGCGATGCCTATCTTGCAGAAACATTGAATACCATCAGGGGGCAGTCAATACAGGATATAGAGATTATCGTAATTGACGACTATTCACCCGACTTCACTCCTGATTTAATGGACTGGTTTTGTAAGCAGGACTCACGCATTATCTATAAGCGGTTAGAACAGAATGGCGGTGTGTGTGAAGCCCGTAATTATGGCAATAAGCTCGCTAATGCCGAGATAATCTGTGTATCAGATCAGGATGACTTGAGTTATCCCTACAGGGCAGAGTTCACCTATAAGTTCTTCCAGAAGGCAAAACACATTGATTGTCTAACCTCTGCATACAATGAATGCAATGTGGACGGACATCCGAAACGAAACTTTATGCCTCCTCACATGACACGGGAAATTTTTGAATCAGGTCAATTTGTGTGGATGCACAGTTCAGCAGCATATCGAAAGGCGGATATTCTTGCATTGCCGTATAGGGAAGAAGACCAGAAGACGGATGACTATGTATTCTTGGATGACTGGACAAAGGCGGGGAAGAAGTTCTGGACGGTCAAAAAAGTGTTGGCTGATTGCAGACGGCTTCCTTTTGGAGTTATGAACATCAGACGTAAGGTTCAGGGCTTGGAACCGAGCTATATAGAATGAGTACACGACCACGTTCAAACGAAGGGCAGCGTCATCCCACATGGGAACTGGTAGAGATACTTGAACTGCAAAAGTACAGGTTCTCAGACATGGACGTAAGCAGCGACCCTATGTATGTCGGGTATGTTGACCCTGATGGTGCGTGGTACATCATGGAATTTAACAATGCTTCTGGGACGGCAAGATATGTGAAAGGTTCATCGGGGTATACAACAGCGTGGACGAACAGGGCAGCGCAGACTTACGGGTACTACAATGCAGTCTTTTAAGCAATAGAGGTGACAAATGCCATACGACCATTACTTGTTTGATATGCCTGAAATGGAAGAAGCCTTGGATGATATAAACGAAGAACATGCCAAGATTATAGCAGCATTCTATCTTTCTGACTCAAATCAGGTGTGTCTTATTACACATAGCGATAACATCAGCGTTGATAAAGCATTGAAATCATTGTTTGACAAGCGGGAGGATTAACATGAATGAACTTGGATATGACCCTCTTTTTCCTTTAAAGACGAACCAGACACGGGGATATACAGGAAGACTACTGACACCATCGTATATTATTGATGATCTTAAAGGTTTTTGTATAAAAAACAATGGCAAGGAGATAGTCTGTGTCCTTAAAAAAGTTTAACGTCCTATTTATTTCTACTATCAATCCAGGGGTATGCTTTTACCGACAATACCAGTTTGCCAAGAAAATGAGCGAACTTGGCCTTGCCCATTGCCGAATGTTCCC
>JAKQDR010000309.1 GCA_029573715.1 bacterium | reverse complement strand
GCAGAGGAGGGGAGTATGCGTGAGGCTTGACAATGGCAAACTCGAACGATATTAGGGGCGGTTCTCGTCCATCCTTTGCTAAAGCTTCCAAGTGGTAGGCCACCTTCTGCCAGACCTGTACTTAAGCACAGTCGAAGTGTTCAGACTGACTTGAATTGAGCTAGTATGAGAGCATACACACACCTCTAATTTCTATGTTATGTTTATGCCTATGTGACGAGCTCCTTCAATGGGTACGGAGATGGATATATGAGGGTTAGTTTTGAAAAAAGCACAATTTCATGTATAGTAAAAACATATGAATGAAAAGCCGGATAGCCCTTCGCAGGAACATAAAAAAACTCTGGACCGTAGAGGTTTTTTATATTTACTTGCTGCAGGTGGTGCGACTATGCTTGCTGGACGTCGTATATTGGGGGATCCTACAACAGGAGTTACCAAACTAATGAACGTTGGTGTATCACCGGTTGTTGAAGGAGACCCCTCTCAAAGCTTAAGGCAAGAAAAAGAAGCATCTTCCACTGAAATAATGGTACATAATGGCTTAGAACTAGTTGAATCTGTGAAATCATTAAATAATGAGTTCTTTGCGCAATTGAGAATACAAGGAAAGGATAAAGTGGTTATTGCTCTGCATGGAGACCATACGTACACATTTGATAATGTAGCATCGGAGGTGGTTCCACTTCCTAACTCATATCCTTCGCTCTCAGGTGAACTAATGTTTTCCGATGTGGCGGCTTGTCTTTCATTTATTATTCCAAGCGATTTCTCATGTGTGATAGCTTCAACTGAAGGCAGAAAGAAGTTTGTATTTCCACATTCATGTGAAGTTGGGATGGTGTTAAATGGGGGGGGAAAACTGCTTGTCCAAAATATAGATATATGTGGAGGAGGCTTTCGAGCTCATCCTGAATCTGATAAAGACAAAAGACCAATCCAAGGATTGCTTGTGGTGCATGACGGGATTGCCAACATAGAACGCACGACTTTCTCTACAGAACACCTACAAGAAGCTACTTCGCATGAAGATGCAGGAAACATGTCTGGAGTTATGGCATTGGGTGCACGTGCTAGAGTTTTTGTAACACAATCATCTTTTGGTAATGAGCAGTATCCAATGAAGTGGGACAGCTTATTTGCGCATTTGGGAGGCACTGTGCTTGGTGCAGAAGTCACGATATTTCAAGATCGTGGTTGTTGTGCGGGTGCGACAGGCAAAGAAAGTCGTTGTGAACTGTTTGGTGCAACGATTGCTGGTCCGACACATGCCAAACCCTGGAAAGGATATGGATTATTTGGGGAGCAATGTAAAGGGAGTTTGACTAATTGTCAAATAACTGCATCAATGTGGGGCCTAAATACAGGACCTGCCAATTCTGAATTAATTGTTAATAATACAACGGTTACGGGTTCACCTTTGCCGGTGACAGGCGACGGACAAGTAATATTTGATGGGAAAAGTACATTTATTATCAGAAGAGAAGCTAATCTAGCGCATGAGGGAGCATCCGCAGATGGATTTATGCTATCTGGACCACTTGAAAGAGCTCAATTGAAAGAACATGCAAATGTAGTAGTGATTGTGCCAGCGGGTTTAGACTATCAATTTGATGGAGTTCCCCAAAAATTTGCACCATTGGTAGATACAAATCGAGCGATTATTGAGAGACTTGATGCCGGGGCAAACTCCTAAACATAACGCTTCGGAGTGGCAAGCCCCACTTCGCATATAGCTTCGAGGGGCAAGCCACACTTCGCATAAAGCATCGCGAGCTCACAGACCTCTGAGGTCCGTAAGGTCCGTAAACTGAAGTCCGTAATCTCATCTCGATTTATATCTTTATGATGCAACAGCGAACCCGACTGTAATTAATGGTACTGCCGAGGGTTCAACGCCCAGTTTTTGTGCGGCTTTTTGAACCAATTGTGAAATTCGCGGTGTTAATGCAGTTTCTCCTGCTGGGACTTCTAAAATGTGCTTGTTACCAAAACCACTTGCCGCTAATTGCTCGTCTAACGACAATGGTGTTGATAACACAGAAGGTATCCTGTGAAATGAGCCATCTCGCATATGAAATTCAGTTTCTGCAACACCAAGACCCAATGCTGGCCTTACCATCTGCGCCGAGTGAATATTCGGCTGTGAGACGATAAGAAGTCCACCCGGGGCAAGTATTCTTCTTGCTTCGTGAAAAAATGATGCTTGATCGTGTATTGAGTCGAATAACCCCGCAATTACTATATCAAAAACAGCCGTGCTGAAAGGAATACGCTCTGCATCTGCTCTCACATAGTTATGACCGCCCTGCCCCTGATGTTTTTCCCGAGCAGCGGTAAGCATATTCATGGAGAAATCAATGAGGGCCGGATCACGGCCCCCGAACTGAGCGGTTGAAGGTTGTATACGCGCTCGTTTCCCAGGCGCTGAAAAAACCCAGTGTGTCTGCCTGTGCCAGAGCCAATGTTTGCTATACGCTTATGGGGAATATCAGTGCAATATCTTGGCAATTCTCTGGCAATCACGTCTTCTTCTAATTTTTCTAGTAACCTCATCGCTTGGTGATCAGTCTCATCATATTCAGGTGCCAATTGATCGTATACTTGAGCGGGAGTGAGACCGGTATCTGGATTAGTCATATATGTGACAACTCACACCTCGCAGGCGTGAGGCTTGACTTGTTGCTTATTTCTTCAGCCGGGCCATGTCGGCTTCGACCATCATCTTGATGAGGTCTTTGAGTGATGTTTGAGGCTTCCAGCCAAGCTTCTTGCGCGCCTTATCTGAGCGACCCAACAGGAAGGGTACTTCTGCAGGGCGCATGTGT
>JAKQDR010000265.1 GCA_029573715.1 bacterium | reverse complement strand
AATATGGTATTCACAAGGGGGATCGAGTGGTGATCTATATGCCGCTCACAATTGATCAGATCGCTATCATGTTGGCCTGCGCCAGGATGGGTGCGATTCACTCGGTAGTTTACGCAGGGTTTAGCGCGGAAGCATTAGCCATACGAATAAAAGATACGCAAGCCAAGATAATCTGTACGGCAACTTGGATGCAAAAAAATGGTAAACAACACGATTTGCTTATGGTGGTTCGTGAGGCGGTCAAGATGTGTCCTTCAGTAAAGCATGTGATAGTCATGCAGCGCAAAACTCGGCCGATGAAATTACAAACTGGTGAATCCGATCTTCATGAGTTACTAGATGCCCAATCAAAGGAATTTGCGGTGGTGCCAGTCGAAAGTTCTACACCTCTCTTTATTTTGTATACATCTGGCACGACTGGCACCCCAAAAGGAATCGTGCATGCTCATGGTGGCTACAACTTGTACTCTCATATGACGTTCAAGTACAACTTTGATATTCAAGAAAATCAAGTTCATTGGACAGCCGCAGATACCGGTTGGATTACTGGCCAAAGTTACATGGTGTATGGTCCGCTATCAAATGGTATCACCTCAATTCTTTATGAAGGTGGGCCTGCTTTTCCAAACCCAGGCCGATATTGGGAATTAGTGGACAGATATCTGGTACAAAGTTTTTACACTGCACCCACTGTTATTCGCATGTTGATGCGCGAAGGTGAAGAGCATCTAAATAAACACAAACTAAAATCGTTGCGGGTACTAGGTAGTGTGGGCGAACCAATTAACCCCGCTGCTTGGCAGTGGTACTCCGATCATATTGGTAAGGGAAAAGCTCAAGTTATTGATACCTGGTGGCAGACAGAAACGGGGGGTCACATGCTGGTGACACCTCCCTCTATGAAGCAGAAGCCGGGTAGCGCCGGTTTACCCTTTTTGGGCATACAGCCAAGCATTGTGGATGACGATGGCAACGAGGTTACACAACCAAATGTAGTTGGTCATTTGGTCATCAAACACCCTTGGCCAGGCGCATTGCTTACCTGCTGGAATAATGACGATCGCTTTGTTCAGTATTGGAGTGAGTTTGGCAATAAACAGTATTTCTATACTGGAGATGTTGCCCAAAAAGATAGTGACCAATACTACATGGTGTTGGGAAGAGCTGATGATGTGATTAATGTAGGCGGAGTCAGAATAAGCACTGCAGAAGTGGAAAGTGCGCTGGTATCACATGAGAGTGTCGCGGAGGCAGCCGCGATTGGCATCAGCGATCTAGTAAAAGGGGAGGCAATCAAAGCGTTTGTAGTGCTCAACCAAGGTGTGGTTTGGAGCACAGAACTAAAACAAGAATTAAAGAAATGGGTGCGCAAGAAAATTGGGTACATCGCAGAGCCAGCAGACATTGAGCAAGTAGATACATTACCAAAAACACGTAGTGGAAAAATTATGCGGAGGATTTTGAAAGCGAAGGAGATGGGTTTGCAGGTTGGTGATACTTCGACGATGGAGGAGTAATCAGCGTGATATTTAGATCTATTTTAAATTATATTGATATACTAAAGTTTAGTAAATAGTTATTTGGAGAGCTATGAATGTTGAGGCAACTGAATTGGCTGTTGAGCGAGCAGTTCCGCAACTATGTAATGATTTTTCATTAGTATTTCAAGAAGCCCAGTATCAGTTGGGTCAATTGTCACAGCTGAATGATCAAGAATTGCAGGTATGTATCGATTCTGATTCGATCCTGATAGGTTTAACTGTGGAAGAAGTGAGATGCATTTTTAAGCAAAGACGAGAGTTTTTCGATTGGGTTCTCAAGATGAGTTTTGAATATGATAGGGAATACACAAATCCTATTGATCCTAAAACAGTGACGAAAAACCACTAACTACTAGATTCTAGGTTTCCGACTGTGCGAGGAGCTAGCGGAAAAACATTTAGACCATTGAGTTCAGGGGTGTGGCATGAAATGCATCCAGCCTTTCTTCTTCAGAAAGAATATGACCTCCTATATTTATTTGGGTTCATTGATAGACGAGTAATACTCTCCGAGGAGCAACGAGAGCTACGGATTGCAATACGAACTCCAAAAGAGATTCGATCGGAGCAACAAAATCTATTAATTAAGCGTTTTGACGTGCGTTAAGATGATTTTAATCTAAACTGATCCTAAAAAATTAACCCAAGCTGAACTAGATATTTTGTTTGCATTCGAACTGATCGATCGGAGAGTAGTATTGCCCCAATCGGAGCGTGATCTGAGAATTGCGCTGAAAACGCTCTCAGATTTACGGACAGAACACGTGATGCAGACACACGAAGTTGGAAGCATAGAGCAACTTTACTTTTGT
>JAKQDR010000261.1 GCA_029573715.1 bacterium | reverse complement strand
TCCACTTTATATGGACACAAATCGCTCCCGCACATACAAACTAAACTGTGCTACTGTTTTTTGCCATGAGCCATTCGCTATTCGCTTATGACCTTTGTTTATTAGCTCTCGGAATGGTAAGGTGCATTTGCCACGCGTACTCCCATGCAATACGGGAGTGGAATGGAAAATACAGCCTATAGTATAGCATTTTTCAGGCGTAATACAAGGGGAAATGGGGGCATATCAAGATGCAAGATGAAAGAGAAAACAACAAAGAAGGGGGTTCTCGATTTCACTCGAACGATAATAAGTATTCTTCGAGCAGTTCGACAGACTCACTGTAAACTTAGTCGAGAAGTGAAAGTGCTCGAACCATATGAAGATGCAAGGTGAGAGTAAAAGAAGCAAGGATGGTGGAACAATCGAGAAGGTTTTTGATCTGCCCTAGGCGTTGGCGCGGTTTTTGAGGAAGAGGCCAAATGCACCAAGTGCGATTTGTCCGGCCAAAACAAAGATTAGATTGGCGGGGCCTGCTTGAGGAGTTTCGTGTAAATCAATCGGCATTCCACCTTTGGTTAGCCCGAGCACTTGTGGCTCAACGCAGAGTTGGGCATGATCTTCTACCGGGTTGCATACGTCAGTTACTGCGCGCATTTTGTTAGTGGCGCAATAAACGGGCTGATTGGGGAAGCATGTCGCATCACCCACTTTGTAGGTGATATACAGCACGTGTTCTTCTTGAGGTTGTAAATCGCCAATGTCAATGGTGAGCACATTGCCTCCTTTGTTAAGCGATCCCGGCCCTCCGATGTAGGTGAAGCACTGGGGGATTTCATTAGTTACCACTACATCTGGCGCGACGATGCGCCCAGTATTTTTTACTTTTACGCGCGCGTAAAATGCTTGATTTGGTTTATATTTAGCTCCTTGGGGCAAGATATTATCGATATATTCAATTTGTGTAGTTACTGCGGGATTTGAAACCATTTGATCAAGCGACAAACAATCGCCACCTTGTGAGCTGCCACCTCCATATGCACCATATGAACCTGAAGATGCCACGACTGCAGTGGTGGAGGCAACCAGTAATGCACAGATTGAAAATAAACTAACGATTCTCTGAAGTAATTGCATGAAGGGATTATACTACAGGATAGACGCATTGTCAATTATAGGATAGTGGGTAAAATATGCTAAATCACGAATGAGTTCTCGATTTCACTCGAACCGTAACAGAGAATTCTCGGCGTTGCTCGAACGATAACAAACAAAAATATTGCATGCATAAGCCTGCATTCTTCGAGCAGTTCGATAGACTCACTGTAAACTTAGTCGAGAAGGAAAATAGTAACAGAGGGTTCTCGATTTCGCTCGAACGATAACAGAGGGTTCTCGATTTCACTCGAACAGTAATAGGGGGTTCTCGTCTAGGCTCGAACCGTATGAGATAAGGAGTGTCAGGTTCGATTTACTGTGTCATGAGGTGATAGGAGACGATCGCAGCACTCACAATGACATTCAGCGATTTATTCACACCCCACATAGGTATTTCAGCGATATGATCGCACATATTAAGTGTTTGCGGTGAGATGCCCCTTGTTTCATTGCCCACGATAAGAGCTATTGGCATGCCTTTGGCAATGGCGTGATAGGAGATTGATGTGTGGGATTGCTCTATAGCAATGGTGCGTAACCCGGCAGTCGTATCTTTGAGCTTCGTGAGTACGTCTTGGGTGTGGGGTGCATATTCCCAGGGCACCACTTTATATGTCCCGCAACTGGCTTTGTGGATACGGGTATTTGGAGGTTTTTCGGTTTCACCACACAGATACACGCGTTGTACGGCGAGCGCATCAGCGAGTCGAAATAGCCCCCCTATGTTGTATGTGTCGTAGATATCTTCAAGGATGAGAAACACCTGGTTGCGCGTGAGTTTTTGTTTTTCCTCGGCAAGAGCCGATGGGGGAGTGTGCCGGAGTGCGCGCGCATTAAGTTTGGTCATAGCGTATCAGTCTTATTTATATTGTTGTTGTCTTTCAATGGGCAATGATTGGATGAGCGTGTTAATGATGCGTTCAATCGTGTTTTTATATACAAAGTCAGTCACATTCTGGGCGGCATCTGAGGCCACTTTTTCAACTTGTGCCCCTGCGTGGCTTGCTAGTTTTGCAGCTTCCGAGCTGAGCATTTCTTTTCCTGCGTCAAATAGCGTTGCGGTTTCAACCTGCGCTTCTTTTGTTGCGATAAGAGTAAGGGGTTGCTTGATAGTGTCGGGTAAGTAAGACTCAAGGGTTTGGGTATCTTCACCCAGCACACTGAGGCTTGATTGAGAGGAGATATGCGACTCCTGTTGTGCAAGGATGCCAAATACAAATATTCCTGCCATAAGTATCGCGAGTGTCCCGACTTTAAACAGACTCGGCGGCTTTTTCTTTAGTTGTTCAGGATTAAGCGGTTGGATATCGGACATAGGAGTATTATATCCAAAGAATTATCCGTACGTATACTCGATACTCGAACACAAAGAGATTGCGCAGATGATGTTTCTGTTTTGTATGGGGTACTTGGTTGAAGTTACACCGCCGATTCAAGCAAGACGACCTTCGTGTTTGTTTCTTGAATCACTTCTTCTCTTTTAATGGCAAGTTTGGGTTGGGGTGTGGCCCCCGATTGACCGATTGCCTGGAGAAATTCATATACTGGCTTGAGGTGTTGGGCTATTTTGGTGTCCAAACCTGGTCGAGCAAAGTGCATCGGGAGCACCAAAGCGGGATCAATTTTTTTGGTGAGCTGGAGAGCTACTTGGTGATCAATGGTGTAGTATCCACCCACCGGAATACATAAAATGTCGACATTTCCAATTTCATCTATCAGCTTGTCATCAAGCATATGGCCCAAATCACCACAATGAAGCACACTCATCTGTTCTGTCGTCAGTTTAAACATTACGTTTGTTCCTCTTTCTGCCCCATGTGCTCCATCGTGGAATGTCGAAAAGCCACGCAGTGCCACCCCGCGACAGTCATACTCACCGGGCCAATCAAACACAACGGGATCGCCCTCAATTCCCTTGACATAGTTGTGATCGTCGTGATTATGTGACACCAAGACAATATCAGCCTTTGTTTTGGGGAATTTCAACCCTGAGCTTGGGCCAAACGGATCAATCACTACGTCTGCAGATTTGGTTTTAATGAGAAAACTGGCATGCCCGAGATATTTTATTTCCATAATTAATTCAAATTTCTAAGTGTACGGATAAGCGAAAGTTGAGTAATTATACTCGCAAAAAGTTTGTTTGCCCTTCACATCTTTCCGTTTGCCTGAGCTTATCCCCAGTTTCTCTCGACTACGCTCGAGAAAAGCTCTTCACGCAGTGAGAGTCGGCGGGCATTACTCAACTGACAGTTTGTGAACAAAGGGCGAGCATTACTGTCAGTTAGTCCGCCTCTGGCGTACCAAATGACCCTCGCTACGCTCATTAAGAGCTAACAGTGAGCCCAAAGGGGGAATCGAACCCCCAGTCTAACCCTTACCATGGGTTTGTTTTACCACTAAACTATTTGGGCTTTTAAGCTCCACATTATACATAAGACGCTCAAAAATACCCTTTGAAAACCAATATAGTTTGCTCATACATCGTTGCTGTTTACTCGCGGATGTTTATTGTTACAATGTGGCCATGGCAGATATGAAATCACAAGATTTGAAAACCCCGCCACATGATGCAGATGCTGAGCAATCGGTTTTGGGGGCGCTGCTTTTGGATACATCAGCAATCGGGCTCATTGCGCATTTTTTGCGTGGTGAGCACTTTTATTCTCAGCAAAATAGAGTGATATATGAGGCGATTTTATCTTTGTATGATGCTCAAAAGCCCATAGACGCCGTTACCCTCAAAAGCCAACTTAAATCGTCGGGGAGTTTGACGACAGCGGGAGGACAATCGTATATCGCCAACCTTCTTGCGGTTGTGCCCACCGCTGCAAATGTCGAGCACTACGCGCAGATTGTGAAAAACCAATATGTGAAACGAAAACTCATTGAAGTATCATCTCGTGCCGTTGAAAAAGCGTTTGATCAAACGTCTGACACCCGAACTATGCTTGACTCAATAGAAAGTGAAATCTTTTCTATCGCTGAGGAATCAACAGGGAGGGATTTTTTGTCACTGAAGACTCTATTGGCTGACAGTTACAACAGGCTTGAAGAGCTTTCCAAGTCTGATGGGCATCTGCGGGGAGTTCCCACTGGCATCCCGGAGCTTGATATGAAGCTTGCTGGCATGCAAGACTCCAACCTGCTCATTCTTGCTGCTCGCCCCGGAGTGGGGAAGACTTCATTTGCGATGAATATTGCGCTCCATGTTGCGGCTCGTCATAAGCAACCCGTTGCTGTTTTCAGCCTTGAAATGAGCAAAGAAGAGCTTGTAGACAGGCTTTTGGTATCGCAGGCAGATATTGATGCATGGCGACTTAAAACGGGCCGGCTTTCACCCGACGATTCACAGGCAGTTATTGAGGCAATGGGCGATTTGGCAGAAGCCCCCATATACATTGACGATACCGCAGGGCAATCCATACTTGAGATGCGCTCTAAAGCTCGCAAGCTTAAGCTGTCACAAGATATTAAACTTATTATCGTTGATTATTTGCAGCTTGTTGATTCAGGTCGAAAGATAGAGTCACGTGAGCAACAAGTGTCATATGTTTCTCAAAACTTAAAGAATTTGGCACGTGAACTCAAAGTCCCGGTACTTGTTTTATCTCAACTTAATCGGATGGTCGAGCAGCGAGGTACCAAAAAGCCCCAACTTGCCGATTTGCGCGAGTCAGGTGCCATTGAGCAAGATGCAGACGTGGTGATGTTCATCTACCAGGAGCAAGAGAATGATGATGTGTTGGATATGGGTAAAAAAATGATGAAGCTTTCTATCGCCAAGCATAGAAACGGGGCTATTGGAGAGCTCGACCTGATATTTCGTGGTGATCGGGTGAAGTTTTATGGTGTCGAGCGCAGTATTGATTTATAATGCGCGTTTGGCACTCGTGAAAAGTGCATGTATAAGCGTATACGATACAGCCCCCACCACAATGCCATAGAGTGCACCTGCAGCAACATCTCCCACATAATGACATAGCAAATAAATGCGTGAATAGCTTATGCCAATGGCGATTAGTACATATGTGAGTCGTCGCCCTTTATGATGATCAAATCTCCACAAGATGTATGCGCCCGCAAAAGCAAGCGTTGCATGCCCTGATGGAAAACTAAAGCCATTTGGACAATGAGGCGCATCTATACGATGTATTTGATAGGGACGCGGTCTTTGCCAGGTTGGCTTCATCACATATTCGGTGCTTACAAAGGCAAGACTCAATGTGACTGCCAGGGTGAGCATGAGTTTTGATAGTTGTGCCAAGAAGACTCCTTTGTTCTTTCGAATATGGTATTCCCATATAAAGACTATGCATATTACCAGTGCCCACACCAGTATGGTTGAACTCACTCCCGAAAGCACATATGCAAGTGTATTGGTGGTGAGCGTGTGAGGAAACAAGGTGGATAGGGCGAGCGTCGCTGATGTGTCGAGTGACAGAAGTTTCGTATACATGATTCGTTTTATTGTAGCACGAAGGCAATGAGGAGATTTCAGATTGTGGTATGCATAGCAGTGCGAATTTCATGCATGACGTTTCTTCGATTCGTATGTAGGATAAATGCATTTTCAAGAACCTCGAATGCGGGTTCTTTTCCAAACAGTTGTGTGTATGCGTGTAAGGCAAGTTTGAGGCTACCCAGTAGTGTGGGATGAGTATATTCATCAAACATGGCGCTCAAGTAGCCATCGTGTGCGTTGCACGCTGTTGCACCTCCCTGTGATTGATGCGCAGTTGCTATCTCTTGCCATATTGCTGTATATGATGGAACATCGAGTACCCCCAAATCTGACACCGGTAGGCCGATCAGATGAGAATTCACACCGCCTTTGGTCAACGTAGAGGTTAAGCTATTAGCTTGATTTAAGTACTCATGCAATTCATCAGGAGCAATCAATGAGTCTGAGGGAGTTCTCCTCAATGCTTTTTTGGCGATTGCTTTTAGTGTGGTGTATGCATTAAGGTTGCGTGTCTCCCATGTGCGAAGCAAATTAGTAGCAGCGTGTTTGAGTGGTTCAGGATTGCGAAGCCCGCCCACAGCGCCTATGGATGCGCGTTGAGCTTCTGCCCCCATATTAGCGCGTGGAGCGTCATATCGGGCATCGGTATTGGGGTGGTAGGTATAGAGTACTTGAGATGGTGCATATTCTGATTTGAGCCGCTCATAGTGATATCGATAATCAGTTACCCCTAGGCTTGTTGCGCTGGCATCTATGATATTAACTCGTTTACCTGAAAGATCGCACAATGTTTGAAGGATTGCTGGATAAGACGCTTCTAACCCATTCCATCTTGTCCATGAGTCGCCCAGTATGAGGATATTCTCCTGAGAGTCACCATTTTTTGTAGGAAATGTCTCTCGCAGTGCTTTGAGGGATTTTTCGTTGACGAATGGGGCATCTGGTAGATTTTCTATGACTGGTGAGCTCAATAAATTCTCTAATTTGCCATAATTACACACTCCGTGATAGTTGATGATACACAGAGTAGGTGCTTCACCTTCAGAAAATGCTAGCCTCACCGATTGAGTTCCATCTGAAGGGTTTTGTGTAATGAGTTGGTATGGTTCGGTTCTGGAATCAAGGGGAGGCCTCGATTCTATGGTGTACTGTCGAAGAGAAGGGTACGATGCAAGATGTTCGTTACATCGTGAAACAAGCGCATCTTCTCGCTTGAGGCTCATCCATTCTTTTCCAAAAGGGATAGCTTGCGCTAGAGCAGCCAATGCACCTCCTGAAAGTACTAGGGTAAGAAATTCTCTGCGAGTAAGTGGTGGAGCGGGAGCGTGTTCTTGTGACATAGCATATAGTATCTTTTTGGCACTTGGAAGACAATACAAAACCCGCTCTGTGCCGTGGGAGGGGGTTCCTTCGACAAGCTCAGGATAAACTTCTCCCCCCTCTGTTATTCATGTGCCGTGGGAGGGGGTCGAACCCTCATGGGTGTGAACCCATTAGTTTTTGAGACTAACGCGTATGCCATTCCGCCACCACGGCTTGTATTTTCAACCAACTTTCTCCCATCTAACCTCTCGTTCACTTCAGGCTTTCAGCCTGTGTATGCCCTCTCACCACTGCTTGTACTTCCATATCTATTCAAATCATCGTATTTTAGCATAAGCATGGTTTGGATAAGGCTTTATTCACCACACAATTGGCTTTCTTCCCTGATGCAGTAAATATTCATTACACAACCTAAAATGATTGTTGCCCAAAAACCCCTGATGGGCAGAGAAGGGAGAAGGATGTGCAGATTTCAAAATAAGATGACGAGCCTCGTCAATAAGAGCTTCTTTGCGTTTTGCAAAGGCCCCCCACAACATAAAAACAACATGTTCTTTGTGCATACTTACTTTTCGAATTACCGTATCGGTAAACTGTTCCCATCCTTTTCCTTGATGTGAGGTGGGCGAACTTTTTCGCACGGTAAGTGTGGTATTTAACAACAGAACGCCTTGTTTGGCCCATCTACCAAGATCGGGTGATGTGGGAATTGGACTGCCATATTCGGCATGAATTTCTTTATAGATGTTATGCAGTGAAGGAGGAATTGCATTGTTGGCCGAGCTTGAGAAGCACAACCCATCGGCGACTCCGGGAGTGTGATAAGGGTCTTGGCCCACAATCACCACGCACAAATGGTCAAGCGGACACTCATTAAATGCTCGAAACACCAGCCGTGGTGGGGGATAGACGGTTTGTGAGAGGTATTCGCTTCTCACATATCGTGCAAGCTCCAAAAAATATGTTTGACTAAACTCGTCGGCAAGAAATTCTTTCCAAGATTGTTCTATCGTGACCTGCATATAACTCGTATCATAGCAACAATCTTCGTGATTGCGGTGGATGAAACATATGCTACTATTGATTATCTATGGATGCACAAGAAGAAATATCCACACAAAAGAAATCTCCCACTCCTCGAAAGCGTACGACAATTCGTAAACGTATTGTCCGAAAGCCTCAAGTAAAAAAAGCAGTGGTGAAAGAGCCGCTTGAATCAGAGTCGTTGCCTGTATCATCAGCTCAGGTGTCCGATAATCACGCCCAAATTGAAGATAAAGTCACCACAATAATCGTGCTTACGGTGACCGTATTTTTCCTTTTGTTTGTGGGTGCTCAAATACTTTTGCAATATCGTGCCGGTGATGGAGGTTTGATTGATAAAGATCAAGTATCCAATCGCTCCGGTTTACCTTTCATTCAGTCGGGATCTCAATATACATGTGCTCAGCACGACAATGACCCAGAGGCCTGCGTGAAGGCGCAAACACAAGGCAAGGGGTGCTCTTGGTACTCTGACTGTCGCAAATGTATCGTGGGCAGTCATGACGGGAAAACATATGAACAGTTGTGTGGTCGTGCCCGATAATTTTGCTCTATAACTATGAAGATATTTATTACCGGAGGCTCTGGCTTTTTGGGTATTAACCTTATTCGTTATTTGTTGCAAAAAGGGCACACGATTACATCTTACGACATTACCCCATTTACCTACGCAGATTGTAAAGATGACATAGAGTGGGTAGAAGGGGATATTCGTGATATCAAAACACTTCAAAAAGCCATGCAGGGGGCAGACATGGTGATACATGCTGCGGCGGCATTACCTTTGTACACTCCGGAAGACATACAATCGACTGATGTAGATGGTACACGCAATGTGCTTACGGCTGCTGAGGCTTTGCATGTTGATCGGGTTGTGTTTATTTCATCCACTGCCGTATATGGTGTACCTGACCACCACCCCCTCTATGAAACCGACCCGATGATTGGAGTAGGGCCCTATGGCAAGGCGAAAGTCGAAGCAGAAGGTGTGTGTATGGACTTTAGAAAAAAAGGACTTTGTTTGCCCATCATTCGTCCGAAATCATTTGTTGGCCCCGAGCGTTTGGGTGTATTTGCGCTGTTTTACGATTGGGCGAAAGATGGGTGCAGCTTTCCGATGATCGGCAATGGCAACAATCGCTATCAACTATTGCATGTTGCTGATTTATGTGACGCTATTTATGCGTGTATCACGCTTCAAAAAGAAACGGTCAATGACACATTTAACATAGGCGCAAAAGAATTCACCACCATGAAAGAAGACTATCAAGCGGTGCTTGATGAAGCAGGGTACGGAAAACGTATTATTGGCAGCCCCGCACGTATTGTTATCGGTATACTGCGAGTTCTTGAGGCGCTTAAGCTTTCGCCTCTGTATCGGTGGGTGTATGAGACTGCGGCTGAGGATTCATTTGTATCGATAGAGAAGGCCGAGCGTGTGCTCAATTATCAGCCGAAGTATTCCAATAAGCAGGCACTTGTTGACAATTATCGCTGGTATTTAGCACACCTTAAAGATTTTGAGGGGAAAAGTGGCGTTTCGCACCGAGTTCCATGGAAGCAGGGGATATTGGGCGTGATGAAAATGGTGTTTCGGCTAGTGTAAAGGATAGATTCTTTCTGTTTGTGCCTCAACACAGCGAATAGTAGATACATATTGTTTGACTTCCGGATCAAAATAGATGAGTAGTTTGTCGGCAAGATACGAACAATCCAAACTTATATGTGCTTGCACTGCTTCAAAATGAACCTCGGACGCTCCGTAATATTTTTTAATGGCGGTTATGTTTGAGTAGTTAAAATGTGATCCGGGCTTCAGGATGAGTATTATTCCTCTCTGAGGAGGTCGTATTTCTTGCAGTCTTTTGATAATAAGAGTAGTTGCATTATGTCCTAAATCATTAAAAACGCCGATGTGACTGTGGTAAATGTTGGTGAGGATTATCAATGCAAGTATCGTGCCCACAATATATCGAGAATTAATATGACTTATCCCGATGGCTAGGAACATAAAGCCAAACGGAAGCAGAAAAATGCTCCGTGTGACTGGCACATATGCATATGGCGATGTTATGGCGAACACCGTACACGCTGAAAGGTACGCAAGAAATAAGAACAGATATGGACGCATGCGTATTTGTATGAGTGATATGAGCATTCCTCCCAAAATAAGCGCTCCGCTTGTGGTATCGACGAGTGGTCCTGCAACGAAATGATTAGCTCCATATCCGTAATTTTTGAAATAAGATAGGGCAAAATGGAATACATTTTTTACTATCTGCCAATTGTCAGAAAACTCTCTCATCACGGTCTTTTTTGAGATATTCTCCATTGAATAATTCGGGGTGGTCATGAAACCAATGCTTACTATGGCCGCATACACCATTATCATGGCGCATAGGTTGACCAGGGCTCTTTTTGGCTTTGTTATGCTGGGGAGTAAATATGGCCACACAATAAGGAGATAGAGGGGGCCTATGTACACATAGAAAGAAAGTCCAAGCACAACACCAAGCAATAGGTATCTTTTGAGTTCGAAACTTTTCCCCGCCCAAGCAGCAGACCATAAACTGAATATGAAGAATGTCATGCCTAAGGGTTGCATATATGGAATTTTAAAAAAGTTCATGAGATGAGCGGAAAAAAGCAGCAATAATGAGGCAATGAAGGCTTGTTTTTCCGAAAAATACTCTTTAGCGAAATAGTAGAGTCCCCATGTCATAGGAAGGATGAGAAAAATTCCTGAGAATCGCCATCCAAAGTGAGGATTATCCGCGAATACATACACGAATACTGCTTGCCAAAAGCTCCCTAAAAGCCTATTCTCTCCTCCATGCACCCCGTACAGATTGAAAGGATTTATCTTGAAATCTTGTCGTACGATGTGTTGTGCCAAGTCGATAAATGGCCACTCATCTCCGACGAATGCAAACTTCCAAGAAGTAAGATTATGACTCATTAATACTAAAGACACGATACTGGCAAGACCCAGCAGACTGAAGAAGGTGAATGGGTTTAGTGAGAAACTCTTTTTTATACTTACCATTATTGCACAATATAAACAAGCCCCGTGGTTTTTTGCGAAGAGTAATCGCTTGAAATGGAATGAGTTTCACCCAATGGAAATTGCCGTACTATTTCAGGATATTTTTCCATATAGTCTCCAAGCAATACAAACACCACATTGTTTTTTGGGAGTGTTTCAAGCTTAATGGCGTCAGGATGATTCATGGATATACATTTTTTCTGACTAATGTGGAAGATGAATGAGGGGAAGTTACAGTCCCACCGGTCAGAATAAAGCCCAATGAGAGCACTATCTGGAGCTTTTTCCACGATCCATTTGCCGGCACTAGATATTTCTGAGGCAAATACCCAATGTGAGGAACCCGATATGCCTGTTGTATTGAGATATGTTGTAATATCGGAAAATGCACCATAGGTAAGAAGAGCAGTCAATGCAATGAGCATAAATCCATTTCTATGTCGCGTTACGATATATAGCGCGTATATACCAACAGAAACAAGGAAGTATAAAAAGACGAGCGCAAGTATTTGCCTGCGATAAAAAGCGTCGAATGTGAGATATGCGCTTAAGTGAATGATGATAAGACCAATAATCGCAAACCGAGCATAGAAGAATATCTCTTTTGCCTTCTCCGTATAAGTAACGCCCAAAATCTTTTTTGGAAGGATTACAGCAATAAGAGCCATGAAAGCTAATGCTAAATGAATTGGGTGGAAGCTGTACGTTTGACCATAGGCATCAACAGCGTCAATTTTATTACCCATATAAAAGTTCTTAATGTTCTGTGTGCCATTTCGGATAATAAACTCGAATTGAGAGAGTGCATTGTGGGATGATACATATTCATAATGATTGAAGACAGCATACGTTCTATGATGCTGCAAGTAGTCGTTTAAATGGAAAAACATGTAGTGGAGCAGTGGAAATCCACCAATGACAAACGATATGGAAAATACTGCCATACCAATAAGTTTTTCTTTTTGCCATTTTGACACAACGACATCGTAGACGAGAAGCAGGAACACGATGGGAGGAAATATGACAAACGTGTTGTACGAGTGGATACCTATCCCAGCCATTAGTCCAGTAAGGAAGTACCAATGCCATTTATGTATCTGGCGTCGTGCCAACACCAAGAAAATGAGCGATAAAAGTTGAAAGAACGGTGCTGCATTGAGCATAAAAGCTATGCGCGAGAAATGTATGTGGTATAAAGAAAAACCTAATGCGCCGGTGCTTAATAATGCAATTGTTTTATTAAAGAACAGCCGGTTAAAAATGTAGAATAAAACTACCGAAGCGACGCCAAATAGGGCCATGGAGGCTCTAACGCTAGAAATAGAATATCCAAAAAGTCGAATCACTAATGCCGTGACATATAACGGGCCAGTTGGTTGACCCAAAGCGTTTCCCGTGTATGGTTCTATGAAGCCGTTTTCAAGTATTCGTTTGGCATCCTGTGCAGTGTATGCCTCATCACCATGGAATCCGGGTGGAGTTGTTTCAAGCGATGTAAGCCTAACTATACCGGCGATAATCAGGATAAATAGTACGATACTGATATCGATAATAAATGATTTTGTGCTATCTTTCATATTTTTCATTCTTAAAAATCATCACCTTTGGATGGTCGTAGACGGTAAACGATTCGTCGGCTTCATCATCTCGTATTTCCCAGGGCCCGAGTCGTGGATACGCAGTGAATTCTTTATGTAGTACGAACCCAAGTTCACCGGAGAATAACTTTTGATAATATGTGGTCGTACGAGGATAACACACTTTAAATTGGCCACAATCGGCAAGTTTCGGGAGGGGAGTGTAGAGCCGATTTGATGCAAGCACCACATAGTCAGATCTATCTAATTTTTGCATTAATACCTGCCATTTTGCCTCATTATCGGGGAGTTCATATATGGTCATTTCTTCATACCGATATCGCTCACCGCCTTGAATAGGCACCCGATCATCCCAATGCTCGACTGTAAGTGTTTTACCTGCAGGAATATTCGAGAGTATCCAATTTGTCGCGGCTATGCGAGTATGTTCGACTGTGTATATGTGCATGAATGCATACGTCCACACCATCATTCCTATGGTGCAGAGGGCGACACATGTTTTGTAGGCATGCATAAGCACAAGAGTATTGCGTCTTACGAATGCGCCATGGATAAGTTTGTGGAGTCCATACGCTGCAATAATTGAGAGTGGGGGATAGAGGGGAAGCATGTAGCGCATAAACTTAACTGCAGATTGGCCTACAATGACAAAGTACAGGCCATAAACAACTCCAAGCCCCAGTACAATTTTCGCATCACTTATTAATTGTATGGAGGCCTCGGTATGTGCTTTTCTTCGCCTTTGGACTGCTTGAACGATTTGCATGAGCATAAAGAGTGTTCCAAGAAGAATTAACACACTAATAAAAGGCCCTAAGCCCCATTTAATTATTTGTTCCAGATGATAAACATACGGTTTAGTCGTGACATATTGAAGTGTATAGGGGAAGACATAGGGGTCCGAGTTCATTCGGAGTTGATCGCGGACGTCACGCAGAAAACGAGTGTGCATGGGTTTTTCAGGGTGGAGCATGTTGATGATATCCGCAAGTCCGGGGTAGGGGAAGGTTGAGTCAAGTTGAGTAGGTGGTTGAGTGTCGGTAAGATGGGGTGCATGAGTGAAAATTCCGGTTGGGGAGATAAAAGCGTATGGCATGGAAATGCCAAATGTTAAAAGACTCGCTCCTAAAACGATGAAGATAGAGAAGACCCACGCGCGAAACGTTTGTATGACTTTTTGGAACAGTGGCTTTTCTTGTGTGGATTGCGTCACGATAAATATACTCATGGCAATGAGCGCTCCGACACCAAACAGTATGGCAGTAAATTTTGTTGCAACTGCAAGCCCCAAACTGATGCCTATCATTATAAGTCCGCGTACTTTATGATACCGAAGCCACCACACCAGTGAAAATGTAAGAAGTGTCACGAAGAATGTCAGGGGAACATCAACCACAAAAAAGTGGCTATTTTGAATGGGAAAAAACGCAATACTGTAGATGAGAGATGCAAGAAGCGCATGTGAATAGGTACGCGTGAGTAAAAAACTCATGGCAAAAATGAGTACCACGGTGCCTATATCAAGAAAAGCCGACAAGCTTCTGCCAAGCGCGAGCATTCCATCATATGTTGCAATCGGCTCAGGATAAAGGTTTGTGCTATCAAGAAGCTGTGCAGTTCCTTTAAGAAGGTATATTGGTAGCGTGCCATAATTAAAAAAATCAGGATTGAGATTGTCTGGAAAGTGAATCTTATCAGCAACCATAATGAGCATGCGCTCATCGGGATGCAGATGCCCACCCTTATCCCAGCTTTGTTCATACGTTCTGAGTGCAAAGGCAGTGAATAAAACAAGAGAAATGAGCAAGAGTCGCTTGTTCTGGTGCAAAAAACTCAAAAACAATTTCATAGGCAATTAGATATCCTTTGTGTGATGAAGTTGTATCATGTTTTTAAGTCCGATAAGCGCATCTTGGAGGTTGTCAAAACGGTGATCGTAGGGGATGTCTGCGTCGAGCGGATTGGACACCCATAAGATGGTGGCTTCGGTGGTTTTATTAAGGTGTTCTACTATATTCCAGTTGTCTTCGATGTAATATTCGATGCCCAGCTCGCGGATCATGCGCTCTTTGTATTGGTGGGGGAGTTCATCGTGCAGGTTCTGATGTTGCCCGGCAAAGTATGTCGAGGCATCAAGCTTATGCATACAACGCGTGAAATCATCTTTCAAACACTTAAATCGTGCAGTGATGACGTAGGGGCTCATGATGCCTGCTTGGGTAAGCGTTTTGATATCTTGCCATCCGTCTGCCGGTTTGAAGCTTGACTGATGTATGATTCGCCAGAGGAATTGCTCTAGTTTGGTTTTGGGAATATACGCGAGTGTTGCCCCTTTTTTGATAAAATCAGCCGGTTTGCGAATAATGCGCAGAGGGTTATAAAAAAGCACGCCATCCAAATCGAATCCGACTTTTGGTGGGGAGGTTATTTTTGAGGTTTCCGGTGACATAGAAACGTTGTATAGTTTATACTAGAGAGGTCAATTAGTCTATTAATATGCTTCCTGTCCTATTCACTGCAGGCTCTTTTGTTTTTTACACCTATGGTGTTTTTGTTGTGTTAGCCTTGTTTTGGTTTCTGTATTTGGCATGGAAGTATATTCGTATCACCGAGCATAAAGAAGAGGAGATATTTGACAGAATAATAGGCTCACTCTTTATCGCTTTGATTGTTGGGAGAGTTGTGTATGTGGCCTTTCATTACGATACAGTGCTTCAAGACGGTGCGCTCGGATTTTTTGCATTACATTTGTACCCGGGACTCCACCAGCTTTCCGCCTTCATTGCGTTTGGTTTAAGTCTGGTTATTCCAAGGACACCCCACATGAAGCATTCAGGATCTGAAATAGTTACTTATTTAGCTCCTGCTCTTTTTGCTTCTTTTGCCATTTTGAGCTTTGGTGGAGTATTTGCAGGCACTGATGTGGGGCTTATTACCACATTCCCCGTGCGGATTAAATATGCAGTATACGATGGATTAAGGCATGTCCCTGGATTGTATGAGGGCATATTGTATTTCATTGGCGCATTAGCGGCTCATCATGTAATCTTGCATGTAAGAAGACACAAGGTGAAAAAGGGCTTGGTGGTGGCATTGTTGTATTGGTTTGTGAGCTTCATACATGTTGGTGTGGCACAGCTTCGCGACATTGTTTCATATCAGCAAAATGCATACTATCAGCTTTTTGATCTGTATTTGGGCATCGTCACGCTCTTGACATCTCTTGTTTTTATCGTATATTATGTCCGCTCGCATATTGTGAGCATGTTTTACTATTTGCTTCGCCCCTTTTTACGTCATGGATAAATCTTTATTACAAAAACAGAAACTGCGCCTTCTGGCAGAAGAGGAGAAAATAAATAAGCAACTACAACAGTTAAAGTCCTCAGACCCTTTTTCCGATCCGGATCATGCCATTGACAACGCATCTTCAGACACTGATGCACGGGAAGAGATGGGGCATTTGGCTGTGGAGGCAGAAATGGAAGATTTACAAAAAAGACTTCAGCTTATTGTTGCAGCCCTTAAGCGCATCGAAAAAGGGACATATGGGATTTGTGTCAAGACGGGTAAAAAAATTCCAAAAGCTCGACTCCTTCTTGTACCTGAGGCTGACAGTGTGGTAGCATAGTATTAACCATCCATTTGGTGGTTTGTCTATGTCTTCTTTACGCATGCAAAGAGCAGTGATGCTCTCAATAGGAATCTTCATTCTTGTGGCAGTGGCCCTGGTTCTTTTGGCACGTTTATTTTTTGATTCGCTCTATATGTCTCGACTTGATAGAGTTAATATAGCGGTGTGGGGTCCACAAAGCTATGTGATGTCGCTGAGTAGAGTAGGGAAACAGCACTATATGATCATGATGAGCAATGCATATACCGTCCAGGTTCCGGGGGGGCTTGCTGGGTACAGCATTGGCTCTTTAGGAAAACTTGCCACCCTCGAGAAAGATCCTCGGCTCTATATGAAAGCAATGGGGGTGGGTGCTGGTGTGTTTATCCATAAATATCTGTATGACTCTGAACCCACCATTTATTATGACGACGTGTGGCTTGAGGACAGTAAGTTCGCAGAAATTAAGAATCATATATTAAAAAGCACATGGCTTGCGGGTAATATGAATATATTTGATCGACTTTGGATGTATGCTACGATCCGATCTACTAAACCTGCTCAAATGACCATATATAAGGTTCGTGATAATCCACCCGATGTTTTGTTGTATGACAAGTTGTTTAGAGATGAACAGAAATTAGTTCAGCTTGGATATGTGGCTTCGGAGTCGACAGCCTCTTTTTTGGCACGAATTCTGGAAAATACGGGTATTCGAGTTGCAGATATTTCTCGAGCAGATTCAACAATGAGAAAAGACTCATGCACAATTGTCGATTCACAAGAGTCCTTCTCACAGACTGCGCTTTTTCTCGCAGGGCATTTTGGGTGTGTGCTTGAATACGGTGATACGAGTTTATATGATATATATTGGGTCTTGGACGAGAAAATTGAGCGTGAGTGGAGTATGTGAGATTGTTTTTATACCTATTTGTATGATTATTTACCTGATAGCCTTGATACCTCTTGCATTAGTGATCACTGCTTTGGGTATGCGACAAGATATGAAAAAAAATGTCGCTTCGGTTGCTCAAAAGAGAAAGAGTCATCACACACAGGGGACAATTATGGTGCTGGAAGACGGACCTCAGCATTATCGATGATATTAGTGAGCTTATTCCTCATCTTCGTCTTCTTCTTCAGTATTTATTCCCAGTATCTCAACTTCAGGTTTTTGATCGCCTTCAGCGTCTTTTATGAGCTCATTGTCGAGCACATCGTCATCTTTTGAGTTTTCCTCATCTTGAGGAATATCATCTTCTAGATTTGTGCGATCATCATCTTTGGAATGCTCGTCTTCATTTTGATTCATTGTTTGCTCGTCATCATCTTTCTTTTGCTGTTGATATGCCATCACGCGGGAAATGCTTCCGGGAATATCAACGGGGAAGGAGACGAGCCGTTCAACCTTCTTTCCTTTGGTTCGTTCACGAATAAACACACTCACTGAATTGAGAGTAGCTTCTTGGATGTGCACCAAATATTCGCTTTGATTTTCCAAAAAGTACATTAGGCGAACCCCCACGTCGTCGGGAAGAACACCAATATATTCATCGGATTTTGATCTCACTTCTACATGATGTTTGCGGATGAAAAGATACACCTCTTCACCGATTATGAGCCTGGCAAGTGACGCCTTTTGTCCAAGTTGGCTCAAATTTACCGACTTTGTTTTTCCTGGCAGCTCTATGAATACATTGGAGTCGAGTTTAACTTCGGATTGCACCGAATTTCCTGTGTGATTGCGTTGGAGCTCGATTTTTGGGACATATTCGTTGGCTATGGCATTTTGAGGTTGTATTTTAAGCACCTGTTTGTACGTTTTGAGTGATTTGTCGTGTTTTCCGAGCCTCAAATAGGCAAAACCAAGTCGCAGAAGTGTAGACACATCATGCTTACGTTGTTTTAAGATTTCCTCGTTGAGTTTCACTGCCTCTTGCCAGTTGTTTTGAATTGCGGCATCAACAGCCCGCGTTTCCAGATCTTGATGAGCATTTGTATTCATAAGCGGTTGAAGTATACTCTGAGTATAATAGGTGTCAAGTGTTTGAAAATAATGTAAAAAGTTTGCTCTGGCGCCATAAAACATGTCATTTATGATTCACCAACTCCAAGCATGGTGGAAAGACCATGTGCGTAAGAATTTTTTACGCCTTCCGAAGCAACTTCGATATCTTTTGTCGAGTTTTATTGGTGCAGCAGCCCTTTTTGCTGGTGTTGCAGTGCCCTCACCATTTCATTGGATTTTGGTGCCGTTTTTCGGATTACTGGCGTATTTTCTGTGTTGGTTTGCCCTCATTGAAGATCTTCACAAGGATGAATGGTATGTTCTATTTATTCTGCCAGTAACTTGGTTTGTGTTGTGGTATCTGTCGTATTACATTCTTCCGTCACGTCTATTTACCCGCTTAGCATTTACTGCAATATTTCCACTTATTTTTTACCTCATATTGAGCACCATGAATATATTCAATGTGGGAGTAGAGAAGGGGATACAGCTTTATCGGGCGGCCCAAACCGCAAATCAACTTTTGATGATAGTAATATACTACTTGTTTACTCTGCTTGTGAGCGCGTTTGATGTGCACTGGGCTTTCCTGGGGGTAAGTGTTGGAGTATTCTCTTTTGTCTTAAGTACTCAGCTTTTTTGGTCGTTGGACCCTCAGGAGATCATGCCAAAAAGTGTGTGGCAGGTAAGCATACTTGCGGGCATACTCATGGGCTACACAATGATTTTATTGTCCTTTTTACCTTTTAGCTTGGATACTCCAAGGCCCATGATTATTACCGGCGTTTTTTACGTGTTTAGTGGGCTGTTTGCCATGTATAAAGATGAAGTTGCATTTCGCTACCGATCGCGTGAATATTTGGTGATTTTTGTGATTTTGTTTGCCGCATTTTTATTGACTCTGCGCTGGTAGTGGGGAATAGAAGGGGAGAGAACTGAGGATGAAAGAAATCCTGAACGCTTAAGCAATAACAGTATAGCCCATAGTACCAATTACTATAGGTATTAAATGTGGATAACTTTAGAGGGGAGTACTGCCTAGTTTTACTTCGAGAGAGGCACAAACGAGAACCGCAATTTCGTTGAATAAGTAACGTTTCATAACCATAGAGCATTATTCTCCATGATCATATGCCATGTGTTTCAAAGTACCTCGTGTTTCGCAAAGGTGCCAGCATCTGAATTTTGGGACAAATTACCGCAGAGGATAGAAGTCTTAAATGTCGTAATATGTATCTCTTACGACATGTAAGGTAGGAACAATAGAGAACAATAGATATCAAACTATATCATTACATATGAATATGTACTTAAATATCAGAAATATTTTTTTATATTTTTATCTTCTCTGTTTCACACCTCTTATGGTTGACTTTTGGGGGTTGGTTGAAGGTTTGTGGTTTGTGCCCAATTTTGAGGTAAAACGCCACCATTTCCCTTCCCCACTCCCCTTTTGTCGGTGAATTACGTGCAGAAATATGTACATTTATACTATTGCAACATGCTAAATCACATACAAAACTCGATAATCGTTCATTCCGTGCCAGATGTTGAGATGGTATATGGGGGGCTATTTGAGGTGAGGTTAGTTACCTGTTGGCATGCGTGAAACGATCACATGAAGGGAAGGAGTATGAATTTCGAGTAATTTACACAAAGAAATCATGTAATTACACACCTCTTTTTAGCCTCAAAACTAATTCAAATGCTTTGGTAAGATGATATGCGAAGTGCAATGGGTAGTCCATGGTCGGAAGATATTTCCATTCGCTAGTTCCAAACCCAGCCTTAAAAAGCGTTAGACCTTTCCAACTTCTTGGGGTGCGATTGGGAATATAAGTACCCCAAAAATTGTAGTAACGACAGTCTCGTTTTTTGGCTTCTTGCATTGCATACCACTGCAGAATATATGAAGCCGGAACCTTCGGATGATTTGAGGCTCCCTGATGATAAAATGCAGTTTGATTATTGAAAATAATCATAGCACATGCCTCGATTGAGGCTCTGTGATATGCATTAATTATAACTACATTATTATATTTATGGAAAGCCTCAAACTCTTTTTTTAAGTAAGAACTGGTAAATCCAACGAATTTTTCTCGCATTACCGTTGCCTTATACATTGATAAAAACTGGTCCAGTGTTTCACCTGTTGTATCGACAGAGACGGTAATGCCATCCTTTTGCGCTTTTCTAATAAGATATCGGGTTGTTTTCCTCATCTGTGCCATAACATCTGCGGTATCTAAAGATATGTCAACAACCGCCGCATTTTCGGATGTAAGGTATAGGGGAGCTTCCCTATAGCCGAGATGGGTAAGTATATGGGAAATTGCACCACTTTGAGGGAGACTGCTGTTTAGTCGAATGAAGTGACATCCATATTCCTTTGCGGTATCGAAAAATACCCGATGTAACTGCTCAAGTATTACTTTTATAAGGTTTATATCTCCTGCCGGAAGTCGATATGATGCGGTATGCCATGCATCCGCTGCAATAAGGTTTTTTGCGCATATGGGGCCGTGAGGAATGTATAGGAATGTACCTTTTTTTGCACGAATGAGGAACGCCTGACATGCGGCAATAGGTTCGTTTGATTCATCATACACAAACCATCGAAATACGCGATGTCCGGCGTGTTCTTCAAATTCCCCCCATGCCCATGATTGCATGAATGTGGTTACTGCATGTGCATTGATGAAATCTTCCCAGCGCGCCTGTTCTGATATAAGGGAAATATTCATGGAGTGAGTAATAATAGTTGTATTTCCAGGCCAATGTGTTCTGCGGTCTTTTGACTTACATTGAGCGGAAGATTGATAATGCGCGTACCCACGTTTTCACTGGTTGGGCAGGAGCCTTTTTCGTACTGCATTGCTGCCAGATCGAGCCTTTCGGGGCCCACGGGTTCCTTATACCAGGTACCTAAGAAAATATTTTGCAACCTGAAATGTCGTAAGATATGAGTGCGGCGTTCAGAATGAGGAGCTAAAAGCGGAAGTCTATTAAGGGGGGGCGAGGGAAAGCGACTTATTTGAGGAACATGCTTTCTATACTCCCCTATCGCGGCAGTAATTTGAGTCAAGAGAGTTTCTTTTTTGGACAGTTGCAGATGCAGTGTGTGAGCAAGTACTTCCGGATATGCATACGCATATGATGCATCATATTGACCATCCTTCTCAATGCGTGTAATCTCTGGTGGAAAAAGCTGCATCCAAAGCAGGAGGCGATGGAAGATGCGACCTCCCCGGTGATACCAAAGCTTAATGAAAGGGGCTATGCCCTTATACAGTAAACATCGAACAATAAGACGCTTTGGGGCCTGGGGCAAATTCGATGATGCCTTTTGTAACAAGTCGTGAAGTTGGATGCTTGGGGTGATGACACCGGCACCAAAAACCGAAGAAAATAGCTTCGATCTTCCAAACGAAACCAGGGCGCAGTAACGGTCGCCCAAATCGGGTGCGATGAGTGTGTTTGGCATATATCCATGGGCCAGATCCTCGATGAGAAAAATATTATGTTTGGAGCAAAAGGCGATTATTTCTCCTCTGTATTTTGGGACAATGCCAAAAGAATGCTGAAGTATCAGTACTTTGATGCATGGGTTGTAAAGTGACTCTAAATGGTTTAGGCGCATGGAGAAGTCATCTTCATTGATATCAACATAGCGTATATTTAAACCGCATGATAGTATGGGGAGGGTTACGGCTGCACAGGTGAAGCCTTGTACGGCAACAGAGCTTCCTGAGGGCAATTGTAAGGCGGTAAGCAGAGCTTTGAGGGCAGATCGCCCTGAAAAGAAGAGCGAAGTGTTGTGGGGCACGTTTTTCGGTGAGATATAGGTGGATTGTGAATAATGTGCCGCGACTTTATCTGTTGCCCGATGACCCTTCCACGAATGAGGTGAAAACATTAGGCGCCAGGCAAGCTTGGCATCCTCCGAGGTTTCTTGATGTGCGAAATCGAGTGCGATAAGTGGATGATGCATGGGAGTTTATGTATTAAAAGGTTATCAAAGTATTTGGTCTAAATAGTCGGGGCGAAATCTCCCCTCAACGAGTATGATTGTTTCTGCAGTGAGCGCTTTATGTACGGCAGATATGAGGGCCCGTTGGGACCTCTGATGCACCACCCAGCGTGACTGAGGTGTGCCAATAGCAAGAGTCTTAAATGTTTTATCGGTGGTATAGAGTGTGGTGTGGCTGGGGAGGGCTTGCAGGATGCGAAGGTACGCCTCTTTTTTGTGAGCACCCAGCTCGATAACTCCGCTTGCAAGCACCATTTTTTTGCTTTTATGTACCGCTTTTAACGTATGCAGGTGGCTTATAAAGCCCTCCACATTGCTACTTTGAGAGCAATCGATATACATATGGCCACGGGGATGAGTTTGCGGACTGACATGGAGAGGTTTTTCGATTCGGATAATCGCCTTTTCTATTTCTTGGTCTGTAAAAGCAACCTTTTTGGCCACTTCTTTCGCTGCCGAAAGTGCGGTGGCATGGGGGTCGTGTGGGAACGTTTGATATTCGACGACAGGACAGGGTGTGATCCGCTTAATGCGCATCTTGATAAGCTTGTCCATGCTTTCGGGGATAAAGAGATAGCCGTCTTTTGGGAGCTTGTGCACAATCTCAGTTTTGGCTTTAAAAAGTTGTTCTTTTCCTCCAAATAAACTTATGTGCTGAGTACCGATTGCTGTTATCACTGCAATCTTTGGTTTCATTACATCCGCTATTTCAGCAATCTCCCCTGCTTTGTACGCGCCCATTTCCGCCACAAACCATTGTGTGTCTCGGGTCAAATGGTGCAAAACCGCAAGGGCCACTCCCACTGCAGTGTTTTGATTTCGCGGGGTTTTGGCAGTTTTGTATTTTTGAGAAAGGATGTGGTGGATATAGTCCTTAGTGATTGATTTTCCATATGAACCGGTGACTCCTATAACTTGAGGTGAGAGATAGGTTACAATTCCATGGGCCTTTTGTACGATGCGTTTACGATACAGTGCTACCGGTATGGCTGTTGCCAAAACTCCCACCGACACACATACAAAAGCGATTATCGGCGCAAATACGATAAGCCCCACGCTCGCCACGATATGTTGTGGGAGCAGTTGGGATATGCCAACAAGAAGCACACAACTTAAGACAAGAATCAACGCATTGCGAGGGCTTTTAATACTGGGTGGTCTGAAATCAGCTTCATAAAGCACGGCAATGATTCCTTTGTCTTCAAAGCGTGCGCGCATGCGATCCCATCGGTACTCCTTGATTTGGAATGTGTATACGTGTTTTAAAACGTATATGATAGTGACACACAGCCCTACGGCAGTAAGAAAGGTTGTGAGCATGATAGGAAAATTGTAACAGCTAGTCGGCTACTTTGGTGGTGAGAAACGTATGTATGGAGGGAAAAACCAAATGACTCTGCGTGACGGGAAGCGCATGTGTTGCATCGGGAAACACAGTAAGCAGCGCATGGGGTATGAGGTGTTTGAGCAGTGCCCCATCTGAGACGGGGGTATATGTGTCTTGTCCTCCCCACACAATGAGTGTGTGTTGGGGAATTTGTGTCACCACATCGGTGAGATCTTGCGATACTATCCTTTTGAAATTAGCCTCAAGTTCGGGCTTGCGCAACATGTCAGATTCAGGGAAAAACGTGCGGTACAGAGTTTTTCTAAGGTAAGGAAAATGTCGCAAACCTTTTGATAACGCTTGCTGAAGAGGTTTTTTGGGGGTTTCGTCTGCGTATTTTTTTGCTCGATGCCATGAGGGGGCGCACACGACAAGCTTTTCAATTAATTCAGGATAATGCGCCGCCAGTATGAGCCCAATAGCTCCCCCGAATGAGTGTCCCACCAGTTGAACGGGCTCATCAATCCCTGCGAGGTGAATAAACTCCTTCAGACAATCAGCATACTCATAAATCCCCCAACTATTTGGCGGTTTGGAACTCTTTCCAAACCCGGGTAAATCAGGGATATAGCAGTTGGCGTGAGATGAGAGCATGGTTGCAAGCGGCATAAGGCTTTTCTGGGTGCCTCCCCATCCGTGAAGTAAAAGAAGCGAAGGCGTGGAATTCCCCTCTTGCCGGCGTGGTAAGTGTGTGTAATTAAGTGTTATGCCTGAAGCAGAAAGCACCATGTTTTCAAAAAAAGAAAATCACTACTGTGCTGACTGTACGATAATAGCTTTGAAATCTTCAAAGCTTCCAAAGCCACCTATTTTTTGATCATTAATGAAAAATGTTGGAGTGGAATTAAGGCCCATGCTCAAGGCAGTCGACAAGTCGGATTCGACTTTGGCTTTCACAGCAGGAGAATCAATATCCGTTGAAAACTGTTCCACATCTAGTTCTAGTTCTTGAGCGATTTCAATAAAAACATCACGGGCCGTTGCACTATTTCCCCATTCTTGCTGTCGTGCGAAAGCACTATCTATAAACGGGAAGAATGCATCTTGGGCACCTGCGGCTTCTGCAGCCTGAGCTGCAAGCTGGGCATTCCGATGAATTGAAACCAAAGGAAAATGCCGGAATACAACCGTATATTCTTCACTCATAATGCGGGCGAATTCGGCGTCGTTGGTTTTTTCTTGCTCGATATATTCATGAAAAGACTTGCAAGCGGGACATTGGAGATCGCTATATTCAACCATAACGTTTGGGCCGGAACCCTTTGCCCTATCCACAAGCGTGCCTGCTGCTGAAGCTTGCTCAGGTGTGCGAAGCTCGGAAACACCATCAAATGTTACTGTTTCTGGTTTATTAAAGGCGCTGTATGAAACAAATAGGAATCCAACGATAGCCACGATTGAAATAGCAATAATTTTTATATTCATATGGTGCTCATTGTACACGGATATGTCACAAAGTAAACCATTTGATGTATGTGGCAAAAGTGCTATACTAAGGCTCTATTTCGGCTTATTTTTATGCACCCAGCCCACATTCAAGCGTCTAATTTGTCCAAATCGTTTCAGGTGCGTGGGAAAGAGCGAAGCCTCAGGTCATTACTACTCCCAAAAACCATTAAAAAAGTGGCGGTAAATGAAGTAAACTTTTCCATTAGTGCGGGCGAGCTTGTTGGGTTTATCGGGCCCAATGGGGCAGGCAAAACCACTACACTCAAAATGCTTTCGGGCCTGTTGTATCCAAGCGCAGGCTCGGTGCGTGTCTTGGGCTTTGAGCCCTTTACTCGGCCCCATGCATTTTTGAAGCAAATCACCTTGGTGATGGGACAGAAACAACAACTGTGGTGGGAGCTCCCCGTGTATGATACATTTCTTTTAAACAAGGAAATTTACGATATACCACCTGACGTATTTCAAAAGACCATCAGTGAATTTGTCGAATTGTTTGATGTACGCGATGAGATACACCAACCCCCGCGCAATCTTTCGTTGGGACAACGGATGAAATGTGAGCTTATGGCGGCATTACTTCACAAGCCAAAAGTCCTGTTTTTGGATGAACCGACCATAGGGCTTGATATTGTTATGCAACAACACTTACGTGATTTTGTTGCTCGCTACAACCAACAATATGATGCGACAATCATTCTCACCAGTCATTATATGGACGACGTTAAGCGTTTGTGTAAGCGCATCATTATCATCAATCACGGGGTCATCGTGTATGACGGAAGTGTCCATGAGCTTACGCGCAAATATGTCAAACATAAAGTGCTTTTTTTGACTTTTTTAACTCCCATTCCTCAAGAAACACTTACGCAGTATGGCATTGTAGACTCATACGAGCCCCTCGCAGTGAAACTCAGAGTGGAAAGCCTTACCGTTAAACAAGTCGCGGCGGCACTTTTGAAAAAGCTCCCGGTCGCAGACATCACCATACAAGAGCTTGATCTTGAGGCGGTTGTGCGCGATATCTATTTACAAAAGACGTAATTCATGGTTCGATTTCTCAGATTTATCCACCTGGCACTGAGGCGCGGATTGTATGTGCGCTCCCGCAGTGTGGTGTATTTTATGATGTCCATATTTGTGCCGACACTCCTGTGTATGTACTGGGTTTTTGTCCTTCGTGATAATCCAAATCTTGCGTCACAATTTAAGGTAGAACAGATAGTAAGCTACTATGTGGTGATTGTGACGTTAAGTGCGCTCTTGGTATCACATATGAAAGAATGGATCATGCGCGAAGAGATTCAACAGGGCGGATTATCGCGCATGCTTCTTAAACCGTATTCTTACTATGCGTTTAACGCGTTATTTCATGAGCTTCCCTATCGCATTGTGCAAGGGGGGTATGGGGCGATAATCGTTGGATGCTTGTCGCTCTTTTTCCCCCACCTATTCACGTTTAGCGATTCACTTCCTCTGATTGGGCTTGCGATATTTTCTAGTGTTTTGGGCTTTTTTATTTGTCACAATATTGAGCAAATGCTTGGCTTTTTGGCCTTTTGGTTGTATGACCTGCGCTTGATTCACAATGCATACGACACCATTTTTATTCTATTAGGTGGGGTTAATATGCCTCTCTATTTGTTTCCCGACTTCTTGGAGCGAGTGGCCTTTCTCACTCCCCTCCCCTACATCATTTATGTTCCCGCACTCCTTTTTACTGGACAAGCTCATTCCGATGCGGTGAGCGGATATATTGCAACGCAGATAATGTGGCTTATGGTGACAAGCATTTTGTATCGAATAGTATGGCACGCAGGGATTAAAGCATTTACCGCTGCAGGTAATTAATGATATATGCACATTCATTTGTCATCTTCCAATTCATTGAGAAAATATATGCGTGTTTACGCCACGTATCTGCGTATGGCCATAAAGAGCATGTTGCTATTTCGGGTTAATACGGTGGGGATGCTCGTTTCAACGGTGCTGTGGAGTGGCTTAACGCTTTCAACAGTGTATTTTGCCACGCGCGGTGTACGCAGTGTATTTGGCTATAGCGGTGAGCAACTGATGGTTCTTGCTGCAATACAAGTGATTTTTCTCGGGTTTTTTCATGGCATCATTAGTAAGAATATGGAGCGGATTCCCGAGCTTATGAACCGAGGCACGTTTGACTTTCTGCTACTTAAACCAATTGACGCTCAGTTCAGTGCGTCGCTCACCTATGTATATCCTGCATATATGGTGCGCATTTTACTCGGTGTGGGGGTTTTGGCATATTACCTTCATCTCTATGGGTTTGCCACCTCTTGGTTTTCTATTGCACTGTTTGGCATCCTTCTCATCTTTGGTTTTGTCACCATTTACTCGGTATGGCTTTTGGTGACGACACTGGTTGTGTGGTTTCCTCAAATGGACAATATTGTAGATTTTTTGTACTATCTCAATGTTTCATCTCGATTTCCCTATGAATTTTTGCGAGAGATTGGGTTTATGGCACTTCTGTTTCTTTTTCCCTTTGCCCTTGCGCTCACCATACCAATGAAGGCACTGTTGGGTATGGTGACTTCAGCGGAAATTGTGGCACTTATTTTCGCTACTTTGATATTATTTTTTCTCTCTCGAAGATTTTGGCTGTTCGCCCTCCGGCACTACACCAGTGCGAGTTCGTAAGAAAGTACAGTTATTTCATTTTTTCTTTTTAAATCGCAACACCCTCGGCTTATTCAGTGTATAGATGGGTTTACGATAGTGTCTTGGAGTTGATTGACTAGTGTAAATACCTACTGAGAGTAAAAATGCGCCCATAAGCGTAGCGTATATGGCGGGCACCCCAGTCTGAATCAATGAAGATGATGCTGAAGGTGCTGGTTCAGAAGTTGCAAGATATGTTTTGGTGGCAGAGACTCCCTTGACATGAGTCGCAGCAGCGACAGTATTCCCATAACTTGTTGATGCACACTTGTTTGCACACTTTACCTTAAACTCATATCGAGTATTTGGTTTGAGATCATTAATGGTATATACCACCACTCCCCCATCATCTACATGGGAAAAGTCTATGGCATACTCAGGAGAGTCTGCATAGACAGGGTGTTCAAATCCCCACGCAACACTCCCTACTTCTTTGTAACTGATCGTAAATGTGTTATATGGTTTAGAGGGAGGTGCAATGTATAGAGTGGCTTTTGTGTCTGTCACATCGATTCTAAATATCTCAGGCATTCCTCCTGGTTTTTGTGACACGCATTCACCATTTGCATCATACCCCCAATCTAATCTTCTTTGGATTTCTGGGGGGAGGGTGGGAGTATGACTGGAGGTTGCTGGGGTAGTTTGTATGCTGTCGACATCTGAAATGTTAGTTTGATAATTTACGTTCACTAGTGTTGTTGTGTCGCCAGAGGTTCCGCCATTGATATCTTCAGCAAGCAGATAGATTGAGTACGTGCCTGGAGAAAATGAAGAAAGTTCAACGGTGCATGTAAAACTGCGTTCTTCTCCGGCCTCATATATTCTTAACAGATAATTCGCAGGTTGAGAGTTGTATGAAGTGAACCCGCCTCCAATAATTATGGCGTCATCAGATTGATAGTGTATATGCGTAACATATGCATTATATGAGTCTGCCCCACTCCCTGGATTAAAACTTGTGTCAAGTGATCCATCGCTATTAATACGAGCAAGTCTGCCCCTATTTACTCCGTCATATGTAGTGAAGCCACCTCCTACTAATATTTTCCCGTCACTTTGGACAGTCATACTCCTAACGTCATTGCTTGCTCCACTCCCCGGATCAAAACTTGTGTCAAGCGTCCCATCGGCGTTGAGTCGCGCTATCCTGTTTCGACCAACCCCATTATATGAGGTGAAAGCACCCCCTATGAGCATCTTTCCATCTGGTTGCAGTAGCAGAGAGTAGATAGTGCTACTTGCCCCACTCCCTGGATTAAAACTCGTGTCAAGTGATCCATCGCTATTAATACGAGCAATCATATTAATGTTTACTCCATTATATGAGTTGAAGTATCCGCTAATTAGTAGTTTGTTATCGGGGAGGAGTGCAAGAGAATTAATGCTGTTCATATAAGCTACTGTGGCCGCCGTACCAGTCCCCGGATTAAAACTCGTGTCAAGCGACCCATCGGCGTTGAGTCGCGCTATCCTGTTTCGACCAACGCCATTATATGAGGTGAAGTATCCTCCTATCAGTATTTTCCCATCTGGTTGAAGCACAATAGAGTAAACAGTGCTACTTGCTCCACTCCCCGGATCAAAACTCGTGTCAAGCGATCCATCGGCGTTGAGTCGGGCTATCCTGTTTCGACCAACCCCATTATATGAGGTGAAAGAACCCCCTATGAGCATCTTTCCATCTGGTTGAAGCACAATAGAGGAAACAGTGCTACTCGCTCCACTCCCTGGATCAAAACTCGTGTCAAGCGATCCATCGGCGTTGAGTCGCGCGATATTGCGTCTGATTACATCTTTATATGTCGTAAATGTCCCTCCCACAATAACTTTACCGTCACTCTGTGTTGTGAGTGCATTTACATTACCATTGAGCCCTGTAGTAGCATTAAAACCCACATCAAGTGTTCCATCAGGATTGAGTTGGGCGAGAGCTTCTCTGGCGAATCCATTAAATGACGTAAAATATCCACTAATAACGATTTTGTAATCAGGTCTGAGATGAATGTTAAAAATAGTGCTACTTGCCCCACTCCCCGGATCAAAACTCGTGTCAAGCGACCCATCAGCATTAAGTCGAGCTATCATATTAATGCTTGTCCCATTATATGA
This sequence comes from bacterium, assembly GCA_029573715.1. Taxonomy (GTDB): domain Bacteria; phylum Patescibacteriota; class Microgenomatia; order UBA1406; family GWC2-37-13; genus JAGOLU01. The sequence goes on along the minus strand of JAKQDR010000261.1, from coordinate 58,056 downwards.
GTTGAAGTATCCGCTAATTAGTAGTTTGTTATCGGGGAGGAGTATGAGAGCTTTGATACTAGTAGAAAAATCAAGTGTACTTATCGCTCCACTCCCCGGATTAAAACTCGTGTCAAGCGACCCATCAGTATTGATTCGCGCGATTCTACTCCTATTTACTCCGTCATATGTAGTGAAGCGACCTCCTGCTAATATTTTCCCGTCACTTTGGATAGTCATACTGTAAATCTCATTATTTGTCCCACTCCCCGGATCAAAACTTGTGTCAAGTGACCCATCGGCGTTGAGTCGCGCTATCCTGTTGCGACCAACCCCATTGTATGAGGTGAAGTATCCTCCTATCAGTATTTTCCCATCTGGTTGAAGTACAATAGAGTAGACACCGCCACCCGCCCCACTCCCCGGATCAAAACTTGTGTCAAGCGACCCATCGACATTGAGTCGAGCAATATTACTTCTTCCTGTGCCGTTAAATGTGGTAAACCACCCCCCAATGAGAATTTTTCCGTCTGGTTGGACTGCAAATGAGTACACAGCTCCACCATCCATGCCACTCCCCGGATTAAAACTCGTGTCAAGCGACCCATCGACATTGAGTCGAGCAATTCCATCGCGAGCCACTCCATTGTATGTCGAAAAGTATCCTCCAATGAGAATTTTATCGTCAGGCAGAAGGGCCATACCCTCAATGCCGTCGCCATCCAACCCAGTTCCAGAATTAAAACTTGTGTCTAAAGTTCCATTGGTGTTATAACGAGCAATTCCACTCACTCTTACCCCATTTATTGTTAAGAAATAGCCCCCAACCACGAGCTTGCCATCTGATTGCAATAGAGTATATTGTGCATCGCTATCAGGACCAATTCCCTCTCCAGTGCCTGATGAGAATAAAGCATCTCTTATGATATTAACTCGATCGGGATCTGATGGCGATACAGTACATGGGAGCCAATCGTCAGACACGGTATCAACTCGATACTTGACACTTGCAATATCAAAATTTCCAGGAACAGCATTTCCTGAAATAGCAACCGAGCTTTGATCGGTTGAAATTACGTTTGGTGTGGTAAGAGTAATTGTCGGATTCGAGCTAGCAATTACTTTTGAAAGCACTAACACACTGCTCAACAGTATTCCCAGCAATATAAGTAAGGATATGCGGCTTTTTTGTATAAACACAGACTCATACTATCAATTTAAACTCTCACATGTCAACGATAACCTAAAGCATATAGCTTTACTGTTTTTGCAATAAGCAATTCACTATATATGACACACGCGTCCACTTTCAATGAACTATGGATAAATGTCGGCCTCCCCTACTAGCACCAGTTGATGAGAGGGATGCAGAATTGGTTGGAAGTGGGCGTGGAAGGGTGGTTTATCAAAAATCCCCTCACTATTCAATCATTATCTCTAGTTTAAAGTGAAGGGATTTTTGTGTAAGATGCTCATTTCATTTTGTCATAATCTGCTTTGCTCACAAACTTTGTGAGATTGCGTCCATCAGATGTCTTGCCACGAAGCGCATAGCGCACTTGTGTTTTGCCATCTTTTGTTTCGCGTTTGTACTCTACTGTTTTAACATCTTTTTCATCAAGATGTACTTCTTTGCGAAGTTTTACATCGTAAAATTTGACTGCCATAGTTTGAGTTCACCTCCTTTTCGAGCTCATTGTACGCTCAGACGAACAGGAAAGTCAAGCTCAAGTTGAGGCTGAGTGTTTCGTCATGTCAGAATGGATTTTCTCTTTATGTGCATTACAATGAGATTCATGCTTATTGATGAAGCAATAATATTGGTTGAGGCGGGAGATGGAGGCGATGGAAGAGTTGCTTTTTTCCCTAATTATGGCAAGCCTGCAGGTGGTGATGGTGGTCGGGGTGGTGATCTGTATGCGGTCGTGGACCCCAATCTCTCTACGCTTCTTAAATACACGCGCACTCTATCGTATCATGCTCCCGACGGACAGGTGGGCAGATCATCAACAAAAAATGGCAAAGACGGTGAAAATCTTACGCTCCGCTTCCCTATCGGCACGTTGCTCATAGATACGGTGACTCATGAATCGATTGAGCTTACGCAAGGGAAACCTGTGTTGTTGTGTAAGGGAGGGCAGGGTGGTTGGGGTAATGCATCGGTATCTCGTAAAAACCAAGGAGTATTCTCCACCGCATATCCTGGAAAGCCAGGTCAAAAGAGAAAGTTTCATGTCATTATGCGGCTGATTGCCGATTGTGGGCTCATTGGGCTTCCTAATGCGGGGAAAAGTAGCCTTCTCAATGTGCTCACTGATGCTCACGCGAAAGTGGCAAACTATCCATTTACGACGCTTGAACCAAACTTAGGAATACTGAAAGTACAGAGTACCCCACTTCGTCAAGACTTCGAGGGGCAAGCCCCACTTCGTCAAGACTTCGAGGGGCAAGCAGGGCAAAAAGTACAAAGTGAGGAGAAACGAATTATATTGGCGGATATACCGGGGCTTATTGAAGGAGCATCAGAAGGCAAAGGGCTCGGTGACAAATTCTTAAAACACATTGAGAAAGTGCGGGTGCTTCTCCATTGTATAAGTTGTGAAACTGCTGATATGGTGGCAGACTACCAAAAAATTCGCCAAGAGCTTGCAGCTTATAATCCTGATTTGCTTAAGAAGCAAGAAATGTTGGTCTTGACAAAAGTAGATGTATTGTGCGATGATACGGCGAGGTTTAAGCTTGAGAAAATCGCTCAAGGCTTAGCCTCAAACGTAGTGTTTGTTTCGGTACTTGATGACACTACAATTTCTCGTTTGGTTGCTGCGATCGCATCTGCGTGTTAGGTTTTTCTGCATAGCTTATTTTGACAATGCGCAATACCATTGACAGAGGTTGTAAGGGGTGTATAATCGGGCCAAATACATTTCGTATTTTTACCAATGAGAAACCTCACTCGTTCTCTAACCCATATACGAGTTTATAAGGCTGCACTCCGGAAGATCTTCTCTCTCCTCACCACCACTATGCTTTTGGCGAATAGCTATCTCCCCTATTTCGCGTATGGAGTGAGCTCACAAATTGCTTATGCTGACGCTCCGCCTGTGCTATCTGTCACATTTGATGTTTCAAAAAATGAGCTTGAACTTTCGGTAAATACGTCTTCAGAAGTTAGCTATGTTGTGGCATATACTCGAGTGAAAGATGACGGGTATCAGGTTGAAGGATTAGAAGGAAAAGGTGAAGATGCATCGGGTATTTTCAAAAAGAAATTGTATGCAGGTACATGCTCTGCAGTTGATTGCATTGATCATGAAGTAAAGCGCGCACTCGTGAAAGTGCAGGTTGAGGATTTATCCTGGGCGTATGAGCATAGGTATATATTAGAGGAGAGCAATGCATTCTCACTTGTTGGCGAAGGGAAGATTGAAAATGACAACGATGTGAGCAACCTGCTTGAGCTTACTGAAGATAATAAAAAGTGGCTTGAGGATGTGAACACGATTCAGCCGTCACTTACCCCCACTCCTACTTGCGTTTCTTCTACCTACTATCTCGATGCCGATGGCGATGGTTACGGGGATAATGACAGTACCGTTCAAGCCTGTTCGGCACCAGTCGGTTATGTAGCTGATAATACCGATTGCAACGATAGTGACTCTTCCGTTTATCCTGGCGCGCCCGAAATTGCCGGTGATGGAATCGATCAAGATTGCGATGGGCTTGATGCCCTCCCGACCAATACCCCCACTCCTACACCATCAGAGCTTCTAGTGATTAATGAAATTGACTATGATCAGCCGGGGACTGATGATGCTGAATTTATCGAGATCAAAAATAACGGTCAAACAGCTGTTAATCTAGACAATTATGAGGTGCGGACAATCAATAACGGTGCGCCTCCATCAATTGGCCATGCCTTCGATCTTCCAAACGTAAGCCTCGCATCTGGAGACTATTTCGTAATTTGTGCGCAAAGCGGTAATACCCCAAATTGTGACATGGACGTTTCCCCGGATACTAATTTACTCCAACAAGGTCCGGATGCGGTTGCACTATTTTTTAAATCTGCTTCATCCGAAGTTCTTGTTGACACCGTAAGTTACGGAGGCGATACACCTGGATATACCGAAACAGCGGGAACAATTGCCGACAATGTATCACTTGGAACGGTAGGACTTTCTCGCTTTCCCGATGGTCAGGATACCAATGACAACAGCGCTGACTTTATATTAAGTTGTATCTCTCCCGGGCTTGCAAATACCAGCGATACTGATTGCGACAAGGTAACTATTTGTCACTCCACCAGTGCACACGCAAATCCTTACAATAGTATGAATCCAAGTAAGAGCGCAGACGTTCAAGGTCATGATGGCCACAATGGTGGTGTGTATCCGAGTGTTCCATGGGGAGACATCATCCCACCCTTCTACTATTCTTGTGATTCCGGGATATGCACTTACCCTGGTAAAAACTGGACTACCGAGGGACAAGCGATATGGAATAATGACTGTAATATTCCTGGTGTATCTCCAACTGCTACCCCAACGTTTACTCCAACCAATACCCCCACACCCACCTCCACGCCGACTTCCACTCCACCTGCTGGTAGATGTGGCGATGGCATAGAAAATGACAATGAACAATGTGATTATGGCCCGCTCAATGGTCAATCCAGTTGCTCAAGTGAGTGTACCTGGATAAATGAATGCCGACAAGAAATGGTTGCCAATGGTAGTTTTGAAACACCAGTTGTGAGCCAAGGTACTGGTTGGGATGTGTTTAATAACGCACAAATGGCTGGCTGGACAGCTGAGTGGTATGGTGGCTTTTCAGATTACAATGGTAACACTCGCCCTGAGCCAAAAACCGAAGTGCATCAAGGGGTGAACGGTTGGCTGCCAGCAAGTGGTGCACAATATGTGGAGCTAGATACCGATTGGACGGGGCCCAGCGATGGGTTTAGTGGTGAACCTGCCTCTATTGCGCTTTCACAAGACATCCCAACTATTCCCGGATATGAGTACACACTTGGTTGGAAGTATTCTGCCAGACCAAACCATAATAATAATCATTTGCAAGTTGTCGTTGGTAATACTGAGATGTTTAATAGTGGCAATCTTGCAGGTGGTAGTAGCACCAACTGGCAAGCAGAAAGTTATACTTTTGTTGCCACCACCAGCCTTACAAGAATCAGTTTCATTGAAATCGGAATGACTGACTCACTCGGCATGTTTGTTGATGATGTGAGCGTTGCCTGTACGGAGCAAGGAGCGACCCCCACTCCAACCGCAACCAGTACTCCCACACCCACCAACACACCAACCACAACCCCGACACCAATTGCGTGTGTGCAAGGTGCTGCATGGTCGGGCAATTATGTGTCACACACCCAGGGGCTTCGTAAAAATGGCACTCCTATCACTGATGTGGCCCGTATGAATCCATGGAAAGCGGTTGGCCCTGCAGATGGGCAGTTTTATTCTTTGGGCTATGGAGGGACCATCATACTTGAGCTTTCTGGATATGCCGTTGATGTGCTCAATGCTCCTGATTTGTCTTTCCACGAAGTGACCAATGGAAGAAACAGTTATGGCGTTGAAACAGCAACCGTTGAAGTCAGTCAAGATGGGTCAACATGGGTAAGTATTGGCAATGTCACCAACAAAGATGGTGGAAATGGAATTGGATATTTAGATCTCAACGGGTCAGGTTTGTTGTGGGCCAAGTATGTCAAGATAACAGATATCACCAGCGATCCAGCTCTTGAGGCGACAGCTGATGGATATGATCTTGACGCGGTAGATGTGGTTGAGCAGGTATGTGAAGAACCAAAACCGCCCACTAAGATAATCGCACATAAAATTATATGTGAGAATGAAACATATCTACCCAACTGGCACAATGGTGCGAACATCAATGCAAACACTGCGCAAAACTTTGTAAATAATTCAAATGGCAAATGTTGGTTTGCTCAGGATTGGGATTTCCAATGGGGCTTCGCCGATAAATCAGGTCAACAGGGTGTTGACAAGCTGAGTGGTGAAGTTTTAGGTCTTGCTGCTGGTCAATCTTCATCAGGTATGTGTAATGTGCCTTACTGTGGACCAAATACGCAAACAGGCACTGCTTACAATCAATGGAAAACATTCGGTCCCACCAATGAAAATGGTGTTACTGAGGTCTCCATCAACAACTTAGAGAGCGCTCCAGGTATATGGGTGCGAGAAAGCTTGAAAGCAGACTATGTACCATTCAGCTACCCGCCCCAAGCAAGCCCCGGTAGCAATGTAAGCGCTGAAATGTATTGTCATACGGATGTGGCAAATTATGATAATTTCGATCAAATAGTTTCTCCTCAATCTGGTCAAAGCTACTACTGTGTCGCTTTCAATGCACCTGTTCAAAAAGACGTAACGATCTGTAAGGTTGACGGTGACGATCAACCTCTGGCAAATTGGACCGTAGGATTGGCACAGCAAAACCCGCTTTTTAATGATCAGATTCCGGTAACAAATGGTAGTGGCATCGATGCCTCGTTGCCAGCTGGTGATCATGTGGTATTTGCCTTTGGCACCTATCGCTATGGTAATTCAGCAATGATTGCAGATGCCGGCTTTTCATACAGACCGCTTAATGTCCCCATGGGCGCTGATGGCTGGGTGAGTGGAGATCAGCTTTCAACCGTGGGAGGTTTAGAACTCAAAGTTGGTGGTCAAAATATTGCGTGGGGTGGTTACAGCCCAGCTCACCAATACACCACTCTGGTATCAGGTTTTGCTGGCGGTAATCTTAATTTGAACGTTTGGGACAACCAATACAACGACAATCTTAATAATGGCAATTTCCGCGCACGAATTCATGAGGTGCTGGCAACTGGTGTCACCGGTGATAATGGCTGTGTCACTTTGGAGGATGTGCCATATGGTGATTATGTAGCATTTGAACTACCACAAGCTCATTGGAGCCATGTATCAACGCAGGTAAATGGCCAAGATTCAGCCTTATTCCCTGCCCCAGTCACGGTGAGCGAGCAAGACACCACAGTAATTTTTGAGAATCGCTTGGTGACGGGCCAACTGAGAGTTCAGAAAACCACAATTCCATCGGGCGACCCGACAGAGTTTAGTGTCACCGTCTCAGGTGGTGGTCAGGTGTATGGGGCGGCCACCGGCAGTGTAACGGATGTGGCTGACTATACGTTCACTGTTGAACCAAACATATACTCAGTGAGTGAAGATGTGCCTTCAAACTGGGAACAAACAAGCAACTCGTGCTCTGGCATATTGGTACCCTCCGATGGAGAAAGAGTATGTCAAATCACAAACACACAATCATATGACATCCATGGCTACAAATGGAATGATGCAAATCGCAATGGGGTAAATGATAGAGAGGAATTGCTCAGCGGTTGGGAGATTTTCATTGATCAAAATAACAATCAGCAATGGGATGCAGGTGAGCCGAAAACCACCACATCAGGTGATGATGAGCACTACGGTTGGTATTGGTTTGAGGGGCTTCTCGCAGGTACCTATGACGTGTGTGAGGTTGTTCAATCAGGATGGGCACAAACCTATCCAGTTGATCCAATATGTCACACGGTGACCTTGCCCGATTTAAATCCTCGGGGTATGGCAGTGAGTGTTAATATGGTCGCTGGTCCGGAATATAACTTTGGTAACACTCAGTATGGTGATGTTGTAGTCTACAAGTTCCATGATCTTAATAACAATGGTCAGCGTGACAACGGTGAGCCACTACTCCCCAACTGGGATATAACCATGAGTTTGACAGATGGCCCAACCACAACCCAATCGACCGACAGCTCGGGAAGCACCACCTTCGTGCTTGGGGCTGGCGACTATGTGCTTGATGAAATCATGCAGGAAGGTTGGTATCAGTCCAATATTTATTGTGAAGGAGCTCAGGAAGGGGTAAAGATAACTCAAGATGGGTGGGCGTATGGGCATCATGGGATGTGTTCGAGATGGAACAAGTGTGGTGATGCTGCTACATGTGCACTTAAGGCTTGTCAGGCCAATGGGTATGATCGATTGGTATCCTATGGCGACGCAAGGCCCTGTACTCAATTTGAAAACTGTAGCTTATTTCATAATATCGATATTGACCTAAGTTATCAGGAGGAATGGGGCAACTGGTGTGATGTTATGGGGGTGACAGATATATATTGTAGCAATGGGAGTATGTCCTCCCCCACTCCGACCCCCACCCCAATTGATGGTGATGAAAGTGTCGGACTCATAGATAGAATATTGGGCGTTTCGTCGGTTTTCGCTCAAAAAGAAGATGAAAATGGTTCATATCGATCAGGGCTTGCCGTGACCGTTGAGCCGGGCGAGCAAAAAACATGCTATGTAGGGAACTATCAAAAGGCCACCATCACTGTGAATAAGAATGTGATAAACCACGTTGATCAAGACATTACAGACGATTTCCCCTTCGATGTTGATGCGGGAGAAATGCTCGGCACCCATGTGATAACAGAAACCAGCCCTCATGTGTTTACCGTCAATCCAGGCACATACACATTCCAAGAGATAAATATAGATAGCAGATATTATCTTGATGCGATGCTCGGTGATGAGAATGCGGGGGTAAGCGACATGCAAGTGACTGTTTTAAGCGGAGCATCTAAATCGGTTACGTTTGTGAATAAAAAAGTTGAGCCAGTGCTTCGGATCAGCAAATTCAACGACAAGTGGCCCACTCCACAGGCGGTGGGTGCAGATGTGACCTATACCATCACGATTGAGGTGTTGGATAATGATATGGTGGATGTGAAAGTCATAGATCTTCCACCAGGGGGATTTGCATACAAGAGCGGTTCATGGAAGGCATTGAAAAATGGAGTTCCCTACTCTATTCCCCAGCCTGTCTATTCATCGCCAGGTACGTGGCTTCTGGGCAATCTTGCCATGGGTGATGTTGTCGTTTTGACATATGTTGCGACAATAGGCACAGACAGCAAGCCAGGAGTGTATAAGGACTTGGCGTGGGCCTATGGGTGTGCCGACTCGACATCTTGTGCGATAGATAAGGCAGATATGGTGCTTGCAAGCTCTGCAGACTCGACCAAAACAGATCCTGGCATAATTACTGATACAGTCGTTGGCACCCAAATAGAAATTGAAAAAGTGGGCACACCCTCAAACACCATAAACATACTTGAGAAGCGCGATTTGGGCAATGTGCTCGGTGCGACATCTGCGCGTCGGCTCCCGGCAACCGGTGTTGCAAGTATATTGGTGATACTGGGGTTTGCACAGCTTTTGGTGGGCTTGATGATTGGGTTATGGTATTTGTTTAAAACTCGTATGAAATACACACCTAAAATGATTGCAATTCTTCTCACCATATTTGGGGTGCTGTCTGTGTATGTGTATGGCAACACACCCGCTGTGCATGCAGCCCTTGCCGATGAGATTGTGGTGCGGGTTGAGCAGCCTCGATCTCCTACTAATGAAGGGTTTAACCTTGGATTTGTGGCGCTTGATATGATGAACAGACAGCTTACGGCCCGTTGTTATGTAAAAAGCCCTAAAAACAGCTGGAATTTCACGCAATTTGGGTCGGATATCACCCTAAAAGCCGGTGGAGACAGCGGTGCGTGTAAAGTTGAAACTGGTGCGCTCGCTGAAGGTGACAACATATACGAAGTGCGTGTCACTGTGCTGGGTTCTCCTGCGAGCCCATATGTGGCCCAAGCGGAGACGATCACGGTGAAATACATTTCTACATCAACGCGTCCGGGAAATCCTCGAAACTACGACCGATTTGATTTGAGTTCTTGTGAGAAAAAAATAACATTCTGGTCGGCAGACGATGGCGGTAAGACGGTGCGCGTTGAGGTGTATCGCGGTGACAGCACAGAGTTTACGCTCAATGATGGCACTAAAGTAGCCACATTCACCATTGGTTCAAACACCCAAGCGACCCACGTGGAACTCGTACCCGATTGTAATAAAAAATATTACTACGCATTGCGTGCTTTTGATGCGGCGGGTAATTATTCAGACCCGGTCGGAGATAAAGTTGTTGAAACAGTCACCAGTTCCACAGGAAGCACCTCAGCAGAGGTGATTGAAGAGGGTGCCCTCATTGTGCAGGGATCGGGAGGCACTGGAGGGCAGGTGCTCGGTGAGCAAGATGGTTTGACAGCTCAGCCATCACCCAAAGGTAAAGCCGAAGGAGAGGTGCTGGGCGAGAAAGTCGCCACACCAGAGTCTGCCCTTCCCCCACTTGATAATTTGGTTGAAGAAGGAGCAAGTCGCAGTGTATGGGCATTTGTCGGAGTGGGACTGCTTGTTGGAGGGTTGGCATACGCATGGTACTATCGAGCTCGGCAGAAAAATAAAACAGAGCAAATTCAAACTCCTCAGACCAAGAAATAATCAAGCATATGAATAAGGCTCAAAAGAAGGTTCAAGAATCTGACACCATGCAAAAAGCTCCCCCATGGCCATTGGTAATCGCCATCATTTCTATAGTGAGCGGGCTGGGTGTTCTTATGTTTGTGTTCACCCCTATCTTATGGCTTGAAACACAATATGTATGGCGCACAAGCGTTGTGAAGTATCTCCCCCCAAACACTGTCGTCTCCCCCACTCCCGACCCTCGCAATGCGCTCCCCATAGATTTCTCAATAGCAGTACCCAAGATAGGGGCATATGCGCCGGTTGTGAAGGATGTTGATGCATTTGATAGTCGTATTTATCAACAGGCCCTTTCCAAAGGAGTCGCGCACGCTGCGGGTACGTCAACGCCTGATAAGGCAGGCAACAGCTTTTTGTTCGCTCACTCTGCGCAAAATATTTTTGATGCAGGTCGCTACAATGCAATTTTTTATTTGATAGATAAATTAGAAGGAGATGATGAATTTTCGGTATATTATGAGGGCTCTGAGTACATATATCGAGTGAGAGAAAAACGAGTTGTTGATGCGCAAGATATCTCAATCATGGAGGATGCCTCATTTGAGCGCTCAGTAACCCTTATGACGTGCTGGCCTGCAGGCACGACATGGAAGCGTTTAATCGTGGTTGGGCAACTGCAAAAGGTCACATCACTGTAGCATCGCAATCAGGTGGTAGTGAGCCGTACATTTTTCTTCAGTCCCGATAGCCAAGCATGAGGTGTCGCTCACGGCCAGGATTTTCAATATGGATTTTCCTGTCTTGCTCAATCATATCTTCAAAATCTTCAAGTGCCTGAATGACTTCATCGGGAGTTTCGACGATTTTTAGTACGCGCACTTCCTCAGGTCGGATACGCATGGTTTTGACAAATGTTTCGACAATTTCCCTCCAAAATGAACCAAAGAGAATTATTGGCTTGTGGAACCCAAAATAGAGACGTGCCACGACCCAACACATCGCAAATTCAGAGATAGTGCCGGTGCCACCGTTAAAAAAAACATATGCATCACCCAGCTCCATGAGCCGCTGCGTTCTGTCGATGTAGTTTTTCTCTGAATACATTTCATCTGCAACAATACTGTTTTCTTTGCCTTGTATGGCGGTGGCGTAATCAGGCTCCAAGTATACTGCCACCGTTTTACCCCCCGCTTCCTCCGCTCCTTTTATCCCGGCAAACATCACACCCGGCCCTCCGCCATCAACAACGGTGAGATCATATTCTGCAAGCTTTTTTGCGGTGAGAAATGCCTGATTAAAATCATGATCTCCCCCACTTCCCACTGCGCTGCCAAAAATGGTGACTGATTTGATGATATGCATAGGCATGTATCATACCTATCGGTGGGCCATGTGTGCAATAGCTATTGAATGAAGCAGCGTGACTCACGTATAATGAGCGATATGGCTCATAAAATAGGCATCATTACCGCAGGCGGTGATTGCGCAGGCATCAATGCAGTGGTGGCAACCATTGTGAAAATGGGCAGTGCGCAGGGCTATGAGTATATTGGCTTTCATAAAGGATGGGAAGGTGCACTCTCTCCCATGCGCTATCGCACGCTTGATCTTGAGTCTGTGCGTGGCATAAGCCATTTGGGCGGTACTATCCTTAAAACCACCAATCACGGCAGATTCTCGGCCAAAATCGGTCGAGGTGAAAAGCATGCGATAGATCCTGCCATACTACTTGAGGCCAAAACAAACTTAGACTCGCTTGGCATTGAAGGACTTATTGTCATTGGCGGTGATGGCTCACTGGCTGGTGCATCTCAGATGGCTGATTTGGGGGTCAATATCATTGGTGTGCCCAAAACCATTGACAACGATTTATCAACAACTGATGTGACATTTGGATTTAGTACTGCAGTTTCAGTGGCAGTTGAGGCACTGGATAAAATTCATACTACTGCCACGAGCCACGGAAGAGTCTTTCTGGTAGAGTGTATGGGCCGTACGGCTGGCTGGATTACCCTTCATGCAGGGCTTGCTGCAGGTGCCGATGCCATACTGCTTCCTGAGTTTCCGCTTGATCTGGGGCAGTTTGTCGGATTTTTAGAGCAGCATATGCAAACTCATGGTTCGGCAGTCATTGCGGTCGCGGAAGGCATCACGCTTAATCTTCCCTCAACCATGCAAGATAAGGAAAATGCCGAAAATCAAATGGTGGGATCATCATATACGCTCATGCAAATGATAGAAACTCAATTCCCCGGTAAGTTTGAACTGCGCAATGTCATTTTGGGGCACACACAGCGGGGAGGCAGCCCCAATGCAGAAGATAGAATCCTCGCTCGTCGCTATGGCATTGCGGCGTTTGAGGCTTATCAACAAGGACAATTTAAGACGATTGTTAGCATGCGCAGTGGCCAGATTGTGCTGTCGCCTCTAACGGGTGAAATCGATGTGGTGAAGCGAGTCACCAAAGATAATCCCATTTATCAAGCTGCACAAAAACTCGGGGTATATACCAATTAAGTGAGTTAAACTTCCGGCATCCACTTATCTTGCAGTTCTTTTTTCTGTTGGTCGTCGAGCACGTATTTTTCTATCCCCTGTTCTCTTCGTTTTCGCGTGATCTCGGCCAATACAAGCGCGACCGATACTGAGATATTAAACGACTGTACAAAGCCCTGCATCGGGATATACAGGTGGTAATCGGCGTGCATCTGGCCATATTCAGATATTCCTGCGTGCTCATTGCCGAAAACAAGTGCGATTTTGGGCCCGAGTGTCGGCATGGGGGTGTACAAGTTGAGAGGCTTTTCCGATTTTAGTGTTGTCGCATAGATGGTAAATCCTTCCGACTTCAGTTTGTCGTAGCAGGCCTTCGTGGATGCAAACTTTTCAATCGTCAGCCATTTATTGGCTGAAGCCGAGCTTTGCTTACCGATTCGTTTGGGATTGTATGCCTTTTGATGCTCGAATATAAAATATGCTGTTTGAAACCCAAAAGCGTCCACACTACGAAGCACGGCTGCAGCATTGTGAGGATCATGCACATCCTCAAGCACGACAATGCCTTGTTGGCGATGAGCAAGGACAGCGTGGATTTTTTGGGCTCTTTTGACAGTTAAAGAATGTACCATTGTTGTTTGGTTACCCTGACAATCATTTTCTACACCTCAATCCTTGGAAACAGTGGGCGTATCTTCTCTATCTTGCCTTGAGTTCGCTCGCGTATGAGTTGTGCAGTTTCAGGGAGAAACGGTTGTAGTTTCTGTCCGATCTGACTTAACGCACCAAGTGTTTCTCGGATAAATGACGATCGCGCATTTGCATCTTTACTCCATGGCTCATATTCATTAAACGATTTGTTAATTTCCTTTACCTGTGACCAGAGAGAAGCAAGGATCGTTTGATAGTGGAATGGAGTATGTTTTTCTTGCATCCCGCTGTCATGGTGCGCCTGAAGAACCATGGCATTTGCTTCAATGATAATTCCATCCTGCGCTGCTATGGCGATTGTGCGACTGAGAAGATTGCCGAGTTCATTGGCAAGATCTGCCGTATACAGCTGTCGCATGCGGCTGTCGCTATAATCACCATCATCATGGGGAGGTATTTCACGGGCCAAATAGTAGCGCACGGCGGCAAGGCCATAGTTTTTGATGAGTGCAAACGGGTCGACCACATTACCCAATGATTTACTGATTTTTTGCCCGTTTGCCGTGATAAACCCGTGGGTGAATAGATGAGTCGGGAGTGGAAGCCCGGCAGAAAGCAACATGGCGGGCCAATAAATACCGTGGAATTTGATGATATCTTTGCCAATGACATGTATGCGTTTTTCTGAATTTTCCCAATAGGTGTGGTATAGCGACTCGTCTTTTTCCCCAAACCCAAGTGCAGTGATGTAATTTGATAAAGCGTCATACCAAACATACATACGCTGACTGTCGTCGTCGGGCACGGGTACCCCCCACCCCTTCATGCGTTTGGTGGGGCGAGAGATAGAGAAATCTTGCAGGCCTTTACGCACGAAGTTTAGAAGCTCCTCTTTGCGATATGCGGGGAAAATGGTGAGCTTGTCGGTTTCGAGCATGTTTTCGATTTGAGTTTGATAGCGGGAAAGGGCGAAAAAGTAGTTTTCTTCCTCCACAAGCTCAAGTGTGCGATTATGGTTGGGGCAGATGTTGTCCGGAAATTCTCCATCCTCATAAAATGTTTCGCATCCCACACAATACAAACCTGAATATGTTTTCTTGTAGATATCTTTAGCACTAAGTGTCCACAATTTTTGAGCACCTGTTTTGTGCTGTGCTGAGGTTGTTCGGATGAAGGTGTCATTGCTTATTCCCAAGCTTTTACAGAGCTCTAAAAATACTTGTGCGTTTTCATCAACAAACTCTTGCACAGGTTTCCCTGCTTTCTCTGCTGACTCAATATTTTTAAGCGCATTCTCATCGGTGCCGGTTGTGAAGTGCACATCCTCACCAGCCCTTCGAAACAGTCGGGCAAGCACATCTGCCTGAACAGCCTCAAATGCAAAGCCGATGTGGGGCCGTGCATTGACGTATGGGATAGAGGTGGAGATGAACGTGGACATGTGGTGAAAAGTATACCATTTACCCTTCTTTAGCTACTTTGAAACGTGAGTGAATTATCTTTGCAATATTTGCACTATTTTCTCCGTGAGCGCTTTTGTTGAGTCGGCCTCTTTCACTGAAACGCACACGGGCTGGTAGACGTGGATAATATCCTTAATCTTTTGAATGTCGGCGCCCGGTGGAAGGTCGAACTTATTAAGCACCATTATGCTGGGCTTATCCTCTACTCCCAAATCGCGCAATGTGCGCTGGACTGTTTCGATCTTTTCTTCAATATCAGGATCTGACGCATCCACCACATGCACCAGTAAGTCTGCATTCACCGTCTCCAAAAGTGTTGAACGAAATGCCTGCACCAATTTAGGAGGGAGATTCTTGATAAACCCAATCGTATCCGACACCAAAATCGGTTGAAGGGAGAAAGTGTTGCTCTTTGTGTTCATTTTTTCACTCTGTACTTTGTACTCCGTACTCTGTTCTTTATATTTAAGATATCCTGTCGCACTATCAAGCGTTGCGAAAAGCACATCTTTCTCAAGCTTTGCTTTCCCCGTAAGCGTATTAAATAGAGTCGTTTTTCCCGCATTGGTGTATCCGACTATTGCGACCGTCTTTATTCCTCTCTCCTGTCGTTTTTCAATCCGAGTTTGCTGATTGTTTTGGTACTTTGCAAGCTTAAGGCGCACCTCACGCATGGCGTCGCGCCAATGGCGTTTCATCCGCTCGGTATTGGTCTCGCCGATGCCGCGCGTTCCCACTCCCCCACCCTGTCGGGATAATATCATCCCCATCCCAAAGATCCGAGGGCCCATGTGCTGCATTGCCGCAAGCTCAATTTGCAGTTTTCCTTCGGCAGTGCGTGCATGTTTTTGAAAGATTTTAAGAATAAGATCCACCCTATCCCACACGGTGATATCGGAGTCTGCATCCCAAAGCGCCATTTTGAGGTTGTACACCTGATTTGAGCTGACAATATCGTTGAGCACGAGCGTGTCGACCGGTTCGCGTTTGATCAATTCAAAAAGCTCTGCGACTTTCCCTTTGCCAACGTAGGTGGTTTGATCGGGGTGAATGCGTTGTTGCACTATGTGGCCAATAACCCCTTTCCCTCCGGTGAGGGTGTGGACGAGCTGAATGGTTTCTTGGAGGCGCTTTTCACTCTCTGCGATCCGCGTATGCGGGGGCACCACATCAATGACAATAAATCGGGGAATTTGTGCTGACATGGGAGTATTGTACTTGGGACAGGTTCATTTTACGTTAAGTAATAGTCCATTCACCTTGAATTGTAGGATAATTAGTGTATTATAGGCCTATTGTAAATAACGGTTTTATAGACCCTGAATCATTGTGTTGATATATGGCTCTAACAATCTCTAGCCATCTTAATAAAGAGTATTCTCTTATACCAACTCGAGGCAGTGTGAGAGCTGAGCATCGTGTTGTTCATACAATAAAAGGATTCCCTTTCTGTTCGGGAACAGTGGTTGATTTATGCGCAGAAACAACTGCAGCTTTCGGTGATGGAAAGATTAATATATCAACTTCGGTTCTACCAGCACAAGGCTCATTTATTGATAACCGTGGAGATAATATGAATATGGGCACCGTCGCATACCAAGTGGCCATCCCTCCATGTAGAAGCTGTAGTCAATATCGAGTTTCTTGCCCAGGCCTTTCACCAAGTGATGTATCCTTAAAATATAATCCTGAACATCCTAATAGAGGAGCTCAAGCTAGCTTTACTGTAAATGTTAAAGATTCATTTGTCCCCAGTGAGGCAAAATGCCTCGCTCTTCCCACTTCATCTTAAGGGATTTTTGCTAGAATAGTACCGCCATGAACCCTACCACTCTTCAAGTCGGTGTTAAGATTCTTGCGGTATATAATGGCAAGTTCTTGGTTCTCCGGCGCTCGGGCGTAGCATATAGCCATGTGCAAGGCACGATGTGGGATATCCCCGGAGGCAGAATCGACCCCACACTTTCTTTGTATGACAACTTACAAAGAGAAATCCGTGAAGAGGCGGGATTGGAATACAGCGCAGATCATTGGGAAACGTCTGCTTTGTTGGGAGCGCAAGATATTTGGGTTGAGAAAAAAAAGATGCATGTTATTCGCCTGACGTATGCCGGGCGTGTGGAAGGCACTATACAACTGTCTGATGAGCACGAAGAATATGCACTCGCGACCTTTGATGAGCTGCTTACGATGTTTGATGAGGCAAACCTCATTGGTCAGCTGGTGCGCACCCACGCAGCACATCTGCGTGATATGCTATCTGCATGAGCGCATCAGAACAGCAACCCAAAAAACATGATTATCTGTATCGCGTGCTCCGGGGACAAGCTTTTTTGGACCCTATTCGCCTCATTGGATGTATCGCAGAGAAAGTCAGAAAAAATGTACGCAGGGGCACTGTTTTTAAAAATAAGCATTAAAATATCTGCATATGTCGTTGGAAGAAAAACGGACTATTCAGGTCGAGCCGGTCACGCGATTTACAGCAAAGCTCGCTGAAAACATATTTTATCGCCTTATCAGTCGTAAACCTTTAGAGTCGACTCCAAAGATTAGACGATATGGTAGAGGGGGTAAGCCCGACGTTAAATAACAAATGAAAAAGGGATAGGGATATGGTGCTAATATTAATACGTGTTCAATGTGTGATTGTCGATAAACTAATGACACTCAGTATCCATTATTGTATTTCGAATTGCTGATATAAAAAACATATGCTGGACGCATGGTGCCGTATTGATGAATTACCCGGAGACGTTGATTCAAGATTACCTGCAATGCTTATAGTTGCTAGTAAAGCAGGCTTACCTATGCATCGTAAACTTGGAAGCAATCAACTATGTGCAGGTTACAATAAATATCCTGGCACAGACTCAGTGCAAGAAACTGCCCTATTACGTCTTAATCATGAATCCCCCACTGGGCTGGGTGTAGACATTAGGATGCTATGCCCATTTCAATGCGGGACCGTGTTTGCATTTTCACCTCACCCAACACGAGGAGGAAATAGAGGTTGGGTCGTTTCAAAGGCGGGCTTTGATGGAATTAAAAAAATCTAGATACATATCAATCAGCCCGATAATACCTCTTCCCCTTCAAATTCTTCGGCATGTATTCTTGCTTTTACCTTTGGGTACAGAATTAAAATTCGAAATATATAAGAAATAGTATCAAAAGCTTTGACAATATACTTGTTATACAGTATCTTGTAACAAAGGGTGTATGCTCAAATCAAGTCTACAACAAATCAATCAACTAAGAACAGGGTTGTTATTTTTTAGCCTGATTTTCGCTTTGGGTTTACTAGTAACCCTCTTTTTCCCACACAATAGCTTTCAGGAACAACGTAAACCACTGCAGGCAACCAAAATCAGTAGCAAAAATTCCACACAACTGAATCGGGAATATAAACATGGAGAGGTGATTGTAAAGTTCAAAGAACCTCTCAGTGGAATCAAAGATAAAAATAACGAGGATATAACTTCCAAATTGGATAGGCAAATCATTTCTTATAGTGATCTAATTGAAGCGTCTGTCCCTTCATTCGTGCAAGACATGCACAATACTTACTCGATTATTACACTCGAAAAGGTATTTAAAGGGGCACAAACTCCAAATGAGGAACTGAATAAGTTCAAAAAGAAATATCCAGGCAGGGTAGTAAATGAAAGTGAGCTTATGAAAGTTAGACTAAACTCTACATATACAGTGAGTTATGAAGCTGATATTTCACCAGAAAGGGTTGCTGTCGAATTACAGAAAAATCCTAATATTGAATATGCTGAGCCAAATTACATTGTTGAGACAACGACTATTCCCAACGATTTAGGCTTCGTTTTTTTGTGGAATTTGCACAATAATGGACAAAGGTGTGGATATCAAGATGTTGATATTGACGCTCCAGAAGCCTGGGACATTACAACAGGTAATGATTCGGTCATCGTTGCGGTGATCGACACAGGAGTCGACTACACTCATGAAGATCTCACTGAAAATATGTGGATTAATGTAGATGAAATCCCCGACAATGGTATAGACGATGATAACAATGGCTATGTTGACGATATACGAGGCTGGAATTTTAGCGCGAACAATAACAACCCTTTTGACGATGACGGTCACGGTACCCATGTATCTGGAACCATTGGTGCAGTTGGCAACAATACCACAGGTCTGGTTGGAGTAAATTGGAGGGTTAAAATAATCCCTCTTAAAATATTTCCAGGAGCTTATTCCAGCAGCATTGCTTCTGCAATTCACTATGCAAACATCATGGGTGCAAAGGTAAGTAATAATAGTTATGGGCGATTTGGTGGACACTCACAAACTGAATATAGTGCTATTCTTGAAAGTTATGCGTACAATGCAATTTACGTCGCTGCTGCGGGCAATGGGAGAGATGGGGTGGGAGTAAACACGGATACAGATCCCTTCTATCCTGCTGGTTACGATTTGCCAAATATACTATCCGTTGCTGCCCACGATTGTTGGGATAAATTGTCTGAATACTCAAATTATGGCGTTAATACGGTTGATATTGTTGCACCAGGGAATGGGATCATGAGTACGATACAAAATAATTCTTATAGTACTCTCAGTGGTACTTCGATGGCAAGTCCGCATGTAGCTGGTGCGGTGGCCTTACTTTTATCGTATGACTCGAATGACTCTGCTGATAATATTCGATACAAAATACTCAATAATGTAGAACCAATGATGAATTCGGTTGCGGGAAGAATTGGAAGTGGTGGGAGGCTTAGTGTGTACAAAGCGATTATCGATAATACAACATACCCTACTCCTACTCCATTGAATACACCGACCATGACTCCAACACCAATCCCAACATATCAGTTTTCTTTTACTCCCGACGTAGTCCCAAGCCCTGAATGGGACACAGCAGAAGAGCTATTGGACAGATTAACGCTTCTTTCAGGTGTGTTTACTAGAGATATCGCCAGATGGGACGGCTCCTTGTGGATTGGGCATGTGAACAACACTCCCTTTAATAATTTTCCGATAGAAGTTGGCGAAGGATACCTCATTAGGTTTGATCCAGGAATGGACACCTCAATATATTCACAGCTTGAAGGAACAGGCGAAATTTCTTCATCAACATATGTAATGAGTCAAAACGCCTGGAGTTATATCGGAATATCTCATAATCTTCTACAATCAAATTCGATTACTGACGCAGAAACCCTTTGTGTACATTTTGGTGAAGGCTACACGCCTGAAACAACGGTCAGGTATTTCAATGCACAGACACAAGATTGGGTCACACACCAATGTCAGACAAATAATAATAATTTTCAGATATCCGGATATGGCAACTCTTTTTTCATTAATTCAACTATGGGATTTAACTTTTCTCTGCAAGTTGTTACTCCCACACCTCCCCTCGCAATATTGCTCGATTCATTTACCGCACAATGGATAAATAGAAGTCAGGTGCGGGCAGAATGGGTGACAGTATCTGAGATGGACAACTTAGGATTTAATATATGGAGAGGGTCGACACCGAAAGAACCAACAGTGAAACTAAATAAAACCATGATTCCTTCTTGCTCTCCCGGAGGCACTCAAGGCTGCAGTTATGCATACTTGGATACTCTGCCACGTGCAAACACCAAGACACCTTCAGTCTATTATTACTGGATAGAAGATATTGATGTAAATGGCACAATCACTCGCCATGGGCCAGTTGGTACAGACGGCAGTGGGGGGCCGTAAGCATCAACAAATTTCTTGGAGTTAGTGTGTGCGATAATACTTCTTCCCCTTCAAATTCTTCGGCATGTATTCTTGCTCCACTGTTTCCCCCTCTTTTTGTTCTTGCCAGGGGTAGCGGACATGCCCTGCCCCATATCCTTCTTTTTTCATGACTTTATTGACTGGGTTTCGAAGATGAAGTGGAATTGGGTCAAGGGGGAGGTTTTCGATGTCGTGGAGGGCTTCGCTGATGCCCACATATGATGCGGTGGATTTTTTTGCAGTTGCCAGATATGTCGCGCATTGGGCAAGCACAATGCGCGCCTCGGGCATGCCAATCATATGGACCGCCTGCATGCATGCGGTTGCAACAACAAGTGCCGTGGGTTGGGCATTTCCTACATCTTCGCTTGCAAACACAACCATTCTACGGGCTATGAAGACAGGATCTTCACCCGCGTCAATCATGCGTGCCAAATAATGCAAGGCTGCATCCGGTTGGCTTCCCCGCATGCTCTTTATGAATGCCGAGATGGTGTTGAAGTGGTCTTCTCCCCCTTTGTCATAGCGTATAGTCTTTTTTTGTAACACAGTTGATAAAAGTTCAACGCTTATAGATGTTGACATTTTTGCTGCAGTCTCAAGGGCATTGATTGTTCGTCGTGAGTCGCCTGCGGCATATGCACGGAGGAAATCGCGCGCTTTCTCGTCAATTTTTACCCCTTTTAAATGCACAATGCACCGGTCAATGATGAAATCCATCTCGTGTTCAGAAAGTGCATGAAGCATATACACATGGCAGCGGGATACAAGTGCGGGTATGACTTCAAATCCTGGGTTTTCGGTGGTGGTGGCAATAAGGGTGAGTATCCCCTCCTCCACCGCTTTAAGCAGTGCATCTTGTTGGGCTTTGTTAAAGCGATGTACTTCATCTACAAACAGGATGGTGCGCTTTTGCTCAAGCCCATCTCGTAGGTTTTGAGCTTTTGTGATTGCTTTCTTCACTTCTTCTTTGCCGGATTCTACCGCTGACAGGGCAATAAACTCTGCTTCAATGTTTCGGGCAATAAGATGTGCGAGAGTTGTTTTGCCACATCCGGGTGGGCCCCAAAAAACAAGCGATGCAATACTTCCCGACTCAATCATTTGGGTGATGGGCTTACCGGGGCCGACCAGGTGGGTTTGTCCGATAAAATCAGCAAATGAGGTGGGCCTGAGGGCATAGGCAAGAGGAGTTGACATGAGGGGATTATAGCGGAATGATGACCTATGTAGCGGTGGATACTTTCTTATCCACTAATGAGAGCTTTTCGTTCTTCACGAAGAAGCTTTTTTTGAGCACGATAAACTTGGGCCAAGTGCCCAGCTATTCCACGCGCCTCTCTGTTTATTTGAGTAGATGGTTTTATGGAAGTTGTCCTATCTTGCCTTAATAATTGGCGTTGTGAAGGAGAATTTTTCTCTTGAGAAACTTGTAATGCAACAAATTCTCTGATGTTCTCTGATGATAACTCTCCCAATTCATCTTCCATCGCTTTCATCTTCATAACTGCACCGCTGTTTATCATTATCCATTTCTCACCATCTGTTGTAGTGAGCAAGACACCATAATGATCATGCATTAGATGAGTTGCACTACCAGTACCAATGCTTTGCATGGTGTAGGGAATAATCACTGCTTCTGATATGTCCAATAGTGGGAACGTCTTACTAATGACAACAACAGATGCCATTTGTTCGAGGCAATTGGTTCTACCATAATTTAGCCTATTAAGGCAATTTCCTTCTGCCATAGTTCCAAGACTGTGCATTATTTCAAACGGCTTAAAGACACTTCCAATGCTCAAACCCCTATTTGAAGAGGCAAACAGGACTTTGCTTAGGGCCTCCATTCCAGGATACAGAGTATCTCCACGAGCATTATTCATCTCTTCTAACAGAGTCTGTCTTAAATCATCTTGATCCAATAAGTTAAGATAGATTACTTCGCTTGCGCCGAACCCAACAGTAGCTTCAGTATTTAAAGTCCATTGAGCTCTTACGTTTCTAAACATAGCTTCGACTACCTTTTGCTCAAACGGACGCATGAAACGTATACTGTTTGCGAACAGTTCTCTTCCTGCAATCTCTCTCCCCTTTGTTTCTTTTAAGGTAGTTGGATAGGTAGAAACACCTTCTAATGACATGATATATATTCTATCAAATGAAATAAACAGCTCAGGGACGAGGGGGTATTTTCAAACTTGACTTCGACTATTTGATTCATTGAGAAGGTGTTTTTGGACTAAGCAATAGGTCGAACCTCCCACTCGCTGATGCGTCAGAAAGCCCATTGTACCGATCAAAGAGATACCGATGTATGGGGGTGAAATCCCCTTCCCCAGTGCGAGGTATGAGCATATACTCCCCGTTTGGCCCCACTCCCTCCTCAAACACATTGTCGTTAGTGAGCGCTATGGATTCTATGGCATAGTCTTTTTTGGCAAGTGCCAGCTGGATAAGGCTTGCAGTATCAGAGATGGCGAAATCGGTATCCACATATTTGTACATTGTTTGTGCATACTCGATAAGTTTGGGTATTGCCGAGATGGTGAGCACTTTTTGTTGAATTGCGCGTATGACTTCTCGCTGTCTTTGGCTGCGGTAAAAATCTCCCCCCTCTGTTTCTGAGTGGCGTGAGCGTACGTATTTGAGTGCTGTTTGCCCATCAAGTGCATGCGTGCCCACGTCAAACTGTAACACCTCATATCGGCACGGAAACTCTCGTTCACGCAAATATCCAGAGAGCGTTGATTCTACTTGGGCGATTTCTTCCTCGCTTTTTCCGCAATCATCCGTTTCTTTGCCTTCGGTTGGGTACCAATAGTCAGTAAATGATGTTTGACGGGTTATCGTGATGCCCCCGAGCGTGTCGACAAATTGGGTGAACGCTGCAAAGCTCACCGCCACAAAATGGTCTATCGGTTCACCCATCACTTGCTCAAGTGCGTATTTTGCGAGGTTCCCCCCTCCCCCATTGTTGCTTTGATAGGGTGACGGTTTATTTGAGTACCAGCTGTCATCAAGTCCGAGCGCATATGCGGCGTTTATTTTGTGTCCATCGGTTTCACCTTGTGCAAACAGTGGCAACTCAATCCATGTGTCGCGTGGGATGGAGATAAGAAATACTTTTTTCGCTCTATTGTCAATGCGCGCTACCATGATGGTATCAGTGAGCGCTCCGCCATCATGATCTCCGCCCCCATATCCCAAGAGTGCGATGTTTTGATAGTATGGAGTTGGGGTGGGTTGCAGAATCCCTGTGTAGGAAAGGTTATCGATGTCTCGCTTGACTTGCAGATATTGTGCGGATGCATACCATGCGACAATAAGGCCGACGCAGGCAATGATGATTGAAACTATTAAGCGTGTATCATGTACGGGCTTGCGGCGGGATTTGAATGCAAGTTTACGTGGTGGAACATGTGTCATATCAAAAGATTAGTATACCACTCGTGAAAAAGCGCGTGCGCGATTGTGGGGATAATAGCTAAACCACCTGCTCAAAAGTTCCATCAAGATGCAGGTAAAGCAGATGGACCTGGAGATCGGGATATTTTTCGAGGATGACATCTTTTGCCTTATGCAAGTCTGTGGCGTGTCGCTCAGGTGTGCTCTCTGCCCCATACGCACCACAATCTTCGTGGTGGATGAGCACAACTTCTTTGATCTCATGGAGTCGTTTAGAGATATCCAGCTGACTCATAATAACATCCAGACTTTTTGTACTACCTGCGTAGCCTACAAAGTCATAGGTTTTATCTTGCATTTGTGTTGCCAGCCATTCATGCAAATATTTTTGAAACCGAAAATCCATACACGCAACCACAAACGCTTGAGCAATATGTTTTGTCATATGTGAAGTATTGTACACCACGGTAAATAGTTGATAAAGAGATCTTCCCGTTTACGCTTGTAATTTCCGGAGCAGCTCATGATAGGCAAAAACACATGCGAGGGCATCAATATCGGCATACGTATGACCGGTCGTAACAATATATCTCATGAGTTTTTCAGATGCATATAATACTTTCTTTTTTGAGGAGTTAGGTGCTCTATGGCATAACGAAGCATTGTTCGGGGCATGGTGTCAGCGTGTTTATCAAGAAATGCACACAAGAGCTTTTGGTCTACCCGCTTCCCCACTTCCCGCAGCATCCAGCCAACTGCTTTATGGATGAGATCGTGTTTATCGTGTAATAACCGTTTGGCGAGTGCAAATGTTTCTTGGTGTTTGCCTGCGCGGATAAAAGCAAACGTTGATAGAATAGCGATGCGACGTTCCCAAAGGGACTGAGATCGAGACAGCTCAACCAAAATGATAGGTAGTTTTTCCCTCGACACCGTATTTTGCTTGCGCCGTACCCCTCGGGAGAACCCCGTCGTCTGCGCAAAATAGGTGTCTTCGGTCACTGAGATATTTTTCAAAAGGAAGTCGCCCACAATATTTGGAGCGGTTAAATCAACAAGATCCCAGTTGTTGATGAACTTTGTATTTCGCAAATAGAATGTATATATCTGCTGTTTACTGGAATCGTCAGCTATATTGTATTGGTACACAAGCATTACAAGCGCGCACAACCTCATCTCGTGATAAGGTGATTGAATAAGCTTCTGAATGGTATTGAGGGTTACTTGTTTGTAATATGCTTTCGCGACTTTGCGTACATCAGGCACCATAATTCCTAAAAATCTATCCCCCTCTCCATACTCCCCCTTGCCTGTTTTAAAAAAACGAGCATACACAGTTGCCTTTTCAGGTGATGCATATGTGGAGAGTGATGTGCGTATATGTTTGGCGGTGGATGTCATTGAGCTATTGTACTTTACATGGTGTACTTCTTGACACTATTAAGGTAACTATGTGCTATACTATACGCTAGTTATTCTTGCATACGAACACAATGGTGTTTGCGCTCATGAAGGGTCTCGCGAAGTTTTTCGCCTAACCTCTGGATGCATGCATACAGAAAGCGTATATGATAATCCAGAAGGAGGTGAAAAACTAAAAAACTGCTATGGCAAAACGTCTTTACGTTGGTAATCTTTCGTGGTCTACGACAAATGATAGCCTTATGGCTTTCTTCGCTCAAGTTGGGCAAGTCGTGTCTGCAGAAGTAGTAACCAATAAATTTGATGGTCGATCGAAAGGATTCGGATTTGTAGAAATGTCTTCTGATGAAGAAGCACAAAAAGCAATTGAAGAACTCAATCGAAAAGAACTTGATGGACGGATGGTCTTTGTAAATGAAGCCCGACCTCCAGCACCAAAAGGAAGTTATCGAAACGATAACTACCGTGGTGGCGACCGTGGTGACCGCCGTGATAATTATCGCGACGATCGCTAAATTTCTGCAAAACAGAAATTATCCCCCCACCTCATGGTGGGGTTTTTTGTACCTTCTCTTTTTGGCTAAATCAATACTTTATTTCCTGCCGAAGATAGCATTAAGAAGCTCTTGAAAGAAGCGTGCGATTCTCCCAAATATATTTGGATTTGCTGCAGGCATGGTGGTTGGTTTGCCAATATCTGTTGTCCGTGCAGAAACCGGCTGAGCCTCCTCGATCACATTACCTCCACTTGCACACGGATCCGTTGCTATAGGGGGTGTTTGCATCTGCCACCAGTTACTTGCTGAGTGTGCAGCAAGCCAAGGGCACACCGTCTGATTCTCTACCCCAGTGAGGGAGTTAATGCGAAGAGAAACGTTCATGCCACTTATTGCACTGAGATTAGCGAGGCTTGCGGGTACTGTACCGGTGAGTTGATTGTTTGCCAGATGCAATGAATTTAGTCGTGTGAGCTGACCAAGGGCGCCGGGAATGTTTCCTGAGAACTGATTGTTGTCCAAACCAAGATTTTGCAAAGTTGTAAGATTGCCCAATGCATTTGGTATGGTTCCGTTTAATCTATTGTTTTTTAATTGTAAAAAATCAAGTAGGCCAAGATTCTCGATACTTATAGGAATAGGGCCGGTTAGCTGATTGTCGTTTATGAATAAATTACGTAGATTAGTCATGTTGCCTATGCTGGAGGGAATCGAACCCGAAATACTGTTATTGCTCATATAAAGTCCGTTTAAATTGAGATTGCCTATACTTTCGGGAATGGTCCCTTGTAGTCTGTTGCTACTTAAGTGTAGTTCTGAGATTCTTGGTCCATTGCACGTCAACCTATCCCAGCTACATGGCGTATTGGTTTGCAGCCATCCTGCAGCATTTGTCCATCCCGGCCCATTCGTACTGTTATACAGGTCTACAAGTGCCTGACACTCAGCTTGCGGGATTTCGGTGACATCAGCGCAACTGGTGAATGTACCGCCCGCTCCGGAGGTTGGTGTAGGTGTTGGGGTTCTAGTTGTGGTTGGTGTGGGAGTAACGGTGACGGTTGGGGTGATTGTTATGGTTGCAGTTGGCTCGGAACCAGTGAATGCATTACATACACACACCATTTGTGATTGGCACACCGGCACCGCAGGAGCCACACAATTATTTTCCATAACTACTCCCAAGTCACACTGACATGTATTTGTGGTGGCTTCATACACCACATCAAACCCTGTACGCAACCCCTCCCAACCTGGTTGTTTGAGCAAGCCGGTAATATAGTGTGTTCCAGTGGTATCGAAACGCACCTGCATACTTTGTGTTTGGCCATCATCAACCATCAACACTTCCTTAATTATCGGGATATACATACCTTGTCGACTACCCGAGCGGTTGGTGAGATTGAGTGTGTATTCTGTGCCCACCACCACATCAGTTATTCGGTTGGTGAGAGAGAGTCGCTCACCATTGTGTCGGAAATATTGTGACGCCCCATCATTTTCAATTGACACCTCAATAGTGGTGCCCACCTGTGCCGACACCGGTTTAAAATCAGTCGGTTTTGCAGGTTTTTGAGTGTTTTGTAGATACATAAACAGCGCCCCTCTCGTCATAAGAAGCACTGCCAAAATTGCCACAACAAGGCCAATGACTTTTTTGTTCATTTGTTTTTGTGGTGGGTTTGTTGGTGAGTCCATAGAAAGTATTTTGAAATTATGCATCATCTTCATCATCTTCTTCAGCACTTCGATATCCCATGCGTCCGCGCATCTCCTCGATGGCGATTGCGGCAATAAGAAGCCCACTTCCGACACCAAACGTGAGTATAGATGCAACACCGGTGTCAGCAAGCATGCCTTTTTGATCACCTTGGAGTTTCGCAATCACTGTTACACTTGCATAGTCATCTTCTGTGGTGACCAGGTTATTGGGTGTTGAATCAACGTCTTTTTCATGCATAGAGTATATCTCTGCGATGTTGGTGAGATTGCTTATGGATATGACTTTGACAACCAGGCGCAGTTCGCGGCTTTGTCCGGCAGGAATATTGCCCACATCCCAAATATGTTCAATTGGATCATACGTGTTTGATGGGTCGGTGACAGGGGTTGCCGATACAAACAAAAATCCTGACGGCAAGTAGTCTTTTACTTTAACATTTGATGCTCCATTGCTGCCTTCGTTTATGACCTTGAGCGTGAAGGTTACATCGTTCCAGAGTGTCGGCTCCGTCTCGTTAACTGTTTTCTCAAGCCGCAGATCAGTTTCTGTTGCGACTTTGCGCATGCATGCGTCTATGGTGAGATTCGACTCACCCACTCCTAAGTTTATATTGTCTGTTATGCCACTTATGCCTGCATCAGAATCTATATCGGGCCGTGTGGGATCTGCGTGTTTATTAGTGCAAAGTGTATGGCCCGATACTCCATAAAATTTCACTCTGTAACACCCAGCAATCAAATTGTTAAAGAGATACAACCCCTGATTGTTGGTCGTGGTTGTCGCATACGCTACGTCATTTTGAGTACAGTTCAGAAGTTGTACATATGCGCCCCCGATGGCTGGCTCACCTGCATCTTGTAGGCCATTGCCATTTCTGTCTTCCCACACGTAGTCACCAATTTGGCTGAGCACAGGCGCAGATGTTGGTGTGGGTGTCGCGGTTGGGGTGGGTGTTTCGGTCGGTGTGGCTGTTGGTGACAATGTGCCGGTGGGAGTTGATGTTGGGGTGTTGGTGATGGTGGGGGTGGCAGATGCAGTAGGCGTGTGAGTAGGTGTTGCGGTTGGGGTGTGCGTCATGGTGGGCAAAATAGTGGCCGTTGGAGTTGGCGTTGGGGTGTGAGTGATAGTTGCGGTAATGCTCGCGGTGGGCGTGGCGGTGGGCGTGTTTGTTGGGCCCCCACACACAGAAACATCTCCCGGCACGACGGTTTGAGTGAAAAATGGAGCAGGGATTTGAGCACCGGGCGCGTATATACGGGCTTCGATAGAGTTTGAACCAGGACAAATGAGTGGGTCATTGGTAGGAATAGCCACTGCAATGAGTATTGCTTCCGCATGACCACCAGTAAGCGAAGCTATGCGCGCCCTAAATGAAACGGAGGTTTGTGCTTCCACCGCTACCCCTGGCGTGTGAATAATTTCTGATAATGTTGTCCCTTCTGCAATGGTGTCGTTTATTACTATGTTTTCGATAATTGAGCCTTCTGGTCCATCATTTGCTATGCGGATGCGATAGTTGGCATAAGTGAAATCACCCACGACACTATAACCACTGAATTCTTTCGATATCTCAGGTGTCCCTTGAATGACATTAGTGGGTGTGGGGGTTGCGGTTGGCGTGCGGGTGGGTGTTGGAGTAGGTGTGCGAGTGGGGGTGTTGGTGATAGTGGGTGTTGGCGTGCGGGTAGGTGTTGGAGTGGGTGTGTATGTTGGGGTATTGGTGATGGTCGGTGTGCGAGTCGGTGTATGAGTGGGGGTATTGGTTACAGTAGGAGTATTTGTTGGAGTATTGGTGTTGGTGGGTGTGTGAGTGGGAGTATGCGTTGGGGTGTTGGTTGGATCAACACAGAAATATTGTGCGATAGAGCTTATTTCAGTCCAATAAGATGGGTTTGAGGTCCCTCCGACTGGTGTTGGCCGGGTTGAGGTACAGCTAAATCCACCCATAAAAGGGTTGGGGTTGCCCTCATACGTAAGTTGAACACTGCTTATATTCACGTCGCTTTGCAATGTTCCACAGCCTGAAGATAACGATGTCGTCACGGTCATTTGGGCAGTGTTGATGCCTGTCACAGGCGGTTGTACTTGGGTACAGTTTCCACATACGAGAGGATTGGGAGGTGTGGTGCCCGGGCATCCGTCACACTGATACCCTCGCAAGGTGATGTATGCGTCGTAATTACTAGTAACATTGTTCCCCTGATTTGTTATGACACTGGTGCTGAGTCTTCCGTTTGCAGTCACAGAGTTTTCTGGCTCAGACCATGATGTCCATCCTTGTGCTGACAATATTACCTGAAAGTCGCCATTGGTACATGTGATAGTGTAGTTGGTGGTGCCGGAATCATTGGGGGGCAGAGGTGCCGACACATCGACCCTATCTTCAGGTGGAAGAATAGGTTTACGGACTGGAGTGACTAGGCGTTTATTCCCATCTATGATAAGCCATACAGATGCGATGATGAAAAGAGCCACCAAAAAAACACTCGCCAAAGTGAGGATGATTTGCTTACGAGTAATTTGGGGAAATTGACTATCTTGCTGATCGGGCATACGGGCTAAGGCTTAAGTATAAGAGTAAGTATAAAGATGTGGCACACCGTATGCAATATGCATTTACTTACGCTACACCCGTTTCCTCGGTTGTATTTGTTATACTTTTTCCTTGAATATTCAATCACTAAAGATTACTTATTTCACGTTGTATCATGCACTCAATTTCGCTGAGTAAACACATTCCATTGTGGCTTGGAATCGTTGGAGTCAATATGGGGTTGATAGTTATGTTTGGGGCTTTGGGAATAGCTCCCATGAAATCTTCAATCTACATAGGGCTTTTTTTTCTTCTATTCACCCTCATCCCTATTCATTTTAAAAAATTGAGTAGATACCGCAGAGATTTTGGGATTGTTTCAGGCATATTTATTTTGCTTCATGGGACTATTGCATTCAATTCCGTGCTTAATGCAGACATAGCTAATGCATTACAACAAAGCATCCTCCCCGGATATATCGGGTCTTTCATTTTTTTCTCTCTGCTTATTACTTCCAATTTTTTCATTCAGCGCAAGCTGGGGGTTCGATGGCGCGCTATTCATGCGCTGGTGTGGTTTGCGCTGCCCCTATCACTGCTTCATACACTTAAAGCCTCAGAAGCCTATACCGGTGAAGTGGCGCTATTGGGAACAGCGCTTTTGGGAGGCCTCATACTTTTTGGCTTTCTCAAGCCCTTCTTTGCACCCGGAGTCAGGCGCGAACACTTACGTGACGCAGTACTCATCGCTTTTGGAGCGGTGGTAAGTGCAGCTATGGTATGGTGTATATTTTTTTGCGTTCGTAACCGGAACAACTCAACCTTGTCTGCTGATCAATTGTTCCTTCAAGGTTTTCGATTTTGACTTTATCCGCGCTTCAAGACGAAGTGCCATTGCTTTCGAGCGGGTATTTTTTGTGTACACAAGAGTCACCGGCCGGCGCGACCGTGTGTAGCGAGAGCCGTCTGGACGCACTCCGTTATGTTGATTAATCCTCCTTGTTATATCGGTAGTGATGCCGGTATAGAGGGAATTATCTGCGCAGCGGACCATGTATACGACGTACTGCATAGATTGCAGTATATCAAGCTACCTCACCTTATAAGTATATTGATATCGCCTACATCGATGTGTTTTATTGGACGAACGTAAGTGCGTATCCCTTTTTATTTGCTCTTCCGGTGCGACCAATTCGATGCACATAATCATCATATGTCGCCGGTTCATCGTAGTTTATAACATGGGTGATGTCATCAATATCAAGTCCTCGTGCTGCAACATCTGTTGCGATAAGAATGTTGACATGATTCTCTTGAAATAGTCGAATAGCTTGTTCGCGTTTTCGTTGGGGTTTATCACCATGAATACACGATGCCCTAAAATCCTTGGCGCTCAATGTCTTAGACAATTGTTCTGCGCCACGCTTGGTGCGGGCAAATACCAAGACTTTTTGCATTTCTTGTTTGACGAGTAATGCTTCAAGAATAGTAAGTTTCGTCGAACCGTGAGGCACTTTTACTATGTCTTGCTCTACCATTTCGGAAGTTTGGTGAGTGCTTACAGAGATGGTGATTGGATCATGGGCAAATTTTTCAATGGTCTGCCCTACTCCGGATGCAATAGTCGCCGAGAAAAACAGAGAGTGACGTTTTTCAGGGAGTTGAGAGAGCAGTTGCGTGATGTCTTTAATAAAGCCCATATCAACCATTCTGTCAACTTCATCCAATACAACCGTGTCAAATAGGTTCATGCGAATATCTCCTCGTTCAACAAAATCCTTAATTCTGCCTGGTGTGCCTATGACAAATTGAGGGTTGTTGTGCAGTTGTCGTCTCTGATACTGCATAGATCCCCCGCCAATTGCAATAGCGGTTCTGATGTATAGGGAGGCTCTGGCAAAATCATGTATTTCCCCCTGAATTTGTTGTGCAAGTTCGCGTGTCGGCACGATGATAAGTACTTTTTTAGTTTTTGCATTCACTATTCGGTCAATCAGTGGAATGACAAATGCGCCTGTCTTTCCTGTGCCGGTATTTGCTATCCCCACAACATCTTTTCCTTCCAGAATATGAGGAATGGTTTGTTCTTGAATTTTGGTGGGAGCGGTGAATCCTCTGCGGACAATATTGGCTTTAAGATCTTTATGAATGGGCATGTCCTGAAATTGCATCAAGCTAACGGGGTCTGTGGCTGACACTATGTGTTCCACTGCTTTTTTTATATATCTATTGACTGGAATAGTTGAAGCAGGGCGCATTGAGCGTCGAGGGCGATTGCTCATTGTGGATTTGCCACTGCGACCACCTGGCCGGGAGCCAAAACGTGACGTTTGAGGACGCGAACCATAGCTTGAGGCTGCCCCGGAGCTTCGCCCTGGTGAACGACTAAAACCGCGAGATCTTGGGGCACTATTTCTGCCCTGAAAAAAATTACTTTGGTACATAAGAAGAAAAGAATTAATACTGTTCAAAGTGGAAACAGAGCCCGCAGGTAAATAAATAAGATGAGGTCAAACAATCTTGACGTCACGCAGATTCTGTAGCTAATACTGTGAAACGAGTAGTAGTATATCACATCATATCACTTATTGATAGCCCAAATGCCCGGGTTGAATTATTATCGTCTCTGCCATTTCCTATTGAGTATAATGATGGCCCATGAAAAAGTATTTTCCCCATCTCATTTTTTTCACTGCATTCTTGGGCATTCTTGATGCGGGATATTTGACGATGGAGCATTACAAAGACATGGTGCCTCCGTGTGCCGTGGGAGGATTATTTAACGATTGCGGTGCAGTTTTACGCAGTGAATATGCTACTATCATTGGTATTCCCCTTGCGCTTATTGGCCTGGTGCACTACAGCATATTTGCCGGGGGTGCTCTCGCCCACCTAATAACCCGAAGCAAACTGGCGCGTTATTGGCTCATCGTCCAATCAGTGCTTGGACTTCTTGCCTCTGCATATTTTATGTATATCCAGGTTTTTCTCATTGGTGCGCTTTGCCTGTATTGCACGTTGTCCGCGGTCATAAGCACCATTCTCTTTATTCTCGTGCACTATGAGTTTTCTCGGGAGCGCAAGATACTGTTTTTGTGGCTCTTTGGGCATATGTATCGTACTATCGTGAAGCCGTTTCTATTTCTTTTTGATGCCGAAAAAGTGCATGTCACAATGATAGCTTTGGGCCAGCGATTTGGTGGTAATGCTATTGTACGAAAAGTGGTAAGAAGCCTCGTTTCATCGAAACAACCAGCGCTCACTCAAACCATCGTGGGCATTCCATTTCATCACCCCATTGGTCTTGCAGCAGGATTTGATTATGAAGCCATGTTGACCAGATCACTCGATGTATGGGGGTTTGGATGGCAAACGGTGGGTACTATCACAAATGGTGCCTATGAAGGCAACATGCGCCCCATGTTGGGGCGACTGCCCAAATCACGCGCGCTTCTCGTAAACAAAGGCTTCAAAAACTTAGGAGCCGATGCCACGATTATGCGTTTAGGAAAACTAAAACATCACACACACCTTCAAGGTGTGTGTAACTCGATACCCTATGGAATTAGTATTGGAAGGACAAATTCATTAGAACTGAATACTCAAAAAAAGAGTGTTGAGGATATCGTTTTTGCGTTTACCAAGTTTGAGCAGTCTGCTCTTCCCCACTCATATTATGAATTGAATATTAGCTGTCCAAATTTAAAAGGTGATGTTGAATTCTATACGCCTGCACATTTGGAAGAATTACTGATTGCAGTTGATGAGCTTTCACTGAGGCGACCGGTGTTTGTGAAAATGCCGATTGAAAAACCCAATAGCGAGGTTGAAGCTATGCTTGCAGTGATTGCAAAGTACTCGCCCAAAGGGGTGATATTTGGCAATCTCCAAAAAGATCGACAAAATCCCTGTTTCGATTCTGCAGAAATTGTGTCAGTTGGAAAAGGAAACTTTAGTGGCAAACCGACGTATGAGCGGTCAAATGAGCTTATTCGATTGGCGTATCGACAATATAAAGATAGATTCGTAATTGTCGGTTGTGGTGGGATATTCTCTGCAGAAGATGCGTATACTAAGATTAAGCTGGGGGCATCACTTCTTCAGCTTATTACCGGCATGATATATCAGGGCCCACAACTGGTCGCGCAGATAAACATGGGACTCGAAGAACTCCTCAAGCGCGATGGATACACGCACATATCAGAGGCAATAGGCGCAAACTCGTAAATTATTTGTTCTTTTCTACCACGATATTACACTCGCTTACAAGCGCAGTGATTACTCCCACTGTGGCGAGGACGGGGGCAAATGCTATGCCAACGACACCGATGGTGAGCGGAATGTCGATAAGATTTCTTCCGTTTTTATTCTGAACGATTATTCTACGTGCATTGCCCTCACGAACGATCGCCTTAATTTTTTTGACAACATCCTCTCCCTTCACCCGAAATGTTTCCTCGCCTTGCTTTTGCTTAGTGCTTACCATAAATTTTGCATGAATTGATAATGTCTGAAATAGAATATATTTCTTCTAATGCACACGAATACAAATGCTTATTGTACTTAAATCCAAAGATGTATTACCTGTTTCCTCACCACCTGCCACTTCCCCCGCCTCCTCCACTTCTGCCCCCGCCAAAGCCGCCAAATCCTCCCCCACTGCTTCGCCCTCCCCCGCCAAAGAATCCCCCACCGGATTGATGCCATGCAGTTGGAAGGCCCAGGCCTTTTCGCGTTTGGTAGTTTTTGGATAGTGCCGCATCAAGTAAATATCCGAATACTCCGAGTGCGAAGGGAGTTGCGATGAACCCAAAAAGTGGAAATGCTAAAAGTGCACTTATGATGATGCCCAGCACAACGCCGATTATCCCCCCAGGCATTGCCGATTTAGATCGCGCCAGAAAGGCAAACAAATATTGGAGTATTCCACTTGCAAAGAAAAATATCACCATTAGTGGAAATACGAGGCCATCTTCTTGGGAGTCTGAGGATGTCGCGGGTAATACACTGTCATCTCCCCCTACAATTTGGACTATTGCGTCTGATCCTTTTGTCACTCCTGCGTCATAGTTTCCTGCCTTAAACTCAGGAATAATGATATCGCGAATGATTCTTCCGGCTTTTGCGTCATTGAGCACCGGCTCAAGCCCGTATCCCACCTCAATACGCACTTCGCGCTCTTTTTGTGCGACAAGGAGCAAAACTCCGTTGTCTTTCTCCTTCGTTCCAATTTTCCACTTCTCGAAGAGGCGCGTTGCGAAATCCTCGAGCGTAGTATCTTGTAAGTCTGGCACCGTCACCACCACAATTTGATTGGTTGTTGATTTGTTGAACGCGCTCAGCTTATTTTCTAGAGCGGAAACAGCATTACTGTTCAATATTTGTGCATAATCATTCACATATCCGCGAGGCTCTGGAAGGCTTAAGGCGGCGGAAACCAGGCTAGCACAGAGTACAAAGTGCAGAGTACAGAAAGCAAATAGAATTGAGAAGCCATAGAGGAGGCGGTGTCTTTGTTGTGTAAGAAATAATGGGGTCATAGGGCGTCGTAAAAACCATGGACATACGAGTCATCAAACACTCCATTGTCCGATGTTACTTACCGCTACTCCAGATCTAAATCTACAGTGGGTGCAGCTTCTGCTGCGGTGACTGCTTCAAAATATTGTTTGGGTGTAAATCCAAACATTCCGGCGAGGAATCTTCCCGGAATTCTTGTCACCACCACATTGAAGTCCCGCACCATATCGTTATATCTGCGTCGCTCCACCGATATTCTGTTTTCAGTGCCTGCCAGCTCATCCATAAGTTGAGCGACCGTTTCGTTGGATTTGAGTTCGGGGTAATTTTCTATGATGACCAGCAATCTGCCAAATGCTCCCTCAAGCGATGAGGCAGCAGAGGCCTTCTCGTCTACTGTTTGTGCTCCAGAATAACGGGTGCGTGCCTCAGCTATTGCCCCAAATACTTCCTGTTCTTGGGCGAGGAAACCTTTTACTGAATTTACCAGATTTGGAATAAGGTCAAAGCGCCGTTGGTATTGGGTCTCAACCTGTGCCCATTGATTAGCAACATTTTGATCCAGCCCCACAAACGAGTTGTATTGTCCAACCAACCAGGAAACGATGAAGAAGATAATGACGATTGGTACGACTAGCCAAATGATTTTTTTATTCATACTGCAAAAGGAATGGTAACGGCTCATTATAGCAAAAAGAGAGGTGGGGATTATTGCCAAGTGCTAAGGTTTGATGGAAGAAAATCACAGTTCACGTTGAAGAACAGTATTTTTACCATACAGATCCACAAGTCTTTCTCGGTGATGAGTTGCGGTATAATTTCGAAAATCGTCCCATCCATCTATGCCTAAAGACTCAGTAAAAAGGTCAGTGTGCGTGATATGAGGCTTACCACTTCGGGCGACATCTAGTATTCCTGAAATCATACCCCAGGGTGCGGGACATACTCTACGAATGGGCCTCTCTCCTCTTTTATCTGCATTAACATAGTTTGCCATAGGTGTGGCGTCACTTCGTATTATAATTTGCTTCATTTGTGCTACTTGTTCATCGTCAAAAACCTGATCTAACTTCTGAATATGCCTATTGAAAACTGTTTTGAGCATGTGTCGTAAGCCAGTAACCATACCGGTTGACGCCTTTGCAAGTACGAGATATGCATGTGGCAATCTGTTTGGATCAACTCTGCGGTGTGATACAAGATAGGGTGCCAAGAATTGACCAGCATCGAAAACGTGGAGCACTTCGTCCCAGGTTGCTATGTGACCAATGTCAATTTCCAGCATGTTTGATCGAGCAGATGCAAGAGATGACTTAACGGAAGGCATGTGTGGTCTTAATGCTTCGTAGAGACCTGTATTAGTTATGCTATGACTATCGTCTCGGATATCATCTGGGCCGAATGTGGCACGATTATATCGAGAATGGGAATCAGTAGGATAGCCAGCGTGTGCATTTTTGTGTTCAGTTCCATATGCAACATCCCACGAAAAACCATCCGCGTCATTTGAAGCGTATATTTTTCGCATAGCTTGAAGCATCTCTGGTCGCATAATAATGTCCTATAGTATATCAGATAATATTAATCTATGCGATAATACGCAATTCCAATTTTTTCTACAAATAATCCCGTACGTGAATGGCGGCTTTTGCCCCATCCCCCACTGCCCACGCGATTTGAGCTGTGGTAACGCAGATTAATCAGTCGTTTTACTTGTGTTAGCAGCATTTACGAGCCCGAGTACAGCCCTCATGGGATAATGGAGTGAGATGAAAAGTGCAACCTCATAGGATGGTTAAGTGAAGTGCGATAGTATATAATTTCTTTCATATGGATATAGAAGTTGGATACAATCCAGGAGATGAAATACTCCCACTTGAACTCACCGTTGGTCAAGATCTCTATTTGATTCGGCAACTGCAAGATCACTCTTGGCAACTACATTTCACTCCAGACGGGATGTATGCTGCAGTAGAAGGCAGAGAAAGAGAGTTCGCTTTGAGGTTTATACAATCATTCAACAGAATTATACAGTGGTGGAATGATCCGACGAAGAATCCACATAGTGACATAGACTCATGGGAGTGCGTTGCAAATCTACGACAATGGGATTTTATGGTACGTACATATGGTCCACAAGTATTCGTTATGATTGAAACAGATGCAGCATCAGGAAATGTTATAGGGAGGGTATATCCAAAGTATGCGATTCCTGCGGAAATACAAAAATAGTATCGATTGATAATCGAACAAAAGCTTCATCTGTATTTATTATCCCTCAACCTATGATGACAGAAAGGTGAAGAGGTTTAGTGTGTACGCGAGACACGCCTTCTTTGTCTCTTTTAAGATTGTATGCACCTGTGCAACCTTGACCGTAGGATACTGAATATGCTTATCGATATGACAGGGCAAAAAACATAAATTCACGTATTAGTGATATAATTACCCACATGGAAAGAACTTGTGGAAATTGCAAATGGTTTCGCCCTGAACCTGGTGTTCTGGTCGATAGAGATAGTCCTGTGAACGTGGTTCGAAGGTTGCGTATGCCTGATGGTGGAAGAGTGAAAGACGGCGGGAGCACCTCACCCCCCACGTATGGAAAATGCACGGCTCAGTATTTTGGTGATGATGGTCAACCCGCTCGCTACGATGCAGGAAAATTTGCCACCACTTTATTCAACGCAACAGACGACGCGGGAGTCCCCTTATTTCAAAGAGGCACCTTTAATAACTTAACGTAGGAAGTTCATATGTCACTTTACTCCTTTGGTCCGAAAAGAAAGGCTATTTCTACTGATTTTGACATAATCAATTATGAGCAGTTATCATTTCCTCAATCTCCGCAGTGAGTCGTTTCATGTCATACCCGTGGCCTTTTCGGACACGCAACAAAGGAAGGCCTGCTTGTGAAAGAATATTTTCAATAATACTATCGCGCTCTCGACGATCTTCTCGTTCGTGCGAACTATCATCAAGTTCTATTGCAAGTAGCGGTGCAATATAGTTTTTGTCACACAACACAAAGTCTACCGATTTTTCGTCAATATGCCGAAATGCCCCTCTCCAATCTTGCCCTGTAATCTTATGATCAATAATCGTAGGGAGATGTACCTGTGCAAATATCCGATACTTACTCCCTACTGCATGATACAGCAAATCAAATAATTCGTGTTCTGGGGCTGACATAAAGAACTTTTTTCGCACATAGTCATATTCCTTCGATAAGGGCAAAGTGAGTCTTATTTGAAGATTTTTTTTCGCTATACGGAGGAACACGGCAACCACAACAATAACTAACATGAAGAAATAAAGTTTGATCATGTCAGAATTGAGTAGTATGGATGTGAAATTGAGTGAGATGAGTGGGTTCATATTGGTAGTATACTATTAATCGTTCGCCGAAAAGCGATTTTACAACTCCTCTCTCTATTTGATTCTTACATATCTATGTTCTTCCGTTTCCTCAGCAGAGCTCTTTGCCATTTTAAGTTTGTTCCTTAGAGTATCATCTTTTTTTTAAAGGCTTGAAAGCCAAATAATCGATTCTGAAAATTTTCTTTATCGATATCAAATATATTGCTGCTTTGGCATCCCTTACCCATGATCTACTTACGCTCAAACAAATCAGCGCTCGATACACTCTCTGCGTACTGCGTTCGAAGAAGCATTTGCTGATTTTATGTGATGATAGAGCTAAATATGAGCTACTTATCTTCCGAAAATGGTAATAAGGATAAGCTAATGCAATATGCATTGCACCTACATGTTAGGTGTGAGTCTGATGGTATAATGGCCTATTATGGCCCATAACTGGGAAATAGACCCCATAACGCTTGTACCCACCACACCGGTTAGACCGCAAATCATACCTTCCATAGATGGAGCACGACTTAGTGCATGGCAGGCAGAGACATTCTTACATAGAACGCCAGTTTTTAAGTTTGGTCTAGCTGCAGCAATATTAGGCCCCACCATGGCAAGAATAGATGCCAGTCTAGCAGACCCCACCAGTCAAATGTATGAAGATCTTATACAGGCGGGTTCATATTGGGGAAATCAGATGCCTAGAGGCTTGAGTGAAATATCAGCAGAAACAATACGTTGGTTGACAAAGACAGCGTCGATTGCGATAACTCTCGATCAGCGTACTGGACCAGTGCCCATAGCAACAGCAGAAGCAATAAATGCTTTTATATCCACAGTTCTTTTATTTGGCGGCGGCATAGTTTCAGGTATACGTCAATGGTTTGATACGTATGATAAAAGATTAGTGAAAGGAGATATTCCGGTTTCACCGATATATCCAGTTAAACGCGTAGTTTTTGCGCATCCTGCTATCGCTGAAAACTACGCGGACACACATGCATCCAAAGAACCAATGTATGGTTCAATATATGTTAACCCCAGAAAGAGTTATAAAAATAGTGACGAACCTCCATGTGTTATACCTAAATTTCCATATGGATATAGGACAAGATTAGATGAACTTGATGAACGTGTGCCCGGTAAGAGACATGCATGGTGTAGGCACATAGGCTTGGATAGAGCGGGTACTGTGGTGGCTTTACCTCAGAAACCTGGGCGAGAGCTTTTTGGATCGTTGGAAAAAAGAATGTTACAACCATACCATGTGGTTGCGATGTTAGACGAAATGGATGGACTTCAAGTAGGTTTTTGGAAAGGAAAGACATTAGAATTGGGCTTTCCCCCTCTGTTTCACTATGAAAGTTCTTATAAAGATCCGATTGCTGAGGTAGTGGGTTTAGGAAGATCTTATGGTGCGAATGTAGTTGACATATCTCCAGAAAGGAATTTTGTGGCGGAGATGCAGGCAATTGCTACAAGGAGAGTCCGAGAAAAAGATCCAGAAAATACAGAAGGAGCAATTGGGGTGTTGCCCGTTGGCAGAGTGAATAATAAAGAGCTGAAAAGGATGGCTGAACAGCTACAAAGAGATGAGACACACCCTGAGGGTAGCGTCACTGTAGAAATAGTTAGTCCAAGCTCATCAGGCTCTACCACACTTGGTTTTGATGTCTTAGTGTTGCATGGGAGAGACGATGAGGTGGTTAGAGACTTCGCCACCAGTTTCCAAGGGGTGCACACCAATGCGCGAGCAACAATGGTTCCAGTTTTTAGAGATATAGCGGAGGAGCAACGAATGGCACAAAAACTAGGCATTCCTGCTTATACAATCGCCTACGAGTCCGATTGAGCTCATTTATCGATCAGCCTAAAGGGCAAAGGTTATTGTTCGAGCGAAGCGAAGCGTAGTCGAGAACTGGTTATACCCTCTGCAAATACTCCCGCACATGGATGGCGGCTTTTGCCCCATCCCCCACTGCCCATGCGATTTGGGCGATTGCGCCTTCACGGCAGTCACCCGCTGCAAATACTCCCGGCATACTCGTTTCCAGGTGTTCATTCGTTTTCACAAATCCTCGCTCATCCAGCGCCACGATGTCTTTGAGAAATGCCGTTTGTGGCACCAGGCCAATAAACACAAACACCCCATCAATGGGCATCTCTGACACAGTGCCTGTTGTCGTGTTTTCCAAAAGCATCTTCTCAAGCCGTTTTTCTCCTACAAATTCTTTGACTTTGGTGTGGTAGGCAATGATAAATTTGGAAGGGTCTGCGAGCACTTTTTGTTTGAGCACATCACTGGCACGCACCACATCACTGCGCACGATAAACGTGATATGTGACACAAACTTCGCTAGAAACAAACCTTCTTGGAGCGCAGAGTTACCCGCTCCAATCACTGCAACTTTTTTCCCTTTATAAAAGGGCCCATCGCACGTCGCACAGTAATGAATGCCACGGCTTATCAACGCATCCTCCCCCTTGGCTCCGGTGTGTTTGTATTCCGATCCCACCGTGATGATTACTGCTTTAGCGAAATACGCCCCATCGTCGGTTTCAATTCTTTTGTATTCACCTTCATTATGTATGTTTTGTACTTGTGCGGATATAAGCTGAGCATTAAAGCGCTCTGCCTGCGCAAACATCTTCTGAGAAAGCTCAAACCCGCTAATGCCCTCGGGAAATCCGGGATAGTTTTCGACAAAATCAGTAGTTGCAGCTTGCCCTCCGGTCACCTTTTTTTCAAAAATGGCAGTCTTGAGCCCCTCACGCGTGGCATAAATTGCGGCGGTAAGGCCGGCAGGCCCACCCCCCACAATCGCCAGATCCACGTGTGTTTTGTCAACCTTGGTTGAAGCGATTCCGAGCTTTTGAGCGAGCTCTTCATCGGACGGTTCAACCAAAATGGCACCATCGCTAAACACGATAGTGGGAATTCGTCGCTGCCCTTTATTGATATGTTCTACATATGCTGCATGTTGCGGGTCTGCATCAATGTCTTTATAGTCATATGCGATTTGATGTGTATCAAGCAAAGCCTTGGATCTGCGGCAATCAGAGCACCAATCTGCTCCATAAAAAATGATTGATGGTGTGTTCATAGGATAACTAAACAGTGTTTTATGATAATGGAAACCCATGATACCACATGAGTCTCAACGAGTGCGCTGATAGAGTGAAAAGTGGCCGATCCGCTTAACCAGCTCATGCTGTTCACTGGTGTCAAGCACCGCCATAAGCTCCAGCTCAAATCCTTTGGGATTGTAATCTCCGGGCAATCTGTTTTGATCAATAATCGCGATAAAGTCGGCAGACGAGGTTGCATCAGGCATTGTGTAGGCGAGCCGCCTATGGGTGATGTGTGGGCGTATTTCGGGTGATGCAGTCACCGAAGCATGTTGAGGAATAGTCTCAAGGAGTTTTGCAAATGCCTTGTCGGCTTCACTCACGTCATACATACGACACCAACAAG
This sequence comes from bacterium, assembly GCA_029573715.1. Taxonomy (GTDB): domain Bacteria; phylum Patescibacteriota; class Microgenomatia; order UBA1406; family GWC2-37-13; genus JAGOLU01. Next base: position 15,375 of record JAKQDR010000261.1, on the reverse strand, counting down.
TGGGGCTAACGGGAGTTGGAGTATGGAAATAGCTAAAACGTAGTATCAATGCAGAAGCCGAAAAAAGAAATAATCCAAACAGCACACTACGCGTTTTTTCATGAGCGATAAGTCGATAGATAAGTAGCTGCGTCCAATGAATGCCATATATGCTGGATATCACCAGGCCAGGTACCAGGACGCTGTCATAATGAAGCATTATGGAGCGCATCTGTGCATGATAACTTAATAAGATAATGCTCAGTTCAGGGCCTGCGATGATAAGGAATATGGGCAAACCAAAAAGAGGCAATAATCCAAATGGTCTCAAAAGCAATCGGTAGTATGCGAGTGCATCCGGGCTCATCACATAATTGCGGATAAGCTCTCCGGGCACATCAATTAACTTGCTTTCTTTTATTCGTTGAATTACCCCATCATACCAAGGGGCGTACTTATACATGCCATCCACCTCAAAATACGGTATCACCACAAGAATGACGCTGAGTGAATACACAATACCAATAAGCAATGTGACGGGCCCAATGAATACGGCCTTACCTCTTTTCAACAGGGCAAGCGCAATGCCGATTGAACCAATAGTCAGAGGCACCTGCTCTTTGGTGAGTGCGGCAAATAGTGCTGCAATAAGATACCATCGCCACTTGCCGGTATATCCAAAATAAAACACCAATAGAAGCAGGGGTATGGCCATTGAGACTGCATGGAAGTCGTATATGTTTGTCCATTGCATACCGGGGTTCAGCAAATATATTACTACCACCAAGAAAGCGAGCGGCTTGCTGCGCAGAATGAGCTTACCAATTAGGTAGGTTGGTATTGCGCCCAGTGCCAAGACAAAAGATTGAAATATCAGAAGCATGCGCACGTTGTCCCATATCAGATAGAGTGGCGCCAGCAAAACCAATATGACATCTGCATGCGTGGTAAATCGAGTCATGGTTGCTCCATATTGAGAAAACGAGAAGAACCTCCCCTGCAGGGAGTTCCATATGGTTTGATCCATGTTTGCCAGGTCATATCCTGAAGCAAACGCATTGTGTCGCAGAATAGAAAAATAGCTAAATACAACAGTGTATGCCAGGATGCAGATTGCAATGAGTATCCAATCAAAGTGGGTGTGCAATAGCTTAAATTTGTTATTAGACTTCATGAAGTGTATGACAAATGAAACAGGCTCATTCTACTCTATGGTTTTATCAAAAACCACCCCGAGAGGTAATGGTCACCATAATGTGAGGTTGTGCACTATGGAAGAGGTGTTTGTGGGAGGAATGCTAAATGTGCATATTGATTTTGCATGTATCGAGGTTGTCTATGTGGGATAAAGCCATTATCCCGAAACACCCCATTGACCGCACTCACATGAGTCATAAGCTCTTGTAATGCATCTTGTTGTCTTGGGTACATTGATGCTATCTCTGGCTTGCATTTCATCACATGGCTTTGTGCAGCTAAAACAGCTTCATATTCAAATAGCCTGCTTGCGAAGCGATGTGTCATAAATCTGCCAAACGCACCTATATTACGTTCCATGAAGCTCAGAAAATTTCTGCAAGATTCATTACTGCGAGCACCGCATTGTATAGCATCGTGAAGTGTATAAGATGTATCTGGGGTCAAGGGCCATGAACCAGCATAAATATCAAATACAGGTCCTCCCAGTCTTATAGAATATGTTGGTCGTATTCGATGATCGTGTCTCGCTTGTGATTTTATATCGATACCGCACATGATTGGTGGACTTTGGTCATGCCCTACTCCATGAGAAAGTAAAACATCAGCTCCATCCTCATCATGGAATACTGATCCGATTTCCATGTCTCTGGGGGCGAGTTTACATGCTAGAACATGACCATGAGGCCAACTCATTTGAGAAAACATTGCGTTCATTCCTCGTGAGGCAAAGTGTTCGAGTAGATGATTTAAAGTACATTTTCGACCTTCGTGAGTTGTTGGGCCATCTCTGCTGATCTCGCGTAAGTTTCTCGCATGTGGAGCCACATGCCTTGCCTCAATTTCTCTTTGGGTAAAAACTGTTCCAGAGTATTCTGGAGGGACTCTATTAATAACAAACGAACGAGGATGTGTGGTTTCGTATGCGTAGGCCGGGCGCAATCTTCGAATACAATCTCGTGAATTGTCTTCCAGATATATGTATCGTAATTGCACAATGTCTTATTTTCAAGAGGGATATGCTTGACATTACTCATAAGCTATATTAAACTTACATATAGATTATGAGAAAACATTGTTCTCTCGCCGTACTTGAAAATTTCTTTGAACCCTGCACCCTGCTTTTATTGGCGCAATCGCCAAGCTACGGGTATGAGCTCCAGAGAAAACTCACTCAAGATTGTCATTGCAGTGTGAATATAGGCAATTTATATCGTTCACTTGCGCGTATGAAGTTGGCCGGATACATTAAACAAAAGAAACATGAAAGTACGTTGGGCCCTGCTCGTATGATGTATGCCATCACGCCGAAGGGCAAAGCGCACCTTGCTGCATGGGCTACGGCGCTTAACCACACGCATCAGTCGCTTAGTAAATTTATTACCAATTATTCACAAATCACATGAAAGAAATCACGTTAGATTCGTTCAAACACGATGTGGTCGCATTTGAAGGAGTTACATTTTTAGTTGTTGAAACAGAGTGGTGCGAGCCGTGCAAACAGATAGCACATATCACAGATAAACTCAGTGAGCAATTTAAGAGGGAGCCTGTGCAGTTTTTGAAGCTTGACTTGGATAAAAATCGGTCATTTACTGCATATTATCAAATGAAGGGCTTGCCTACCGTTATCATATTTCAAAAAGGAGTTGCCGTTGAGACGCTTATGGGCATTAAGACGGTGCAAGAATATCAAAACATCATTAAATCAGTTTTATCTCCTGCACAAAGCGTGGATCAAAAGAAGCATAATGTCACGGTCTTCTCTACTCCAACATGTCCCTATTGTCACATGGTGAAAGACTATTTGCGCCAAAAAAATGTTGCATTCAAAGATGTTGATGTCGCACAAGATCAATCTCAAGCGATGAAGATGGTTGAAAAGTCAGGACAAATGGGGGTGCCTCAGCTGTGGATTGATGATGAAGTTGTGGTGGGGTTCAACCGGCCGGAGATAAATAGACTTTTATCACTGTAGCGCCAGCACTTCATTCCTCCGGCTTTTCAAGCTGACTGCATGCATCGGGCGCCCAGAGGCCTACTGCTTCATATTCTGCAGACGCTTGAGCCTGCCTAAATAATTTTTGATACCGGTATGGCTCCCGGTAGGTATATTCAAATGCGAAGCCGTTTCTTATCATGTATTCGGCGACGTTTGTATCATCGTCAAGATACACATAGCGCAATAATCTGCCATATCGGTCTTTTTCATCTTGCGTATCATCTGGTGCAAGCCAAACCTGCTTACCGCCGATAAGCTCTGCAAGCACGACGGAAGCTTCTTTTCCAAAACATTGCACCGGCTTGCGCGGGTCGACGCTTTCGGGTGCATCCATGCCGATAAGGCGCACGGTGTATTCTTTTTCTTCAATACGTACGCGTATGGTATCGCCGTCAACAACACGCACGATATATGCAGGTGTAAGAGATGGCATTGCACCATCATCCGTTTCAGACTCCGCCTGGTCATATGCTGATGTTTCGTTAATAAGTGCAACAGTAGGCGCTTTGGCTCCTTGAGTTGAGATGGGTGTGGGCGGTATGGTCGATGAAGATGGGGGGAGATTCTTCACATGCATTTGTTCATAGGCGGAATGTGCATACACCAAAAGCAGTACACACAGCACCACGACCCATGAGTGGCGACTAATTAATCGACGCATATGACGCATATATAGTGGGTATTGTACTTAAAGTTACTCCACACATGGGATTATGGGTACAAAACCCGACAAGGATTCACACAAAGTGTGATTGAGGAGTATAATGCGTGCATATGAAAAAACTCATAGTCCCCCTAACATTCGCAGCAATCGTAATCGTTGGTGTATTGGCATATTGGACAGTAATGAACCCCCAGACATCAGTGAATGACACCTCCCCACAAGAACCTGTTGCGGTGGATACCAATACGCAAGAGCAAACAGTATTCTCATCACTCAAAGATTTGATGACTCAAACAATAAGCCAGCAATGTACCTTTGCATATGCGGATGAAGCAATGGGAAAAACAGAGGGTACAACATATGTGGCAAATGGCAAAATACGAAGCTCATTCACCCTCACCAATTCAGAAGGTACTCAAAGCTCAGGACATATGATTAACGATGGTATATTTGCCTACACGTGGGATGATGTCTCAAAAACAGGAGTTAAATTCGCGATGACTGAAGATATTCAAAATATGGGTGAAGAAGCGGTGGAAGATAATCCGCAAATGGCGCAAATGAACAAGAAAACCGATTATCGCTGTAAAGTGTGGATCGCGGATGCAAACACATTTGTCCCCCCCACTGATATTCAATTTACTGATGTATCGAATATGATGAAGGATTTGGGCACCATGCCAGCAGTTACACAGCCCACGGAAGATGAAAGCTCAGATATGGGCGCATGTTCTCTGTGTGACAGCTTGCCAACTGAAGCCCAAGCATCTTGTCGGACGAGTATGAACTGTGAATAATCACCCTCACTTTACGGTCACGCTTTTGGCGATGTTTCGCGGCTTATCGATGTTGTTTCCCAACTTTAACGCGAGATAGTACGCCGTAAGTTGAAGCGGAATGATGGTGCCAATCGCATCGGTTTCTCCTGCATCTTCGGTGGGGATGTAATAATCATAATAATCTTCCTGCTTGTGTGCTATGGCGATGACATACGCACCTCGCAGGCGCACTTCATTGATTGCAGTAATTACATCATTTTTGACCACATCGTCAGACACCGCGACAATCACGGGTATCCCCTGCTCCATCAACGTAATGGCATAGTGTTTGAGATCACCTGCCGGTATGGCATGAGCATGTTTGTACGACGCCTCAATTATCTTCACCATTCCTTCCTGCATAATGGCAAAGTTCTGATATTTGCCCAGCAGGAATATATGTTCTTTTTTTGAGAGGTAGTTTGCAAGTGCTTTCAGTGCTTTGTGATTATTTTGGTTATCCAGATATCTTTGGACAATAACTGATAGAGTCTGCAGGTTCTGTATTCCTTCTTCATATTTTCCTTGCACTGTTTTTGCAAGAAGATACCCCCATGCGATTTGTGAGGTAAACACTTTTGTTGACATCACACAAATCTCCGGGCCCGCATTACACATGAATGGATAGTCAGACATGCGCGTCATAATAGAGCCGGGCATGTTGATGATGGAACCTATTTGTACTCCCTTCTCTTTTGCATGTTCAAGCACCTCTATCACATCTGCGGTCTCCCCACTTTGTGATGGGGCGAGAATAATATCGTCAGGCTGAAAGATTTCATAATAACTCTGGACGTCTGCACCAATAAGGCTTACCGCATCAAGCTTTCCATACAAACGCAAGTAGAATGCGATTTGATATGAGGCAATGCCGGCAGTGCCAGACCCAATAACATACACTCGATGCGCACGTTGAAGTGCATGGGCAAATGCCTGAAGACTTTGAGCATCTTGCGCAACAATTTGTCTAAGCACATAGGGCGTTTCATGAATCTCTTTCATCATAAAATGGTCATATCCTTCCTTGTCGATTTTATCGGCCTTCACCGTCATCGCTTCCAGTGTATACTCAAAAACCTCACCGGTAGCTAAGGTAAACATGGTAATAGTATTTGTATTGTCTACTTTCACCATTTGGCCATTATCAACTACAATCATCTGATCTGCATATGGTGCAAATGAAAGGGTGTCTGAAGACAAATACACCTCATTGGTTTGTGTATTAACTCCTACAACAAGCGGTGAACCATTGCGAGCCGCATATATCTCCCCGGATTTGGTAAGCACGATAATTGTGTTTCTGCCGGTAAGCTTTGAAAATGCATGGCGTATAGCGCTCACGAAGTCTGTATTTAGTTTCAGCTCTTCTTCAATCAATCGTACAATCACCTCTGTGTCAGTTTCGCTGACAAATGTATATCCTTTTGTCAGAAGGCCCTGTTTAAGTTCTGAGAAATTTTCAACAATTCCGTTTTGAGCGAGCACAAATGAGCCGTCAGTGCTTGCATGTGGGTGTGCATTGGCGCGCGTCACACCACCTGTGGTTGCCCATCGGGTATGGGCGATTGCCGTGTGCGCATCTGGCATATCAGCAATGTGGTCAACGTCACTGATTTTACCGATATCTTTTCGAAGCCATATATTATCCAAGCATTGCACCGCAACACCCCACGAGTCATATCCCCGATAATCCAGTCGCTTCAATCCCTCAAGCACAATCTGCCCTGCCTTAGCGTTGGGGCCCTTGTATCCAAAAATCCCACACATAAGAAAAAAGAAATGATTGGTAAGAAACGCGTAATATTACGCGCATAGCAGAGTATGCTGAAGTACATGGCGGGCAAACATCTTTGTGCTGGTTCTTGCGAACCAGTGTTGAATGATTACTTGAAGGTGTGCCATCACACCTGAGGGTTTCCGCTACTCTTGCATGATGTCATCCTGCCTGTCCCGATTGTATCGGGGAGCCTGGCGAAGGACAACTCAGCAAGGTCCGACTCCCCCCTCACCATATGTGGTGAGGGGGGCCCTCTTCCTCGTATTCCTCACTCACCAAACTGGTGAGGGGGGACATTGCGCTTTTAATTTTTTCTAACGATACTTCATACCTGCCATAAGGAGCATAACAATGACGCAAACGAATGTCAAGCAATCTCTCATTTTATCTTGCATCGTCAATATTACCCTCACACGATCACGAAGAATTAAGATAATTATGTATTGGGGACTCTTGACATAGCCCGTTTTGATAGTAAGATGCCCTGTGATAACACATTACTGTATATGGGAAATCAAGAAGCAAAGCATCGCTTAAGAATATTGCAGATCTATGGCTCTGAGGGTATGCCATCGTGCGGCATGACCGATGCGGCACGTATTGGTCAAGATGGAAACGCTCATAATGCAACTATGGGAGGCTCAGAAACGTATATAGCTCCCGGTACTCCTGTGTGGGAGATGCCAACAGCTGTCGTTCACCGTATAGCTCCAGGTGGTCATTCAAAATCTCCCCGCAATATGCGGAAGTTTTTACAAAAACGAAGTGAGTAAGTGCCGACAAAGGAGATAAACATTCATTCTCTTTAAATCGTCACCCTGAGCTTGACGAATGGGGAACCATATATAAACCGTGCGCATTGTGAATGTGCATTCGTTTATGTTGAACACTAATATCATCGTGCGTATTTACTCTAATCAGAATTAGGTGAAGTATCTCTCCCAAATATATACAGCTCCTCCTCTGCGCGAGTTATCGCAGTGTACAACCACCGTTTCCATTCATCATCATTCATTTTCTTAAACCGCTCTTCAAAAAGAATCACCCGTTTTGCTTGGCTCCCCTGTGCTTTATGAACCGTAAGTGCATAACCAAAATCAAACAAATCTCCGCGCATAATTTGTGATCGTTTATCGGTAAAATTCATCGCGGTTGGCGCATTGAATTGGGCAATTGATATAAGGTCCTTATACACATCCTCCTCATCATCCATAATAATCTCCGCCATATACCACGCATCATCAACCCTTTTAATAGATTGAAGTGTTCCAAGCATCCCATTAAAAATGTGTTTTTTATGATTATTGCGCAAGCATATAACCCGGTCGCCAGGTGAAGGTTCTGCAGTTTCAAATCCAAGTGCACCTCGTATGTGCGTGTTGAGCTTAATGCGTGTGCTGTTGTATCCACAAAGCACAAGGGTATCCGTATGTACGGAGTTTAGGAGTTCTTGCATTGCCTCTTGTGCTTCATGCGAAGCCATATCATATTTGATGACGGTGTCAGAATAGGTGTTAAACTTTATACACCCATGTTCTCGTGCTTGTATTGAGAGGCCAATGATTGGGTTCATGCGGGCCTGCCTATGTATTTCATCAAGGGTCAGCTGAGGTTCCTCAATAAGGTTGAATGATCCCTTGATGGGGGGAAGTTGCCCATGATCCCCTACCACGATAATAGGTATGCCATATGAGCGCAGATTTCCCCATATCACCTCATCCACCATGGATGCCTCATCAATTATGATAAGCGTTCGATCAATACTTTCTTTTTGTTTCCATCCCACTATTTCTTTTCGCTCATTGACAATCGGTGAGTAAATAAGTGAGTGGATGGTGCCCACCGTATCTTGCGGAAGCACCACCTGTTGTTGTATGAGCTTAGTGCGCAAGACTCGTGCCGCTTTTCCGGTATAGCTTGCAAATCCAACCTTCACGTTGGGATCAATGGTATGTAGTTTGTTTCGTATGAGCGCTATGAGTGTTGTTTTCCCCGTTCCGGCATAGCCCCCCAAACTAATATATTGCTTGTGTTCTTTTTCATTTTGAAACCAATTCAAAATTGCATCGAGGGATAGTTTTTGATCTGCGGAAAGTGTATGCATAGAGAAAGCTCATTGTATATCTCTATTTAGAGAAGACAACGCGTATCATAAAAAATCGACACAGATACGTATAGCAGAAACCGCTTTCTTTGCCAAAGTCACGGTTGTTTCTGTGTGAAGTTTTTGAGGCGCAAGATTATCTCAAGCGCTATCGCAGTGATAACAAACCAGATGAAAAGATTGACCATAAAATCGGTTTGCCGTATCACAAAACCGGTGCCTGCAGCATTGGTCACTGCCCACGGATACGGCCACCCTTTGTATTGATAGGTAAGTATGGTCATTGAAATCTGCTCGGTCACGTTTCGTGTCACCACCCATGTGCTTGCCGATATGCCAAAAGATGCCAGCCAATGCAGAGGAAAGATTAGGCGGGATATGCGATAGAGTGCGAATAGCTTAAATTGCATACGGTGATAAAACTATTAATACACGACCTCAATATCTTGTGCGCTCTGCACCGAAATGGTATTGCTAGATGCGGTGTAATACCCGGTGACTAACGCCTTGTATCCAATAAATCTTTGCAAAGACACTTCCTCAGGAACGAGCAAGTAAATGAGCTTATATGTATCTGTCATAAGCACGTAGCGTGCGGGAGATGCTGGGGGTGATGTCTGTGATGTGGTGAGCGCTGATGGTGAGGATGCATCGGCCGGAGTCGGCGTTTGTGTGGGGAGCAAATCTTTAACCTGATAGGTAGCTTTTATCACTCCCATGCGTGTCACCAATACAGGAGCAACGGTGGGTGTGGGCTGGACAATCACTACCGGTGTGGGGGTCGGGCGCGCAATCCACCCCGCATACTCCACCGCTTTTCCCTGCCAATATGCCGGGATGGCACCGCCAACAGTAAATACAAGTAGTGCCGTCACAAACCATTTGAATGGGATATGGATGCGAATCTCTCCATTTGAGTCTTTTTTGATCCAATTTTTGATATCTTCAAGCCACAAAAAGATATACCGGAAGGGGTTGTGCACCGTAATGAGGGGCTCATTGAGCGCTTGTGCGGTGTCGGACTTTTTGGACACCTTTGTTTTTTTGGAGTGCGTGGTATCGGAAGTGGTGCCCTGTGTCATTGGTGAGTATCAGTATATGCGAAGGCACAACCTCCGCGCAAGGGGTATGTGGGGGCGTTGATGTGTGCGCAAATAAATAGCCTGAGTTAGTTTTCTTCTAACATCTACACTTCTTATCGGTATTTTTATTACGAATACTTTAAGGTGGTGCTTAAACGGTCTATTTAGCTATGAATAGTGTTTTTTTGATATATAAACAATGCGTTGTTAATTTTTCCCGAAGAATAGCACGAATGACTGTCACTCGTGTTGACAAGGAAGATATATAGCATACAACTATAAGTTGAAATACTGTAAGTATATGATACAATGAGGGTCTATGTCCAACAATGAAACATCAGTAAAACTGTTAGGAGGTGCAACTGTTGCTACTGCTCATGGTGATCTTAAAGTTCGGAAGGACTATGGGTGTCCAAGATTAGAAACTTTTTGTCTCAGTGCTGATCCTAGTGATCCCAACCTCTTAAGAAAATGTCCTTTGCTTGAGTTGCATGAAAAACAAGGGGAGGGTGTGCAAGCACATTGCCCTGTTGCACGAGAGTCATTTGCTGCATATCCAGTCATAGCAAAAATTGGGCCCAAAGCACTTGATGCCGCTGATGTAAGCATTACCCAAGCTGAGCTTGACTCTGTTGCCGAATTTCTAGCTAAAGATGCCCAAGACAGAGCCATAGACCAAGCTAGGCCTATTCAGTGTGTAGTTTTTTCACGTGTTGGCTAAAAATGGATTGAATGCATAGACTACTTCTGTGCAAAGTAATTGCAGCCAACTCATGTACTGAGCTTAGTTTTTACGTCTAGATATTATGAAGAAAACAAATACTGCCATACGAATGAAACCGCATATTAATGAGATGATATATACTGATTATATAGGCTTTATCAATCAGTGGAATGTGCCACCAGGAGGGTATATGACTCTTAATAAATGGAGAGTCTACTCGATGCTTAATTCCAAGTCCAACATTCTCGAGTTTGCCTGCACGACAGGCTTTTCAGTCAGAGAACTGTGCAAGATGGCTCAATGCAAAGGCCTCGGCATTGATATTTCCAAGGCTTCAATCCAGGCGGCCCGCCACAATGCAAAGCAATATGCAAAAAGCGTCAATCTAAAGTATGTGGCTACTAATGCACTGGAGTTCAGCACAAAAGACCGGTTTTCCCATGTCGTCATAGGAGCAGCATTGCGGTTCTTCCCTAATCCAACTCAAACGATACAAAAATGCATTTCCTTAATGCAAAACGATGGATTTTTGCTTTCTGCCGAATTCTTTGTTGAGAAATCTATTCCTGATAAAGTGCTCGCTAAAGCACAGAAAGTTTTTGGTATCACACCCACAAACGTTGGCTATAAAGAGGTAATGTCTGTGTATAAAGGACTCGAATTAATGTACGAGGATTTTCAAAATATTATTCCAGAAACCGAGGATGAGCTTGCGCACTATGTGGATTCAACCGTAGAAAGAATTGTAAATGACAAAAATATTAAAGATGATAGTTTGATAAAAAAACTTAAAAATAGACTTAATGAAATAAAGCAAGTCGCCAACGAACTCAGACCCTATCAACGATATGTTATTCTCGTTCACCGCTACAGAAAAACAATATATCCCCACAGATATGTAGAGTTATTTTAATGACATGATACTTACCGGGAACCATATTGTATCTTCAGTGGAAAATGGCGACATAGTCATTGAGCCATTTAACTTGTCGCAGGTCAATCCAAATAGCTATAACTATAGACTCGGCAAGACACTCAAGAAATGTTCCATCAGCAAATCTCTGCGGCATACGTTCAACTCCATCGTTATCCCAGAAGACGGGTTCGTGTTGCAACCGGGTACCATGTATTTGGGACACACCCATGAAACTATCGGAAGTAAGCGATATGCGATGTCGCTTATTGGCAGAAGCTCAATTGGAAGGCTTGGTTTGTTTGTTCAAATTTCTGCGAATCTTGGTCATACACAGTCATGTCATAGATGGACCTTGGAAATAGTTGCAACACATAGAGTCAGAGTATACCCTCATATGATTTTTGGACAGGTTTCTTTTTGGCAAAACAAAGGTAAAGCAAGTGAATATGCGGGAACATACGGATTTATTAATCAGCCTCAGGAGTCACTCGTATATTTTTGAATACTATGATATTAACAGGTAAGCACATTACTAGTATGGTTAGTAAGGGTAAAATAAGAATTGTTCCATATGTGCAAGCACGAACCACAACAAATTCTCATGATTTATGATTGGGAGACACGCTCATTCGGTACAAATCTAAGGTGCTTGATCCTAAAAAATTGCCCGCATATGAAACAATAGTTATTCCCAAATCTGGCTATACTTTGCGGAAGGGCTCCTTTTATCTTGGCTCCACTAAAGAGAAGATAGGTAGTGATTTTTATGTTCCCATAATACATGCAAAATCTAACACCGCGAGAATGGGGCTTTTTGTGCATGTTACTGCAGATCTAATCGATATCGGTTCATTTGGCGTTTCTACACTCCAACTGTATGCCACCTTACCGGTAAAGATATATCCGGGCATGTTAATTGCACAGGTTTCATTTTGGCAGCCTAAAGGGAAAATCACGTTATACAAAGGTAAATACCAAAACAGCATCGGTCCAGTTATTTCGTTGTGCCATCGGGACACATGGGAATAATATCTCCAGCAGAGCGATTTGGAGGCCCTCACGGGCCTCGAGAAATGAGTCACGAGTGTGTGGGATTGTCTAATAGTGAGAGGTTTCAAAGATATTTTGCAGATAATGGCTATAATCTTGTTTCTCCAGTTGGGCTTATTGCTGGAGATGCAGATCCAACCACCATATTCATAGGTTCATCGAGTTCTGTATGGCGAGATGTAATGCGCAAAGGCCCCCAAAGCCCGCTTGCATTGTGGCAACCTAAACTGAGAACACATAATCTTAATGGTTATTACACTCAGGACGTGCCCCCATTTATGAGTTATTTTGAAGGTGGTGGCATACTATCTTCAGTGGAAGGCGCAGATACTAGTCTCAGAGATGCGATTGCATTTTTCTCTCAGCCCCCCTACTCGCTTGGTTTGGATAGAATTGTCGCACATTACGCTCCAGAAGATGAGCCGATATTTGCGCAGATCTGCGGAAAAGTGAAGCTTCAGTCTTTTAGTGCATGCACAAACCCACCTGATGCATATGTATGGTCGTTTGGAGAATTGGGATTGACTGGTAGGGGCATGATGCTTGCAGTTAGATCAACCCAAGGTCCAGAACTCAGAGATGTTGCAAGCTGTGTCATGGTCCGTTCTTCTGGCGCGCCCACCGCATTTGAAATTGGATTTGGCCATGAAACGCTATTGTCAGCCGCACAAGGAAAACCACACCCCATCTATTCTTCTCCCATATTAGAAATCATGTCTTCAGGCACAAATTCTCCGACATTACTTAAACTCGCAGATGCTCTATACGCTTCAGCAGCGATTATAAACACTGGTGTTTCTCCGGGCAGTGCAGGAAAGAAATCTGGCCACCATGGTCAAGCAAGCACGGTGCTTGATCAGTATCTTCGAGCGATATTTTATCTTGCAGATAATTCCGCCATGGGGTTAGCTGATGTGCAAACTATTCTAGGAGATGCAATAGAAAACTTAGCTCCAGATAATCTCGTCACAGATGGAAATGCGTTGCAGCAAGCACAGGATTATCTTGGCAGAATGTGGATCCAGGCTGGCAATTTCAGTCGGGTCATGAGACAACTTTGCCAAGGGGGAGGTTCTGCCAATCGACAAATTGCTTCTTTGTATGGGGGAAAACAATTGGTAAATGGAGCCAAAGTAGACGTGGAAGCTATGGCTCATCACCATCGGTATCCGAATTTCGTTGGCTCACCGATATTTGCTGATTTGGTACAAGCAGGTTATATTGAATGGGATCAAGCTGAAGGAAAGCATATGATGTCGTTACAGCTTAAATGATTCTACAACACTTTAAGACAAATGACAAAATACATTAAAGATACAATGCGGAGAATTGCTAAGTATTTGAATTCAAACAAGGCCAGATTTATAGAATCCCATTTAAAGGAAGGGAACCTTGATCATATTGCCAAAGAGTACATATTGCAACAAGACAGTTTTTTAACTTTCCTCGCAGATAAACAAAAGTCTCGAGTCTATCCGCCATTATATCTTTATCGAAGAAAAATATTTAGCAATCAAATTCACCAATTCAGAAAGATATTTAAAAAATATATACCTAATCTTGAGGTATATTATCCCATTAAAATTAATCATTATTCGGGTCTTATAAAAGATGCGGTAACGAATGGATTAGGTTTAGAAGTTGCAAGCGTTCGAGAGCTTCGTATCGCGATTAATGCTGGATCTAAGCAGGTTATTTATTACAGCCCAGGCAAGCGGGAAAGTGATTTGCAAGAGATAATCAAAAACGCACACATCACTAGGATTCATATCGATAGCTTTGGAGAATTGGTCCGATTAGGAACACTCACCAATACTCTTAAGCGATCTATTAAAGCAGGTGTGCGGATTAATCTCCCACTTCATGGTGACTGGAATAAATATGGAATTTCTCTAATTCAGTTGTATGACTTTTGGGGACTCTGTTACAAGAAGTATCCATACATACAGCTTGAAGGAATTCATTTTCATACTTCACGCAACAAATCGCCACATGTGTATGTAGAAACTTTAAAGCAATTATCTCAACATATCACTAAAAATTTCTCTTCAACAATGAAGAAGAATATTCGATATTTAGATTTTGGGGGAGGATTTGATACTCGAAATACAGAAGGAGTCTTTAGTAAAAATACAAATCTCGGAGTATTGATAAACGCACTCAAGCTATTTAGTGGTGGTAGTATTAATAATAAAAATAGTCTATATATACAAGAGTCATCTACGTTGCACGATTTTGCACACAATATCGCCAAAGGTATTAAAAAATACATTACACCTGTTTTAGGCGAAATCAAATACATAACCGAACCTGGGCGTATATTGGCAGATGGCGCAATGGATCTCCTTGTTCAAATTGAGGATGTCAAGAGCCCTAACTTGGCAATTACAGGAGGAGGCGGCGTCCATATGGTGGGATGGCAAAGATTTATGTTTGAATATTTTCCTAAGATTAATATAACTCACCCGTCATACAAAGAGATATTATTTCGATTAAGCGGGAGCTTGTGTACCACGTATGACACATGGGGGGACACATGTTATGCAGAGAAGTGTGAAGTTGGAGATTATATTGTTATTCCAAATCAAGGCACACTAACTTATACCCTAGCACACTCATTCATCAACGAAATACCGAGCGTTGAGACTGTAGATTTTTAAAGATGAGGACCTTCTTTATCTTATAATTTCTGGAGCATTCCAGTAGGTGGCTTTGTTTGCATTCGCCTTCAGGGCGCATACCATCAAGTATGTGTTTTCTTATCTCTTTCAAGTTCGTTTCACCGAGGCAGTTTTTTAAATTGTCTCATGTCGTAGAACCCTATCCCAGGAAAATTATGATGCCCTGGAAAACCGAACATAACTCCAGTTGCACTTCCAATTCTTGAAACTATGTGGCGAGGATCAATGCCAATCCCTGTTGTATAATTGACCCGCAGCTATCCGAGGGCTGTTGAGCCCTCGGCTGCAACGCGTAGCACTTTACAAACAGAAGCAAGGCAGTAGACTTCAACCGTATATGCCCGTGTATAAAGGGTTGAAGTCTACTGCTCAAACACGATA
>JAKQDR010000236.1 GCA_029573715.1 bacterium | reverse complement strand
TTTTCATTCCGTCCACCAGTGCCCGCCGAATCGGCGAGTGGGTTGCCCCCAGAACCATATCAATAAACCCGTCAACCTCATCAGGCCTAAGCCGGATCTGGAGTTCGGTTGTATCGTTCAGTATTCTCATTTTACTTCCTCTTTCGGGCACAAGAGCCACCAGGACGGTTCTGTCAGGTTGCACGGTTTGACAATGATGCATTTACCGTCCTGGTGTGGAACCATTGAGACGTATATGTCCCCGCTAGGGAGTTCGTCAAGCAGTTTGAGTAATTTAGACTTCTCAACACGGCTGGGTATGTCATACCCGCCGCCAATCTCTGCAATAGCCATGTAGTCATTATACTGATGCAATATTGTTGTCATTTAATCCTCCAGCGGGCACCATACGGGTGTGGGTTGTTTCGTATCCAGGATTCGAAACTTCTGCACAACAAATCCGGGCTCGTTGTCTTCAGCCCAATCTATAGCGGTGCAAACCCATTTCCTATCAATATACTCTTTATTTTGGCAACCCAGACGGCATCTGTTAGTCATTTACATCTCCCGTTTAGTATCAGTTCGTTGATCGTTTTGAAAATATTGTATTTCTGACCCATGAACTCAATTACAATTGCAATCGACGAGACATCATCAACAAAAACTTGTTCTCCGTTTTCCCGGGTGATTATGCAATGGGTTTCCACGTCGATTTTCATGGTATCAACCTACACCCTGCCATATCCCACTTGTATTGAATATAGAGGCGCATTGCCGTCAAAAACACCCTGGCCCGCACGAACCTGGTTGTTTGCGTATGTTCCATGTTTGCCGTTTCTACAATGTATTTGTGTATGCTCATTTCGTCCACACCCCGCAGTTTGTTCTTTTGTTGTGTGTTGAGTTCCACCGCTTGTACCCCAGCGCCCGAAACGTGTTACTCATTTTTTGCCGTGCCTGTCGCTGTTCAAGCGCAAAAATATTTTCAATCCCCGGATATTTCCCCGGCTCTGCTTCAATTGCATCTGTGAACCGGTTCATGGAGAAGATAGTCGCTTCCCCAAGTATTTCCTCAATTTCGTCTTTTATTGTTGGTGCAAACCAGTATGTTGATTTTGATGAGCGCCGGATATACCCCGCTTTCGACATGGTTCGCCCGGTGACTTTCCGGAACGTTTCTATCCCTTTTTTTGCCAGGTTTGATAATTCCGGGTATTCTTCTGCGTGCTCCCAGAGCGTACCGGTGGATATACCGCACGCCCCGTTCCTGAGCGCTTCAATGTCTGCAATCACCAGGTCTGTTTGTGGTTTATATGTCTGAATCATCCATATCCCTCCAGTATTCGTATTG
>JAKQDR010000222.1 GCA_029573715.1 bacterium | reverse complement strand
TACTTAGTGGTGACTCGCCTTATTGCTTCTCAAATCAGCATATCCCTTTATGCGTTCATCCTCATCGCAGGCCTTGTCGCATCACTTTTCCTCTCGCCCTATAGCTTGGCGATTTTTTATGCAGTAGGGATATTTCTCTATACACGCAAAGCGCTCTAATCTCATGCTATGACCCCGTATTTTTCGATTATCATCCCAACACTTAATGAAGAGCAACGTGTGGGTGAATTGCTTGAAGATTTAACAAGACAAACGTGTAAAGAATTGGAGGTCATCCATGTGGATGGCCATTCAACCGATGGCACGGTACGCATTGTTGAGTCTTACGCACATCTTTTGCCTATTAAAACACTTCCGGTATCTCGGCGAAATCTGGCCTTTCAGAGAAATTATGGAGCAGCGCATGCGCGCGGAGTCTACCTGGTATGTGTCGATGCAGACGTGCGCCTGCCCGATGCGCATTTCTTGCAAACACTTAAACGCTGCGCCCAAGATGATGATTCAGATGTGTACCTGCCTGATGCCCAATTTGAAGATAGAGAAGTGTGGTGGATAAAAATTGCAGAGAAAATCAACAACTGGGGAGTGCGCATAACTCAAAATTCTCCTCGTCCGCTCCCCTCCTCAAGCCTTGCAATATTTAAGCGCTCATTTTTTGATAGTATTGGAGGATATACGGTCGTTGAAACGCAAGATGCGAATGGGTTGTTTGTCGAAGATCAAGACATAATGTTTCGGGCAAAACAGGCAGGCTCAAAAAATAGAGTTGTTGCCGATACGCACTTTCGCTTCTCGGTTCGAAGGCTCCGGCAAGATGGATGGGTTCGCACCCTGATAAAAGTATTTATTGCAAGCTTTGAACTCCTTATTCACAAACGCATTAGTCATCTGCCATATAAGATGGGTGGTCATGCATACAAAAGCGACAAAAAATAGTCGAGACTTGGCACATGATATAATCAATTTGCCTGCACATTTTTTGTATTAGCTCATATGACCAAAATCCACGAGATAGCAAAACTCTTGCGCATTTACTCACTCGTCTCAACGACCAAAGCAGGTTCCGGACACACATCAAGTTGTCTTTCAGCGGCTGATCTTATGGCCTCACTATTTGCACAGAGGCATTTTCATTATGATGTTGCTCATCCAAATAATCCAAATAATGATCAGCTCATATTTTCTAAGGGGCATGCCGCACCGCTTTTTTATGCACTCTGGGCTGTTGCGGGGGGCTTCCCGAAAGATGAGCTCCTAACCCTTCGTGCATTTGGTTCACGGGTCGAAGGGCATCCAACGCTTCGATTCCCTCATACTGTTGTGCCAACTGGATCACTGGGGATAGGTTTATCTGTGGGGGTAGGCTTAGCATTACACGCCAAACAAGATAATCTCTCGTATCGGACGTATGTCTTGCTGGGTGATAGCGAAATGGCGGAGGGAATTGTTTGGGAAGCGCTTCAAATCGCAACCCACTACAAACTCGATAATATTGTCGGTATTGTAGATGCAAACAGGCTCGGTCAACGCGGAGAGACACTGCATGGCCATGATCTGGTGCACTTTGAGGAAAAGGCACGCGCATTTGGATGGTTTCCACTGGTTATTGATGGGCACAACATTGATGAGATAAACGCGGCGTATGAAACAGCGGAAAAAATAAAAGAGAAGCCGACGATGATTATCGCAAAAACCTTCAAGGGGAAGGGCGTTTCCCTACTGGAAGATAAAAATGGCAAACATGGTATACCGCTTACTGAGAATGAACTGAGCCATGCATTGAATGAGCTAGGGGCAGTTGATGAAAGTCTTACCATTACACTTCCTCAGCCAGAGGTTTATGAAAAATCTGAAACACAACTTACTGCAATCCAAAAGCCCGCACATGTTGTTGGAAGCGCTGTTGCAACACGTCGTGCGTATGGAGATGCACTCACCTATATGGTGCAGACAAATAATGCGGTGGTCGTACTTGATGCGGAGGTGGGCAATTCAACATATGCAGATGAAATCAAGCGAGTCGCACCTGATAAGTTTTTAGAAATGTATATCGCTGAACAAAACATGGTGGGAGTTGCGACTGGACTGGCAAAGGCAGGAAAAACCCCGTTTGTTTCGACATTCGCCGCATTTTTGACCCGCGCAGCCGACCAAATGCGCATGGCATCATACAGCGGTGTCAATCTGAAAGTAGTTGGGTCACACGCGGGAGTGTCTATTGGTCAAGATGGCACATCCCAAATGGGGCTTGAAGATATTGCACTCATGCGAGCTCTTTTTGGAAGTGTAGTACTCTACCCCGCCGATGGTAATGCGACTATAACACTTGTTGAGCAGATGGCAGCACATCAGGGTCTTTGTTATCTGCGCACCACACGAAGTGCAACGCCGGTGATATACAGCCCGAAAGATGAATTTACAATCGGAGGATCAAAAGTGCATACCGCCAGTAAACTGCCACACACTCATGTCATCGTGGCAGCAGGAATCACTTTGCACGAAGCGCTCAAAGCCCAGCAGGTGCTCCTTCAAGCTGGTGTGGTAACGGTGGTTGTTGATGTGTATTCAATAAAGCCACTTGATGTCGACACTTTGTACAAGCTCACACAACACTCGGAACCTCTCCTGGTGGTTGAAGACCACTACCCCGAAGGTGGAATAGCGGAGGCCGTCCGCAGCGGCCTCGCCGATACAAAAACATCCATTCGCTCATTAGCAGTGCGCAAAATGCCCCAAAGCGGTACCCCTACAGAGCTCTTGCGCTATATGGAGATAGATAGTGAAGCGATAGTTAAGAAAATCAAGGATTTGAAGTAAGTCACTCCAACACATCATGCGCTGAATTTACTTTTGAACACCTCAGCCACCATGCTGTAAAAAAGCTGTGCAGCACCATACTCAGTAAGCACCGATGTGGGCACCGGTGCCACCTCCACAATATCTGCTCCCACCACCTGATGGGCGCGAATTACTTGCGACAACAGTTCAACGCCGTACCACCAATCAATTCCCCCTTGCACGGGCGTGCCGGTCGCCGGCATAAATGCAGGATCAAAACCATCTGCATCGATGGTGATATATACATATTTGGTTTGTATCGCATGAAGAATGGAAGCCATTGAGGGAGTTGTTGCGCCCCATTCAAACACATGAATTGTGTTCGGGTGTGCGGAAAAGTACTCATATTCGCTTTTCGCGTATGTCCTGATGCCAACTTGCACCAACTGATAACCAAGTTCATGCGCCCTGCGCATGACACAAGAGTGTGCAAGATGAGAAGGATGTTCACTGTAATCAGCATCATTTTCACGCAGATCACAATGCGCATCCAGCTGGACAATGGTGACTTCTGCAGGATTGTATTCTTGGACAAGCGCTGTAAGTGGCCCCAACGTGACCGAGTGTTCTCCTCCCAGTAAAAATGGAAATGCGCCCGAAGAAACAACAGATTGCGTTTGCTCAACCAAATGCGCAAGCGCTTGTTCAGGGGAAAGTGTGCTCATATCGTGAGCATCCAGACAAGCTATCTTTAAAAACTTATTGATCTCAAGCTTATAATTTCTGTCAAAAAATTCAACCTTCCCCTCAAGCGCTTCTAGGATTTTCTCTGGCCCATGCGCGGCTCCCTTGCCATACGAAACCGTTGCCTCATAGGGCGCCTGAATGATGGCAACGTCTGCACCAATGGGGGATGATGTATTCACAATAGACATAAGGCTCTTTGATTGAGTGTGTGAAGTCATAATAAAATTATTTTATAATCGCGCTCGCCTCATCGGGATATTTCTGTGCTTCCATAAGCGCTGTGAGCATGAGTGGTGCAACTATTGTCGCATCAGACTCTATCACAAACATGGGGGTGTCCTTGGTGAGTTTGTCCCAGGTGATTTTTTCATTGGGAGTGGCGCCGGAATATGAACCATATGAAGTGGTCGAATCGGATATTTGGCAAAAGTAAGCCCATGGTTTTACTTCTTGCTTCAAATCATATTTGATAGATGGCACCACACAAATGGGAAAGTCGCCCGCAATTCCCCCGCCAATTTGGAAAAATCCAATGCCCGCGCCTTCTGAAAGTTTCTGATACTCATCGTAAAAATGTGCCATGTACTCCACGCCGGATTTGACAATAGAAGCACTACATTCATCGCTTTTGACGTAGGAAGCAAAAATATTGCCAAAGGTAGAATCTTCATATCCCGGGACGACTATGGGTAAATTGTGTTTGGCCGCTTCAAGCAACCAGCAATCTTCCGCATTACCCTCGTATGTCGCAGGATCTAGGGCAAGAATGACATCATAAAAATACTCATGCCAAAATCTGCGTGTTTTCTGTTTTGAAGCTTCAATCCACATGGGTACCATAATCTTTTCAACAGCTCTGAACGCCTCATCCTCAGGTATGCTGGTATCAGTGACTCTCCGCATACCTGCTTCCAAAATCTTTGTGTCATCTTCTTTGGTGAAATAACGGTACTCGGGAAAATCTTTGTAGTGTGTGTGTGCCACGAGTCGAAACAATGATTCCTCGAGATTTGCTCCGGTAACAGACAGCCCATGGATCAGGCCCGTTCGAATAGCAGGCGCAAGTGTGATACCAAGCTGAGCTGAAGACATCGCCCCGGCGACAGCCCAAAACATCTTACCTCCCCGTTTTATATGTGAAAGATATGCGAGTGTGGCATTTTTGGTGGCACGAGCGTTAAAGTTTTGGTAGTGTCGCATCATAAATGCGAGCGTGGGAATATTTTGCATATTCGAAAGTCTAGTACACTAGGTATAGCGTGTCAATACAAACACACACCACATGACGTTTGAAGTGGCATTCATGAAGTCATTACCATCCAAAATATTTCCCCACATCATCTGGAGTCTCACGGCGACGAAGCACCATAATATGGCCGTTTTGTGCGATTATTTTTGCAGGCGATGAAAGCATACAATGATGAGACGCAAGCGGATCTTGATATGCACCCGTATCAAGAACTGCAAGGTAATATGGCTTTCCATCTTCGACCAAATCAGGGTCGGGCAACATAAGCTTGCCATTATTGCCCACATAGATATCATCTGAATCACAGCTTGCCCCTGCGAGCCAAACGCTTGTTAGGTTTTTGTCGTTTTTGTTGCTTGTTGGTACAATGCTAAACTTTTGATTGACTCCCCAAACATCGGGAAGATCGTTCATGAAGCTCCCATCTAAGATTAACCATTTCTTGCCCGCCGCTTTTTTGTGGGTGACCAGCTTATTGTCCATGACTTGATATACGGTGATTTGAGAAGGTGCCACCATGTATCGGCCCCACTCGCAAATAAGATTGGGGTGAGGCATGTTGTATTTCTCTGATTCCGTCTTGAGCAGGGTTAGCAATTTTTCAAGCAACCTTTCTAATAAAACAGTTTTCGTTCTTTCATAAGGTATGGGTAGACCACCACCTATGTTAAGGGTGTCAAGTGAAGGATTTTTCTGCCAGAGCTTGTGGTACATTTCCAAGGCATATCGTACGGGCACTAAAAGATCATCCTCTACTTCAATTTGTGATCCCACATGATAATGCAATATCTTCAAATGCTTAAACGGCTTAAGCTCCATTACTTCTTCGGCGGTAAAACCAAACCGGTCTATCTCTTTGTTCCAATGTGAACTCGCCTTCACCGGCATATCAATGCGAAGCCCCACATCGTATCGGGAATATTGCAGCAATTTCAGCTCATTAGGGCCTTCAATAATGGGAGTGATTTTGAGGCCACGATGTTGCAGCTCATCAATAAGTATCATGTATTTTTCCGTTTTGGGACCATTACAAAGGATTCGGATGTTCATGTTGAATGTCCCTTGTTCAAGCATTTTTTTCACTAGCCATAACTCGTTATATGATGAGGTCTCGACGTTGGCACCTTCACCGATGAGCGCCATAACCACTTCTTTGTTTTGATTAACTTTCATCGGATAGTGATAGTGAAATTCACCACTATACTGATGTTTTTTTATCAGATATCCGGCAAGATCCATGAGATCTTCCACTCGCTCCTCAACGATAAATGGGAAGTATATTTCAAGCGGTGTGCCAAGCTTTTCAGCAAGATAGCTAATGGTATATGTGTTATTACCTTCTTTTACAATGAGCTCTCCGTCCAAATTAAAGTCGAAATAGTGGGTGTTATATGCAGGGTCACCAATCTTCCAAAGTTTTTTAGAGCGAGCAAGTTGTTTTTTCATTTCGATACGTACAAAATAGTAATCGCATTGCGGGTGAGCAATGCATCCTAAGATCAATAGATAGTATTATAGGATACAACTGAGCGTATGTACAGCGATTATCTTCTTATACAAATACTCAATGAGTGAAGATAGTACACGATCTGAGGCACAATGCAAGAAGTATTACACACGTATGAGCGGTGGACCGGACTTGAACCGGCGACCTTCTCCTTGGCAAGGAGACATTCTACCACTGAACTACCACCGCGGATTAGCTATTAGCTGTTAGCTCTTAGCTCTTGGCTCTTGGCTTTGAGCTTTTGGCGACTTGATTTTTAAAGAATTTATTAAACCTGATAACATTTTTCCAACCACCTCTACTTTTAAGATAATATCCTGAATATTTAAGTTATAAAGCTTCTCAGCAATTTTCAAAATTGCCACTACTTCATACAATGACTTTCTTGATAGACCTAGATACCTCTTAAACTCAATATCTGAGTCAGATCCTGATCCTTCTGCAATATTCAGACTTACTGAAGTTGCAGATCTTATGAGTTGATCAATCAGATTTCTCTCCTCTGATTTAGGCAAGCTTTTGCAAAACGAGTAAACCAGAAATATCAATTCTACTGATTCTTGCCAAACCTTAAGTTTTTCAAACTTATACATTTTCTAATAGCTAGAAACTAAGAGCTAATAGCAAATAGCTGATAACTCATAGCTAATAGCTAACAGCAAATAGCTAATATCTCACAGTTCATAGCTAATAGCTAACAGCTAAATGTGCCAAGAGCGTGAGTCGAACACGCATCTGACGCTCTTCAGGCGCCCGCCGTGACCACCTTGGCTATCTTGGCTTATGGTCAACTAACTTTTGTATTGTACCAAATAGTTTCTGTCTATCGCACGCTATGTTGGTGCGTCCACTTGGGATCGAACCAAGGACCCCCATTTTATAAGAATGGTGCTCTACCACTGAGCTATGGACGCGTTGTTTATGATTACTCTATCGCA
>JAKQDR010000214.1 GCA_029573715.1 bacterium | reverse complement strand
CCGCCACGGCCGCGAAGGACATCACCAGCGGCGCGACGCTCGCCACCGATGCGTGGGGCGCGACCGGGGTGGCCGCACATAGCGACCCGATCACGCCGACGTGGCGCACCGACTACCCGAACAACGGGGCAGGGCAGCGCTACGGCAACAGCACGAACCAAGTGTTTTCGGGGGCGACCTCGGGCGACGACTGGGCGCGTGCGGCACTCGGATTCCCGGCTGCGTCGTCCGGGGTGTCGCCGGGCGGAACGGCGCTCTTCGGGACGGATTACTTCTACAGCTACATCACCAATCAGCTGTGCCCGCTCGCCGGCGGCGGCTGGTCTAGCGGCTCGGGTGCCGGCGCCTGGGCGTCGTATTGGAACGATGCGCGGACGTACTCGTCCCCTAATGTGGGGTTCCGCGCCGCCTCGTATCTGGACTAGACATGGACAATCCTGAATTCAAAGGCTGCATCTACGCAGATGGCGCCGCGATGAAGATGGCGACCGACAATTTCACGAGGAATCAGCCACGCACGGTCTTGATGGTGGTCTATCCGTTGAGCTACACGGATAACGATTACCTGACGAGCGGGACGGTTGCCGAATGCGGCATCACGCAGGAGGGGATCACGCCTGATATTGGTCTCAATGCGGGGTCTGCCGCCGCGTCGAATTCAGAATTGACGCTGAATGCGTGGCATGTCATCTGCGCGGTATTCGACGGGGCCAATAGCTCGATCACAGTCGACAACGGAACCCCAACGACCGGCGACGCTGGCGCCAACAATCCCGGCGGCATCGCGCTGTTCAGTAATCAAGCGGGCAGCGGCTACTTCAACGGCATGATCCGCGAATACATCGACCTGCCCATCGCTCTCGACGCATTAACTAGATATAATGCTATTAGAGCATTAATGCAAAAATATGGTGTATCTTAAAATAATTGTATTAAGCTTATTGCTTACTGGATGTGCTGCTGACTACAATTGGATTAAAGTAAAAGACTCAGTTGACAGTAGAATATGGTATCACGTTACTGAATCAGAGATGTATAAACAATGTAAAACTACAAAAGAACAGAAACCAAACTTAGGCGCTTGTGCGTATATGTTTTCTGATCCTTGTGATATTTATAGCAAATATTCAGAATGGCAAGCAGATAGAATAATTTCTGGTGATGGTATAACTTTATATGAGCATGAGCACAAACACTGTGATGGCTATATACACCAATGAAAAATTATTATAAACCCGGTGATTGGAACGCCCTCTGTGATCGTTGTGGATTCAAGTTTAAAGCTTCTGAGTTAATTGAAGATTGGCAAGGTTTACGTGTTTGTAGAGAGGATTTTGAAACTCGTCACCCAATGGATTTTCTAAAGGTATATCCTGACAAGGTTTATGTTCCTTGGACTCGCCCCGACTACACTCCGGGAGTTTCAGTATCTTCATCTTCTACTGGCGGCACAGCGTTAGCTACAAGTGCTTTAGCTTCTAGACGCCTAGGACTATAATGACTACTACTAATATTAGATTCTCTAACTTTGGTTCTACAACAATTAGTGGAGCTATTACTTCTGGCCAAACAGCTATTACTGTAGCTAGTGGTGCCGTATTCCCATCAATTGCTGGAAGTAACTACTTTTGGGCTGTTATCTCTGATTCACTTACAGCACCCACTAAACAAGAAATCGTTAAAGTTACTGCGTTAAGTGGAAACAACCTAACAGTTACACGAGGTCAAGAAAGCACGTCAGCACAGGCTTTTGATGCTGGAGCTTACATTGAACTTCGTCTAACTAATCAGTCAATGCAAGATGTATTTGATGATGCTGTAGCAGTTGCACGATCAAATATAAATTCTGTTACTGGTATTGTTACTACAGCTAAAGGCGGTACTGGCCAAGATTTTAGTGCGTCTACTGGCTATGTAAAAATGACTGCCGGTACTGCTTCAGTAGACACAACTATTGATCTTACCTCGGAAGTATCTGGAGCATTGCCAATTGCTAATGGCGGTACAGGACAAACTACTGCGCTTGCAGCAAGAAATGCTTTACTGCCTACACAAACAGGTCACGCTGGTAAGTACCTAAAATCTGATGCGACCAACGTATCTTGGGACGATGTGGACTACCACGATATCACCAACAATATTATCATTTTAGTAGACGATAATGGTGCGGTTGGTGATGGCGTTACTGATGATACATCAGCAATTCAAGATCAATTAGACTATGCCGCCACACTTGGACCAAACTCTGTAGTCCGTCTAGGCCCTAAACGCTATTTAGTAACATCACTTACTATTCCTGAAGGTGTCCTACTTTTAGGCAGCGACAAACTTCCCAGTGTCGATCATGAAGTAACTGCTCCCGGACAAGTAACCACACACTTTGAGCAAATGAAATATTGCTTGATTCGTAGTGGTGCTGCCGCCAATTTCATTACTTTACGCACTCATTCTGGTATTAAAGGCGTTGCTTTAATTCCGTCATATTTTAACGTCGCTTGGGACAATGATGCTACTGATCCAGCTACAGTAAATGCTGGCGCTGCTTATTCTGGTTGGACTGGTACAGCTATCTACACACAAGGGACGGCAGGTGGTGAGCGGGCTTGGAACGTACTTGTAGAAAACTGCTTTATTGTTGGCTTTAACAAAGCTATATATGGCTATGCAGCCGATGGCTCTGTGTTTAAAGGTATTTGGGGAGATTGCGTTTATGGAATTCACATCACTCAGACTACAGACCTCTGCTTTGTTTCTCAATGCCACTTCTGGCCCATTACTTCATGGGCTTCTACAACAGTCACCTATTATCAGCGTCCCGGTACTGCTTACCTATTCCAAATTAATGGGATTCTAGCCGGCGCTGATGGTACTAGAGTTTCTGATTGTTTTGCATTCGGATATGACGTAGGTTTTCACTGTGCTGGTGCTTTTAGTATCAACTTTAATAGTTGCTATTATGATAATGCTAATACAGCAAGAACAGGTAAGTATGGCTTTAAAGTAGATGGAGCTTCTCCAGATTTTACTATGTCTGGGTGTCAAGTTCAAGCTGCTGCAAGAGGCGTTACTGTTGAGCATGGTGATGTTCCTATCACAATTGCTTCTTGTGCATTTAGAAATTGCGATACTGCTGTCTATTTATCTACTGCAGCTTCTGGTTCTCCTTCAGCTAATATTATTGGTTGTACTACTTTTGATTGTACTTATGGTATAGATATTCGTGATACTAATGGTTACTATACCTTAGTTGGCAATACATTTACTCGCTCATCTGCTGGCACGACCCCAATTCTATTTACCGCAGCAAATCAAAACGTGCGCTCTGTTGGTAATTTAGTATTAGGCGCTTGGTTTGATAATCACTATAATAATAACGCAAACCATACTTTTTATAAATCGTGGACTGCAACTTCAGGCACAAAGTATAATCACATTAAAACTATTGATTATGCGCCTACTGGAGCTTCTACAGCAACAGTTTACGGTGATTACAATATTATTAATGTAAACACAAACCAAACTGTTACAGCAGTAACTGGATTTTTCTCTGGATTATATAAACCATCTGGAGCAAACGCAGCTATTGCTACATATAGAGGTTATGATCAATTAACTTATGTAGACGCTGCTTCTGGAACACCTATTACAACTGCGATTGGTTATAATGTTCAAGCTGCTGTTGTTGCTACTGGTGCTGCTATTGCAACACTATATGGATTCTTAGCTGGTGATCAAACAGATGCACAAGTAACTACCGCATATAGCTTCTATGGCGCGAATGCAGTTAGTGGTACCGCTCGTTGGAATGCTTACATGCAAGGATCAGCACCTAACTACTTTAATGGTGCTGTTGGTGGTAACTATCAAGCACTAACTAACTCAGGTGCTCCACACAGTTTAAATCAGACCCACAAGTATGTAACTGCTAATGTTACTGGTGGATCGTTCCAAATTAATTTACCCGATCCAGCCTCCCTTGGTTCTGGTATCAGTTGGGAACTTATTATTAGGCGTATTGACGCTTCTGCTAATACATTGACTGTTGCTCCGTTAGGTGGAGACTCACTAATTAATAGTTCAGGCGCAAGTGGTAATATTACTCCGGCAGCTAATGCCACACTTCGCCTTATGTCTAACGGTGTTGATACTTGGTATCAGATTTAATTATGGACGATACTTCACGCATAGCAGTCTTAGAAGAAAAAGTAGAGCGCATTGAGAAAAAAATGGATGTGCTAGACGAGATACACCAAGAGTTAACTCGCTATAAAGGGTTTATTGGTGGTATTGTGTTTCTAGCTACTTGTGTGTTTACCGCTCTTGGTTTCTTTAAAGACTGGCTTAAACTTAAGATAGGTGTATAAATGGCCTTAGGCTATACGTTCTTTCCAACAGTAGGTGAGATTATTAAATCTGCTCTAGAAGTTCTTAGAGTAACAGATATAGAAAATCCTGCCGGCCCAACCACAAATCAATACGCTAGGGCCGTACAAGCTTTAAACTACATGCTTACTGCTTGGCAGGCACATGGTATGCAACTGTGGTGCCGTAAAACAGCTACATTTTCACTAACTCAAGGGACAGTTTCGTATAGCATTGGTCAAGGTGGTTATGACATCAACACACAAATTCCCCTAAAAGTATATCAAGCTTGGAGAACAGATACATCTGGCAGCACTCCAATAGATACGCCATTATCTATTATCTCAGAGAAAGAATACTTACTGTTAACCAATAAACGACAAGAAGGTACGCCAATCTCTATTTTCTATGAGCCCAAACATGAACATGGTGTATCTGGTCCCGGCACCTTTGCTTATGGTTTAATCCATGTATACCAACCAGCCGATCTATATAACGCCACTAATTGTACTATAGGAATTCGCTATCAACGACCTTTTGTTGATTTTGATGCAACTACAGATTCGTTAGAGTTTCCGCAAGAGTGGTTCGATGCCGTAAAGTATAATCTAGCTGTTAGACTTGCTCATACTTACGGTACGCCACAGCTTGAGTACGATCGTATTAAACGACTTGCTGATGACCTTCTTAATGAAGCTTTATCGTTTGATACAGAAAACACTTCATTGCTTATACAACCAAGGTATCGTTAATGAAGAAGAATATCCTTCCTTTAGTTGTCAATACATCTAGACCGCATATAGATTTATTTGACTTAAACTTTAGGGACTCATACATCCACAATATGTACTGTGAGGTGTATAAAGACGATCAAACTAAGACGCAGCGCGTATTTGCTGTTAAGCGTCCCGGTATGAATAATATACCAACCTCGGCTCCGGGAGGCGGTAGTGGTGTTGGTCTTGGGTGCTTTACATCACAAAATCTCACTGCGACTAATATTTATTATGGCGTTGGTTATGGTAGTAATTTATACATCTACCACTTTAATGATTCAATAACCACTCTGTTATATAGTGGAGTAAATAGTTCTACTATGTACCCACAGATTAAGTTCTCAAATGTGGGTTTACCAGATGATACAATTAATACGGCTATTGTAAATGGCGAGTTTATTCTTTACTTTAAGGCAGGAGCTTTCATTACATCTGAATCACCGGGTTCTGGTGCTCCGTGGTCGTCTGGAACACAACTAACCCACGCTGTATATCTAAACAATAGAATCTTTATTGGTAACATGAATAATGGTCAGATTTTTCAATCTGATCTAGGGAACTTCCAAAACTTCCCAGCATCTGAGTTTCTTACTGTAGAATCATATGGTGGTAAGTTAGTTGATCTTGCTCGTTACAATAACTATATCGCAGCTTTTAAAGAATATTCTACAGAGTTTTTTGAAGATGTTGCTAATGATAATGGAACAGTATTAAGTCGTGTAGATCAGGCTGTTCAACAAGTTGGTTGTGTTAATCCTGCCACAATTGTAGATACTGGTGGTGGTGAATTAATGTGGGTATCTAATGATGAATCTGGTAGAAAGCATGTAGCTAAACTTAACAACAGCTTTCAAGTCCAGTTCATTGAAGACCAGCATTTAGCCAAACACCTTGAACTTGTTACAGCATATGATGGCTCTTATGCTTTTATTTGTAATGTAAATGGTAGACAGTTTTATGTCTTATCTCTTGCTGCCGCGTATTATCCAACTGCTGCTACAGACATTACCAACGTAACTTTTGTGTATGATATGGAATCAGGAATGTGGTATAACTGGTACTCTGATGGTACTGGAACACTTCCTAGTTTTGGTGGATTTAACTATCGCACATTAGGTCGTTGGTTAGTGGCAGGCTCTTGTAAAAGTAAGTTTTCTACTACTTATGTGCAACGACTTGATACTGGTTCGTTATATCAACTAGACGATGCTTATGGTGTAGATGTAAACTCAGTAATTACTGCTAAGATTCGTATTAGTGGTATTGACTGTGATACCTTTGATCGTAAGTTTTTAAACAGTGTAACTGTTCTTACAGATCAATACACCTACGCAACATATCAGTTCTCTGTAGGTTGGTATACACAAGATGGTGCTACAGGCTACGCTAGAACAATCACATCTTATTACCTAGCGCCATATGAAGCTACTGGATGGGCGTTTGGCTCATTCAAACGAGGTTCATTAGAGATAACAAATACGCAAAACGTAAAGTTACGTATTTCAGGAATTATAATGGATTACGATGTAGGAGACGCTCGTGCAGTTTCCTAAAGCTACAATGCAAGAACGTGAGTATTACAGAACTCATGAAAATGAGCGCAAGCTATACAAATACTTATCTAAGTTCTTTAATAACGTTGTAGTTTATATTGCTACATCTGCTCAATACCTTTTGTTTGGTAAGAGTGAACCTGCTGGCACTGATCCATACCAATTTAATGGCTCACTACAGGTTTCTACCAATCAAAATGGCTCTGCACCTTATTTAAATCTAGTACACAGTAGGGGTAGCGTTACAACCCCTCTAGCTGTTGGTAGCGGTGATACTATAGGATATGTTGCGGGAACTGGTTATTATGGATCAAATTATTACGCTGGTGGTACTATGGAGTTTGTAGCCACCGAGAATTGGGATAGCGTAAATCGTGGAATGGGGATTATATTTAAGACTACCCCAAACGGATCAGCTTCATTACAAGAGTCTGGTAAGATTTTACCTTCTGGAGAAATGGTTGGTGGTGGTACTTGTATGTACATACCTGATGCTGGTGGTGTACCTGCATTTACTCCAGAAACTGTTTCCGGTAAAGTTCCTTTTGTAGTTGATGAGGCTGGTGGTAAAGCTTACATATATTCAGGCGGTTCTTGGGTGGCACTAAACTAATATGGCTATTTATAACAAATTTCCTAATCTCGCTAGACAAACTGAAAACCCTATTAATATGTCTTATTATGGAGGTTTGTCTAAACCAAATCCTATTGGTAATTCATTAGGTAATCAATCTATTAGTCAATTAAAACCTACTAATAATCAACTTAAACCACAGCCTACTCAAACTTTTGGTAGTGATTTTCAAAATAAATTAGGTGGTAATGGCTTTGTTTATGACCCCACAACTGGATTTGGCACTTACAACGGACAGCAATTAGGGAACGAGGGTCGTAGAAACCCCGTTATTTGGGGTAGGGTTGGGCAGTATCTAAGTCCTGCTGGAGCTACTTATGGAACATCTAGTTGGGATGATTTTGCTAGACGTGCGGCGGCTGCACCCGAGTATTGGGAACCTTATACCGAATATACTGGTGGAGATGCTGGAGATTCGTACACAAACTATAGATTACGTCCAGAAGTTCAACAACGATTAAATGGTAGAGTACAAGTAGAACAATTAGGTTCTGGAGGTTATAGTGAATTAATTAATCCCGCAGCAGTAGAGTGGGATGATGAATTTGGACTGCTAACTTCTCCAGATAATATTGCAGGACCAGATAATGGTCCAGATTGGTTACAACCTAGAAATTTAGCTGGACTAGCTGCGGCGTTTGCTGGAGCTTCTATGCTTGGATATGTACCCGGATTTGAGGGTGTTCCCGGATTAGCCGGTGCCGGTGCTGGAACTACTCCTGCACATATGAGCACCATGTTAGAAGGTTATGGTGGAGCAGGTGCTGGAGGTGCTGGTGCCGGTGGCGCCAGCTTAGGCACTTATGGCACTATGACTGCCGGATTAGATGGTGGCGGTTTAGCATTAGCCCCATCTACTGGCGTAGGTGCTGCCGCAGGTGTAGGTACAGGTGCCGGTGCTCCAACTTTAATGGAAACTCTATTTGGTAGTGGTGGTGTTGGTAGTTTCCTACAATCCCCCGCTGGAATTGTTGCCGGCGCATTACTAAACAACCAACTAACTAATCGTTATAATAGAGACGCCCAAGGTGCTGCTGATAGGGCTGATCCATTTGGCCAATATCGCCAACAGTTTGCTCAACGCCTAATTGATTTATATAAAGACCCAAGTTCTATTGAAAACACACCGGGCTATCAATTCCGTAGAGATCAAGGCGAACAAGCAATTGAGAGACAAGCTGCTAAACGCGGCTATTTCCGCTCTCCCAATATGCTATTTGATTTAAGCAAATTTAATTCTGGTTTAGCGCAACAAGCTTATAATCAAGAGATTCAAAATCTTATGGCCCTATCTGGTGCTAACCAGTCTGGTGGCACTGCTGGTCAAATTTTAGCTGGATCAGCTACTAGATCAAACAACATGAGAGCAAGTACTTTGGGCGATCTGCTTGATGCTGGTGGTAGTATTGTTGATTGGATTATGGAGCAAGTATAATGGACTTTGGAACCTTAGCAAACTTATCTAATCCCGGAACTTCTCCAACTGTAGACGGAACTGTTTCTAGTCGTCGTATACATAGATGGAACACATTAAACAACACACAACTACAAGCTCTACAAGGAGCTAAAAGTCTTGCTGACCTTGATTTACAAAAACAGCAACAAGCTACACAAGAGTATATGGCTGGTGCTCAAGGTCGTAATGACACAATCTCTCTTGGTAATCTTAATGCTGCTGCTAATCTTAAAGGGTTTGATGAAGCTCAGATTCGTAAGAAATTGGAAGAGAAATTAAAAGACTCCAACATTAGAGCAGAATTAGAAGATTTTACAAAAGATATCGGACAATTTGGTGATGGCTATATAAATGGAACAGATGAAGAAAAACAAACCATTTTAAACAGCGTTAAAGGGCGTAAGCTTCGTAACGGCTATGTTATGGGCACTGATCCAGCACAAGACAAAACTTTTCTAATGTCTGCTGGCCTTTCCCGCAAGTACAATCCTAAAGAACAAACGAAACGAGATGTAGCTGCTACTAACGTAGCCGGTAAAATTTCTCTTGAGAATCTTAAAAATCTAAATCGCCAAGAGCAAATAGAGCTACAGGG
>JAKQDR010000209.1 GCA_029573715.1 bacterium | reverse complement strand
CATATTGATGCAGTATTCGGATACAAATTCATTGACATCTTCGAACATACTTTGAGTGAAGATGGGGCATATAGCCTTCATATTTACGAAAAAGAGCATAACCAATTTAAGTTGATGATCACTCGTTGGCATCGCGAGTCGGTTGTCTATGAATCAGATAATCTAATGGATGTTCTCGCATACATCCAAAAATATCATCATCGTGATGACTCCTATTGACGCGACCCAGTTTGGCATTACTGGGATGAAGCACTAAAAATGGGAAGATGTTGAGTCTGGATTTTGTTCTAGAAGGTTAAAGGAGATTTGGTCATGAGTGTCCATCGTAATCGTCTTGGTAACGTCAATAATGGGTTTCAAGGAAAATTTAGGCGCGTCCTCTGTGTTTGTTCCGCCGGACTGCTTCGTTCGCCGACCCTGGCAGAAATTCTTTCTCAAGCACCATTCAACTTCAATACTAGAGCCGTTGGAATAGCAAAAGAGTTTGCCCTGATCCCCATTGATATAGCTCATGTTGCTTGGGCAGATGATATCGTCGTTTTCAATGCTGAACAGTTTGATGCTGTAAATGAGCTGTTAGATTGCGCTGAGATGAATGGATTTGAAAGAGCAAATGTACACATCTTTCCAGTGGAAGATGTCTATTCATTCAGAGACCCTCAACTAGTCCAGATTCTTAAGGAACTTGCTGAGCAAAAATTTAATTGACTGTTTACTTTTTCACTAGACTTGATATAATAGTCATAGCACTCGTGCTGCAGTTCTTGAAGTTGTTAGTCGGGCTGCTTACTTTGTTCTTGGTGTTGCAACTACTATTGCCGTTGTTTTTAACGCTCTCTGAGGAATGAAAATGAAATTTCGTAATGCTCTCGTGGTATCGATGCTGGCTGTTTCGCTGGCCGCATGTGGTTCAAAGGTTGAAGTTCCTGCCGCTCATGTCGCCAAGATCATGACTAAGGATGGTTACAAAGCCGACACCATTGCAACGTCCAAGTTTCGTCTGGATTGGTGCTGGGCTTACTG
>JAKQDR010000194.1 GCA_029573715.1 bacterium | reverse complement strand
TGATACGACATTTACAGAAATCGGCGAGTTCTTTACACCAATTCAAACGCTTGTAGATAATCTTTGCACCGCATTTGATACACTCAAAACAAACATAGGCAATGTAATAACCAAAATCGGCGATTTCTTTAGAGACCTTGCCAGTAGGGTTTTGCCAGATTGGTTGCTGGATTTGTTTCCAGGCTCACCGCCACCGTTTTCAGTTGGCATGAAAGTGAACACGAAAGAACTTGACAAGTTCAAAAGTTCTTTCTTGAAAATACCTTCTACCCTATCACATTCGACAGACAGATTTACACCCGCAACCACAAGGAATACAACTGCTAACAACACCTTCAATTTTGGCAACAATAATATTAATAACGGAATGGACGCAGCCATGTTTGAAACTATGTTACAGAGATCATTGGCGAGGGCATTAACATGAGACTTATAATTACAGATGGTACTGACACAGTAAACCTGCTGAATGAGCATGGGTTTATGCTAAAAGACTGGACTCCCATAAGACCGCTAAAAAAATCTGGCGGTGTTTGGCAGAACTCTCCAGTTTATGATAACTCAAAACTCGTATTGAGAAATTACGATAACATCATTGACGTTCTTACGCTTACCGTAAGAAGCAAGAGCATGAACGCAACAATTTATGAGTCAAGACGACTTGCAAAGTTACTAGAAAAAGCAGAACAATATTGGACAACGGACTGGCAAAATCAGCCAGTATGGATTGAAAGGCAAGGGGCGTGCGAAACAAACATTGGATATGCGGTTATAAGAGCTTATCAATGGGAACACGACGATAACCCGTTTGAATCGCCATTTTCTACCGATTCTCTTATGGACGAAATAGACATTGCTATTCAACACGGATTTTGGCGCGCTCAAAAACCAGGTGAGTCAAAGTGTATCAAAGTAAGCGGAAAACAGTATGCTATTACCATTGATGAAGAGAGCGATACCCCAGGAAACATAAACGATGACGTTGTCTTGTATACAACAGCAAGTGGTACAAACTACTTTTCGGCTACTACAAACCCAAATGTTGGAGCAACAGTAACATACCCAGACAGTAACTATTATGTTTTATTCAAGGGCGTTGCAATACCAAACGGGAGCGAGATACTAAACGCACACATATCTCTAACTGCACAAAACCCATTAGGCACTTTATATACTTCATA
>JAKQDR010000172.1 GCA_029573715.1 bacterium | reverse complement strand
TCGGGACTGGTCCCGACATGTGTCGGGGGAATCCCGTCGGGATCACAAACAACTAACAATAGCACACAGCTTCTCTGTGTATACGTAATCATTCTATGTACTTATCGAACCCGGGTTCCCCCGATAGCTGAAGATAATGCTTTGAATCACCAAGGAGTTTTGACCATGTCGCTAAATGCTTGCGCAAGGACGCGTTCGAGTTCAAGCTCTTTCACCTCATCGGTGAATTCAAACACTACAACAAGCTGGTAGTTTTGTGCGGAAAGACTAACGCGAGATGTTTGTGACTGGGGTAATTCAATGCTCTTTTTAGTACGCAAGAGTACCGGTTTATTTCTATACAACACTAAAGGAATGGGTTCAGGAGCAGCTGGGGGAGTGTATTGCAATGCAATAAGTGATGGATCATGAGGAAAATTTACAATATGAGAGGAGCCCTCTTTAAGGGCCTTATCCCATAGATTTTGAATAATTGCTTGAAACCGTTTCTGATCTATAGTTTTTACTGCCAGTGCGCCATCGTATGATTGCTGGATGATAAGCGCTGGTGGCACATCTGCCTGACTGGGACGTAGTGCAAAAAATGTGAAAACAATAATTGAGATGCCGATGATGCAGACGCTCAGCGTTACAACAGTGAGTCGAACTTTCGAAGCGATGATATATGAAACACCATGCGTTACCTGTGTCTTAAGCGATATTAGTGTATTTTTCATGTTCATAAGGGCCATTAGTCAGAAATATTCATTACCGAATTATCTTATATTCAATTGTGTTAATGTTTAAATGTTGCATGGTGCCTATCAGGTATTTAGGATCGTACACCATGAGCACACTTGGGCGCGCGTGATCTGCATCCGTGCGTGTTCGCAGTTGTTCAATGCCTGCAAGGGCGACGACATTGCCTCGAATCTTAAGTGTATTTCCGCCCGCACCGGTATAAAATCGCTCAGAGGCGATAAATGCAGCATTTGCTACAGTGACTGAAGGAGCAATATAGATGTTTCGCGCTATCACAACAACATATGCATTATCAAGCGGATTAAAATCGGTGTTAAGCGTAATATCTTGCAAATTGCCTTGCGTGTCAACTACTACAAACACACTAGCGTCTCCTGCGCCTATGATTATTTCATTTACCTCGAGATTATTTTCTCCTGGCAAGAGTTGCACGACATGAATACCGGATGGACTGGTGCTCGACTCAAGGTTCATGGTGCGGCCCGAAACTGTCTCTGTATATGAGCTCACATAGTTAATTGGCTTTGCTGCAAGAAGAGAGAGAACATATGACTGCAACGAATTTCTGTTTGAAGCGGGGTCGGTGCCAAGTGCATATGCGGGGTTTTCAGAGCCATCATATGCGACAATATTGGCCGGCTCTGTGTCAAATAAGCCAAGTGCCACTCCGCTAGACACTCCGGGCATGCCGCTTGTATCAAGCATTGCTGCTTTGCCCCTATCGGCAGGGTCAGCGGTGGCCTTGTCATAGGGTGTGGCATTCATTATGGTCGAGAAATAATCGGTTATGAGAGGAATGTTATTGCTTAGTGTGCTGGTTTGATTTGCGCGGATTATTGATGTATTAATGAGTTTCATCCAACCCAAAGGATGCTGATATGTAAATGTAAGTGGGGCTGAATATGAAAGGGGAGGATTTGTCCCGGGAATAGCAAATGAACCCTCTGATGTGTCATACCACTTGCCCAAACTCGATGCAGAACTTGACTGGAGCGTGGGCGTTTGGGGGACAATCATGCCACAATTTGCAGGAAACGACACAGTACATCGATATCCTCGATATTCATTACCTGCTTCCAATGGGGGCAGGTTTACACAGGTACTCGCATGGCAACCTGCAATACCGGTAATAATATGCTGACTTCCGAAAGTTAGGAGATTAGGAGTTCCCGCAGTTGCAATAAATCTACCAGAAAGTTCACCAGGCACCTGCCGTTTTGCATTTCCGGTTTGTTGCTCATACGCACCAGTTACGACAACTTCTGGGATATTGGTTGGAGTTGGTGTTGGAGTAAAAGTGGGAGTATTTGTGGGAGTTGGAGTGTTGGTGGGCGTGTGTGATGGAGTTGGGGTGCTGGTGGGCAGTGGGCTACAAAATACTCCGATATGTACTCCAGTAACATCGGTCGTGCCGACCGCTATGGTGCGAGGGTTGGTCGAAGTGACAGAACAATTTCGAGAAGTAGATAGTGTGTCTGTTGTGGTTATTCGGTATGTATTATTCCTTTGAACCACAAAATAATAGAAGTGGTTATTGCCATCAAAACGGAGTTTGGGGTTTAGCCCATACACAACCGATGTGCCTCCAAGACCCTCAGCAAGAATTGAGAAACCAGACATGGAGCCCGGAAGAGTGCCTATCAGCTCCTCTAAGGCCTCACGCGCAGCATAATTTGCACATCCATTGCCCGTGCCTCCAAAACTCGGGCTTCCATACCACTCATACACTGCGCCATTTGCACATGATTGATCCATAACCCCATTTTGATTAAAGTCATAAAAGAGATGTCCTTCAATGGAGGGCTCACCTGCTGGGGCGGAGGGTGTTGGAGTGGGAGTGTGAGTACTTGTCGCGGTTGGAGGAATGGGGGTATTAGTTGCAAGCGGGGTACTGGTTGGTGTGTGAGTGTTGGTTGGGGTATGTGTTGGGGGCGGTGTACCAGTTACTGTAGGAGTATGTGTGGGTGTGTTAGTAAAGGTTGGAGTGGGAGTATATGTGGGGCCAATACAAGCAGTTCTTTCAGGGTTCGGAAACAAACCAGTACACACATCAAGCGGGCTTATGCCACCACATTCGTTTTGTTGGTGGCGCACACAAGTGTTTTCTGAAGGGGTGGGATGAGGATAACAGTTAGTCCAATTGGACCACAGATTTGCATCACAATGCACCGTTACTTTGGCAGTGCAGTTATTGTCACATTCTGCACCCGATATTGGTGCGGATGGCCCCCAGTCATCACCTCGGACACAAATGGGGTGGACCTGGGAATTTGAGACAGGATCATACACTGTGCTTCCCAACCAACGCATATTGGTATTTACCTCAATTTCAGTACCAAGCTGTACAGTCTCCCCAAGCGGAATGGTATAAGTCACAGTATCAGAGCTTTCAGCAGCTGCGACTCTTGTTGGAGTTGGAAGGAGAAGACGTACTACTGTTGTCTTATCCCAATAAGTACTCACATCAAATGGAGGAGTAGAAAGAGTGCCATTGTAGCCTGAAGCAGTGCCTGAAATTTGTGATCCTCGAACACAATATGTCACGCCTCCATCTACCCAACAACCCTCAGAAGGCAGTCCCAACGACATATTGTCACAGCGTGCTCTGATATTACACGCTTCATTGTCTTGATTAGCATAGCCACTAAAATACCGACACTGCGAATCGCCTGTGCCATATTCGGTGTAACAGCGCTTAATATTGTATTGATATTGCACACCCGGAGTCACGCTAAAGTTATCTGTGTAAGTAACTGCATTACCCGCAAGACTTACATATCTATAGTCCCATCCGGAACCACTATTTTTAGCAATGTGCCGATTTGTTTCGGCGACTGCCGGTGCCGGAGTTGATTGTGACCATCGAAGTTCAATGGGGCCAAATGGGTATACACAAGTTGCTGAAAAGTTAGTGAGTGGTGCGGGGGTGGGGCAACTTACAGAAATTGCATCACTATACGCGCCACAGGTTGCAGCAGATGCGGGGTCATAGCAGGCACGAACATAGTATGCATAGGGGCCTACCAAAATCTCATTTTCAGGTGGACCGGGCATATTGCGAATATCTGAATATGTGGTGTTCCCAATGCCACTTATACTTGCTAAGGGCCACCGCTGATCGTCGTAATCTCCATAGGTGTGAGCACGAGCGATGCGATATCCGAGTTCACCATTTGTCTGAGTATATTGCCAGTTTAAGGCAACCGGTCCACCAAAAACATTACACATACCGCCAAAATTGGTGGGGACGGGGAGAGTAGGAGTTGGCGTAGGAGTAGAGGTAGGAGTTGCCGTGGGGGTTGGGGTTGGAGTATCTGTGCCGGCTGGAGGTGGAGCAGTACACTCATCTCGACATTGATAGGTGCTACATGTGGATCCACTGGGACAGGTTCTGTTGTATGGTCGAGCATCGCGTCCGTCAACATCACAACCGCCACATGATCCATTAGTCCAAGTTGAACAGAGACTTTCGTTACATCCTGGAGGCACTGAGGTTGCGGTTGGTGGTGAACAAGACATTGTTCCACTACATGTACCCCCACACCCATTATTACATGTTGAGCCTATACATGTACTCGATGCGCAGGAGCAATTCGGATTACATGAACAACTCAAATAATTACAATATCCAGCTGGACAAGTTGCACTACAGGATGGGGGGCTTCCACAACTCCCGGGATTTGTATATACACTGCTACAATAAGGTGTTAAATTGCAACTACCCCCAGGACAGTCGCTTGCACTATCGCAATCGTCACCGTTATTTGATCCTCCTACACATACATAATGAGAGCCACTTTGTTTACAATTTCCACTTTTACTGCAAGATTGTCCATCTACATCTTTTACCCAAAGAAGGAAAAATGTACATATAAACAGAATATATATTCCAAACATTATGAATCTACTTGATACGGCCTTATGTGTCATTTATCGAGTACGGAATATGGAAATAATTGCTTCCTTATTAATCGCTTGTGATCCATAGCTTAGCCAATCGTCGTCATGGCTAGAAAAACTGTTCCAATGTTTGATCGCGTATATAGCAGAGCGTAAGGAAATATTTGCCGCATTCGATAAACTCAAATCATCACTATAGACACTAGGTTCAAGGTTGATAAACAAAGTACCTGATGTAGGAGACGTAAACCTAAAGTCAAAACGTGAAAATACAGTGTCTTTGTTTCCGATATACATACCTATCCATGGCTGAAAATCTTGAGTGAAATCAATAGTGAGAAACTGAATGGATTGAGAGGTCAGTTCACCATTAGTATTCTGATAAATTAACCATTGATCAAAACCGTAAAGATCATTAAGTTCGCTCAATAATTTTCTTTCGTCACTATGAGCTAAGACTATGCGTGGATCAGATACTAATATGTCTACACTCGGGCGCGTATCTGAGGTTTTCTTTTGAACTTCACTCGGTAAAGCTTCATCATTAATATTTGCAACAACAAGGAGAGCCGCTATAATGATAAAAATTCCAGTGACGAGAAATATTTTTGATCTTACCACTCATTACATGATAATCCAGATATCTGATGCATGCAACTAGAAATCAAATGCATGTAACAAATTTATATTGTGTTCCCAGAAAGAAAGTTGAAATTGTCTTAAGGAGAAGTGTCAAACAAGCCTTGTCTCTCAAGTAAAGACCAATTTGTTGTACCTTTTGGAAGAGAGTTCACATATTCTAACCCCAAACGTTCAGGTGCATTCATGTCAATAGGTTTCATTTTACCAAGTGTTTCAAGTGCAACGTTCGTCATCATGGTCGCAACTGCAACTTGCATATTCGGGTTTCCGATCGTAGCGTTATTTCCTTTTATAAATACTGATAGCGACAATTGACCATCGTCATCTACGCTCCAGCCGATACCTTCAAGCCCAGGCTGATTGCCGGACCATACAGCATAATCCATTTGATTCTGCCATTGAGGGCCTCCCCATCGCAACTCGATGCTAACGCCTTGAGAAAGATTTACAGGCACATCGGAGGTTGCATACTCAACTCGATCATGAAATGCACCTTCCATATGCTGAGGAATCAAAAATTGGGGGGGGAGGACTCCGTTGTGAGATTGCAAATATGCTAAAACTTCTGCTGATGTACTTCCCATTATTGGCTGCAGATGATTTGAATCAGCGAGGGCTTGAATGAACTTATCTGTAAATATTTTCTGTGTGGATTCAGCTGGTCCGACTTTTGATACTTCCGAATGAAAGATTACTGGAATAATGCCCTGCTCGATTCCAAGGGCTTCATGTGTTTGAGCAGTAGTGGATGTTGGGGTAGCTTCCTGCCTTGGAGTAGTTGTTGGATTCGACGCAGTAACAGTCTCGGATCGAGTTGGACTGCTGGTTCGTGTGGGAGTTCTCGTAGGCCGAGGTGTTCGAATCGGCTTTCGGGTTGGTGTTTCAGTAACGCTAAAGGCAGTTGCTTGTTCACCAACTTGAGAGGGGAGTCCAGGCTCACCGGCAATAGGTTGTGGTGCAATTCCTACAGCGGCAGGGGCTACAGGCCCACTGCACGCTCCAAGTGCCAGAGCAGATAAACCTCCTAATGCAAAAGCAACTTTTCTTGGAACTATAGTTCTCTGGCGTCCGGCAGGAAATATTTGGCCCGATAACACAGTGCGTGGACCTTCAGCATGAGGCGAATTTTGCAGTAGTCTTTGCAATTCAATTGGGTTCATATTTATGGGCAAATTTAAGACCCATAGTATATCACGTTAGATCCGTGTTTTGCAAGCGCATTTGTCTTAAATAATAATAGTTATAATTTAATACATTGTCAAGCTATAGGATGTAGATTTCACCTCACCACCCGATACTCTAAGGTGCGCACATTCAGAAGAGGTGCTGTTTGAATCAGATGCCGTGGTTCAAACACCATCAGCATGCTGGGCCGGGCGTGATCGATGTCTTCCCGCACGCGCCCCTGCACAATGCCTGAAAGTGCAACGATATTGCCGCTTATCTTAAGCGGCTTTGTGCCCACGCCAGTCCGAAACTCACCCATTGCCACAAACGCTCCATGCGCCTCCTGCACGCCTGGATCAAAACTAATGTTGTTTGCAATGACTATTATTGATGCTTTTGAACTTACGTTAACATCACTTGTGAATGCAATGTCTGCCAAATTGCCATCATTGTCAAGCGCAACAAGAAGTGCGCCGTGCTGTGGATATTGCGCATCAAAAACCATAGGCAAATCTACAATCGCAACACCGGACTCTGAACGTACCACATACATCATATTCCGCTGAAGATAAGTGGCATATTGAGGAAGTGGTGCGTATGGCTTTGCCGCCAAAAGTTCGCGCACCAAAAGCGTGAGGTTTTGCATGTTGCCACTGCGCGATAAACCTACAACATACTCCTCGAATGACGGGCCAAACTCAGACGCATTGGTCGTGGGAGAGGTGTCAAATGCACCTAGTGCCACGCCCCCCGTCTGCCCATAATCACGGACAGCAACCATAGTGGCATGGGCCAAATCTATTTCTTCGCCTCCCGCATATGGCTCACCTCCCATGTCGAATGAAAACCTATCCGTAAGGTGAGGTATTTCATTCACGAGCGTTTGGTCTGATCGTGCGCGAATGATGTCTGCGTCAATAAATTTCATCCACCCCGATGAAGGCGCAAAAAGGAGTGAAAGCGGGGCATAATAATCAACTCCAGTTGCAGTCAGCATAGATTGATAGATGGTGTTAGCATCGTCATACCAAGAAAGTTGCGTCGATT
Organism: bacterium; assembly: GCA_029573715.1. Classification (GTDB taxonomy): domain Bacteria; phylum Patescibacteriota; class Microgenomatia; order UBA1406; family GWC2-37-13; genus JAGOLU01. Next base: position 192,037 of record JAKQDR010000172.1, on the reverse strand, counting down.
CACCGCGCATCGTGACCACCTGAGGAAACGGAAGAGAGCATCCTTCAGGTAGTGAAACTACACATCGATATGATTGTGCGAGCGCTGGTATATACACTGGATTGGTAAGAGTATTCCCACAACTCACTTGTGCGCATTGCTCACCTGTAGTTTCATCACTGCTTTCAAGCCCAAGCATATTCACCGGGTCACGCATGGGCACTCCGCGACCAGAAAAATATCCGGGCGCTTGCCGCAGATAGGTGCGCTCAGAGTTGCCAGTCTCTTGGAAAAAATCTCCTCCGATTTGCATATGTGCTGGTGCGGGCGGCGCAATGGTATGGGTGGGAGTTGGTGTGGGAGTGCGGGTTGGGGTATGTGTGTGAGTAATGCTGGCGGTTGGTGTGGGGGTGCGTGTTGGGGTATGAGTGGGTGTGTATGTCGGAGTATGTGTTGGTGTGTTGGTTGGGGTATGCGTTGGCGTGTGTGTTGGAGTATTCGTTGGGGTCGGGGTGGGTGTATGCGTTGGTGTGCTAGTCGGACAAGCAACATTAATGTAGAAGCCTGTATTTGACGGAAGCGAATGCATGGAAGTTTCGCCATAGCATGGCCAGGCGTTGGATGCACAAATTCGAGGGAGTGGATAGGGCGGATCAAGCGTTTCGGAGTCACGTGTTAAACATGTAGGGTATGCACCAATGGCTGGGCACGATAGGGGGGTTGATACGCGATTAAACACACTACACACGCCTTGGTCTTCATTAAACCACAACTGGTGTGCCACCTGAATCTGTCCACAAAAATTAGTGGGTACGGTTAGTGAAGCGGTTAAAACTGCACCATTTGGACCTGCAACATACGGCCGCGCTAAAACAGTGCCCCAATCATCGGTGGTGTATGAAAACACAATGCCTTTTGCCCCTCCTTCAACCGTTGCGCGATATCGTAAAAGATCGCCCGGAAGTGCGGTGGAAACTGTTGATATTGATGTGCCATTTTTCGTCATGGTGCCCGCATGAGGGCGTGGATTGGTGCGATTGTCAGGGCAATACTGGGCATGTACCTGGTGAGTAGGTATATGCATAACAAAAGCAATAATTAAGAGTATCGTGAAGATGGTGCGCAATCTGTGCATATCTATTGGACGAGAAATGTAAATACCCGGACCGGCGTGCGATTTGCATCAAGCACTGCTACGGTGATTTGCGGTGGGGCGCCAACTGTGTAGGCATGCACTTCATAGGGCATAAGCGTCAATGGGGTGCCATTCACCACAAAAACACGATCGATGGTGTCTTGATTTTGCAAATAAAGCACATCACCGCGAGCAAGCGACTGTCGCATCGACTCTGTCATGACGCCGCTTGCAGATGCAATGATATTTACCGATTCAAACGGAGGAGCTGTCAACATACTCTCGGGCCGATAGGGTGAGGTAGGCATGAGAGTAATTATGGGAGTGTCCATTTCACGCGGGCCGTCGCGCCCTTGTTGCAGAGTCTGCAAGTGATTGCGGATTATTGTCAAGGCAATCACAATCAAAAATATGACGACAGCAATCTTGAATGCTTCTTGCCACCAAACAGGAGGGCCAGTGGGTGCGACAAAACCAACCCGTGGCTCATCGGATGGGGCAATGGAGGATTTTTCTGAACGCTTTAATATCGGCATGATGAGAGTCAACACACAACCTTATCATAGTACAAAAATGTTGATAGATATACAAGATAGAAGATGATGAGTGAGTCTCAAAAACGAAACACTAGTGTTATCTCCCCACGATAATGTGTATCTGGTGAAGGCTGAGCGATAATCTCTTCAAACTTTTTAGTGAGTTCGCGGGAAAGAGTGATGCGTACAGCAGAATACGTGGCATACAGACACTTCAGTGTTGATGATGCTCGTTCTGGCGATTCAAATGCGACAAACACCAATTTTGTTTTGCCCATGGTGTCTTGTATTATCTTCAACTGTTCAAACAACCTTGCGCGCTCACTCTCTTTTTTTGGAAGAAACCCGACAAACTGATAGTGGTCAAACGCCATGCCCGATGCGACAAGTGCACTCTGCACGGCAGATGGTCCGGGAATGACGGTTAGGGGAATGTCGCGCTTTCGCGTTTCATGCACCAATAAATATCCCGGATCTGAAATAAGAGGCATCCCTGCCTCAGACACAAGTGCAACATGGAGTCCATCTGCAAGCCATTCCATAACTTGGGGGAGTTTTTGATACTCTACTTCTTTGTAGTAAGAAACTATTTTTCGTGATTCCTCATCTTTGTTGTGTTCTGTATTCTCCATCATCTGGCTTGCGCGCTCAATAAGTGCGCGAACACTCCTCGTGTCTTCAGCCAGTATCACATCCGCCGTGAGAAGCGTGCGCGCCGCGCGGGCAGATAAATCTTCAAGATTTCCAATTGGTGTGCCGATGAGGGAGAGCATGCGAGAAGTATAGCGGAGAAGTGAGTGTATAGTTGTTCTATGATATATTAATACTCGTATATTGAATGTATGAAGTGTCTTAAATTCTCGTGGTGGAATCTGAGTAATCCTTCTTATTTTGAATGTCTGTAGGGCGTACCCTCAATTGTACATCCTCCTTTTGCTCCAGTTCGTCTTAACCTGCATAGACCACACTCTGCATTGCTCTCCAGTGGGACACCCTGCGCGACTACATCACCTTTGGGGTCGTCAGTAATACTAAGACACCGAGGAAAATTTCGCAGTACTCCTAGTCTTTGCGAAACAGCACCTACGGGAAAATCGGATCGATTGACATCTAATAGAGCAGTTTCAATGACGGTATCGACTTGGAGTTGACTCCCTCGCTGGTGGCCTCTTTCTGAACCCCATACTGTTTTAACAATTGCCGTCAGCACTCTGTGTGTGTGCTTATCAGTTAACGGTGTTACACGGGTTCGCCTACCTGTTCTCTCAAACTGAATATCATGCTGAAATCCATCATTTCGACCAGGTGGAGACTGAAAGAAAGAACCTCTTTCTCTATTTCTGATTCCATCTTCCATATGAATCAATTATACATTGAACCTATATAATATTCAAAAGATTTATCCTGCATCATAAAATATGATTACTTAATGAATTATGAGATACATTTAGTCTTAGTAAAGATTGCAAGCACATTACAATTCTTGTAACCGCTCTCATAAAAGGAACTCAACTATTACGTAATGAATATTTCATCACGTATTTAGTGTGTTACTGAACTTCGAAAAATTTGCATATTATTTCGTTACTTGTTTGTGACTCGCATATTGTTAAATACTTAAACGCTTGAATCTGCGGAATTATCATATATACTATAGGTTTATGAGTACCACTCTTCTTATTGAAACGGGTTCTCACGGTCTCCCCACTGTCCCTGGCGTTAGATACCGCTACGAGGCTAGTCGGCAGCCCAATCAGTCTGAGACTGTATTTCGAATGCTTCCCCCATCACTGTGGAGTCCAGAATGCATACTACAATGTCTGAATTTCATAGATTTCAATCTTGGAAACCGCCCTCTCGCCAATTGGTTTAGGAAAGTTACCACAACTACGAGCACTGCTACCAGTGCCGAAAGGAAAGGCTTGCCTAATGAGCCTACAGCATCAATAACAATGCGTAATTACTTTATAACAAAAGCACAGGAGTTGGGTGTAAACGTTTATGATCCAGGGAATACTGTTTCTGTATATGAGTCTCCTACCACAGCAGATACTACATCTCGTACCGGAAATATATTTGCTGATGGAAGATTTCAATACAGTATAGATAGAGGAGATCTGTCCCTAGGATATCACAATGCATTTCATATACAAACAAAGCCTGATGATGCGAGTATAGTATCAGGGCTTCGGCCAGTGAATATGCCGTTTTTAACTATATCAGTATCTATAGACGCGATGAATTGTACAAAACAAGCAAGGCCCGGAGGCCTACGTGATGTATTTTATGAAGCATCTCAAGAAGCCCTTTGGTTTGCTTTGTTTGCCCACGATATGAATTCGTCACTTCCAAACGCACAACAACAAGCTGTGCATCATATCTTACGTGCACAAAGGGCCATCGATTCCATAACTCATGCAGGTGAGCAAAACCCATTATACCCATCTCCTGATGCGATTACGACTACCCTCGCTCTTGCAACTCTAGTTCAACCTTTATTGCATAAACTACCTAAGGCCTTAGAGTTGGATAAGTTACTGATGAGCAGTACACCTAATCCTATGTTGAAACGTAGAATATTTGGAAAACTCTTCAAGAACTAAATCCATAAATTTTCCGTAGATATTATGGTTTCCACGCCAAGTTTTGGAGTATTCCGCGAGCCCAAGTGCGCGTTCGCGCTTCTGGATGGATTAGATTTTGCAAATGAATACAGATATCATCGGTTTTGATTGGATGAGTGCGAAATTGACTTAGTGTGCTAAGGGGCTTTGCCTGCGGGAAATAGCTCGCTAACAATTGAGTCACCATCGGCCTAAGATGTGCATCATCAAGAATCAAGAGTGAACGAAGCATCTGGTAGTAAAACTCGAGGCGAGCATTGGCATCATCATCTCTGCTTGATCGAATAATTCGCCTCAGACAATAGGCATAATACATATCAAGCGACACATGGGCTAAATCGTTATCACAATTTGCCGCGCGGGCCAGAATATATTCATACTGCTCATCAGTTCTCATCACTGCTTCTGCATCGATCACCGGGAATGGCACTGCTTGAAACACATCCCGAGGGAGTTTTTGAATACTTGTCAGATCAGAAAACATACGCTTCGAATCACGAGGCTCAAGACGCGCTGATGCATTAATTGCTTCTTTCAGCAGTTCATGGGTAAGCCTGCCTATAACGTCAATCATTTCTTTCTTCGTTTGAGCGTCGTTGGTTTCAAAAGAAAACTGCTCAATATGCGAATACAAAGCTGGTGTTTTCTCCACAATGTGAGGAAGCATATCCCATATACCCTGCCGTCTGCAGTGGGCGACAAGCGGACGAATCATGTTGCAAACTGGCGTAATGTGCGTTGGCAAAGGGTGAGATTCTGATGGACGGCCTAGCGATTTACTGACATCCACCGCCATACCCACCACCTCAGCGGCAAAATGCACACCATGTCTATGCGCATCTTTTGGGTGTGAGCCCTGTGCAAGAGGTGTCATCCGCTCATCACACAGAAGAGCTAGGTGTTCCAGCGCTTGGGATTTTTCTGCATCAGTTGCGCGATCAAGAGCACCACGAAGAATGGGGGTTGCGCGCTCCCACGTGTGCCTATCACCCCGTGCCAGATCGCGTGTCATACGCATCTCAGCAGATACGGCAGACTGTAAGAGCCCTCTAATTGGTGTAGTGTTTTGATATTCACCCGATACCTTCCCAAAAGCATTAATCACGTCACGAAGCTGAAGCGGGGCAGTGGTCGGAATTTCAGCGCTATTTTTGCGTAGTAATTGTTCCATTTGTTCTGGTGGTGGCATACACTAACTATTGTAATCAAGTAAATACAAAAGGTGAGGGGTATTGACAAAATAGCCTATAGTGATATAATAAGGGCCAGTATATCGCACCTTCACAAATCGGGTACGTATTTGATTTGCTTGAATGAATCTAATCCCAACGCCAGGCCCCTCAAGTGTCTGGCACCACGCCCCTAAAGGAGGGCAATCATGAAGAAATTCAAAATAATCATGGCCATTATGTTTGCCCTCGCCTTAGGGGGCGGAGCAGGGTACGCCACCCATGAGTTGGGTGGCGACGAGGCGTCGGTTATTTTGACGGGGGGGGTGCTGTTCGTGGGCGCCCTCCTCGTAGGCCTGGTCTCGACCAACCCCGTCAAGAATGGCGGGGACAACGCTATGCCGGCGGTCCTTAGGATCGCAGGCATGGCTCTCTTTGCCGGTGTGGCCCTGTACTTCTTCCCCCCCCTGTTCAAACTCTGGGGAGGGATAGTCTTTCTGATCGATCTAACATGGGCCGTTATTGACGTCGGTATGACCACTAAGTTCTTCAAACTTAGTGGCTCAGCCATTGATGTCCGCGACGGCTCAGCCATTGCGGCCAATCTGAACAGACTGCTTGGTGTTCAGATTGGTCTACTAGTTCTTCTGGGAGGAATTCATATCTTCGGCTAGACCCCGGGCGTCATATCCCTGCCCGGAGGGACAGTACGCCGGCGTGCCCCTTGGGCGCTGGCGGATGGGATTAACAATAGAGGGGGGGCGTGGGTGGTGGTGTTTTTGCATACACCACACTCATTGCCCCCCTGTGGTAAGAGAACTTTGCAACCTACTTCTTGGCTCTTACCTTCTGTCCATTAAAAATGGACAGAACCATATGAGCCAAGTTGAGTGTTTGCATTATTCAATTATCAAAAGTTCATTCAAGCAAATCTGAGACGTACCAATAATAAAATATCTGATACAATCAGAAATCATATGAGCGAGCCTGTACAACAACTCGCGTTCTCTTTTGCGAATCAACATGCATTATTATCTCCATCACCAGTCGTTGTTGACGTCGAGTCGTCTAATCCTCATGTACCTGACCACAGTGCCCAACTACGATTGGACTTAGGTGGAGGGGATTTGGCAGAACCGCATGCAGAAAACCCACCTATCATTCAAGAGACGATTTTTAGATTTCCCGCAAGTTCGGACCATGGATATGGTGAGAGCGCCTCTCTTGGGCCGGATGGACGAATAAGACAGCCAAAGAAACGTAGATCTGGGAAATCTACACTTGCCAAAAAAAATACATGTACTCCAGCATCTAATAAAGGGAGAGCTGATAGGGACGGTGGTTACTGGTGGCAAGATTAGCGCTGGATTAAATCTCAAATAATATCAACCCCTTGCATTTCCCGCTCCATGTAGTAGAATTTGTACAGATGCATAAAACATCACACGTTTGATAGCATATCGGAGTCTACGATTTAGCTTCTCCGGATCAGCCATCAACAATCTCAATACCAAAATATAAGATTGATGGCAGATTCGCATTCTGCTTGACAAAGTCATAGGAATTGATAGAATCATTTTTCGTCTGAGATTTTCGCACTTTTTAATTGTGATTGCAGAAAACCGTGAGGCGCCAATTACGCTATGAAGGCAGGTTTCGCGAGAAGGCAAGCGCCTAGAATCACGCGAAAGGGCCCATAGTTCAGTTGGTAGAACGCTTCATTTGCAATGAAGAGCTCGCCGGTTCGAATCCGGCTGGGTCCACATTGTCAGCTCTTAGCAAAGAGTCAAAGACGATGCGGTTAGAGATGACAATGCCCACCGAAAGTCGAGCGCATGAAGAGTTTATCCTGAGCTTGTCGAAGGACAGCGGGAAAATGCTAAGGCTCAAGCCCGAGACGAGGAGGGCTGAAAATACCAATGAAGTGAAAAGGTGAACAGGAAGGTTGGGAGGACAGTCGTGCTCGAGATATGTAGGGCAAGCAAAATGCAATAGAAATGTTCTCGATTTCACTCGAACGATATGCTTCGAGCATCGTCGAGAAGCAAATTGTAATTACGGAATAGAACAATAGTTTCCAGTTTCTAGTTTTTAGATACAATTCTGAAAATTGGAAATTGCAGACTATAGTTATAGCATGATGACGCGACCCACGTTGCTCCTTTGGAGCTATGCGGATCAAGCACCTTAACAAATCGCCGATAGTTATTCCAAGAAAAAAACAAAACAAATGGTCTTTTTGATGGATAGCATTATGTGCTACATTTCATCATAAGCAAAAGTTCGTATATGTAAGTGATAGGAGAAATAATGCCATTGGAGGATGCCTTGGCAGTTTGTGCCGAAGAAGGACGCGTGTATAAGCGCGATATCGCCGGTAAGCTCTTCAACAAGCGTTTTACCCGGTGGTTTCCGAATGGGGTAACCCCGTCCTGAGAAATCAGGATGAGCCCGTCGTAAGACGAGGCTGGATACCCGGTGAACTGAAACATCTCAGTAATCGGAGGAAAAGAAATCATATGAGATTCCCTAAGTAGCGGCGAGCGAAACGGGAACAGTCTAAACCCCATCCATCATGGATTTTATATAATGTAGTAATGTACTACGTATATGTCTTGCAAAGTTACTCTAATAAGAGCCTTTATGTCGGTTACACAGCCGATTTAAAGACGCGTATGAAAGAGCATAACGAAGGTAAAAGCATATATACCAAATTGTACAAACCTTGGGAGCTAGTCTATTATGAAGCTTACAAACATAAGCTTGATGCGACAAAACGAGAATGGTTATTAAAACATAATCCTTCTGGTATGCGCATGATAAAAAGAAGGCTCTTGAGATCTTTGCATGATTATAAAGTCTAGGATGGATGGGGGGTTGCAGGATCCGCGATATTTGATGTGTATTGAGATAGGAGAACAGTCTGGAACGTCTGGTCATAGAGGGTGAAAGCCCCGTATCCGAAATTTCAATACCCGATAGCGGACACCTAAGTACCACGAGGCACGGCAAACCTTGTGGGAATCTGGGTCGGTCACGATCCAAGACTAAACACACAAACTGACCGATAGTGAACGAGTACCGTGAGGGAAAGGCGAAAAGAACCCCGACAAGGGGAGTGAAATAGACACTGAAACCAATGGCTAACAAACAGTGAGAGTCCCCTCCATCATGTCTTTTAGGTTTTTGTTAAATACAATTCTGTTTATAGATACTATTATGGCAGAGTTGTGTTACGACAACTAACCCTAGAAGATGGGATGGAGGGGATGATCGCGTGCCTATTGAAGAATGAGTCAGCGAGTTTCCGCCGTTTTTGTATTTAACCACTTATGGTGGGTAGGTAAAGCGAAAGCGAGTCTGAATAGGGCGTATGCATGTCGCAAGACATGATAAAAAACTGCGGAAGACCCGAAACTTGGTGAGCTAACCATGAGCAGGATGAATTCCGTCGAAAGACGGAAGGAGGTCCGCACCCGTCTGGGGTGAAATCCGGTGGGACGACTTGTGGTTAGGGGCAATATGCCAATCGAACCAAGAAATAGCTGGTTCTCCTCGAGATATATTTAGGTATAGCCTCGTGCAGTACCCCCAGGGGTAGAGCTACTGGATGGTTGCCGGTGCCGCAAGGTATTGTCGATCAACTAAACTCCTAATACTGGGGCATTTATGCACTGGAGTCAGTCCTGCCGGTATAAGCTGGTATGGGCGAGAGGGAAACATCCCAGACTCCCGTCTAAGGTTCCTAAATGTCTGTTTAGTGGTAAAGGCCGTTGTGTTTCCAACACAGCAGGGAGGTTGGCTCAGAAGCAGCCATCCTTTAAAGAGTGCGTAACAGCTCACCTGAATACTTATCCCGCTTGCGGGATATTGGAAATACTGCGCCGAAAATGATCGGAGCTCAAACAGATTACCGAAGACGGAGAGCAGCTCATCCAACTCATACCTATGACCAACTGTCCGTAGTTTTTGCAGATTTTGCAAAGGCTATTGATATGTCATAGTTAGAAGTCGGATGAGCTGCTGGTAGAGGAGCGTCGATAGGGCAACGAAGCCAAAGCGTAAGCTTTGGTGGAGCGCTATCGAGTGAGAATGCTGACATAAGTAGTGTATCTGCCTGTGAAATTCAGGCATGCCGAAAGCCCAAGGTTTCCGCAGCAATGTCAATCATCTGCGGGTTAGTCGGATCTAAGCCCTTCATCAGATCGGTGGAGGAGCGATGTACAAACGGTTAATATTCCGTTACTCTGTATGTTTCGTCACGACGTTGCGTTTGACGAGATAGGCTATGCGCAGCGATCTATATGGTCGTTCAAGTGCTTACTTGTGCACCGCGAGGTGTATAGGAAGGTACGAGTGTAAGATTCTCTCGCAAGGGAGAGTCAAGTGCGCGGATGCGTGTTTCCAGGAAAAAAACGCGTACGAAGAAACATATGGATCCGTACCGATAACCGACACAGGTGGGCTGGTCGAGTAGACCAAGGCATACGGTTAAAAGTGGTTTAAGGAACTCGGCAAAAAAGTTGATCGTAAGTTTTCAAGATGATCTGTCCTAATTTATTGGGACCGCAGCAAACGTTTTTCAACCGACTGTTTATCTAAAACACAGGCTCCTGCTAAGCAGCATATGCGCTGTATAGGAGCTGAGGCCTGTCCGGTACTGGTCAGTCAACCATCGCGGCTGCCTATAGCTAAGCAATTATCTATAATAGGTTGCGGTGTAAGCTCCAGTGAACGACAGCTCTAACCCTGAGAGTTCTAAGGTAGCGTAGCCCCTTGCCGGGTAAGTTCCGGCCCGCATGAAAGGCTTAACGAGTTGAAAACTGTCTTGAACCACTGTCCGACGAACTTGAAATGGCTGTGAAGATGCGGCCTACTTGCATCCGGACAAAAAGACCCCAGAAGCTTTACTGAAACTTGGTATTGGTGAAAAGGCGGCGACTGTCTAGCGTAGGAGGGAGCCTTCGGGCGACAATGTAACACCTCTCTTCGCTTCTTTTTCACCTGATCCCTCACCTATTCTTATAAACCTTTCCCGTTGCAGTGTGCACTTATTTCAAATATGAACATAGTGCGCATTCAACTTGAAAGATAAGTATGCTCAAAACGCATGTATGTGCGCACGTGTATACATTAAGATGGGTGAGTCCATTTTTGGTTACTAAAACAAGAAGTAATAGATATGAATATGTGCGTCCCATTTCCAAAAAATTATCATACTTACTGCTCATCCTATCCGATTTATCGGAATAGGTGAGGGAAACAGTGCTAGGTGGTCAGTTTACCTGGGGCGGGTCCCTCCAAAAGAGTAACGGAGGGGTACAAAGGTTGGCTCAACGCGGATGGAAATCGCGTCTTATGAGGACAAACCCATAAGCCAGCCTGACTGTGAGACCTATAAGTCAAGCAGACGCGAAAGCGGGTGTTAGTGATCCTCGGTTGCGCCGTGATTGCGCACCGGGCTTAACAGATAAAAGCTACTCTGGGGATAACAGGCTAGTTTCGCCCGAGAGTTCTTATCGACGGCGAAGTTCGGCACCTCGATGTCGGCTCATCACATCCTGGGGGCGCAGTAGCTCCCAAGGGTTCGGCTGTTCGCCGATTAAAGTGGTACGTGAGCTGGGTTCAGAACGTCGTGAGACAGTTAAATAGTCCAGAGCTGTCTCTTCTTCAACGTTTTGATTGCACGTTAATACGTGCGATGTAAAGGTCGATTTCCGCAATTATCACAAATACGGATATCCCTTTAGAATATCGTCGATGCAAATCCGAAAACCTGTTAGAATAGAAATGAAGAATATAAATTTGGCCATATGCTGGAACGCTTTGTCAATACACACATAGTCACGATCTCAATCTGTGCCATACGGCACTGCATGGTTCGGCACTGAAAATTGTGTGTAATTCGATTCTATCGAGCAAAGTAATCAGCAGGAAAGACTTTTTTCTTATGCTCTCTATTTCAGATGATTATCTTATTGGGTTTGTTGAGGGAGAAGGTTGCTTTTATGTCGGCGTTGTGCCGGCAAAAACAGCCTCTTTCGGATGGCAAATTGCACCTTTTTTCAAAGTGTCGCAAAATCCATCTGGCAAAGTAATCCTTGACAAACTTAAGGCTCGTCTGGGTTGTGGGTACGTCAAAAAAAACGACGCACCTGCTTCATCAGACAGATCTCTCGCGTATGTAGTGAGAGATATATGCGATCTTCACGAAAAAGTTATTCCTTTCTTTGAAAGGAAACTCTATGTGAAGCGCACATCATTTGAAACATTTTCAACGATAGTAAATGGTATGTATCAGAAGAAACACCTCACCAAACATGGGTTTCTGCAGATGCTCGACCTTTCCTATTCAATGAACACTGGGAAACGCAAGTTTTCTAAAGAACATATAGCAGAAAGTATCCTCACAGACTAGACGCCAAAGTCTCGACGAAAGTCGGACAAGATATAGTCGAAATTTAGTCGGACTCTATCCGATGCAAGCGCTTGGAATCTTGAGGGGAGTCTCCTATAGTACGAGAGGACCTAGGATGAGGGAATCCCTGGTGTACGGGTTGTCCTAAAAGGGCATCGCCCGGTAGCTATATTCCCACCTGATAAGCACTGAATGCATCTCAAGTGCGAAGCAGCCCCCAAGATAAGGATTCCATATGAGTGCGCCCGAAGATTACGGGTTTGATAGGCGACCGGTGTAAGTGCAGCAATGCATTTAGCCAAGTCGTACTAACGCACCATCTCTTATCGCTTTTGTATACTGCCATTGTTCTTTTGGACAATGATGTTTTATGCATGAGTGTTTGCGCTTTTGCTATCTATCAAAAAGATCGTTTTGCTTGGTTCTCCTATATATCAGATTAATCTATATGTAGGGGAGTATTGAACTTAAAAGTATCTACTTCTGTATTGCATTATCTTACGATATCTGCATCGTCTACAAACATATAATCGTTTTTACGTACATGGTGTTCTTGTAGTCTGTATGACCGAAGATTGATTGGTGATATGTACGTGTTTATACAGTTTGAGTCAATATATTGGAAACACTATCGGACATCTTTACTCACTGCGCCTTCGGGCGCATTTTTTTTGGCTTGAAAAATCGTACAGGTGCATGGTTCATGGTGCATGGTTCATGGTGCAGGGTTCATGGTGCATAGTGCATGGTGCATAGTGCATGGTTCATGGTGCATTGCACGCTGTACTTTGTACTTCGAACTCTGTACTATTACCCCATGATTCTTCTTTCCATCGACCCCGGCTATGACAAAACTGGATATGCGGTATTCGCATCCGATCATCCATCAGCCATTTCGTTTATTTCCTCTGGTCTTATCAAAACAAATCCTCACCAAAGCCTCGTTGAGCGATTGAAAGTCATTCAAGATAATATCATCGAAATAATCAAACAAGAGAATATTGACACCATGGTCATGGAGCAACTGTTTTTTTTCAAAAATGCCAAAACAGTGATTGCTGTCGCACAAGCCCAAGGAAGTGTTATTGCACTTGCAGCCCAATACAATCTTCGTTTTGATTTTCTTACTCCGCTTCAAATCAAGCAAATCGTGACGGGAGATGGTCGGGCCGATAAACGTGCGGTATGGAAAATGCTCACGCTACAACTAGGGGAAACGCTTCAAGTACGCGATGATGATGAAAGCGATGCTATCGCGTGTGGATATGCCTATTGCCACGTAGCTCCCACACGTATGGCAAGATAGATGCAAGAATGATACATGCGCACCCAACGACAAGAGAAATACGGAGTGATTCTTGAAATATCAAGACCCCAAATAGTACTCCAAAGACTATTTCAAGTGGCATAAGAATGCTCCCCACATGCGCTTCAACTTTTCGAAACCCATACGGAATAAGAATACCCGCAAAAATAAAAGTGCCCATCATAAGAAAATTTGCTATCCATGCTATGGAAAGTGAGGGGAGAACCCGAGCCTCTTGCACTAATAACGAAGCTGCGCCTGAAAAAATAGTGAGCAACACTGCATCAAAAAAGTTGAGCGTGGCTGCAGAAATTTCATGACTGATGTGCTGAGCGATAATGTTCCAAAAAGCAACACATACGCCAGAAATAATAGCAAGAGTCACATACAAAATCTCACCTGAAACCTGTGTTCGGTAGGCATAGGCCAACATGACTCCACTCATGGTGAGCGCGAGTGAAAAAACCTTCATTTTGGTGAGCTTTTCCCCATTAATAATGGTACCAATGAGAAAACTCCCGAGTAAGAGTCCTGCAAAAAAGAGGATATACGCCAAACCAATGGACAGATGTTGAAATGCGATAAGTGCTGCACTAATGTTTATGAGTCCAAAAGTCGAACGAGCAATTATCTTGTACACGTCTTTTCTTTGCACGGCGAAGATGTTGATTTTTGCTCCAGTAAGGAATAGTAAGAGTATAAGTGCCATTACAGCATTACGAGCAAATGTTTGGTAGAAGATGGGTATATCAGAGCCAATAAGTTTGACTAATACGCCAAACCACCCATAGAGAAATGTTGCAAAAAGAATTGCAAAATATCCTTTTATTGGTTCTGATTGTCGATGGAAAAGTTTCATAGGTTCTGTGTAAGTTACGGTGACGGTAAAATAATGCGTTTATACACCTCAAAATTATTGTTTTGGTGTATGAGAGCATAGCGTACATCAGCTTGCAAAGTATTGTAAGCATCATACAGTACATCTTTATTCCAATAGTTTGACATATCTTCGGGTTGCACTATGACATACTGAGCCTTGTCATAATGCACTCCAAAATCATAGAAATAGCGCCTGCCGGCAAAATGAGGGGCAAGCTTACCGGTTGTCGAAACAGCAACTGTATCATCATTTACTATCCTTTGCCACTCATGAATATCATCACTATTAGGATTAGATTCAAACCATAGACTATTTTCATGCGATGTCGAGTAGGGAAGAGGGCCGAAACGTGCCGATGCAACCAATATACTTACACAAAAGGCTCCCATTAATCCCCACACCACGCGCGTATTTTTCATCTGTAATATTCGCGAAAAAGAATGTGATAGTGCAATAAAGAACCAAGGGATAAGGATCGCCGTATAATGAAAATACGTATTACGCATATACGAATTATTGGACAGCAGATTGATAAGCAGGTCAGGGATCGCAGGAAGAAAATAGATTGAAAGCAGAGGTAAAAACAAAACGGGAAAAAGCACCTTCCACACATACTGCACACTTTCTAGGCTCACCAAATGTGCCAGGTATTGCACTAATAAATCGAGAGTGTTGGAACTATCTTTGATATAGTAGTGCAGAGCAAAATGGTCTTGTTGATTGATACGAAAAAATGGTATTAGCAGATACACTGACAAAAGGCTGTATGCCATTGTAAAAAGGGATACGAAAGGAAGTATTCTTACGGTCTTTTGCCAGAGAAAGCTGCGCAGATACTCCCATGTGAGGGCGTGATGAGAAAGATGTGCCTTGAATCTGCGGATTACTTCTACTATAGCAAATAATGAGATGCTCATTCCAACCTGCTCCTTACTCAAGAGTGCCAATAAGCCAAAGAGTATGCCCCATCCCCATCGACGAGCAAAATAGGCATTATACATCCATAAAAGAAAGCCAATTGACAGGGCGACTGCATGAAACTCATATAAATTGACACGTTGTAACGGAAAGTACATAAGATACGCCAAAGGCACGATGATGCTCAACGTCTCCTTGACATTTGACTGTGCATTATTTACATGAGCAGTCAGGTGTCGCACAATGAAATAGAGCGCAAGGGCACCGCTTGCGATTACTGCCGTTTGAACAAGCAATAGAGTTTCTGGGCCTGAGTGAATAACATAAAGGGGAGCGATGAAGCCCATGAGCACATCATTATGTATCCCAATGCGGGTGATTTGCTCACCAGATCCATGCGGGTCGGTAAGCTCAAGAATACGCGTAATATCTGCGGTCATCAAAGCTTTATACGTATTAAACACCGTCTGGTGCATAATGCCCAAATCAAAGTAGGAAGCCCTCATAAGCGTAACTCTTTGCATTGAAAGGAAGGAAAACACCACAAAATACAAAAGCGATGCAAATATGACAATGAAAAGGGATGTGTGTGAGTGTATTCGAGTTAGAAATGGCTTCATAAGGCTACAGTATCCCATATAGAGGTTAATTCCACAATAACAATTAGAGCGGTTATAATAGTAAACATCTTGTCTTATGGCCTACAAACCTGATATTTCTATCGCAAACACTCCCCTCGCACACGCTTCCATTTTGACCACCACAGGAGTGTATATATACAAACAGAAGAACATCCCCATATATATCGGAAAGGCAGTCAATCTGAAAGCACGTCTAGCCTCACATCGACAAAACGCAAAGACCGATCTTAAGGAAGCTCAAATCCAGGAACTTGCCGATGCCATAGATGTCGTATACACCGAATCTGAATTTCTTGCTCTGGTGCTTGAGTCAGAACTTATTTCCCACTTCAAGCCAAAATATAATGTGCGCTGGCGCGATGATAAGAGTTATCTCTATATTAAAATCACCGTGAAAGAGCCATATCCTAAAGTGCTTATTGTACGAAAGGAATATGACGACAAGGCAAAATACTTTGGTCCATTTGACTCAATGAAGTCTGTTGAGGGGGTACTGCGTGGAGTGCGCAGGGTAGTGCCATTTTGCATGCAGAAATCACTCCAAAAACGAGCCTGCTTCTATCACAAACTTGGACTCTGTGATCCCTGTCCTAGTGCAATTCACTCAGTTGAAAATAAAATAATTCAAGAGAAACTCAAGCGCACATATCGCGCAAATATCCGACTTATTGTGAAGATTTTGGAGGGAAAAACTGAACTGGTTTCTCGATATCTGCAAAAAGAAATACGCCTTCATACCCAAAAACAAGAATATGAACACGCCATGAAGTTACGAGATTCACTTTATCACCTTGAAAAGCTTCTGACACATGGATCTTTCATTCATACTACAACACAGATGGCAAGCACTCCTGAAAAAGCGCTCCATGAGCTCAAAGAGCTCATCACCCCTTTCTTTCCTACTCTTACGAAACTACATCGTATTGAGTGCTATGACAATTCAACACTGGACTTTGACCATGCTACCGCAAGTATGGTTGTGTTTACTGATGGACGTATCGATAAAAAAGAGTACAAGCGTTTTAAATTAAAGCTTTCGCACACCAGCGACTTTGAAATGATGCAAGAAGTTATGATACGACGCAATCAAAACACAAAGTGGAGCAAGCCGCATCTTATCGTTATTGACGGAGGAAAACCACAGCTTAAAGCCGTTGAAAAGGTGATGAGTCAGCTTGCACATCAAATGGGCACTCCCTCCCCAATTACACAAGTTCCATATATCGGCATTGCGAAGCATCCTGACAGGATAATCATCGGAGTTCCGGGATTTCCGACACTGCGCCCACTAAGACATCACCGCGGCTTTCGTTTGATACAACACTTGCGCGATGAAGCCCATCGTTTTGCGAAAAAATACCACACGTATTTGAGAGATAAGACGAAATCTTTGGTATAATGCCTACACACATATGCATCAAGTTGCCGCTATAGCTACCATATTATTGTCTGTGCTCATTGTGACGTTTATCCTTATACAAGGAAGAGGCGCTGGCCTTGGGAGCGCATGGGGGGGTGGGGGAGAGACGTTTCAAACACGACGCGGTGTTGAGCTTATCATGATGCGCCTAACTGTGGTCTTTATCGTGGTGTTTCTGGGCGTCTCAATCGCAGCCCTTCTGCTAAAATAAGACGTATGCCCCAAAAGAAGTTTCGCTTGTACTACTGGATCGTTCTTGCTTTCCTCAAGAAGTATGCACTTTATGTCATCGGGTCGTTTTTTATAACTTCAATCGTAATAGCGCTCTACATCTTTTTCTCACGAGAAATCATTCAGCTTTTTGCAACCAATACTCAACGCGTCGGGCTCAGTGGAGCATACACGCTTGATAATCTGCCCCGTGAAGTAATTGATGTGATTACTGTTCCTTTGTTTGTACAAAAAGTTGATGGCACCTATGAAAGCGATATCGTCAAATCCTACAGCTATAACAGTGATTTTACGAAGTATGAACTTACTCTTCATCGTGATCTTGTCTACACCGACGGAACACCGTTTACCTCGCATGATATTCCATTTGTGTTTAAAGATGTGACCATTAGTTATCCCACACCTGAGAAGATTCTTTTTGAACTATCCAAACCTTTTCCTCTTTTTATCTCGTATTTAGCCAAACCGGTTTATAGCACTAATCCATTTCGAGGAGTGAAGGGGGAATACATCCTCACTCAGGTTCGCTATGTGCGGGGAGGAGACAGACTAGAGAAGATCGTTTTATCACCTCTTATGGTCAATAAACCTAAGTTGGTTTTTCGATTTTATCGATCAGAAGCAGATCTTATTACTGCATATAAGCTTCGAGAAATTGACACATTTTCTACCACGGGCAGTATTGTTACAGAAACATTTAGTGAGTGGAGTGACACAAAGACAACTCAAACAAGTGATTTCAAACGCGTGCTCGCACTATTTTTTGATATGGAGCACCCGATACTGAAAGAGCGAGATGCGCGTATGGCTTTGTATGGGAGCATACCGGTTACTCTTCTTGAACAATATGGAAATATCGCAGTTTCACCAATATCTCCTCTATCTGTCAACTATGACCCTACAATACCGCGTATTGCTGAAAACCCTGAAGTGAACCGAGCAATTTTAAAGAAGTTCTTTTCGGAAGCAACCGAATCTGCTCATCTTAAACTTGCAACATCGTTAGAACTCATCAACTTGGCACACACTATTAAAGATGTCGTGGAGGGCGCTAGTGGCACAATCACGGTAGATGTGGAGGGACTTCGACCAGGTGAGCGTGCCGACATGATATTGGGAATGTGGGACATCCCTTCTGATGTTAATCAATATTTCATGTGGCACTCAAGTCAGAAAGGACGCTCTAATATAACCCGTTATGAAAATCCGAAGGTTGATAAACTTTTGGAAGATTATCGAGCAACAGATAGTGCCTCTATGCAAAAGGAGCTACTGATTGAATTTCAAAATAAAATCGTAGATGATGCGCCTGCGGTATTTCTCTACTACCCATATATCTTTACGGTCACGCGCAACAAATGATATAATATGAGCTCGTTGCCCGAGTGGCGGAACTGGCAGACGCGCACGCTTGAGGGGCGTGTTTCGTAAGAAGTGGAGGTTCAAATCCTCTCTCGGGCACATATAATCTGAGTCACGCAGCAACACTTTTTATTACCTTATCACCTGGAGGTTCCCCACTTCGTCAAGACTTCGCGGGACTAACGGGCAGGTACTACTCATTGCATTCGTATACTGCCCGTTGAGCAAATCCTCTCTCGGGCACATTGATATACCTTAGCGAGCAAAGCAACATATGGCGAGGTTAGGTATATCAATGCCCGCCGATAAGTGAGCGCATGAGGCGCAGCGAAAATATGCATAGAGATCGTTTCTAACTATTGCAAGATAGTTAGAAATACGATTCTTGTGTCGCAGATATGCGACCTAAGCCGAAAGCCCGAACTGTGGCGGGCCACCCACATGTGTTCATAGTAAATAAGGAAGCTGGTGGAGGTTTCCCGGTTCGTCAAGACTCCGCGGGACTAACGGCCCTTTTCAACTATATCAGCAGCTTCTGATGCGCCGTTGGTGCTGGGATATTTCGCGTTAAAGTTTCGAATATTGGTTTGATACAAATCTTTCTTCTTTATCAACTCATCCACTGCCTGGACAATGGTGCTTGATGGTATTTGCTTGCCTTTTTCCTCAATATGTTTCCATTGAAACGTAAACGCATTATATGTGTCACGGGCGGAAAGCGTCAGAAGAGATTTGGCAAGCCCAAGCTCCTGCATGCGTGCTGCGTGTAATATCTGATCGGGATTAAAAGGAATTGCAACAACCGGTACCCCACATTGAATCGCATCCATCATCGTGCCATACCCCCCATGACACACAAGCACATCAATTTTTTTAGATATTGTGTTGCCTGGCAAAAAAGTCGTGACAAAAAGATTGGGATGTGATGGATAGTCGGACGGGTTTGAAATTGATCCTGTTGTGACAATTACACGATAACCCTTCTTCACAAGGGCCATGCAGATTTCGATTGGTTTGTTTTTATCAAACCCGGTACCTCCAAAACTTACATACACGGTGCGTCCATCCGGGCACATCTTGTCAAGCCATGGGGGTATTGGATTATCAAATGCATACCAACCGAGGGTACCTGTGTGATGCACCTGGAGTGTTGATGAGGCAGGAGGCATATAAAACGGCGCTTCAGGGACGATATAGGTAACTGCACGCATCCACGCATCAAATGATGTGTGTACCCCATGATTTCGCATATATTTGATAAACGGGTTGAGGTACCAGCGTGATGCCACATCATACAATTTTGGAAAGACATTACGAAACAATCGATATGCCCATCGAGGCAGGCCGGGATTAGGCAAATGAGCACCATAAGGGAGGCCGTCGCCCACAAAAATAGCAAACGTGCATATACCTCGTATGGTAGCTGCCGCAAAAGCAGAAATACGGAAATCAACAATTACTGCATCAGGATTGTACTTGTCAATGAGCGCTAATTCCTCTGATACCACCCGATCGATAAGTTTTGGATCTCGAAACAGTTTCACATTCATGCCGAAATCGTCAGCAGCTACATAACTTTCAATCGAAACTAAAGTAACGGTGGTATGAGAAAACAACTTCCATTTGCGCTTAGGGAGAGCAAAATACACCGTGTGACCCCGCGCAACAAGCTCCTCGGCAACAGCGAGAGAACGGCAAATATGGGCAAGTCCGATCTCGATAGGGAAGAATAGATACTTCTTTTTGTTACTACTTACTGAATTCATGGTGACCTCAGGCCGAATCGAACGGCCAACCTACTCCTTAGAAGGGAGTTGCTCTGTCCAATTGAGCTATGAGGCCTTGAACTATGAGCCGCCTGCCGGATTCGTTCAACTGGCAGTTTGCGAATGCAATGAGCATTACCTGCCAGTTTATCCCGCAAAGCAATATGCGAAGCGGGGAACCCGATCGACCAACTCATATCTACCAACTCATATCTGTTGTTACTCCAAGCTATGAGCCGCCTGCCGGATTCGAACCCGCGACCATTCGCTTACAAAGCGAGTGCTCTACCACTGAGCTAAGGCGGCGACAACCCTCATATTTTATCATCGAGAGGCCAAACATACTATAAGTAGTGCGACACTAAAGATAATCAATTTTCATGTACAGGCTTATCTCACCCTTTGTATGACGCAATCTAAACACATCAATAAATCCGGGACACTCAAGATATTCTGTCCCTTTGATAGAATTCACGTACACATACCGAACGTCAGCAAGCACTGAACAATCTCTTGCCTCAACTTTTTTAATGCGCTCTTCTACCGGTAGTCCAAGCAATCGAGCCTGCTCGTAGTCAATCATGTAACCAATTTTGTTTGACAAAGCGGGGACATAAGATGAATTTTTATCATCGGGAAACGACAAGACAACTCCGCGCGGCTCCTGCTTGAGGGCCGTCAACACGTGTATTTCTTCACTTGAAATAAGTAATTTTTCTTTCGCGAGCAATGAAAACATGAGTAGATTGTTGGGAATAGTAATTATCACGAAGAAAATGACAAATACACGCATCAATAAGAATCGACTTTGAGTCATTACAGCTAGACAAAGACCCGCAAGAACACCCAGCAAATACACCCCTACGTATGCAAATTGAATGGTGTTGTACCATCCACCACCTGATTGAATAAACAGTATGGGGAGGATGAGCCCTATAGATCCGAGTGCAAACAATATGCTGTGTTCTCGATGTATTGCCTTACGAAAGATTAAAAGGGGCACGATGACAAACACAATGACACGACTCCCCAAATTCCACAAAATAAAAAACATGGTGCTTAGAAGTTCATAGAAGATTAGACGTGGAGAAATCGTGCCGAGCCCATACATAAAATATCTGCCGAGCGTAAAATCTTTATGATAGAACAAGCCGGGCGATTCTGTGATGACATGAGGTATGGCAAAGGGAGCCCACACAAATGGAAATGCTGAAGAACTCATGCGAAATGGAAGATAAAAGATTAGTACGGAAACAATTGATACACACAAATAGGTGGCTCCCGATATCAATGTACTTTTAAAATTATTGTTTGAAATGAATTCGTCTATAAGGCCAATAAGAAGAATAAGTCCGACAAATAGCCCGCTATAGATTTTAAGACCAATAGAAAGAGCGAGTAGAGATGCGTGGATAAGACGTGTATGGGGGGATCTGTTTCTGGTCACGATATCGGTGAAAATATAGAGGATGATAGGTATGGTGAGAAAAAACTGCACATTCGAAAGTACAAATGCAGGCTGCACGGTTGCAACGACCGGAAAACCTTTAAGTATGCTAAATTCAACAAGATTACCTCGATACCATATGAGCAGGTACGAAAGCGAGGATCCAAAGTACATGAAAAATGTAATCCATATCTGTTGCCATCTTGTCTTTTGCGTATGACTAAAATATCGAAAAAGTGTGTAAACTAGGAGCACATTGCCAATTAGTGGTAGTAGTTTAAAATATACAAAAAATGGATCGAGCTTTGTCCACTCAAATAGAAATATTATGAAGCCCAACAGGTAGTTGTATGATGTAAGTTCAAAGCCAGATGCAGAAGGGAAGAGTAGTGGAAATGAGGTAAATGAATTGCGCGCTACGGCGATATGCCAGAGTGCATCGTGATAATGCCATTCTCCAATTCGAATGCCACATGTTGCATCAACACATGTAACATGGCCATTGGGAATAATATAGAGTAGATTAAGCACAGTGCCGAGTATGACCAGGCCATACAAGAGTATCTGTGGCCATTGCAATGATTGTTTTGATGACGGTGGTGAGTCGTGCATACGAGTATTGCCCTCCATGTTACGGGCTTGAGCCTTAATACATCCTCGCTGTCCTTCGACAAACTTCTCCCCCCATCCCTTTGCAAGTGCCGCGGGAGGGGGTCGAACCCTCACTCCTTATACAGGAACAGGATTTTAAGTCCTGCGTGTCTGCCGTTCCACCACCGCGGCGTACTCTCACATTTGTCACTATCAATTCATCTTGTCATTATAGCGATGCTTCGCATCGTGTCTGCCCCCACTCACCACACGTGGTGAGGGGATTCACTCGCTCTAAGCCGTACTTACGTATCGGCAAGTCCGAGTTGAATGTTCCACCACCGCGGCACACAATGCATTATCACTATTTTAACACGAATAAATCATCTTCAAAAAGGCAATGTATCGTTGTTATGTGTCTTAAGATGCATAAGGCCCGCTGTTGTAACCACCCTCCCACGTGGAGTTTTTCGAATGTAGCCAATTTGCAAAAGATACGGCTCAATAAACTCCTCAATGGTTCGTCTGTCTTCGGCAAGCGATGATGACAAGGTGTCAACTCCGACCGGCTTATTTTCAAACGTGAGGGCTATAGCACGCAAATACTGCAAATCAATATCCGTCAGTCCGACTGAATCAATTTCCAGAAGGCCAAACAACTTTTCAAGCAGCGCCTCATCTATGGTGTCGGCGCCTTGGGATTGGGCAACGTCATGTGCGCGCTTCAAAATGCGATTCGCAATTCGAGGCGTACGCCTACTCCGTTTTGCAACATTGGCAGCTGCAGTATCGGAAATACTGATGCCGATAAGTTGGGCGGATCGTTTGATTATGCTTGTCATTTCATGATGATGATAAAAATCAAGACGAAGCACAAGGCCAAATCGATCGCGAAGTGGCGCAGACAAGAGTGCCAATTTGGTAGTAGCCCCCACAATGGTAATGCGAGGAACAGGCAGGCGCATAGTTCGAGCTGAAGGCCCCTTGCCAATGACAATATCAAGTGAGTATTCTTCCATTACTGGGTACAAAATTTCTTCAACGGCTTTGGGCATACGATGTATCTCGTCAATAAAAAGCACATCGTTATCCTTCAAATTGGTGAGGATCGCTGCCAAGTCACCCGTTTTGGTGAGAGTGGCGCCGGTGGCTACTTTGAGATCGCCTTTTAACTCTTTCGCAATGATGTAGGAAAGGGTGGTTTTCCCGATGCCCGGGGGGCCATAAAACAATACATGTTCTGAAGCAAAGCCTCGTCTGCGCACCCCTTCTAAAAATAGTTTGAGTGTTTTGATTGCCGATTCCTGTCCGATATAATCTTTAATGGTATGAGGGCGCAGATTATTAGTCAGCGGTTGCTGTTGTTTCATGATTCGCATTATAGAAGATACGAGCCAAAAATGCACAACGCGCTATCAGAGATACTGCTAGTAGACACAATCAGTTGGTTCAAGTGATGGGGATCCATCCAGACACGTATCATCAATAGTAACAATTCGCACTTTGTGTATGCGTTCAAATTGAATGAGGGTTTTTCGAATCTGCTGGGTGATAAATCGATAACCCCAGTCTACATCTGTTGTGATCGGCTTACAAAACGTAACCTGTGCAAAATAGTTTTCAGGGTCGAGCGTCACGAAAAACTGTTTTATACCACAACGTGATTCACCAGCAAATTGTGCAATGGCACCTGTTCCAAATGTTGGTCGAAAACCCTGAAGCATTTCATCTTCCACAGGGCCGCGCACTATTTGCTCAATTGAAAAAGTTGCAAGATCGGTACGCGGAGTCGTCCGAGTGATTGAGCTCGTATAGTCATTTGCTCCCAATGTGTTGAACTTGTCTTCATTAAAATAATAAATATACGTATGATATTCTCCCGCTTCAGTTTTTGCTTGTGTACCGAGAACATCTGCTTCAGACTGTTGCAAAAATCCACCATACGCACGCACGCCCTTGATTTTTACACTATCAACCACATGTCCGGCCTTCATCAAGTATGTAATTCCTAATGCTGACAATCCTATCACCATGCCCAGTACGAGCAAGATTGGAAGAAACTTTACTTTCCCCATAGAGGTTATGTTTTCTTTTGTAATGCGAATCTAATCTGATCTTCCGTTGAGGATTTAACATCAACTCCTTTAAGTAATTTTCGCGCCTCACTTGCTTTATAGCCCAACGCAACGAGCGCCTCAAGAACTTCATTATTAACAGGATCTTCAATAAGAGAAGCGACATCAAGATCTGTTTTCAGTTTACTTGAAAGCTCAAGAATTATTTTTTGCGCAGTTTTTTTCCCCAATCCCGGAATTTGAGTGAGAATATCAACACTCTTTGTGCGTACTGCATCCATGAGCTCTTGCATGCTTAGCTTCCCCACGATAGTATGTGCTGTTTTTGGGCCGACGCCGTCAACATCTAGCAACATAAGAAACATAGTGTAGTGCTGTTTGGTTTCAAAGCCATACAGCACATGTTGGTCTTCTCGAACGTGCAAGTATGTGTATACGTCAATCATCTGCACTTCATCAGGCCGGCGCATACTCTGTGGTATATGCACCCGATAACTCACCCCACCAGGTGTTGCTATCAAGCCCTCGCTCCCGTCCACTTCTACCAATGCGCCCTTTATTTTTCCAATCATAAAATGGGATAAATAAGTTACAAAGGACGTAATTTTGTAATGTATAGCAATCCATTTTCAAATGTCCAATGTACTCGATGGGGGAAATACAACTTTTTTTCAACATCTTTTGCGGTGTAAGCGACTTTTAATACAAGCGAATCGGGCAACGTTTGTCTGTCTCCATCTTGTTCGTGAAGTGCGATTTTTTTATATTCTGCTCCTTTGAGTGTGTATTTGAACGGCTGAGTAAGCACATGTTTGTCAATAATTTGCATGTTTTCTTTATCAACGATATACATGTCGCCGGCCTCATCAAGCATCCGAGCCCCTGCGTTGCCATACACGACCAGCTGATTTTGCATAGATCGTACTGTATTTGTGGTGTCACAATATCCAGAATATTGACCGTTATACATCCGCTGTACGAGCACACTTTGCACATGAGGCGAGGCGCCAGATATCAGGTTTTTTTTAAGACTTTCTATCACCAAAAGCGCTATGGTGTGCACCAAACTTTGCTCTCCTGCACAATGAAGCGTGGCGGGAGTATTGGGGAGAAAGCGCACAGATACGGGCGGCGGAGCATACACATGTCGCAAAATATGATGAGCTCGATGCAAATCGGTGACATGTAAACGTAAATACTTGCGTTCATGCTCCAGCAAGGATTCGTATGATGTGTGTATTTGACGCAGAAATATCGGGAATATTTTGATACCCTCAATTATCTTATGGATAAGTTTTTGAGAATGCTCAATCTCATGAGCACTGTGATGCTGGGCGAGCTCGAAAAGAGGGATAAGTTTTTGCTGCACTCCAATTGGCAGAAATGTGCTATGCATAAGCGCACGTGGTATGACAAATCCATAGGCCAGGGGTAGGCCAAGATCGAGCGCCTTCGCATACGGATCTATGTCAGAGTCGTGGTAGTCTGTGAGCCACGTGATATGCGCATCCATATACTTCATAATAAGGTGTTACGATATGAAAGGCAAGGGATATGGTAGAATGCATACCCACACAGCTATTATTCCTACATTTTCATGGATCACGCCCAGTCATTATCATATTTTCTGTTTAACTGTGTGTGGATGGGGTGGAATATTCTGCTGGCAACATTTGCCATAGCGCTCGGTCACCAGGTGAAAAGAACGCACAACGTGTGGAAGCGCATGGCGCTTTTAGGACTCTGGATATTATTTGTGCCAAACACGTTATATCTCGTCACAGACGTAATTCATGTCTTTAACTATCGATTCATACAAATGACTGGTCCATTTATCATGCTTGGCATTGGGCTCTATGCCACGATTATTGTTCTGGGACCATTCACTTTCTGGCGCGCGACACAACCGGTTTTGCGCGTATTTCACTCATCACTTGTGAGAGTATCTCCACTGATGCGACTGACTATCTTTTTGCTTTTCTCGTATGCTGTTGGGTTTGCCATTGCCATGGGACGGCTGCATCGAACTAATTCGTGGTATGTATTTTCTCAGCCTTGGCGGGTCGTCGCAGATGTGTGGAGCACATTTACAGATCCTACTGCGATTATTGTTACCCTCTTTTATGGCAGCGCAGCACTTGTTCTTACTATGATAAATTATGCGAAGCTTCGTTTGAGTAATTAAATTCAATAGATGGCATATAATACCTTTATGTTTGTTCTTCGTTCTCCCTTCAAGCCCACTGGCGATCAGCCTCAGGCCATTGAAAAGCTCGCACATGGCATATCTGTGGGACTCAAAAACCAGGTGTTATTAGGTGTAACAGGCTCGGGCAAAACGTTTACCATCGCCAATGTCATCCAAAAACTTCAGATGCCCGCGCTTGTCATTTCACATAACAAAACACTTGCGGGCCAGCTCTATCAGGAATTTCGAGACTTTTTTCCTAATAATGCCGTTTCATATTTCGTTTCATATTATGATTATTATCAACCGGAAGCCTACATTCCCAGCTCCGACACCTACATTGAAAAAGAGGCCCAAATTAATGACCAAATCGACAAGTTGCGCCTTCAATCGACCGCAAATATACTCACTCGTAAAGACACGATTGTTGTTGCATCAGTCAGTTGTATCTATAACATCGGTGATCCAAGTTCATGGGAAAACATGATGCTCCCCATACGGGTTGGGGAGCCTGCGGATTGGCGTGCACTTGCCGTCAAGCTCGTTGATTTGCAATATGAGCGATCTGAGTTTGAGTTTAAGCGGGGTACATTCAGAGTGAGAGGATCATACATGGATATATATCCGGCGTATGAAGATTATTGTTACCGACTTATCGACCAGGGGGGGAAGATAAGCACTATTGAAATAGTCGACCCCATGTCTGGGAAACGCATAGATCAAAAGGTGGTCGAATCAATCATAGTTTCGCCCGCCAAACACAATATCACGAGCTCCCCGGCATTCGCAAATGCCGAAGCCCAAATCCGTCATGATTTGGCTGTTGAATCTGACGCACTCCGACGTGCGGGGAAAGAACTTGAAGCACGCAGACTCACTCAAAAAGTAAATTATGATCTTGAGATCATTAAAGAAGTGGGGTACGTGAATGGCATTGAAAACTACAGCAGATATTTTGATGGCAGAAAGCCAGGTGATGCTCCTTATAGTTTGCTTGATTATTTTCATGCAGCATATGGTGAGAATTTCATTGTATGTATTGACGAAAGCCATATGACTGTGCCGCAAATTCGCGGTATGTACAACGGAGATAAGTCACGCAAAAATACACTTATTGATTTCGGCTTTCGCCTTAGATCAGCGCTTGACAACAGGCCACTCACATTTGACGAGTTTTATCCAAAAGCACCGCATATCGTTTATATTTCAGCAACTCCTCACGAATGGGAGCTGAGCCTCACTCAAGCGCATGCCAAATCTCACGCGCACGATGGAAAGGTAGAAAGCAAGGCGAACAACGGCATTGTCGAACAACTAATACGGCCCACGGGCATTATTGATCCTATGGTAGTGGTTCGGCCGGCATCTTCGGAAATTCCCGATGTCATTGCTGAGGTGCAAACACGCGCGAAGCGCAAAGAGCGAGTGCTTATCACCACTCTCACGAAAAAAACAGCTGAGGATCTTACCGAGTATGTCAAAGATAAAGGGATCAATGCGGCATATCTGCACTCTGACATCCACACGCTGGAGCGTTCTGATGTGCTTGATAGTTTGCGAAACAACACCTACGATGTGCTTATCGGCGTTAACTTGCTTCGTGAAGGGTTAGACTTACCAGAAGTAACTTTAGTTGCCATTCTCGATGCGGATAAGGAGGGCTTTTTGCGCTCTCGTACCTCACTCATTCAAACCATGGGGAGGGCAGCGCGCAATATACGAGGTGAAGTGATAATGTATGCAGACAAGATGACGCGCAGCATGGAAGAAGCGCTTGCAGAAATAGACAGACGTCGTACTTATCAAATGCAATATAATAAAACTCATGGCATCACACCAGAATCAATACAAAAAGCCATCAGAGAAAAGATAATTGTGAAAGAAGAGAATCCTGCAGATCTACTTGACCCACGACAAACCAAAGAAACGGCATTTGATTTCGGAAAACTCAAAAACATAAACCCCAGTGGGCTTACGCCATATGATAGAACAAAGTTGATTAGGCGCCTTGAGCGCGAGATGAAAAGAAGAGCAGAAGCTATGGATTTTGAAGCGGCCATCGCGCTACGCGAGAAGATCAAATCACTCGCCTGATAGCAACTACTTAATGTGAATAGTTCCTGCTGCTGGGCGAGAAAAACCGGTTCTGTTTACTGGAAAGCCATCATTAATGGCTGCTTCTTCGAGAAGATTGGTTTGTGCTCTTCTTGTGAGTTGCCACGGGCATACTTGCATAACAATTGCACCATGATGAGCTTTGTCTGACTTCCAATGTCTATGCATTTTGCCATCCCTATCAAAAATCGTATCTCGGACAATACTTTCATCTGTAAAAGCCGCTATTTCGTCGCGTGTGAGTCTTACGGCTTGTCCGAATTTTCTTTTTTCAATATCCATAGCACAACCTTTATACCAGGTGTACTCATGTTTTCAAGATCTCGAATGTTTATCTCCGATGAGTAGATTTAAATAAGCTTGTTACTAAATACCATGTGTTTCTGAGCGGGGCCCACGGATCACCCATGCGCCGGGCATGTTTTTTGAGATCGTGGCTTAACGCTTTCATTTTTTTAGTTTGGTCATGATCGGACAACGTGACTGACTTTGCAAGCGCATACATTTGCTCGTTGTCATACTTCAACTCCATTCCATTCATCATAAGAAAAATGGTTGTTACAAAGACAGACATGCGCTTATTTCCATTGTAAAACGGATGGAGTTTATTGATGAAGTAAAAATAACAAGCTGCTTTCTCATATAAGCTGGAATATAAATCCTTGCCGCTAAATGTCTTTTGAGGAATTGCAATGATCGATTCGAGTTTTTCTGTATGGCACGAAGTCATGTCAGGAAGTGGATCGGAGAAGTTTTTGAAGTGATTCCGGTATTCTTCAATGATAATCGCAAAATCTTCAAAGGTCAGGTAGCGTACAGATTTCATTCTTGAGCAAGTTTACGAAATGTGGTGTGATATTTTTTAAGTGTTGCACGGGCCGACTGACGAAGTTTATCTTGATGCGACAATTCAGTAGCCCTCTTTTTGGAAAAGAGATTTTGAATACGAACAGTAACAGTGCGGACGGCCTTTTTCATACCTCAATTGTAATGCATAAGTTGAGGGAGTAAAGCGATTTACACTATTTTCCCAGTCGACGCTGACGCGATGCGTATTCACGCAAACACGCGTGAAGATCATCCGCAGTAAAATCCGGAAAGAGTGTGTCGAGAAATATCCACTCACTATGAGCAGATTGCCAAATCATAAAACCCGATGTGCGGTTTTCTCCACCGGTGCGAATAATCAAATCGGGGTCGGGGTAGGGGAGAACCGCGGTGTCAAGATGGAGTGAGATGTCCGGCGATGAAATTACATTAGCTTCGGTTGTTACATGCGCACTCATCAGACGTTCTACAGCG
This sequence comes from bacterium, assembly GCA_029573715.1. Taxonomy (GTDB): domain Bacteria; phylum Patescibacteriota; class Microgenomatia; order UBA1406; family GWC2-37-13; genus JAGOLU01. Next base: position 161,934 of record JAKQDR010000172.1, on the reverse strand, counting down.
CGAGTAAGCTCATCACGTCCTCCATAGTCTATTGCCACAACAAGAAATCGGTCGGTATAGTGAGCGGTGTCATGCTCCATCTGCGATAGTTTGCGGGCAAGCGCACCACTGAGCCTGTCTTTTCGGCCAATATTCACAAACCGCGCCTTATTCTCACTGTTATCTTGCATGACCGCATCTATTCCGCTTACAAAAATATCCATAATGGATTCGACTTCATCTGATGCGCGTTTCCAGTTCTCGGTTGAAAATCCCCACCAAGTCATCACTTTAATGCCGTGCTTAAAGGCTTCTTTGGTGATTACTCGAGTAACCTCGTATCCACGTCGGTGCCCTTTAATGGATGATAAACCCCTCTGCTTGGCCCACCGCCGGTTTCCGTCGGGAATTATGGCAACGTGTGAGGGCATGTTCTCATAAGCTACTTTCATAGTGGTGTCAGCACATTGATAATTGAGTCATAATCATATCAACTGAGACAAAAAAATAATGGTCATTCCGATAAGTGCAATGCCCGCAGCTCCAATTTTTCGAAGCCTATGATCATGTTCTTTGAGAATGTAAATACCGAAAACGACAATGAGTACCACACTCATGCTTGATATATAGCTGGTCACTGCTAAAGATCCATACATAAGCGCATACACATAGCCATATGCAGAAAGCGAGCGAGCAATCATAAGCAGTAACATAGATTTATTCCAAGAGCGCTTAAGCTCTTGAACTATTAGTATTCGTCTCAAAAGAACCACAAACAATAATATGAGAAGCACGAGTAAATTTATGAAAAATAAGTAGTTTTCAGGGCTCCATGACCGTAGGTTATATTTCTCAAGTAGTGCATGCATACTAAACCACCCCATCGTCACAATACCCAAATATGTTGAGCGCGTATTCCAATGAGATTGTTTACCCATATACAAATACACAATGCTCCCAAAAATTACAATGCCACCAACCACTTGAGCACTGGTTGGCAACTCTCCTAAAAGCACATATCCCAAGAGCGTTACCACAAAGATACGGACATTAAAGAGAATCGTAAAGACCGATGCATCAAGCTTTGAAAGTGCCATGACGTTAAACACCATGTATCCTGCCAGAAGAAGGGCGCCCACACCAAGACCAACCCATGATACGAAAGAATGGCTAAACGTTATCATGTTTAGTGGCAGATACAGCAAGGCGGGAACAAACAAACCAACCTGCATCAAAAACGCGATGAATAGTTTGCTTGAGGGTGAAGACGTTTGTTTTCGTAAAAGGAGCGTATAGGCCGTAAGCCCTATCAAGTGGGTAACCACAAGAAGTATCCAAATCATGGCTGGGAGTATAACATACGGGGATGCCGCCATGAGGCCATAAGGAGTGCACAGGAGCAGCAGCACCATAACGATACATGGATTGTCTCTGTGTAGCATTTGAGGTATAATTACGCCCCCCTATGCTTTCGGCCATTAAGGTGCGTGGTGCGCGCCAACACAACCTCAAAAACATCGATGTTGATATTCCCAAAAATACTTTTGTGGTCGTGACGGGAGTGTCTGGGTCCGGAAAGTCTTCATTTGCATTTGACACCGTATATGCCGAAGGTCAACGCCGATATGTTGAAAGCCTCTCAGCCTATGCCCGTCAGTTTTTGGGCATCATGGACAAGCCTGATGTAGATATGATTGAGGGGCTTTCTCCCAGCATTTCCATCGATCAAAAGACGGTCAGTCACAACCCCCGCTCGACGGTTGGCACCATCACTGAAGTGTATGACTATTTGCGTGTGCTCTTTGCACGCGTTGGGGTGCCGCATTGTCCCAAAGATGGTTCAACCATTAAACGTTTGTCGGTCGATCAGGTTGTGGGACAAATACTTGATGAGATGAAACGAGTATGTGCTACCAATAAATTAGCTCCCCATGAATTCACCATACTTTCCCCCGTTGTCAGACAAAAAAAGGGCGAGTTCCTTGATCTTTTTAACAATCTTCAACAAAAAGGGTATCGCACCGTCATCGTTGATGATGAGGTGAGATCACTTGAAGAGGACATTCCGCTTCTTAAAACAAACAAGCATTCCATTTCTGTATATATCGATGTGATACATGCGAGTAATAAAGAGCTGAAAGCCGCCTATTTTACCGATGGACTCCGTGTTCGAGTGACTCAAGCCGTTGAACAAGCTGCAAAATTGTCAGATGGGCTTACGATATTGCAATATCACGAAACACTCACACAAGAATCTGATGTTGAAGCGGTGCGTAAAGACGGTCGTAAAAAATACGCTCCCACCATAAGACAACAATTATATTCCGAAAAATTCTCGTGTTCTGTTTGTGGTTTTTCTCTTCCCGAGATTGAACCGCGCATGTTTTCATTTAATTCACCCTTAGGTGCATGCGAGACATGTCGAGGGCTGGGTGTCGTGAACAAAGTAGATCCAGACCTGCTGTTTGCTCCCAAGCTCTCTATTAATGAAGGGGGTATTCTTCCTTTTACCAAAATCTTTTTTGCAGAAACCTGGTACACACGACTGGTAAAAACAGTGTGCGACGTAGAGAAAATCAATCTGAATAAGCCAATCGAAAAACTGTCTTCAGACCAAATGAAAACTATATTGCATGGAACCGGAAAAATATACCGGGTAAATGGACAGAACAGATTTGGAAAAGACACCATTATCCAAGAAAAATTCGATGGCATCGTTGCCGAGCTTGAGCGAAGATACTACAATTCTTCAGGATCAAATGAGGATGGATGGCACGATGTTGGGCGCTATATGCGCGAAGAAATTTGTCAAAGTTGTAAAGGTGATAAACTCAAGCCCGAAGTGCTCGCCATTACCATTGATAATTTTAATATTGCACAAATTGGAGACTTATCGGTAAAAGACATTATTGAGTACTTTCAAACAAACCTCCCTCAGGTGTTGGATGATTATGAATCACAAATCTCAAAACCCATCCTCAAAGAAATCATCACCCGCTTGCAATTTCTCACCAATGTTGGACTGGGATACCTCACCTTAAGCCGCAAGGGCAAAACCTTATCGGGAGGTGAGCTTCAACGCATTCGCCTCGCCAGCCAAATCGGCACCGGACTCACAGGAGTCCTGTATGTACTTGATGAACCTTCTATCGGGCTTCATCCCCGTGATGTTGCTGCTCTGATTGAAACACTCAAGCATTTGCGTGACATAGGCAACACATTGTTGATTGTGGAGCATGATGAAGAGACAATACGATCTGCCGACCATATCATTGAACTCGGCCCAGGCGCCGGTAAGCAGGGAGGAGAGATGGTGTTTGATGGAACAGTTAGTGCTATTCAAAAAACCAAAAAATCACTGACCGGTGCTTATCTATCAAAGAAGAAGTCTGTTTCCGTGCCAACACGTACGCTGGAGGACAGCAAAGGGGAAATTGTGCTTCGTCGTGCATCTCAATTTAATCTTAAAGATGTGTCACTCAACCTGCCTTTGGGCAATTTGATCGCGGTCACGGGAGTTTCGGGGTCGGGGAAATCCACCCTTATCACCGAAACGCTATATCCTGCCCTTAAATATCATCTCGACGGGCACTATGGCGGATTTATGGGCGCATATGAAAAACTTGAGGGATTTCATTATGTAGATCGAGTGTATTTGGTTGATCAATCGCCCATTGGTCGCACTCCACGATCAAACCCCGCAACATATATCGGGTTTTTTGATGCGATACGAGAACTTTTTGCCAACACACAAGATGCTAAAGCGCGAGGGTTTGACAAGGGACGATTTTCATTTAATGTGAAGGGGGGGCGATGTGAGAAATGTCAAGGTGCCGGGATGATAAAAATTGAAATGCAGTTTCTCTCTGATGTGTATATCACTTGCGATGTGTGTAAAGGACATCGCTACAATCATGAAACGCTTGAGGTGAGATTTAAAGGAAAAAGCATTTATGACATTTTAAAAATGACAGTAGATGAATCGGCAGAGTTCTTTGTCAACTTTCACCAGATTTATCCAAAATTGCAATTTCTCCAAGAAGTGGGGCTTGGCTATATTGAGCTCGGTCAGGCTGCTCCAACATTCTCCGGAGGTGAAGCACAACGCATCAAACTTGCCGATGAACTCTCACGTGGGGGAAGCGGTCGAACGCTCTACATTCTTGATGAGCCCACAACAGGGCTCCACTTTGCCGATGTGCAAAAGTTGCTTACCGCACTCACGAAACTTGTTGAGCAAGGAAACACTGTGGTCGTCATTGAACATAACCTTGATATCATAAGACATTGTGAATATGTCGTTGATATGGGGCCTGAGGGAGGAGATGCGGGAGGCTATATTCTTTATCAGGGAAAGCGTGAAGGCCTTGCGAAGGAAAAGCAATCGTATACGAGAGAGTATTTGTTTGAGAAGAATTACATAGGAAGTTCGAAAGATGTTACTCATTAAGTTCCATAAAATTATGGGCTTTAGAATTGAAACGCAGCACCGTCTTCTTGGAAATATTGTCCAGCATGTTCGCCAAAAAAAAACAGCCTGTCATGGTTGAAAGCTTGGTTGAACGTTTTGGGGCTAATATTACTACAATCAAAAGAGAGGTGGCAAATCTACCATCAAAAGTATGTTGTATATATAAAGAAAAGGGATGGTTAAAATCGAAGTCTCAGTATGATTGCGCTGGCTGTATATTCCACCGGCCACGAAAAAAAGCCTGTGCCCTTGGCTTGCCCATAAATCAAAAAACCGCTGATCTTAAAGCAGGTCCCAGAATTTTGTATAGTCACAAAATACCACATAGAAAGTCGGGCCGAGAATAATGCACAATCTGGGATGGAATGTGTACAATATCTCCATGCTTCATATTTTCTGTGGCGACGACACTGCCTCATCCCGAGCTGCGTATATATCCAAGCGAGCTCAGCTCACCCAGAGTGGAAGAGAAGTCATTCCAATTGAAGCCAGTGCAGTCGCCGACATTGTCCAGTCTACTGGTGCGGATGTCGTGAATTTGTTTGGCGAGATGTCCGTATATGAAACGACCGGGCTCGTTTCTGCATGTAAAAAAATCTATGGGAGGAAGGCTAAACAGCAACTGCGCGACTTGCATGCGGACCAGGCCATGCTCCTTCTTGATTGGGAAGATAAGTCTGCATATGATTTGGGCATTGATAAAGATAAATTCTCATTTCTTAAGGAATACAAACTCCCGCACTCGACATTCACACTGCTTCCCACTCTCATCCCCGGTCACAAGAACGCGTGCCTTAAAGCGCTTCGATCATTATCTGCTCATCAACCGATTGAAGTGACATTCGCCATGATCCTTCGACACGTTCGCCTCATCACACAGCTTGCCGCGGGGCTGACTCCAAAAGACAATCCCTTTTTAATCCGGCTTGCGCGAATATCCCTCTCCCATTTCACCCCACAACAAGCGTTAAAATTATATGAGCGACTTCTTTCCATTGACATAAACGTTAAGACGGGTAGAAAAACCCCTTTGAGCTTGCAAGCACAGCTTGAGGTGCTTATCATGATGGCATTATGATACAATGATCTTTCATCGTTATTCGTTTTTTTTATTCCCCTATGCAGGTAACTCAATCAATATTTCGAGAATACGACATCCGAGGAATTGCCGGCGTGAAATTTGAGCCGGAGCTCGTCGCCGAATATGAAAAATGGTACGGCAAATTCCCCGGCATAAACATTACACCCAACATCTCTGAAGCGATTGGGAAAGCTTTTGGGAGTATTATCCGCAGAAAGGGAGGGAAAAAAGTGCTTGTGGGCTATGAATATCGGCCATACGCCACTGATCTGCGAGATGCATTTGTTAAAGGTGTACTTTCAACGGGTGTGCATGTTGACTCAGTTGAGAAAACACCGACTCCTTTTATTTACTACCTTACTGCTCGACTCAATTACGATGGAGGAGTGAACATCACCGGCAGTCATAACATTTACTTTTACAATGGGTTTAAAATGATGGGGCTTAATTCAACGCCCATTTATGGTGAAGAGTTGCAAAGCTTATATGAGATGGTGGTGAAAGACGATTATGAAGTGGCACAAACTCCGGGCACACTCACTCTGGTCGAGCACCCCTATGAAACATATCGCGATTACGTCGCTGGACAAACGAAGTTACAACGCCCCCTTAAAGTGGTTGTTGATACCGGAAATGGCACACCGGGCATGTATATTGTAGATTTTCTTGAAGCAATTGGCGCACAGGTGGTGAAGGGATTGTTCCTCGAGCCCGACGCACATTTTCCCAACCATGTACCCGATCCTGAGCAACCCCAGAATATGCGCTTCTTGCAACAGGCAGTCAAGGAGACTGGTGCAGATGTTGGAGTGGCGCTTGATGCAGACGGTGATAGAGCAGGATTTGTAAATGAAAAAGGAGAAATGATCAGTGGCGATGACATTTTGCTCCTTTTAGCTCGAGATGTTGCAAAACGCCTCCCCGGACACCAGGTGCTTTTTGATGTGAAATGTTCACAGCTTATGGAGGAAATGTTGCCTGAATTTGGCATGAAGCCGCTTATGCATCGAACCGGCCATGCACCAATCAAAGACATGTTGCGCAAAGACACTGACATTGCACTTGGTGGAGAAGTGTCGGGACACTTTTATTTTGTTGAAAACTATACCCGATCAGATGATGGTTTCTATGCGATAGCGCAGGTTTTGAAAATTTTGTCAGAACAAGATAAGCCATTTTCTGAAGTTATGAAATTTATCCCTGCTCGTGTCCGTACGCCCGAAATTAAGCTCCCCTGCAAGGATGAAGTAAAGTTTGCAGTGGTAGACAAGGTAAAAGAATTATTACTCAAGAAATATTCGGGCACGACAATTGATGGTGTTCGCATCAATTTCACGGAGAAATCATGGGGCCTTGTACGGGCGTCCAACACGTCACCCTATCTGACTATACGGATAGAAGGACTCACCACAGATGAAGTCTTGCACATCAAAAATGAGTTTGCTGATGTGCTTGACCCGATAGTTGAGATAGAAGAAAAGCTCAATCGTCATGAGGTTGCATCGCCGACCGGAAAACTTGGATTCTTATAATTATCATGGCATTTCAACTTGATTTAGTCAAAGACGCTGCATTGAGCGCCGTTGTAGCGGTGGGAGATTATGTCGCAAAATCTCAAGATCATATTGGAGAGCTCAAAATGAAGGGGGTAAAAAATCCTCAGACAGACATAGATGTCCAGGCAGAAGTGATGCTCCGCCAAAAACTCTCTGCAATTTTGCCTGGTGCGGGATTTATCGTTGAAGAAGGAGAAACGATAAAAAGCGCGCAGTACAATTGGGTCATCGACCCGATTGATGGCACCAAGTTTTTCTCCACACACTACCCCGTCTATTTCACTCAAATAGCCCTCATGGAAGCCGATGCGGTGATTTTCGCCGCAATATACACGCCTGTTTCTAAGCAACTCTTTTGGGCCGGAAAAGGAATGGGGGCATTCCTTAATAGTCAAAAAATGACAGTGCATTATGATGGCCCACTCGCTCAAAGCCTGGTGGGGCTTGAGATAGGAAAACTTCCTGCCAATGGCCCCCACATTGCATTTGCTCAAAAAATTGCATCGGGTGTGAATCGGCTCATGATGGTTTCAACATTACTTGCCCCATACCTTCTGACAAACACCATTCAAGCGTACATACGTTACTACAATGGACCAAACCACCTCTATGATATCGCTCCTCGATTCCTTTTACATGAGGAAGCCGGAGCCGTCGTACGACATCATCTGCTCAATGGTTACGATCTCTACATTTGTGCTCATCCCAATCTCGCACAAGAGATTGAAGAATTCTTGAGCGTTTAGGCCACTGTATCAACTAAACTAAGAAGAAGAGGAAATTCACGATAAGGTTGGCTGTAGTATTGAGATCCCATGTGACCATCATGATTGGTAATCATAGTCCCTCCGAGCCGATCAAACATAATGCGTCCTTGCGTTTCATCACACCCCCACGGGTCATTCACTGAATTGATGATGAAAATTCTATGAGCGTTACCACGTATCTTGTCCCACGCGTAAGAATCAACCGTTGGTTTCACTGCTTCTTTTGGACGAGTACCCCCGCGCTCTACAAATCCTGCAACGAGTAGTGCGCAATCGACAGAGGAAGAGAGTTTTTCCAATAGTGCCAAGATGAGTGATGCACCTGATGAATGCCCAATGACAACGGTTTCAGAGGTGAACGTGCCATTTTGAAGAAGAAAAGGGACGACAACGTCTATGTCTGGCGCATCGGGTTGGGGCAGATTGGGCGTCCACACATTGTATCCCCGTGATCGAAGTTGTTCGCCCACATAAGGGAACCAAAAATCAGTTGGCTTGGAGCTTATGCCGTGAAGAATAATGGCATTTTTCATACAAATACGATCTTAGAGTATCACACTTTCTTTTCATATGTCAAAAACTCAGTAAATTGGATAGTAAAATGATACATTTTGTTACTATTTGATATATAAGTAGTTAAACCTCGTAATCAGTTCGGGTTAGTCGGGGGGCTAAGATGGGGTATAATACACGCATGACTGACGATACAAATGGGCCTCAGGGTGCTATAGAGCTTTCTCAGGTTACTCAAGCTCTTCTGCAAGCTACCAAGTCGATTGCACCCAAGAAAAAGCCGGACGAATATACCAAAATAACCGTATCGCGAGCGGTAAGCTTCTTTGCGATTGCGTATGAAAAAGTCCGAAACACCATAGAGTTTCGAGAGGAGCACCTCATGCGTCGAGCTGCAATAGAGCGCATTGCCAAGCGTCGACTTTCTATGAACCCACTAGGCACTGGAGAAGGTGCGCACATTATTCGCGAACTCCTATGGGCTCGCTATTTTCCCGCGGACTCTTTTTCAGACGTCGATTCAAACGAGATTCAAAAAATTATCGATATATATGTAGGCCTGAAAGCCTCACTCACCACAGGTAGACCAAAGGATACTGCAAATTTTCTTGATGAATTTCTTTATGACTTACTGACATGCGAGATAGAAGAATACCTCAGCCCCGACGTCGCACAACGCGAAAATATATTCACCTACTTTATTTTTCAACTCCTGAAAAATAAAGTGAAAGTTGCCGATTTGAGTATCGATGTTCAAAATGCACTTCTGCTTACTACTATTGAAAAATCATATCGTAAATCAGACATCGCGTATCAGCGCTTTCATCTTTTCAATGTGTTTTATAAACCTATAGCGCAATACACACCCCAGGAGCTGAAAGAGCTTGCGCCTAAATTCCCAAAGATTTTTGAAAAGATTGACGATACGCTGAAAAACCCCTTGGTCGACAAGATTAAAAAATTTGTGAAAAAACAACTCCCGCCCTTTCTCATTTTGTTTGACATCATTAAAAACCATGAGGGGGCAGATCTGAAAGCAATACTATCTGATAAAGCAAAATTATGGTCCGAAGTCGATTTGCTGTGCAGACAAAAGTACGCCGCTGTACAAAAACGACTGCGTGCGCTTGCCGTTCGATCGCTTATTTATGTGTTTATCACAAAAATGCTTTTCGCGATCATATTGGAGGGACCTCTTTCTCAGTATTTTTTTGGAGAAGTAGAGTGGATATCTATCATCATAAACTCACTCTTTCCTCCTTTGTTCATGCTCGTAATCATCCTGTTTAACCGCATTCCTGATGAAGAAAACACTAATCGGATTTATACCCGTATCATCGACATTCTTGACACCGACCCCAGCTTTGAAAACAAAGTTGCAATGCTCGCACAGAAAGTTAAACCGCGCCGACCGGCACTCCAGATTGGTTTTTCATTTTTCTATGTTGCAACATTTATTGTCACCCTCTACCTCATGTGGTTGGTACTTTCAGCACTCAAGTTTAACATTATTAGTCAAGCAATATTCTTATTCTTCGTATCAACGATCGCTTTCTTCGCACATCGCATTAAACAAGTGACTAACGAATATAAACTGATCGAAAAAGATTCATTCTTCACCCCATTTGCCGACTTTTTCTTTATGCCCATGCTTGCAATGGGGAAATTTTTCTCGAGTGAACTTGCCAAACTCAACTTCTTTACATTTTTGTTCGACATACTAATTGAGGCGCCCTATAAATTAATCATTGAAGTTGTCGAGGAATGGATAAGCTTCACCCGCAATAAAAAGGAGGAAATCGTATGAATACCATAAACAAAGCCCTCATTTTTGAATTGGACGGCACTGCATTGCCGAAAAAACCCAAATCAAAACCATCAAAAAAAGTGCTTGCTGCCCTTACACAAGCTCATGAGCACGCATTTGTCATATTCGCCACAAATCGAAGCTGGAAAACGGCAAAAGACTACGCAAAACTAATGAACATTACCAGCCCTTGTGTCACACTCGGCGGTTCTCAGGTGGTTGACCCTACCAATAATAAAGTAATATGGGAGCAAGATCTTGATCCGGGCGTCCCTGCAAAGCTTATTGAAATCGCAAAAGAAATTAAGGCAAAAGTCTACGACTATGATCACAATAAATTCGTATCCCCCAAATCATATAAGGTTAAATCGGTGGAACCAATTGTGGTACTTCAAGTCGCCGACAAAGAGGCGCAAAGTGCGGTAAAGCTCATTAAAAAGATACCCCTACTCAATGTTGAGGTGTTGCCTTCTGCAACTAAAGGCATGTCGCTTATCAACATCAAGCATATCCATGCAACCAAATTTATGGCATTGCAAACTATAGCGAAATTATTAAAGCTCGACCCAAAGCAATGCATTGGGGTTGGAGATGCGGCAGCAGACATTACCCTGCTAAACTTTTGCGGTATCAAAGTTGCCATGGGAAGCTCAACCAGCAGGCTTAAAGAGCTGGCACAACATATCGCTCCTTCATTTGAAGATGATGGGCTCGCCTGGGTGGTTGAGCATTTCGTGACCATACCTTAACCATGCGTATCGGATTTTTTGACTCTGGAATCGGTGGTGTATCTGTTGCAAAAACATTCATTAGGAATAATCCTTCATTTTCCTATCTCTACTTTGCTGATGACGCACACATGCCGTATGGAGAACGATCGCCCGATGAGGTGTTTGCGCTTACCACTCACGCACTAACACGCATGTTTGAACATTCATGTACACTGGTAATTCTCGCCTGTAATTCAGCAAGCACCGTGCTTCCGCGCATTCAACAAGAATGGCTTCCTGCTCACTTTCCAGGTAAAAAAGTATTAGGCATAATACGTCCGACCGCAGAAGATATAGCAATGCACGCGCACGAACATGAGGTATATATACTCGCAACCCCCATCACCGTTGCCTCGCGTGCATATGATAAAGAGCTTGCAAAAATAAACCAAGTTGCACATTTTTTTGAGATTGCTTGTCCTAAACTCGCAGAAGTTATTGAGAAAAGCGAAAATTACCTGTCAGACGCGCAGGTCAGTCACTATTGCAAACTCTATACTCAACCAATACCTTATGATAAACCCATATACGTTTACACTGCATGTACGCACTATGCATGGGCTGCACAGTTGTTGCAGCAAGAGCGACCACTCGCAAAGCTCATCCATCAATCGAGCATAATTGCTGATACACTTTCAGCATATCTCTCCCGTCATACTGAGATAAGCCAAGCATTAATACAGCCAGCCGAGCTGTCTTTTGAGGTTCAGTGTAGTTCAGAAGATAAACAATATATCCAAAAGCTTCTAAATCTTTTCACTATATGAGCACTCAAACTCACAAAAAAAATATCCCCAACCGCCCTATGGTAATTATCGGGGATGGCGCATGGGGAAAGGCACTTCATACAGTGGTGCGCAACAATCATCAACATGTGATTATGTGGGATAGGGTTTCGTCACTGGACCAATTTGATATTGTATTGCTTACCGTTCCTACCGCATCATTATCCCAGGTGCTTTCCAACCCGACACTCAACCCACATGCCATCATCATAAATACATCAAAAGGTATCGAGCAAAAGACAATACTGCTTCCGTATCAAATGGTGCAAAAATTTGCCCCCCATGCCCACTATTTCACACTCATTGGCCCCAGCTTTGCGGCAGAAGTCGCCACACAAACACCCACCATGGTAAACATCGGATATCATGATGACACTTATGCACATTCGGTGCAGGCCTTATTTAAAACCAGTGCGTTTCATGTGCGACTTACTCCTGATGTTGCAGTAATTGAACTTTTTGCTGCTTTCAAAAACGTCTATGCAATCGCCGCCGGACTGGCACACGGAATGGGTATGCGGGCAAATACGCAGGCAAAGCTGCTCATCCTCGCTCTTGAAGAGTTGTATGAGATGATGCGCATATCACATCTTGCCATACAACGCACATCACTGGCCGGCACCGTAGGTGATTTGGTGCTTACCACTTACAGTGAAGAAAGTAGAAATTATCGCTTTGGAAAAGCACTCGCCACCTACTGCGTGCAGGATGCGCTCAATCGCATTGCCTCGACTGTTGAAGGATATAATACTGCGCTTTCAGTCCCCAAGATTGCCTTGCACTACGGAGTGAAATTGCCACTCGCACAGCTGGTCTATGATATGATACAAACCAAGAATCCGGAGAAAGTTAAAGAGCTATTTATTCGCTTTTTACACACCGGCTAACCCACCTTATGGAAATCATGGTCCTTGCAATTGTCGGATATTTAATCGGGAGCATTCCGTTTGGATATATTGCAGGAATAATGCACGGCGTTGACTTGCGCACTGTTGGAAGTGGGAGCACGGGGGGCACCAACGTATATCGGGCCCTCGGTATACGCTGGGCCGCGCTTTCCGGCATGCTTGATTTAGCTAAAGGTCTGGTGTTCATATTCCTACTCGACACATTAACTCCCACACAAACGACTTTACAGTGGTTTTTATTGCTTGCCCCCATTGTGGGACATATCTATCCCGTGTGGCTTAATTTCAAGGGAGGAAAAGGAGTGAGTGTCGCATTTGGAGGACTGATGTATGTACTTGGTGTACTGTTTGCAGTGGTGAGCATTGCCATATGGATAGTAGCATTAAAAATCATTAAGATAATGAGCTTGGTTAATTTGGTGCTTTTTGCACTTCTTCCCGTCTATGTATATGCCACGACCCAGTCGCTTGCATATACGATCGCCAGTGCATTTGTTGCTCTTATCATATGGTGGGCTCATCGAGAAAATATTGCTCGACTGCGCACGGGCAATGAAAAGAAACTGGCCATCTAGCGCGGGATACCTTTTGTCCTTACTTTATGCACGTATGCGGTACGTGTGCACAAAGTAAGGAATTTATGTTCTTATCTATTCATAATGAACACACTTACACCCGAAGACGTGAAACGCATGCTTATCGGTGGATATATCAATGTCGCTTCACATAAGGAGGCAGTCAACAGCATAAACATGTTTCCTGTCCCCGACCAAGACACCGGGAGCAATCTTACACGAACACTGCGGGGGGTGTACGATGCGCTCAATACGAGAACGTTTGCAACCATGTCTGATCTAACCCATGAAGCGCTTGAGGGTGCGCTTACCGCGGCGGCGGGCAATGCCGGCATCATAACAACAAGTTTCTTGGGGGGATTGTTGCATCTTTTCTCTGATGAACACATTAATACATCAACATTCATACAAGCATTCGCCTTGGGCACAGATAGGGCATTTCAATCTGTACAAGAACCAAAAAGGGGCACCATATTGGATGTGATGCAAGCGGTTACCCATCATCTGCACTCAAGTCAAACCAACACCTCTTTTGTGCCCATACTCGAACAAATCATTACGGTGTCTGAGCAAGCCCTTGAGCAAACGCAAAAACATATGGCCGTATACAAAAAAGCGAGAGTGGTGGATGCGGGAGGTTTGGGATTTGTATATATGCTGCAAGGATTTCTCTATGGAATTCAAAATCAAAGTATCGCCACACAAGAGTTGACTGAATCAACATATACACACAAAAAACCACTTATCGAAATTACCTCGAGACAGTTTGAGGTGGTGGGCATCGTGGGCGATATACGCATTGACCAATCAACTGTTATGTCCCGCCTCATTGACCATGGCGATTCCATCGACATTGTGAGTGTTCATGACAAAATGAAAATACATATCCACACCGATCATCCTCACATCATCCATACTATGCTCAGCGATTTCGGCACTATTTTGCATATCAAGACCGTTGACATGAATGAGGGAGAGGGTGCAAAAAATGAGGGTTCCATCGGGATAATTACTGATGAAGGCGCATCAATCCCCTTGTCATACGCGATAGAACACGATGTTGCCGTTGTACCTTTTCAATATGAATGGGAACACATCAGGAAACATAAAAGGCTGGCACATTTGCACCTGTATGAACAAATGCGACAAGTCCGAAAATCGATGGGGACTCTGCCCGCTCCCAAAACATCTCAACCCTCAATTTACACGTTTCTCAAAACATTTAAAGATCATCTGCAAAAGTATGAACACGTGGTGTGCTTGACAACATCATCACGTGTTTCAGGCACATTTAATAGCGCACTACAAGCACGAGAGCAGCTTTCCCAAGCCCATAAAAATCGTGTGTTTGTGCCCGATCTGCAGCAGGCTCTGGCTGGCCACGCACTCTTGGTACATCAGGCAGTTGCATGCGTCCAAAATAGATGTTCAATATCTGAACTTGTAAACTCACTTCAAAAGATAGCAGAGTGTGTTGACGTGTTTGGATTTGGAAGCGACGCCTATTGGCTTGCTAAGGGGGGGAGGCTTGGCACGCGCAAGGCGCGCGCACTCACCATGCTACTTGCGCTCGGTATACAGCCGGTAGTGGGGGTTAAAAATGGAAAACTTGGGGTGCGTGGTTTTGTGAAGCGAAGAGAATCACTTGCTGAAATGGCATTTCGATATATTAAAGATACCTATGGAGATGGTAAAAAATATGATGTGATAGTGCATCATGCTGACAATCCCGAAGAACTGAAACAACTCACCAAATACTTAGGAGGCACATCATTTTCTCTTATCCAAGATTCACTCCTCTCGCCGGTGGCAGGCATTCATATTGGCCCCGATGCGCTTATTGTGGGAGTGCTGGCGAAATAAAACGTTACGTTATGTTATTTTCTACGTTCTCCAAATAAATGCGTCACCACACTTGAGATAATAATGAGTGCCCCACCTGCGATTTGCACCAATGATACAGATTCCCGAAGCACCAAAACTGCAAGCGCAAGCACTATAAGCGATGTCATTGTGGACATCATGGTCATATATGATGCGGTCGCAACCTTAAGCGTTCGATTGAGATATATCCACAAAAGGGCAGTGAAGATACCGCTGGGGATGAAATATATCGCGTACTGGAAGTTAGCATAAGAAATTGCAAACATTTGTTGAACGGAGGGAGGATACAGAGGGGATAGTGCAATAAACACAAGAAGAGTTGGCAGACCTGCGATTGGGCGCATAAGGGAGATAAGATCACCACTAATATGTGTACCATGCAACGCCTTACGAACCAAAATGTTGCCGGTCGACCATGACAAACAAGCCATAATAATTAACACATCTCCAATGTGAGGAACAAGTGACTTACCTCCGGTTGAAATGAGGTAGGAGCCGGTGAGCATCAACAGTGCAATGCCGATTTTGAGTTTAGTGAGTGGCTCTTTCAGTACAATCCATGCAAGAAGAATGGTGGTCGCAAGTGTGAATTTCACCAAAAAACCGACATTGACTGCAGAGGTGAGCGCCACACCTGCATTCCCAAAAAATGTACCAAAGCCAAAGTGAATAGCATTAGCAGCTAAGATCCCAACCAAAACCGATTTTGGAAGCACTACAATGCTTTTAACATGAGGTCGGAAAA
Source organism: bacterium (assembly GCA_029573715.1). Taxonomy (GTDB): domain Bacteria; phylum Patescibacteriota; class Microgenomatia; order UBA1406; family GWC2-37-13; genus JAGOLU01. The sequence goes on along the minus strand of JAKQDR010000172.1, from coordinate 146,093 downwards.
ATAGGATCATCAAAAACAAAAGCGCAACAACCCCTTGATGCAGTGCAAAGGATACCGGTTGTGCCCCTGCCTGAAAGGCCATTTTACTTACGATCAGTTGCAGGGCCCAAAATAAGGAAAACAGGGAAACGTTGATGAGGGCGAGGTTCGAGGTGCTGCGATTCATATTGAGCATTTTACTGGCGCCAAGTATACATCAAAGAAAGTCTACTGCATTTCTGGTCATACCAATCATAAAGTATACTGTTCATCATGCATGAGCTTGCCGTTGCCCAAAGCATAATCCAAACAGTGTCCTCGCATCTAGAAAATAAGAATATCCGCAAAGTTTCGCGCATTTATGTGACGCTTGGTGTACTTTCTGGGGTTGAGAAGGGTGCGCTCCTTGAGAGCTTTTCCCTTATGCCAAAGCAAACACTTTTTCATACTACCAAGCTCAATATTAAGGAATGTGAACTCGTTGTGTATTGCGATAGCTGTAAACGACAATCCACCATAAAAAATGGCTTTCGGTTACAATGCGCAAGTTGTGGGAAGCGCACTTCTCGCATAATTAAGGGAACCGAAATGACCATTGACCGCATCACCTATGAGTAACAATCCAAAAATCATGACCATTCGGACAGGTATATTGGAAGAGAATGATCGGCGGGCGCAAATTTTGAGGCGCAACTTTGCAAAAAATAAAACCACCGTTATCAATGTCGTATCAAGCCCTGGGTCGGGAAAAACTGAACTCCTTACTGTCGTGTCGCGCGAACTTATAACAAAGGGATTGCATGTCTGTGCCATTGTGGGAGATTTATCAACCGACCATGACGCAAAAAGGCTCGCATCAAGCGGAGCTCACACATATCAGATCAACACGCATGGCGCCTGTCATCTGGATGCGCGTATGGTGAAGCAAGGGCTTAAAACCCTTCCATGGCGAGATGCTGACATATTATTTATTGAGAACGTGGGCAATCTAGTGTGCCCCGCAAGCTATGATCTGGGAGAAACAAAGCGCATGGTACTTATGGCAGTGACTGAAGGGGAAGATAAGCCGCTCAAATACCCCACCATGTTTCATTCTGCAGATATATGCGTGATTTCTAAAATTGATCTGGCATCAGTAGCTGAGTTTGATGAACAAAAAGCCATCCAAAATATCTACGATGTAAATCCTGATATATTAATCGTCAAAACATCCGCGAAGAAACGCATTGGCATTGAAGAGCTGGTCACAAATCTGCTGGCGAAGTAACTTCCAAACCCTGTCCGCCTTTGGCGGAAACCCCTCCCCTTGGTTTATGTGAGTCCGGAGAGATTTCCCCGCTTTGCGGGATTTGTCCCGATAGCTATTAATGACTATCGGGAGAACTCTCAAAACCTGTCCGCTTTTGGCGGAAACCCCTCCCCTTGGTGTATGTGAGTCCGGAGAGATTCGAACTCTCAACCAATCCGCCCACTGGCGGACTGCTCTTAACTCTATGGTGGGTCATCGAGGGGGCAATTGCTGTTTCTGATACTGTCTGTGAGCTCGGAGAGATTCGAACTCTCAACCAATTCCTTAAGAGGGAACTGCTCTACCGTTGAGCTACGAGCCCTTGTCACTGTTGTATCTAAACTCACTTCGTATCGTTAAGATACAACAATGTGCGCCTGGCAGGACTTGCTCAACTGACCGTTTGCGACGAGTGAAACTCGAGCATTACGGACAGTTAGTCCCGCATATCGCACACGATTGCGGGGAACCTGCTTGACACGGATTCGATGCGTATATCCACTTGTGCGCCTGGCAGGACTTGAACCTGCAACCTTCAGTTCCGAAGACTGACGCTCTATCCAATTAAGCTACAGGCGCAAGAACTGCTTAATGTTGATTTTACACCTGTTATTATACTATCCTTATCCCTGCTATGAAACATCAAGTAAATCACAAATCGCGATTACTGCGCCGTTTACACGCGCTGCTCCATACGCCGATTGATATAGCGCTATTTGCATTGTTTATCATCACGTGTTTATCGGTGGCGGTACTTGCATATACATGGCGAAGCATTCATCACACACTTCAAGCACATCAAATGACGACGGCATATACACCAAGTGAATCTGCCTTACAAATTATAAGGCGGGAGAATGTGCGCAAACTTGAATCGTTTTTTGCACAGCATGAATCTCCTTTGTATCCCTACGCACGACTTATCGTTGAGCAAGCAGAGCAGTATGGCATTGACTATCGACTGTTGCCCGCTATCGCCATGAATGAATCAACACTTTGCAAAAACATTCACTCCAACTCATATAACTGTTGGGGGTGGGGGATATATGGCAATAAAGTCACCCGTTTTGAAAGTTATGAGCAGGCCATACGTACCATCAGCCGAGGCTTGCGCGAGCAGTATTATGACAAAGGTATGTCGTCACCAAGCGCCATTATGAAGGTTTACACACCAAGCTCCCCCAATGGCGTCTGGGCAACAAAAATTGAATGGGTGTATCGGCAGATAGATAAACAGTAAGTGTTCAACAAAGATGAAGACGTGCATCGACATTATATATCTGGATTGAACGATGAAACACTTTTTATTCTTGTGCTGCAATTGGACGTGCATCTATAATTACTTGTCTATTTGCCGGACACATTGCAGAGTACACTGTTCCAAATCCAGAAGCATTTGTTATAACAATAGCAGATTCAGGAGCAGCCTTATTTATTCTTCTTAATGCTCTGTCAAACCAGTTAGATGCTCTAACGCCCAGCCGCCGTAAACCTTTTGTAAAAGGATAATTTAAATCCGGATCATTCTAAAACTGAATCGCTCTACTGAGCCATGCATTTGCTTCATTGGTTGTTGGCTCAAGTGGGCTTTCAACAGTGGTTGAGGCGGATTCACCGGGCCCTAAAGCACGCAACCCACAACCAGCACAGTTTGGATGCGTACCACAATCTGACCGAGCAGGCCCAATAATTTTGAGTTCATATATGTAAGACATAGACGTTATTTAAGCCTGACACGATGATTGTTAATACAACGCACAAATATACTACCTGATGGTGATATAAATCGTAAGAGAACGTCTTCTGTGGTTGCCTCTGGAGTCAAATTCAGTCGTTGCAACAGTGTGCCTGCTTCATCAGTTGTAGCAGGCCTTGTATGTCTTGCACTCATGCCACCCAATCTCCATAAGCCACACGCTTCTCTTTGGTCACATCCACCACAATGAATATACTTTCCAGCAGACATCGCACCTATTGTATCTGTCATATTTCTGATAATTACTGTAAACTGAAAACCACGTTAATTAATGGTTATAAATAGTGCTGCCTTATTCATTCATTATCCTCTGCACAAAACAACGCTCATTTGCGAAACAAGTAACGCATCCACCCGCAACATCTGGTCTTGCCCAATTGCGGTTAAATTGATCACCTGGCAATCCAGTTTTCAACCCGTATCGTTCACGTAATTGTTTGGCGGCACTCTCTCGAGGATCCAAGCGAACCACCGTTCCCCTCAATCCATTTTGCTTTAAATAACACAACCTATGCGCGCATAAGTGACAGTGCGGATCTGAACCATCACCAGGTGTAACAAGTGCACGTATGGTATCGCTGATTTCAAATTGCATATGACTTATATTATTTGCTTAATCTTTTCCTAACATTATCCTTATCCGGTGATCTCAGTGCATTCAGTAAAAAGTGTGACCGGTTTTCCCGCCAAACAAGTTGTTTCAATAGCTTGCGACCTTCTCACAGCATCTGCTAGATCATGTGTTCGATCCGGTTTTTGTGCTACAGCTGTTAATTTCAGCTTTTCTTGAAGCTCATGGATTATCTTTCGGTTGCGTCGCACATTCGATGGTTTGCGGCCCCGCCTTCTATCTAACATCGTATGATCTTAATAAATCGGAGGCAGTAGCCCTCTTACCCAAACCACTCCGCCCCTTGGTAGTAAAGGACAACCCGAACACTCATCATACTTGCCACATTCACCTTTCAAAGGTGGCTGCTCATCAGCCTTATGGGTTGCAAGTCTATACTCAGCTCTATATGCCATAATTTACAAAATAAAAATAATCTTATCACTCAATCATTCAGCTGTGGCGTTCGATTGCGCTGCTGCTGACCTGATAAACACTAAACCCACAGTGCCCCCTGCACAATAAACATTACGTGGGTTTTTAGGCTGATTACTCAAAGCCTTGACGTCCCCCCTTACCCAACGGCCATTCTCTGACAGTCTGTGGCGATTCGCAGGAACTACTCCCAACATCTCACGCAGGGCAGCTGAATATGATTCTTGAGTTAAACTATCTCCCTCAATTTCAACTCTCTCTACACCTTCAGCAACAGGACAACCTTGACAACCAGGCATCCGACCACAACTATCCGGCCATCTTCTAATTTCAAGATACATATTATTTAAGGTAATATTTCAATAGTCATTTATAGATGTAACGTAAAACACTCCTCTCTCAATGGCCATTATCCACTCGATCGAGCGATTGCAAGTTCTTGCGACATTGAGTATTGTGTACCTTTGGATTTGCTTTGCACTGCAAAGAGGCTGCCCCGCTTTTTCTTGCGCGATATCATCGCCTCAAGCCAGGTGTTTGACTCGCTCACATTTGCAACGAATGATCGGAACATCATCACCAGCACCTCCGCATGGGTAATATGATATATGCCTGTTTTCGCTTGCTGTTCCTCCAAAAGAAGTATCTTTTTAATTTTCTCTAAATTTTCATTCATGGTGGTCTGGGCTTTTTCGTACTTTTCAATTTCTTTACGCAGCATGTCGTGGATTTCTTGTATTTTTTTTCTATCCTCATCCAGGCGCTTGCGAGCCTCAGCTTCAGCAGCACGCTGTTGCTCCATGAAAAATTGCATGTTTTTTTGCTCTTGTTCTTTTTGAAATTCAGCGTAGGTTGGAATGCGGACACCGCCCCTATCAAGCGACTGCGCTTGAGAAGCGTTTTCATAACCATCCCCATAATCATACGTATCTTGGTTGTAACCTGAAATTTCATTGATGACTCCGGTGGCAGCGCCTGTCATTGCATCGCCAGCTGCACGCGCAGCACCATACATCACATCCTGGACCGATTCGCCAAATGATTTTCTGCGCGTAGTTGAAGTGCGGGAGGGGGAAGCAGAGTACTGCTTTTCAACTTCAAGAGTATTGCGATTGTTGTAATTGCGGTTTTTTTTGGATCCGCCTGAACCCGAGCTCATAGAGGCCATGCTAAATTATACTATAGGCCGTTCAGAAAGTCAATCACCTTTTGTTTTCGAAGAAGTGTCTCATACCACGCCATATTCGCCTGAGCCACTTCGCGCTCGTTATCTGTCCGTGCACCTGCCAATATGCCTTCAAGCTCAGCCTTATCTACCTCGAGCTTTTCTGTCTTGGCAATTTCTGCAAGCACGAATTCTATTTGATACATTTCTTGCGCATCTTTTGCAAATTGTGTACGAAGCGCTTCAACGGTAGTTTTTTTGCTTTCAAGATATTTTTCAACTGTCAGGCCCACTTTCCGCACATCATCGGCAAGCTGTGCAAGCTTTCGATTAACCTCCTCTTGCAAGAGTAAATCAGGAACTTCGCATTCAGTGTGTTTGAGTAATGTGGAAAATACTTCAGACAAGGTAGCAACTTTTTTTGTTTCAACATTTTGTTGAGTGGTGGTGTTGTCATCGTGTGCAGCGGGTTTGTTTGCATCGGTTTCTGTGGGCGATTTTTCTGGGGATTTTTTAGTTTTATCGTTGGTGGCTTTTTCGTTCGTTGACTCATCTGATGCTTTGGGTGTCTCATCATTTTTCTTTTGTGCATCTTTGTGAAGTTTGCTCACGTGCTTTTTATAATCGTTGAGTTTGACTTCGGGCACTTGAGCGACAATCATTTTTAACTTCCATGGCGCTTTATCTTTTGCTTCAATAAGCTCAACAGAGGGGCTCGTGATTGGCTTAAGGCTCTCTTTTTGTACAAGCTCATCATATATGGGGGGGAGCAGTGATCGAACAACTTGCTCATACAGCTTTTGCGGATCAATATATCGAGCTGCGATTTCTTTGGGAGCTTTACCCTTACGAAAACCGGGGGCTTGCACATTCTCGGTCATCTTTGCAAAGGTGGTATCGCGCATTTTCTCGACATGATCCCACACGATCTCAACGGTAAACTCGACGGTGTGTTTGGGGAGTTGTTTTTTTGTGTATGTGTACATAAAGATTTTAATTTGTACCTATTGTACTATGAAGGTTTCAAATGGGAAGACTATTTCACCGGTATATTTTTCCCACAAAAAAATCCTCCGAAGCCTCTCAACCTTAGCGAGAAACCAGGAGGGATGGTGTTATTGTACCACATACTATAGGTAATGCAAGTGATGTTATTTTATACCTTCTCTAAGCTGAGCAATGATGTCGTCGACTGATTGAGCGCAGTAATGAGGATGTATACGTAAACTAACCGGATCAATCATGTAGTACGGGAGAATGATGAACATCCCGCCCGGGTGTAATCCGAAGAACGTGTTTGCCTTTCGTGCTAGTGTGCGGCCATTTATTTGATTAGCGGCAATATCTAGCGGTGTGCTATTTTTATGGATTCGAATAGGACCATCAGTATATTCACGCGTACGTTTAATCTGCACAGGTATGCGCGTATTTGATCTTTCATCTCGTAACCAATAATCTACCTGTGATGTCATGTCTTCCTGCGCGTCAGATGGCTCAAGGATTGATAAGTTGCGACGAATGCCAGCCTGCATAATTACTTCTGCATATAGTTTTTCGATTATTTGAGCTTTTTCTGAGTTCCCCGATGAAACTACAAATCCCTCAACCACATCGGCTATGATGGCTCGAGCCCACGGCCGAAACGCACCTTTCTCTTTTTTGCTCCCAGACGCAAAAGCTGCTATATTCTCACTCGTATCACTTACCAACTCAATGAGGCTCAAAATATCTTTTCCCCTCATGCTATATTCTTCTGAGCCTTTGCCTGACTCAGGTGTGCGACGGCTATGTTCTACTTGTAATTGCAAGTCCACAAGATCTAAAAGAGCGTTGAGTGTCATTTGAACGTGTTGCCTTGTTTTATCCCTATTCGCATGACTTTCGATATAGTGTTTACTTTTCGTGTCAAGTCGAGAAAATAAAGACGCCTCAGCTTGTTTGGTCAACGCTGACAAACTCTGTTTTGATAATTCCATAGGGATAGGCTCTTTCTGAGGTGCATCATAAATAAATGGACCTCTGCGAATAGGTTGATTAATTCCATATGCTTCACCCGAACTTTGTTTAGAAATATCGGCGTTTGAATGCAAAAGCGTATGGACAGGAGTCGCCCGTTCCTGTAGTGTAAAACCGTCAAATTGTTTGGGGTCAAGCATCAAAAAGATGTCGTTGCTCGACACAAGTACTTGCGCAAAAGGACGAACTGCTTTTGATTGCAATCGGGCAACAAGTGCTCGTGCCACCTCGGGATCACGCATGTTAGATTTATCTATTCTGAGTGGATTTTGCACAGATGCATTATCAGCAATCTGACTCACTACAATATTGAGTGAATCACGCCCATATTGGGGAAGTTGAAATCTATATCCGTAAACGCCATCTGTAATGCATACTACTTTGATGTCTCTTGTGTCAGGTAATGCCCTGAGGACGCCAGCGAGACGTGTTGCTTCAGCATTAATGTGCTGAGCCAACTGAACACCAGATATACCACCTACTCCTTGCCGTAGTTCCCCCGACTTACTATCTGTTGCGATCTCAAGAGTATTCAACATATGGACGAGTATCCGTCGCGCCTTCCATGCTAATGCAGGATCTCTTAGAGTGACCTGCGGGGATTCAGCAAGAATGCGTGCTGTGTGAACTAATTTTCCGGATAGTGATGGTAATGACGCTTCTAAACTTCCAATTGATGGCAATTTTTGTATCCACTGTGCAACATTTGTAATCTCAAAAAACATCTGTTTTGCATATTCGGCAACCATTTTTGCATCTGCGCTCTCTGACGGGAATAATTCGCGGTGAATACGTTGCATCATTCCCATTACAACTGTGTCCTTAATTTGATACGCTTCTATTGGTTTTGTTGCTTGCGGTGCTTCAGGTTTTCTTGCCTTTGTTTCGGCTATATGTGCGAACAATTGATGTGTGGATGTTTCGTGCATATTCCTATCAATGATATCAAACTGGGTTTGGAGGTATTACTCCCTGATTTCTTTTGGTATAATGAACGTAGAAGATTACACAGAAAGGGATCATAGCTCAATTGGTCAGAGCGCCGCCCTGTCACGGCGGAGGTTGGGGGTTCGAGTCCCCTTGGTCTCGCCAAATAGCTATTAGCTATTCGCTTATAGCTAACAGTTATTATTGATCCCGTAGCTCAGTTGGCTAGAGCGTTTCATTGACATTGAAAAGGTCACTGGTTCAAGTCCAGTCGGGATCACCAATCGACATATGATCAATCCTCACGATTTCTCTACAGAGTTTGAAGCCGCAAAGAAATTGGCCCACCAAGCTGGAGATATCATGAGAACGCACTTCGCAACTGATATGCGAGAATCCATAAAAGAAGACTCAACCCCGCTCACTGTCGCCGATACACAGATCAATAAACTTGTGCTTGATACCATTTCAAAGCATTTTCCTTCTCACGGTATAGTAGCTGAAGAAGGAAGTCGTTCTACCGGCCAGGAGGAATTTGAGTGGATTTGTGACCCGATAGATGGCACAATTCCCTACACAATCCGCATACCATGCTCCATATTTTCCTTAGCACTCTATCGCAACAAACAACCGATATTTGGGGTCATGTATGATCCGTACAAAGATATTTTACTACATGCATTTGAAGGTTCGCCGGCGTTTGCCAATGATCGTGCCATCACCACAAGATCAGGTGACTTAACTGCTGGCGATGTGGTGGGCATAAATACATTTATCAAAGAATCAGTCATGCATTTTGATTGCACTGCACTTTCACGCGTGTTGAATGAACGACAAATCCGCACGGAAGAGATTCATTCTATTTGCTATTACGCAAGCCTTGTCGCTTCAGGGCACCTTAAGTGCGCATGCACGCCGGCGGCATTTGTGTGGGATCGCGCAGCTTCAGACATTATTGTGCGTGCCGCAGGAGGAGTAATGCTTGATGAGCATGGTAATCCTCTTGATGTATACACATCGTCCAAATACATCGTCATTTCTAACAAAGAATGTTCCTCTGAAATGCTCAATCTTGCGCGTGAATATATTGTCGTATCATGATATAATACCCATATGAAACTTCAGGAGGTAAACTCATCACTTCCCTACAGAGCCATCACTATGGCTCTTCTGCATTATTGGTCCTAATCAGGACCTTTCCTCTTGTTCTTCCTTAACCCACTTTATAAATTGAATTCTTAGTATGAATAGCAAAACGCGTAAGACTATTGGTATATTAGGCGGTATGGGCCCTCAGGCAGGGGCGGATTTGTTTTTGCGCATTGTGCGAAACTTTCAATGCAAGGCCGGGGCGAAGTTTGATTCTGATTTCCCACAGATTATCTTAAACAGCATCAATCCAGTGATGCCCTGGCAGAGCTCCTATCGACCGGGCCTTCATCGCCGCTCAACTTGCATCCGGCTGTCAAACGCTTGAGCGGGCGGGAGGTGATGTGATTGTTGTTGCTTGCAACACAGTGCATATGTTTTTTGATGATATGCAGCAAGCGGTTTCTGTGCCCTTGCTTTCGATCATTGATGAAACTGTGCGTGCGGTAATTGCACATGATGCGAAACGTGTTTTGCTTCTTGGGACACCATTCACGCTTAAAAACAAACTTTATCAAAACAAATTGCAAAAAGCAGGGGTGAGCGTTCGGGTGCCAACCAATGCAGATCAAAAACGACTGTTTGGCGTCATAACATCTGTTCTTGATAACGGTCCAACACCACAATCTAAGGCTGAGCTTCTATCCATCATTGATACTAATAAGCAGGGTGTTGATGGAGTGGTGCTTGGCTGCACTGAGCTTCCTCTGGCGCTACAAAACGAGCGCATTGGAATTCAAACCTATGATACGTTACAAATACTTGCTGATGCAGTATACAATTACTCAATTTCATAACACATTCTATGAGAATACTTTCTGGCATCAATCCGTCATCAAGCAAGGGTTTGCACATCGGGAATTATTTTGGGATGGTCAAGCGGTTTGTGGAGCTTCAGACTGAAGGGGAGTGTTTGTTTTTGGTTGCAAACCTCCATTCACTTAATACTGTGTATACACCGGATGAAATCCGAAACAACACCAGCGCCATATTTTTGCAGTACCTTGCGCTCGGCATTGATCCACAAAAATCAATCTTTTTTGTTGAGTCTGATGTGCCGGAGATTCCCTATCTGCAGACGATATTGAATAATGTCGTGACTGTCGCAGAGTTGAAGCGCATGCACGGATACAAAGATAAACTTGCTCATGAAGTAAGTCCTGATGAGATATCTGCAGGACTATTTGAATATCCGGTTCTTATGGCTGCTGACATATTGCTATTTGATGTCGATTTGGTGCCGGTTGGAGAAGACCAAAAACAACACGTTGAAATCACACGTGAGATCGCCCGAACGTTTAACAACCGATTTGGGAATGTGCTGACTGTCCCGGAAGTAAAGATTCAAAAGGAAACCGCCCGCATACTGGGAACAGATGGTCAGCGCAAAATGAGCAAATCATTGGGCAATGACTTGCCAATCTTTGGCAACGAGAAAGAGCTCTATACGCACATTATGCGCATCACTACAGACCCATCTCGCATCCGTCCAACTGACCCTGGAGATCCTGCAAAAAATGTGTGTTTTTCGTACTTGCAACTTCTTGACTTTGACGCCCAACAGTTGGAAGAATTGCGAGAACAGTATCGAGAAGGGAAGATAGGAGATGTTGCGATTAAAGAAATGCTCTATGAAAAATTTTTGCACTATTTCAAGCCGTATAGAGATGCGCATGTCGAATTGGCAGCCGATGTACCGAAACTCTCTGCGCTTCGCAAAGCGGGGAGTGAACGCGCACGAGAAATTGCCACAAAGACCATTTCCAAAGTACAACGCGCGTGTGGAATAAATGCATAGAGCATAAAATGTTACATTGACAAGCACTGTATCATGACATACAATAGTTTGCGATACCAATGAATATTTATCTTATCACCCGATGCAAAATTCCTGCCTAAGCGGGGGGTTCGTCTGATAAGCACAAAGAAACCCCGCACAAAGCGGGATTTTTTTTAGGTTCACGCTGTATGAAATACATAAGTCTCAAAAAAAAATCACCACCGGTCCGCATGGAAGATGCAATATTTTTAGGGGTTGCCCCTGATGGAGGCATGTATGTGCCTGAGCATGTGCCTCAGTTCACCAAACGCGAGCTTGAACAAATACCCCACATGACGCTCCATGACATTGCGATGCTCACTCTTGAGAAGTGGATGGGGGATGAGCTTTCAAAACAAGAGATTGAAAACATCGCTCAAAAAGCAGTTTCTTTTCCCATACCCCTTGTTGAGGTAGGAGGATACAAGGTGCTTGAGCTTTTCCATGGGCCAACCATGTCCCACAAGGATGTCGCCGCGAAAGTGCTCGCCCACACAATGCAGGCATATCTCAAAAAAAAGAAAAAAGGTGTGAATGTGCTCATGGCTACATCGGGTGACACAGGCATCGCAGTAGGACATAGTTTTACCGACATTGAACATGCACGAGTGCTTTTGCTATTTTCAAAACATCTCCAAAATAAACTGAAACGAGAGCAGCTTCTTAAGATTGGTGATAATGTCCTTGCAGTTGAGGTTGATGGTTCTTATTCACAATGCCATAGGCTCGTGCGGCAAGCATTTGAAGATCCTGAAATACAGAAACTTGGCCTCACATCGGCCAATTCAATAAACATTGGGAGGATACTGCCTCAAATCATCTACTTCGTCTACTTGTATGCGCTTATGTATCCAAACCTCGCGACTCTTGTCATCCCAACTGCAAATTTTGGGAACTCAATTTCGGCCCTTCTCGCCCAACTTATGGGAATTCCGTTTGAGAAAATTGTATTGGCCACTATGGAAGAGAGTTTTGCACCAGAATATTCGAAAAATGGAAAATATAATGGAAAAGCCTATTCATCAGACCAAATCACCTTAGCAGAACATCAAAACTTCACTAACTTCCCTCGTATAATGCACTTTTGCGGATATTCACATCATCGGTTTGCCGAGCTCTTTGAGGCATATGCCGTGCGTGACAGTAAAGCCATGCACATGATGCATGCCGTGTGGCATGAGTATCATTATCTTACTGAGCCGGGCACCGCTCGGGCATGGGTTGTGGCTGATGAGATTGCATCCCCCAAAAAACACATTGTGATTGTAACCACATCATCCCCTCATAAATACGCAGAAGAAATTAAGAAAAGTGCAGGGATACATGTTGATCACACGGTGGTACTTGAGCGATGCAAAGATAGAAAATCTCGCTTTGCATCAATTGAAGATGATTATGACACGCTTAAGAATCTTATTCTGCAGGAGTTTGGTCATAGAAAAGAAGGGGACAGCACAAAGACATAATGTCCCCATTGGGATTTATAGTATGATTGAAAGTCACATCTTTTTTGCACATTATTCTTATGGACCAAAACACATCACTTGCTGATCTTCGACATAGTTGCGCACATCTGCTTGCCGCAGCAGTCAAATCAATATGGCCCCATGCCCAGCCTACGTTGGGGCCCTCAACCGCAGAAGGATTTTATTATGATTTTGATTTTGGAGACGAGAAAATTTCCGATGCAGATTTAACCAAAATTGAAAAAGAAATGGTGCGAATCGTTAAATCGTGGGAATCATTTTCACGACGGGAAGTGCACGCAGATGAAGCACGAAAAGAGTTTGCAAATAATAAATACAAACTTGAACTCATTGATGAAATTGTTTCCAAAGGTGAAGTGGTGACGCTCTATCAGTCGGGGTCATTTGTTGACTTGTGCCGTGGAGGACACATCCAGAACCCCCGTGAAACACTGCTACATTTCAAACTGATGTCTGTTGCGGGTGCGTATTGGCGTGGCGATGAAAAAAACACTATGCTTACCCGAATATATGGCACTGCATTTTTTACGAAAGAAGAATTGGGTGGCTATTTAACAATGCTTGAGGAAGCGAAAAAGAGAGATCACAAAAAACTGGGAAGGGATTTAGATTTATTCACCTTTTCTGAGTTGGTTGGTGGAGGATTGCCGTTGTGGACGCCAAAAGGCACGTTGGTGCGCGATATATTAGATGATTTTGTTTGGAAATTACGCAAAGAAAAAGGCTATCAAAAGGTGACGATACCTCATATTACAAAAAAAGATTTGTATGAAACATCGGGGCACTGGGCCAAATTCGAACAAGAGTTGTTTAAGATAGAAACCAGAGAAGGGCACACGTTCGCCATGAAACCAATGAACTGCCCGCATCACACACAGATTTATGCTCACCTCCCAAGAAGTTATCGGGACCTCCCCCAACGGTATGCCGAGACAACCATGGTGTATCGAGATGAACAATCGGGTGAGCTGGCGGGATTATCGCGGGTGAGATGCATCACCCAAGATGATGCCCATGTGTTTTGTAGAAAAAGTCAAATCGCAACAGAGGCTTCATCGGTGTGGGACATCGTAGACACGTTCTATGGCGCCTTTGGTTTTGAACTTCACATTCGACTGTCATTTCATGATCCAAATAATATGTCGGCGTATTTGGGGACAGAAGCACTTTGGCAAGAGGCTGAGCAAGCGCTTGAAGGCCTTGCAACTCAAAGAGGGGCTACATATGAAGTTGCACCAGGTGAAGCGGCATTTTATGGGCCAAAAATCGACTTTATGGCAAAAGACTCACTCGGAAGGCAATGGCAGGTTGCAACTATTCAACTTGATGTAAATATGCCCGAACGATTTGACTTGCACTGCACGAATGAAGCGGGAGAGAAGGAGCGAATAGTAATGATTCACTGTGCCATTATGGGCTCCATTGAGCGCTTCACATCAGTGCTTATCGAGCACTATGCGGGCGCATTTCCTCTGTGGCTTGCCCCGGTACAAGTTGCTCTGCTCCCCATAAGCGAGAACCACCACACATATGCAATGCATGTCGCTGAAGTGTTGCAAAAACATGGCGTACGTATTGAGGTGGACTGTAATGCACGAAGTATCGGTGCGAAAATACGCCTTCAAACATTGCAAAAGGTGCCCTACATGGGTATAATGGGGGACAAAGAAGTAAGCGCAGATGCTGTTTCATTACGAAGCAGATCTGGGCAAGACATGGGACAGATGTCTGTTGACACATTCGTCCAGAAATTAATTTCCGAAATTGAGAATCGCACCTAGAAGACATATCCAACGAGCACCCCGCAAATACTACGCGGTGAATCTGCGCATAGAAGCTGCTGAGCTACGCGTCATTGACGATCAAGAAGGACAAATTGGCGTGCTCTCAAAGTCAGATGCCCTCAAACACGCGCAAAATAAAAATCTTGACCTCGTGCTTATCGCCCCAAATGCCACTCCTCCCGTTGCAAAAATCATTGACTTCAAAAAATTCCTTTATCAGGAGTCGAAAAAAGAGAAAGAAGCAAAAAAGGGAGTCAAAAAAAGCACGGTAAAGGATGTGCCCATTTCCTTGTTTATGGGAGAAGCAGACAAAAACAGGCTCATCGAGAAAACCAAAGAATTCCTCAAAGAGGGCAATCAAGTGCGCATTAATATGAAGCTTGTTGGCAGACAACTGGGCAGAGTCCCTATGGCGCTTGACCATATGCGCATTTTTATTCAAGCACTGGGCGAAGTAAATGTGTCAAAAGAACCTCGTCTTGAGGCGCGCGTGGTGCGTGCGGTTGTCGCACGAAAAAAATGATTTGTGTGGTATACTATCTGCCTAAACACTTCGTATGAAAAATAAACAACGGACTCATAAAGGCGCTTCAAAGCGATTCAAGGTCACTGCGGGGGGCAAGGTGCTCCATCGGAGCCATACCATTCGCCATTTAAGAAAAGCCAAGAGCAAAAACCAAATACGTAGACTCAAACAAATGAAAGAAGTTGAAGGAGTACATGCCAAGAAAATCAAGAGGTTGCTTGGACTTCAATAAGAAATGTTACGTTGAATATATCTTTTTCACTTTTTAACTTATGGTACGGGTAAAAGGCGGTATACAAACAAAAAAGGCACATAAAAAAACATTAAAGCTTGCCAAAGGGTATCGAATGACCCGACGCAAGCAGATAAAAAAGGCGACAGAAGCGGTGCTTCATGCTGGACAATATGCATATCATGGCAGAAAATTACGCAAGCGTGACTTTCGATCGCTGTGGATCGTGCGACTGAATGCGGCATCTCGAGAACATGGTATGAGTTACAGTCTTTTTATTAAGGCGCTCAAACAAAAAAATGTTGATCTGGACCGGAAGGTGCTCGCTCAGATTGCACTTGAGCACCCCAAGGCATTCTCCAGTATTGTGACCCAAATACAAAAAGCCTAACCGCTTGAGTTTTCTTCGCTCAATTTCACTCAATAATACCTTCGTGTATAATGGTCACCATGCGTGATATATCTACTTTGCCAAATCTACTCGCAGAAATCAAAACGGCAGAGCAACTTGCTGCTCTTGAAATTGAGTACCTGGGCCGAAACGGCCACATTAATGCGCTGGCCCGAACACTCCAAAAGCTCAGTCCTGAAGAGCGCAAGGAAAAAGGCGCCCAGCTCAACGCCCTCAAGCAAGATGTTTTGGAGCTATTTGAAAGAAAGAAAGATGAAATTCAAAACGAACAACAATCGCATCTGACTGATTTTGACACCTCCCTCCCTGGTATAAAACAAAAATCTGGACATTTGCACCCAACAAGCTTAGTGGTGCGAGAGATCTACGAGTATTTCACCTACTTGGGATACAGTGTGTATGAAGGGCCCGAAATTGAAACAGAAGAGTACAATTTTGCCAAACTCAACCTCCCCCCCGACCATCCTGCGCGCGAACTACAAGACACACTCTACATTCTCGAGCCCGAATACCTACTTCGCACACATACTTCATCAGTTGAAATACGCTGCCTCACTCAAGAGAAACTCCCTGTGAAGATAATCACCCCCGGCAAATGCTATCGAAATGAAAACACCAATGCATCTAACAATGCTATATTTTATCAACTTGAGGGGTTGTTTATTGATAAAGGAGTCCATATGGGGCATCTTAAAGCGACGCTTGATGGATTTGCCCGATTTTTGTATGGCGAAAACACCATTACCCGCTTTCGCTGTAAGTATTATCCACAGGTAGAGCCCGGTATGGGGATGGATATACAGTGCCAATTGTGCCAAGGCGTGGGATGTGCCGTATGCAAGTATCGCGGATGGCTTGAGGTTGTAGGTGCCGGTATGGTGCATCCTAATATGCTCTCAGCTTGTGGCATTGATGGGGAAGAGTGGAGTGGATTTGCATTTGGATTTGGCCTTGATAGGCTCGTCATGATGCGCTATGGAATCACCGACATCCGCAGTTTGTATAACGGTGAGTTGGTTTGGAAATAAATAGATTTAAAAGTTGTTGAATGGAGAACGATAGAATCAAAGATATGAAAATCCCATTACATTGGCTTAAGGAATACGTCGATATCGATGTTTCTGTAAATGAGCTTACTGACAAGCTCACCTCCATTGGCCACATGCAAGACAAAAAGCCGGAGCAGGTTGAGAATGATACGGTGATTGATCTGGAAGTTCGTCAGAATAGGCCTGATTGTTTATCGGTGCTGGGCGTTGCACGAGAAGTCGCAGCAGTGACGGGGAAACTGGTGACAGCACCAAGTGCGCAGTATCCTTCGACTGCGCTCAGGACAGGCGCTGTACAGAGTACAAATGGAAAAGACAAACTACATATTGAAAATGCTGCACCAGACCTCTGTCGCAGGTTCATTGCATATCGCATAAAACTCCCCCAAAGAAATTCAGGGCTAAGTACTCCGCAGTGGATGGTAGATCGGCTAACAGCGTATGGAATTAAAGTCATTTCTCCCCTTGTTGATATCACCAATTATGTCACTATAGAGCTGGGAGAGCCACTGCATGCGTTTGATATGCGTTTTATTGAAGATGGAGAAGTGGTATTCCGCAGAGCACATGAGGGAGAAAAACTTACCATACTCGGAGGTAGGGTCCTTACGCTCACAAACGATGACCTGGTTGTCGCAAGCAAATCAAACGCACTCTCACTTGCAGGAATGATTGGCGGCGCAGACAGTGGAGTTGGTCCAGACACCACAGAAATAGTGCTTGAGGCTGCAACTTATAATCAGGCTTCAATCCGTCGCAGTTCCATTCGTCATTCAGTGCGCACCGAAGCGTCATCACGACACGAAAAGTTTTTACACCCCCAACTTGCAGAAGTCGCACTCGGTCGGGCCGCCCAGTTAGTGCTTGATATTTGCAATGGGAAAATCGTTGCTGAAGCTGATTCTTATCCAAAACCCGAATCGACACCTAAGATTTTGCTTAGAATCTCTGAGCTCGCGCGTTTAGGGGGTGTTTCCATTTCTGCAAATGATGCATCTGGTTATTTGAAATCCTTAGGATTCTCTATCCTAAACGCTGAACTTTCAGCCCTTCAGGTTTCTATTCCATATTGGCGCACTGATATATTGTGTGAGGCAGACTTGGTGGAAGAAGTGGTGCGCATGTATGGCTATGAACGAACACCTGTGGTGATTCCGGCATTTGCTCCCCCCAAAAACATCACGTCTTATTGGTTCACACTCGAAGAAGAAATTCGAGACATTATGCTCGCGCATTCTTTTGACGAACATATCACTGAACCACTAACCAAATCTGATGGTGATACACGACAAGTGGTGTTGCAAAACGCACTCAACTCTCAAAAGGATGCACTCCGATTGACCCTGCAAGAAGGGCTGCGTCATGCGCTTTCTCATCAGAAAAAGTTTGGAAGAGAGGAGGTAAGGCTGTTTGAGCTTGGAAAAGTGTATGAAAAAGCGGATCATCCCAAATCACCCTATACTGAGCGCAGACAACTTGGTTTCATACTGCATAACGCACATGCACCTACCCAAGAGGTGTACTTGCGCGCGAAAGGTGTGGTTGATTCTTTGTGCACAAAACTAGGATACACCCTAACCGACAACCTTTATCAAATCAGTGTTCTTGACAAAAATAGTGTCTATGTGGCACTTGAAATAGAGCGTTATTGGAGCCCTGAAACCCCACGAGTCAAAGCCGACAAACGCCTGTATACCTCCATTCCTCATCTGCATACATTTGATATATCGCTCTACTTACCAAAAGCCCATCAGCCTGGTGTAGTTATTCAAACGGTCAAAGATGGGTGGAAAGAAGTCGAGAATATTGATTATGAACTGTTTCAACCTAAAGATGCAAATATGGTTGGTTTGCTTCTTAAGTGCACCGTAAGTGGTGCAACCCATAAGCATGTGCTCATTGAGGCTATCGCAGAAACATTAAAAAAAACCTATTCTGCTATAATCCGATAACAATATGAGTCCTGATATAAGTCTTCCTGTTCAGAATTGTGCTTATGGAGGAGGTGATCTTTCATTAAATTTGACGGAAGCCACTATTCCTGTTCACCTTCAATGTTCAATTCCACTTCATGAAACAGGTACACATGGATGTGTTTACAAGAGTCCATTGGGAAACCAGTGTCTTACTCCAAGCTGCCCGCATCATGTTGATTATTTACCTCCTTCTTCGGACGCAACCATTTACGATTGCACATACCCTGGCGAGTTGCCTTTGGACCATCTGTTACCACAAGGCCAGGACCTTTATCATTGCGCATGGCCACCTCGAGAACAGGGCTATGCAATGGGTCGGGTTCTGTGGGGGGCAGGCGGTCTTCAGTGCTACTCTTCCAGCTGTCCAAATAATGCTCAACGTATAAAGCTTATAGAGGAAGCTAGACGTCTTGCTGAAGCACAAACAAGTGCGCAAAGCCAACCTCAATAGCTCCTGATCACCCGAGGCTATGCCCATTGTATTTGAGTCTCGTATCTAGTAAAATAGTGTCCCGCACATTGATAAATCGAGGAAATTATTTCGGGCGTCGTATGATGCCCGAATGCACACACATCTCGCCCAAAGTGCTTTAAGCACATTGAGGCGAGCAAGCCTAGCAATTGAGCTGTAGGTACCTTTTCAGCAATGAAAAGAGTATTCCTGCAATTTCTTTAAGAGTTTGATCCTGGCTCAGGATGAACGCTGGCGGCGTGCCTGAGATATGCAAGTCGAACGGTCCTTCGCTTCTCACTGTGTTTCGAAGCTTCGGAACCGCAGGCGGTCTACACATGTAGTCAGCTTGCTGTTCGTAACTCCGAGATAGAGTGAGGAGTGTAGGACAGTGGCGGACGGCTGAGTAACACGTAAGAATCTCCCCCAAAGTCTCACATAGCTCACCGAAAGGTGGGGTAATTTGAGATGATCCCCATCCATCTTTGTTTTCAAATATTCATTATCTTTCAGAATGTCTACTATCTGGAAAATTGTACACTGTATTTGAATATAAAGATGGATGGGGTAAAGCCGCAAGGCGCTTCGGGATGAGCTTGCGTCCTATCAGGTAGTTGGTGGGGTAATTGCCTACCAAGCCTACGACGGGTAGCTGGTCTTACGAGGATGACCAGCCAGAGGGGGACTGAGACACGGCCCCCACTCCTACGGGAGGCAGCAATCAGGAATAGTCGGCAATGGACGAAAGTCTGACCGCGCGACGCCGCGTGAAGGATGAAGCTTCACAAGAGTGTAAACTTCTGTGGTAGGGGAAGAGAATGGACGGTACCCTACTAGAAAGTAGCCGCTAACTGCGTGCCAGAAGCGTCGGTAATACGTGGGCTACGAGCGTTATCCGGTGTCATTGGGCGTAAAGGGTCGTGTAGGCGGGTGGGAAAGTCACTTTTCAAATCTTCGGGCCTAACCCGAAAACTGGGAGTGATACTTCCTGTCTAGAAGTATCTTTAGGGAGAACGGAACTGTGGGAGGAGTAGTGAAATGCGTTGATACCCACGGGAACACCAGTGGCGAAGGCGGTTCTCTAGAAGATTCTTGACGCTGAGACACGAAAGTTAGGGGAGCGAAGCAGATTAGAGACCTGCGTAGTCCTAACTGTAAACGAATGTATGCTAGCTGCATGATTTCCCTCACCATTTTTCGTATCACAATACAGATTGTTATTGCACTCTGATATATGTCGATAGGGGAAAGGGTGAGGGATCTCGTGTGGCGAAGGTAACCCGTTAAGCATACCGCCTGGGGAGTACGGCCGCAAGGTTGAAACTCAAAGGAATTGGCGGGGAGGCACACAACCAGAGGAACATGTGGTTTAATTCGATACAAACCGAAGAACCTTACCAGGGCTTGACATACTACCGTTTTAGTCTGCTGGAAACAGTGGATGATCCGCAAGGATGGTAGAACCGGTGATGCATGGCTGTCGTCAGTTCGTTCCGTGAGGAGTGCCCTTAAGTGGGACAACGAACGCAACCCCTGTCGTCTGTTACAAGTGTCAGACGAGACTGCCCCCTCACCTTTTTTTACAACCCATCCGTATCATGTTTCACAGGAAGGCGAAGCCGCCTCCGCGATGAAAATGTACGAATGGCAATCAATACGTTGTTGAAAAAGGTGAGGGGGAGGAAGGAGGGGCAGATGTCAAGTCAGCACGTCCCTTATGTCCTGGGCTACACACATGTTACAATGAGATTGAACAATGAGTCTTGCAAGCCGGCGACGGCAAGCAAATCTCTGAAATAATCTCTCAGTGGGGATTGGAGTCTGCAACTCGACTCCATGAACGTGGATTTGGTAGTAATCGCGGGTCAGCTATACCGCGGTGAATACGTTCTTGCCTCTTGCACACACCGCCCGTCAAACCAACAAAGTTGGTATTATGTGAACTGCGGCGCATGCCGTGGGAGCTTAGTGCTAGCGATGAGGGTTAAGTCGTAACAAGGTAACCGTACTGGAAGGTGCGGTTGGATCACCTCCTTTCTTTTTTTCTTTTTAGTGAAGAAAGTCGCTAAACGTATTTTTGGTGCTTGCTTATAAGGCGCCACAAGTACGATCCAAGGAAAAAGACATGCCGGTCAAGGCTATCGTCACAAGAATTGTGACACAACAGGTTTCCCGCTTAATTGCGGGATTCAAACTTACGAAACCTGCAGGATGTTACCTGCAGCTCAATTGAAAGGTTTGCCTATCTGTGCATCCGCCTTTGGCGGAAAAAATCTCGACTCAATTTGCAACAAAAAATACCCGCCGTAACAGGCGGGTATTTTCGTATGTCATTGTATAGAGCGAAGTGAGGGGGAGTGAGGGAAAAAGGGTTATTGTCCGCCGATAGTAAACTCAAACTCCAACCTACCAGATGCCATATACCCTTTACCTGCTAGTTGGTTTAGAAATGCCGAGTGCTCCGGTGTACCTGGGGTAGGAATTTCTTTCAAAAGATACCCATACAGGTTGTAAAAATCACTGTAATAGGCTGTACCACTAAACCATTGTTTCACGATTTGATCGACCGCATTTTCAACGTCCGCACCTGTAGCATTTGGATTATTGAGCACATCAAACCATTGCTCAAGGTGTGATGGGGCTTCTGAAGCATGATCGAGGATCATTTGGATACCTTGAACATGCCCATAGGCACACCCAATAAATGATAATGTATCAGGCCCACCACCAATAATACCGTTTGTGGTGGAAAGGTCCAGACTGCCATCGGTATTCAATCGTAAGTGGTGAATAGCCGTGAGCGTAAATCCACCTTGATTCTGATTATCCATATTTATAAATAGGTGTGGTGCTGATCGCATAAGCTCTTGTGCTCTGGCAAGCTGTTGTACAGGTCCAAGCCGAGGTTGACCATTCCCCCCCTGCATATATCTTCGGGCGTCTTCCAACCACTGTTTTCCTCCTTCTTTAAATGAGCTGGTATGGGTCCATATATTTGTTCCGCCCAGTGCATTGTATTCATAAGCGCCTCCCCCAATAGCTGGTGCTCTATCGCTGTACATAGATATCGGCATAGAAGCTGATGCGGGGAAATAAGAACTTGTTGACTGAATAGAAGCCACATGATTGTTTCCGCTACTCAAATCAAAGGGGCCAACAATACTCGCGAGCTGCGTGTCACGTGACACTTCATATGGTAACACTGCTCTTGGCAGTGATACCACTTGGAAGCTCACATCCTCTTGTGGTTTTGGGGGGCTTACTATTTGAAAGGTCTCATTGTTTGAGCGCGCTACTACGACAGGCCTGGGGGCTGATGGCTGACCAACTTCTTGATATGTCCCAACCATAGAACTGTTATTAATTACACTATTTGCACCGGGAGGAGCAACTTGTTGATAACCATGCATTGTATTTGATACTGAGCTGCCGGTATCTGGAGATCCCATTTGATGGGGTGGTGGCACAATGCTATTTTGTGGAGATGAAACCACCTGAGCATTTGTTGTTACGCTATTCGATAAAACCTCACCTGGTTTTCTTACTTGTTGAAAACCATTCACCGTACCGTTGGCTGCAGTATTTCCGCCTGGGGGAGCAACTTGCTGATATGTGCCTTGTATTGTATTTGCCCCACTGGTAACTCCTGTACTTTGAGGTGGCCTAACCACTTGATACCCTGAAGTATTTGTTCCAGATGATTGTATAGAAGTTGGAGGCGCTGCTTGTTGGTCGATGTTCAACACATATTTGGCAAGCCCCGGAGGTTTGGAAGCACGGCTGGCACCCATCACGAGTGCATCTGCCTCATGAGCATCTGCCACAGACTCGGCCGGTTCTTGCACCATGACGGTGTGCTCCGAGAGCACTTTGTATGCCGTTCCATCAGTGAGCTTGTCCATATCGTCTGAAAATACCGTGTGTTGCAAATCTTTCCACATTTGCACGAAAGATGCGTCTGGGTGTGCGGCAAGATACTCTTGCATCTTCTGCATATCATCAGCATCCATAATGTCTGAATTTATTGCGAATACTTCCTTCACCATGCGCTCTGCAGTGCCGGGAGCACCATACCAATCCATAGAGTGGGCAGCATCCTGCATGCCTGAAAGGAGTTTTCGATCAAAGATATCTTGAGTCCATGACACTTTACCTTCAATAGTATATTCTTGTACTTCTTGCACGGTCCGCGCAACCTCTCGCATAGGTACAGGGGCATTCACTTCTTGAGCAATGGCCACACGATCTGCCACAGGACCACGCACGAACGAAGGATCTCGAGGAGCTGCAGCGTAAGAAGAGTCAACAGCTTTTGGATAACCAGATGAAAGCACTCCCTTTCCTTCAATAATTGTTTCGCCATTTTCTACCCGTACTGTTGTGGTGAGGCGGGGGTCAAAGTATTGATTATCCCCCACATGCACGGATGAATCTGACATAGTATTGGGTCTAAAGGAACTCCCCTCTATACGTTTTTGATTTCGTTGATCCTGGAAAACTGCATGGGCAGTATTTTGCACGGTATTTATCACATCGTGCATAGTCGGAACTGTAATTTCTGCCGCTTCTGCTGAGGGAGTTGTGTTTGTGAGAATATGAGTAATGGCATTTTCCATATATGAACCAGCTGATTTGGCCAGATTCCCAACTCCATCAGAAACATCTCTCCACATGGTGTCTTTCAAACTGCGCAGAGGGCTTGCCGCATCGACCCCTACCGCCGAAAGTCCCAAAAATATCGCTGCCGATGAGAGTGCAGACTTCACTGCCCGCACCCCGGAGGATGCAACAATGCTTCCAATGACAATATTTTTATATGACTTGTCAAACTGTACGCTCCTTTGGGCACGAAGTATCTGACGTTCCGCAACACCATTTATATATGGTATCGCAGAATCAAGACCTGCCGCAGACTCAAGCGTTCGCATGCGCTCACGTACTGCCTGGTGCACTGTACGCGCGGCCGCCCGCTCCACATCTGTCGTGGCGGTCATGCGTGCCATAGCGGCATCCGTCCTGAGTCTATTGAGATAGTCAATATCAATGCTCGCGTTTGCTCGGGCAGTTGCATCGGGGGCAAAGTCCATGACGCGATCGATATGTGCATTGTGCGACGCGACATATGATGCAGCTGACTTCTCAGCACGCATGTAGGCGCGCATTCCACGGCCCACTTTGGATTGGGCGATACGCTGTAATACCGATGTTCCCTCTGTTGAAGAAAAGTTAGCGTTATCTTGTGTACCAGCTTGTGCCCTTGCTGTATTTCTTTCAAACCCATTGCGCAGTACTGCAGATGTGGCAAATATTCCATCTGCTTTTGTAGCGTTTAACGTGCTGACATTTCGGCGTGCTTCATTGGCGCCACCTGCCACCGCACCTGCCACAATGACAGGGGCTGCAAGCGCTGCACCAGCCACTTTGGCAGTAATACTTATTGCGAGCGATGGTGCAACTTTTTTGGCTATTTCCATCTTGTGAGTCGCGACATAATGGGTCGCTTCTCGGGCCGCTTGTGTACCAATTTGTACGGCCATACGCGCGTTGTCACGGTTGACATACGTACGAGTGGCATCTACAGATTGAGCGATTGTCGCGCGCGCCTGTGCAAGGCGAGATACATCCTGCGCTTGTGAACGTTGCATTCGCTGGGCAAGCGAATTACCCACGTCCCGCACACCGGCTGCAACCCGATCACGCATTTGTACCACAGCAGGGAGAACCCTTCGAAAAGGGTTTTCTATCGGTCGCATCTGGAATGGTGATCGTGGCATTCGTGCCACATGTGCTTCTACCATAGTTTCAATTTAATGCTGTGTATTGTTCGAGTGAAATGACCGCATGGGTCATGAGTCGAGAACTATCAGGTAAACTTCTCGATTTCGCGCCTTATAGCGCTACACTCGAAGAATAGTTTTTCATATTCAACTACTCTCATCCTTATACCAAAATAAGTTCCGCATTCCGTATGCCATATGTCTCATCGCATCGTGAAATTTGGAACTTGTATGCTGCATTCACCTCAACCAATTACGTTTTGTGATTGATTTAGGTGAACCCTCTACCATACAGGCACCTGTGCGTAAGCATTGACCCCAGCTTGGGTCGCCGCGTTGCACGAAGTGATTTGCATGATAGAGTCCCCCTTCACCACGTGTGGTGAGGGGGAAGCGCCCGTGCCCCTGGATAGGGGTCGGCTTATCCGCGCGCCCTTTGGCGGGCAGCGGACGCTGGTTCAAGGCCCTGCTACTTCACGAGCTGCAAGGCCTCCCACAAGGTCATGGGGGCAGGGGCCCCCCAGACCTCGATCGAGTCGCCGGGCGTGCACGGGAGCTTGGGAGCCCCCGAGACGCAGGCGACGGCCTGGGCGGCCGAACAGGTGGCGGCGCTAAAGCACGCGCCGCCGAGATCAGTGTACTGGGCGCCTGCCGTGGAGGCCGCCGCGCCGGTAGTGGTGGCAGTGGTGGGTTCGACCCGCCGCTGAAGCCACGAGTCAGCGGTCACCGTGTCAGCGTCGACGCTCAGGTAGAACCGCTGGCCGGGCACCGTGCCCGCCAGCACCAACTGAGTTGCGCTGTCGACGTAGAACTCGTATCTGCCGACCTTCGTCGGCTCAGGGAGCACGGCCGTGCCGTTGGCCGCAAAGGCCGCACCAGACGTGATGACGATCAAGACTCCGTTGCCGGACCACTTCGTGGTTCCGGCGGCGAGCTCGGAAATGTTGCCCGGGATCTTGATGTCCTGCCATTGGTCGATTTTGACATTCGCGATCACCGTGGGGCGGGGGTTACCCACCCAGACGGTGACGCCCTCGGTCAGGTCGCTCAAGGCGATAATCGTCACGGCCGGCAAACCAGGAGCAGCCTTGAGCAGGCTGCCGTTGAACGACGGGTCGGAGAGAGCCAAGTTGGTAGCAAACTCGGCGTCCACGGTCAGGGCGGTTGAGTTGCCTTCGGCTGTGTAAGGGTTCGTACCCTTCAACTTCAAGGCAATGCTCTCAGCCGCTTCCATACCTTCGACGCACAGTGCGGTTGCTCCATTCAAGAGGCCAGAAGGCACCACGGCCTCCTGTCCTGCCGTCATGGCAGGTAAGGTCAGCCTGGTGCCGACGATCTGGTCGCTGCAGGCGGGGTTCTGGGCCGCGGCGGGTGCCACGGCAATGAGCGAGACGAACACGACGGCCAGGGCGGTCGATACCACCAAGGCCAGGGCCAGAGGCCGGGTTTGGAAGACCCGGCGGATCCACTTCGAGAACGCGTTCATGAAACTTTCCTCCGTACGGAAGTGTGCCGGTTTTTAAGGCCGGCGGTTGAAGAAATCGAGTCGCGCGGCCACCTAAGCCCGCGCACTTGTGCCTTCCGAAATACTGAAGGCATTTTTGGCTTGGGCTCCGGCCGGTTGGCCAGGGGGGGTCGTGCGCACTGCGCCGGCCTGCGAGCCCTTTTGGTGGGAACAAAAACCAAAGTATGGTTCATAGTGCATGGTTCGTGGTGCATGGTTTTATCCATGAACTTTGAACTATGAACATTGAACTTGATATTTTTGATCCTTATTTCCACCAAAAAAAGCTTTGTGGCGTGGCGCTTTCGATTCTTTCTCAAATCCTGTTGGAGGATTCACTTATACTAACTAAATTAAAATCTATCATGCAAAATTGTATGGTAGAGGAGAGTTGAGTGAATATCCTCATATGTTATAGGGCAGCATATCGTTCACATGCAAAGCGTGATTGGTATGATGAACCTATGGTGTTATATCTCGTGCTCATCGATTTCTCGACTACGCTCGAAACATAACGATGAAATGAGAATATCCTCTGTCTCTCCACTACTTACAAAGCGATTTGTTAAGGTGCTTGCCCCGCATAGCTTTATGCGACGTGGGGCGATTTTGTCCTTTCATCCCGAACATTTCTAGGGTATAAAAACCTCCAGACGTGTCCGTTTGGGATGTTTGAACAGGTTCATATTACCAGATTTAAAACCCCTTGTCAAGTACTATAGGTTTAGTTGTATCATGGTACAGATGTCTCAGAATATGAGTGTCGCACCTCGTCTATAGCATTTGAAGTGTGTGACGTAGCCTATGCTATATGTACTGCCTTGGTTTGTAATTTACCCTATACCCTGGTATCTTAATATCGTTACAAAATCAATACATCCATGACGCCTTCGGAACAAAATCTCCCTTTTGAACCTATGCTGTCCCGTCGACCGGATATGCTACTCCCACTGGTAGACTTCCCCGCTCCAGAAGGACCTTGTAAAGTTGAAACAACCCCTGACCTCTTTCCATTCTTGTCCGAACCTCAACGGTCTCAGTGGCACCGAATGATCACTCAGGCCTTGGCACTTGAAACCACACTCGCCCTGCATAACACCGCGCCTCATATCGATCGAGGCATTACAGAAATATTATTTTCGCCTGCCGTGTCAAAACTCATACATATAATAGAAGGTACTTTTCAACTAGGTAATCCAGCAGGGAGCAGTCAGAAAGGTGAACTAGGTGCCATGAATATTCTCCCCGAAGAACGACTCATCAACTCAAATCCTCGTGCATATAAACATTCCCCCGACGGTGAAGAGCTTGTATATGGTGCCACATACAAATTCCCTGTTGTATATGAATTGGAGCTTCGACCTCTAAACCCATCATCTCATTTTCCACCAAATGATAGGTGCACGCTGAGACTCGCCCCTCAACGAAATATTCAATATGAAAGACCATCTGGTGCACCACTTGTAGAACTAGACGGCGCATCAAAGCAAGAAGCGAGCATTGCACTGAGCAGAATGAATGGACTACATGACCCTGCGACGATTCATCAAATCTTAGAAACTGCAGAATGCTGCAATCCGTATATTGAAGTGGCATATACACCGAATGATAACCCAGGCGCCATCTACCGAATGGAACTTAGTGAAGAAGGAGATATTGTGTGTACTTTGTCACTTGAGGTTGACCCCACAATTGCTCCAGGGGAAAACTATCAAAAGCGCATCATACAGGTGAAAAAAGTAATCCCTTTTAAAAAACACTCCTCCAGTGGGACGGGTAAAAACTATGAACAGCATTTCGCCGCCTTAGTGAATGAACTATTACACTGTATACGTTATAAAAATGGAAGGGACCGTGTGGTAAAGTGAGTGCAATCTGCTGTTTATCTGACCTTTATTAGGTTAACTGTGCGTATTCCGATAAGCACGCCCATTGTCAACAAGAGTATTCCAAACCCCACATACTGCAAATATTGAGGCCAGAAGAGGAGGAGAACTTTTGTGCTTGGTGCATAGCTCTTGGTGCTTGGCGCATGGTTCATGGTGCTTAGATTAGATTGCTTCTTGCTCTTTGAAATCTCAGCGGGGTGCTGAGCGCTGAGTTCTTTGTGCTCTGTACCCTGTACTTTGTACTCTGTACTATCGATTGACCAACCGTTCGCCCACCCATTCACCTTCACATGGGGGAGTAATACTAATGTTGGTAAGTACATCTCAAATCCATGAACCTTGAACTTTAAACTTTGAACCGAAAGCCCTATCCACCCCGGTGAGTAGGCTTGGTTGAGAACAAGTAGCTGAGGTTCTAATTTTTTCATATTAGTTTGAACCTTGACTTCTTTCCAATACCGTGATGTATCCTCATATTCAATTTGTATATTGTTGTCTGAAACATCTCTTATCACTATTTCTTTTTCTACTTCACGCAAAACAACATCATATAGATTGTTGCGACTTACTCCTCGCCCTCTCGCGATGGTGGTCAGCTCAAGCTGATATCCGAACCCATAATCCCAAAGAGGTTGCACAGCAAAGCGATCTGTGCGCTTTTGTGACCCTGACGTTAGCTGCTCATTTACGTCACAATGCCCGGTGAGCAAATTTTTTAGACAAATCATGATAGGTCGGCCCTCCAGATTCTCATGAGTAATGGAGAGCTCATATGCCTTTGCATGATCTACTTCTATAAATTCTACGGTTTCACATAGATTAGTATCATATGCCTCGTACAATACTCTATTGTTTTCACGCACTCTTTTTGACTGACCATCATGCACCTCGGCACATATGCCCCAATTATCCCGTGAGAAATCTGCACGCCATTCGCTATTTACGTAATTGGGTGAGCGTTCTATTTGACTTTGTGTACTATCGGTAGTGTCATGAGATACATTTGTATAGTAGTTACCTACAGAAATATACTGAGCGTCCATCGGGCTTTGTGCTGTTGATGCAGCAAACTCAATCGCGTCTGGCACGAGTGATACTTGCGGAGATAATTGCATACGCCGTTTGTATATCAAGATATGGTCCCCAAACTGCACTGGCTCCTCAAACAGTTGTGTCTGTGCAATATATTCTGGCATAAGCCAATGAAGCAAACTGTGTTGAGAAGGGAGGGAAGGCTCAAAAACACTAGTGTCAACGAGTATGTAATCAACATTATATTTATTGAGCGTATGGGCTAATATGAGGGAGTTTTGAGCATACAGCGCATACGACATCTCTCGATTGTATTGTTCATTGTATTTGCTCCATCTGTCATAATCTCTGTCGAGTATTGGTTGGGGTATCCCAAACTGTAGAAACCCTGCTCCCTGGTATCCCCATGCATAGTGTGTCCAATTCCAAAACGTATGCAGCGGAAACAAGGCCACACGGGCATGAGGTGGTTGACTTCTGAAATAGGTAAATACATCTTTGTATTCTATAGGTATACGTATCTGCACAGATTTATGAATGTATCCGCCGTAAAAAGCCGGACATCCCACCCACAGTATAGCTATGGCAAAGAGAACGAGTAAACCACATCGCATCCATTTGCTTAAACGACAGATAAAAGAAAGCACATACGCAAAAAAGAGTGCGATGCCAAACACAGCGGGAATAGATACCTTGGTAAATGGTGTCCTGAGTGCTTCTTTAGCAAGAGGAATATGGTGAGAGAGCGTTTCATACCAACCACTTATGGGCCACATTCCATTAAGAAGCATCATTAGCGGCACTAGGAAGAACACTGCAAATGAAGCTACAATACGATTGCGCAATACTAATGAGAGAATAATACCCAGCAGAGCAATAAGTGACAGAGTATAAGATAGAGTACGAACCCATGGGTTTTGTAGATGGTCACGCCATGCTTGCATGATCTGCACATGTTCCTGCGACTGATGATCATACACTTTCCAATCAAAGAGAAACCCTTTCAAAAGAAGTGCGTCCGCAGGATTTCCAAACTGCTTGTTAGCCGCAAATATATCCGGTGAAAAGATGGTGTTAATTTTTGATGTTTGCACTTCATGACCTCTTTGCATTGCAAAGTAGATATTAGGACCCAGCCAATACAGATTCATCGCAAGAAATACTATAAACAATATGAGAAAAGGACGGATAGTGCGTTTGCGCACATACCCAAAAGCCCAAAGTAGAAACATTCCAAAAAAGACATACCACAAAGTAGCGGCATATGCAGTAGAGGAATAGAAAAATGTGATACATGCAAAAATGAGAAGATGTATTGTGTTTCTTGATGTAACATAACTCAATGCTCCCAGCATGAGCCATGGCGTCAAAGCAAACTGCACCATAAACATCTCAAACGGCAATATGAATTGCTGTATTACTCCGATGTGGAGCATATATATGAGACTCGCTATAACGGCAACTGCCGAACGGGTATAAGTGAGATGGTGTGGGAGATGGGTGCCAAAGTATCTTGAAATATAGTACACAAATGCGTACATGCCCCACACGCCAAAAAGCATGCTCAATGCAACAAATGCAAACCGCACCTGCTCTGTAGGTACAAAATGTGATATCAACCACAAGACCACGATGCGCGGCATCTCTACCATATGCGAGTGCCCTGCAACAGTGCCCAACCCCTGATCGGCACGCCACACACCTTCAAAAGTCCGCGATAATGCGAGGCCGAAATCAAATTCTGGATGCAAATCATCCCATCCGGCAATCGTGGTGCCTGGCACATAATTACGAGTGAGCACAAAGACTGCGATGCTCGTCAAAATCGCTAGTGCGACAATATGGTGCATGTACTTTTTCATGGATCAATAATGAACCAATGCACTATCTGACCATTGGGCAACTGATATGATTTGTGTGTCTTTGACCTTCCTAGGGAATAGATATCCGCTACATACTGTTGTACTTGTGCATAAAACGCCCTGTCCCACTGGAAGTAGGGGCCGAATTCCCCTTCAACATAAATGAAATGCGCATACTGCTTGACAAAGTCATCCAATTCTCTCGGGTTTTCAAACGATTGTTTGTTTATCCCGCCCATGAGCACTACATTTTGCGCGCGGATCCGAGTAAGCTCCAATGTGATGGTGTTGTTATTAAAGTATTCAAAATTCGGAACAAGAAATACATAGGTGAACGGTTTGTCCGCGAAATAATCTTTTAGATCTTGCGCGAGTTCTTGCACAGGCCATTTGTCCGCCCCGTATGCTTTGACTGGATAATCTGATGCGGTATTAAGCACCGTAATATCATCTATGCCTGGCACCAATACATATGAGGTAATATTTTTTGGAAATGGCCATCCGAAGGAGAGAACTGTGTACATAGTGATTTGAAACACGAGAAATACCAAGAGGGTTGCAATTGCAACACCCATCCATACTGCTTTTCGCTTGTCGTGCAGATATATGAGAATGCGAGCCCATCCATATGCACCAATGTATGCAAACATGGGGAATATGGGATATATGAACCGCAAGTCTTTGTTTGAGATTAGGCTAAACCAAAGATAATATCCAATAACAACGGATATGATAAAAAGCGTGTGTTTCTTATGCTTTCGCAGAAAGATAAAACATGCAGGTATCCACAGCAAAAACCCCCACAGCGTGGTAATGTTGTTAATGATGAGTTTTAGATAAAATGTCCAGGTCGTGATGGAGCGCAGATCATCGGGATGATTAAGCCGTATGGTTGCGCCTGCTTTGACGTATTCGTACATGTGGGTAAGGTTAGGAAGCGCCCAGAGGGAGAAGAGTAACAAGCAAACGATGAGCGAGATAGCTAGATTAAGTAATCTGATCCGCCATTCGCCATTCGCTATTCGCACAACAACATAAAGAGCTGGAATTACAAAATACACCACAGCCTGTGCCTTGGTGAGCATTGCGCATGCGGCAAGCACACCTGCTAGTATGGTCTCTTTTCGTTTGCATCCCCATCCACTTTTTATGAGGAAAAGGTATGAAAGTGTTGTAAATAAAGTTACGGGGATATCCAGAAGAAGCCAGCGCGAATGCGCATAGATAAGTTGATAGAATGAAAATACCAGTGCTGTACTTATCGCAATAATTGTTGATGGGAAGTGCTGTTGTGTCTCGACACCGTGTTTTGCTTGCGACGTACCCCTCGGGAGAACCCCGTTGACTGCGCAAAACAGATGTCTTCGCCAGTTTTCTGTTTCGCTATTCGCTATTTCCCGTGCAAGCAAATACACTGCCACGATAGTCGCAAGGAAAAATAGTGTCGAGACTATTTGAGTCTGCACCACACCGACACCAGCAAAAAGCATGAAGATACCCGTGATGATACGCACGAGTGGCCCATAGCCATCCTGAAAGCTATCCCATGCCATACCCCAATCAGGCTTTCCTGCCAAAAGATCTTGGATGAAATAGGTGTATTGCACGCTTCGTCGGATATGGTTTGCTTCATCCCACGAAGGAGGTGATTGATTGAGCGCAATCCATACGACGTTGCCAACGAGATGGAAGAAGAGCACTAATAACAATAGGCGAATGGCTAATGGTATCCTCCATAGGCGGATGAGCCTTTGGCTCAAATGACGAATAGATATGAACATAGTTTTTGGTTTGAATCTGTTTTCTGCGTTTGTTTGAACTTTGATTACGCTTCGAGTTGAGCGAACGCGAAATCGAGAAGTCCCAATGGTTTGGTTCTCGACTGCACTTCGCCACGTCTGACGTGGCTTCGTTTCGCTCGAACAATAATCAATGTTTGTTTGTAAAAGGATTGCCCGCCCCTCACCACATGTGGTGAGGGGCAGGTTTCCGAAGAGCTAATGAACGGGGGTCCGCCGGCGCGCCATTCCGGCGAACCCCCGAGAAAGTTTCAGGCAGGGTGATAACGGGGACCTGCGCCCCGTTCCTGCCTACCTTATCACGATAGGCAGAAATACCTCGTAAACAATGGGGTCGGCGTTGCCGCCGAAATCCCACTGTCCACATGCGACTCCGTCGGCGCTACCAGTGAAAAGGAAGTGGTAGGCTCCATACGGCGTGAACGGACCATAGGTGAACGGGTTGGGCCGCTGCGCTTGCCCCGCACCGTTCACCTCTACATGGGTCCACTGGTAGACAACTCCCGGTCTACCAGTTAACTCGAAACGAAGCTCCCAAGTGTAGTGGTATGGCGGGAGACCATACCAAAACACGGCCGAGGGATAGCCGCTCGGATTGCCAAAAGCGACCCAGCTACCCCCGTCGGATCGCTTGGAAAGCTTGATGACCACCCCTTCGCAGACTGGGGGGGTGGTCGGAGTTGTCGTAGGGCTGACCGTCGGCGTCGGGGGTACGCTCGTCGCGGTTGGCGTCGCGGTGGGGGGCGTAGCCGTCGGCGTGGCTGTGGCCGTTGACGTCGGCGTCCAGGTCGCGGTGGCCGTGGGAGGAGGCGTCGTCGGTGTGGGGGAGGGCGTCCAGGTCGCGGTGGCCGTGGGAGGAGGCGTCGTCGGCGTACGCGTGGGCGTCGAAGTGGCGGTGGGGGTGGGCGCCGGGACACAATAGTCCAGCGCCAACCCTGCCTCGATACGCTGGGCCGCGGTCATGTCGTACCTCGGGCCTCCCCTGAGCACTGTTGCTCCAGGATCGGCCGAGACTTGAACGTCAAGGCGCCAACTGGACCCTTGCGGGACCCAGCGGGCAACAAAAACGTCCACGGCGTCCGAGCAGACGACCACGCTCTCGATGAGCGCGCAGCCGTCTTCCACTTGCTGACACGCCAGGTCGGCGAATGTGGTCGGAGGGGACCCACGTGACCCCTCCAACCACCACGAGCCTCCCCAAGGAAACCTAACGGTGATGGGGTGGGCCTGGCTGGCCTCCACCCGCACCGTTGTTCCTGTCTTGGGGGAGCAGGCGGTGCCGGTGCGGCAGTCGTAAAGGGACACGACGCCGCCCGACTCATTGACGACCTCCACATCGCCGGCCACTACGACCGGCTCGGTGAAGGTCACGGAGCCCCCCGGGGGAAGGATCTGATCGGGATCTGTGTCATAGACCCCGGGATCCTCCCACACGGGGAGCAGAGAGATGTCGGGTGCGGCTTGCCCCGCCGCGGGGGTCCCCTGATCAGGGGGGAGGGTTTGGCCGCTCGCGGAGTTGATCAGGCCCGCGAGGAGGGCCGCCGCAATAAGTAGTGCTGTTGCGGCGGCCAGGAGATGGTTTCTCCTGTTTTTCATGGTTCGCCCGCCTCCTCGACGGGCTGGTTTTTTGCTCCACCCGGGCACCCTTTTGGGGCGTCCGCCTTTTAGCCATGCTTCGTCGGGCTCAGCATGACATGTGGGTCGGACCGCCAGTGGGGCGGGGGGAGCGTACGCGAGTTGGTTGGGTCAGACACCCCGTGCCCAGTCGGGGCACTCGCCTCGGGCCCGTCGCATGGGCCCCATAGAGGACGAGTCGCCCAGGGCGACGCGGGGGGCTAACCCTCCGTTGGTCAAACGCCGGTGCAACAAGCCGCACCGGTAGGGGCTCCAGCCGAGTCACGAGACTCCGGCGCCGTTGCCGGCGCCTCATGACAAGGCTGGAAAGAAGGTGTTGGAATGTGAAATTGCTTTGTCGTCCGTCCTTCGTCAGGCTCAGGATGACACGGAGCGTACTCCTCGCAATTACAGTCACACAATCAACACTATCTTTCCAACCTTGTCATTTGTCCATCAGTGCATTCTTCTCATTGTTCTCTATGAACTATGAACCATGCACTATGAACCATTTATTTTTTCATTAGCTCTCGGAATGTTAAGGTGCATCGTTTCCCATCCATTCCCATGCAATGCGGGAGTGGTGAAAAAGATACGATTCATACCTGTATGTGGTGAGATTGCTTTTCGTCCGTCCTTCGTCAGGCTCAGGATGACACGGAGCGTACTCCTCGCAATGACAGTCACACAAAGGAATGACTTTTTTATCTCCTACACAAACACAGGGGCGCAATGTCCCCGAGGAGTATAAGAGATACCCTATAGTATAGGTTAAAGGAGTGGAAATAGCAATCGGATTCTACTTCGAAGATTATGGCAGATACTCCGTGATCGCTTTAGTGAGTTCAGACTCAAAAGCTGACTGTGTGACCCCATAGTCTGCAAATGTAGGGTCATCGTATTGAAGTCCATCGAAATATCCCAATTGACCTAAGAATAGTTTTTCATCAAACAAGTTGCCGTATTTCTTTTTCGCTTGCTTAATGCTTATGGAAAGTGACTGATGTTTGAGAGATTCATATACGTCTATGTAGTCACGTATCTCCACACGTCTCCCCAGTGTATAGCATTTATTCGCAACCAGGTCAGCAACAGACCCGAGACGTATTGTATCCATGATGACGTCGTGTTCTATCGATGCAAAAGGATATATGAGGAAAGTCACTTTGACGTTGTCTTTCGTAAAGAGAGTAAGCTCATCTGATGTGTCAACTGCAATTGAAGCAATGTCAAGAACCTTTCCTACTTTCTGACTGAAAAAACGAGGAAGAGGAAAAGAAGTAAACAAATCAAAATCGTTTGAAATACGATGCCCCCATTGGAGTGCCAACCCTGTTCCACCACACAGAGTGAATTGTACAAAAAATGGAGTCAATTTTGCAAGATTATGTTTTCTTTCTGCGGTAAGAACTCTGTCAAGAAATAGTTTTGACATAGTTTTTAGGATTGGGTGAAACGTGCAACAAGAGTCGCGCAAAACCAAATGCCTGTCTGCTATACAACCCTTTCTTGGGCTTCAAAAACTCTGATCGAACCGTATCTAGTGAATGTGTCCTTACTAATGATATGCAATCGGCATATGTGCCAAACGCGAGTGTATGGTGTACGACATCATACAATGTGGGCTCTTTTGACGACGACCAAACATATTGCATGAACAAAGTATAGCAAATATACACACAAAGTCGCTGGGGTCAATCGTATGGGTAAGACGGTATGTATGCTATGATTACAACTACATGAAAGCATATTCTTTATTGCTTGTATTTATCGGTTGTTTTGCCCTTGCACAATACTCTCAAAGCACTTTCGCTCAGACGGTGACTCCTGCTCACGCAGCAAGCCCTCAAGGCGCGGGACATGCATATATCACCATCATAAACCAAGTGCGTGGTGAGTCGTGCTGTTCACCCGGAAGCCTAACCCATCTTACGACTCAGCTTGAGTATGCAGTGGAATATGAGCTCCCCACCACATTTGTGCTTCGGTATGATGCACTGACTGACCCCCGTTATACACAGCTTTTTTTGGACTATCGTGCGCGGTATCCGGAACTTATTCGTACGGGGGTGATGGTTGAAATCATTCCCTCGCTCGTAGAAGACGCTCATAATAAATACCCCATATCCAATCCGAAATCTATTGAAGAATTAGTCTACACAGGAACTGAAGAAACGTGGTTTCAAGCGCAAAATGCGTTCACCATAGGTTATTCCATCGAGGAGCGTATCAAAATTGCTGACACACTCCTTACCAAGTATCAAGAAGTCTTTGGCGAGTATCCCACCTTGTCAAGCGCATGGATGATAGATACTGATACGCTAAATTATTTACATGACGCGTACGACGTGCAGGTGCATCAGATAACCCGTGAGCAGTGGGGGACAGATAGCTACACACTCTATGGAGGCCCCCCTCATTACCCATACCCCGCAAGTCGCAACTGGGCATTTATTCCCGACTTTACCGAGCCAAACGCCGTGCATATTATTCGCCAAACAACCACCGATCCGCTATATAATTATGGCGACACCACAAGCCGTTTCACCTCACAGCCCAACGACTACGCGCGAGGCAATGCGACCACTGACTACTTTTACACACTTATGCGAAACCTCCTGCTTCAACCGCATGCGGGATTTGCAAACTTGAGACTTGAAAACTCAATGGACGAAAAGTATCAGGTTGAGTTTGGAAAACAGCTTGCCTTCATACGAAAGCTTAACAATGAGGGAGTACTTGAGGTGCTTGAACCAACTCAGGCGGCTGCATTATTTTCCGACCGCACCACAACCGTGTACACCCGCACGGAAGGAGCACGAAGTGCCTGGTGGATCACCACTGCTACCTATCGGGTGCGCCTCACCCAAAATGAAAATGGGCTTACCGTGACTGACCTGAGAATTTACAGCAACACATGGGAAGACCCATACCGCATGCGCCAAGCAAACCATGAAGGATATTGGGTGGTGCCATTTCTTATTGACGGCTCACGGTGGCACAGTCATAAAGATATTTCATCGTACCCTCATAAGTTTATTCCCGTCAAAACCGACTTTTTCACCAATCCCACTCACCTCACCCTTGCCCCCCACGGAAGTGAGACAATCATCACCACGACACCTCAGGGGCAAGTTGAAGTGCGCCGTGATGACGCGACGCTTATTGCCCGCTTTGAAAAGGAGTCGATTATTTTCCCCGCCAATGCGCAATATCACCCGCAAACCCCCTCGCAATTCCCCGCACGATATGACAGCCAAGGGGACTTTACATGGTATGTTGATGAAGCACCTGGGTGGGGCCTCACCAGAAAACAATGTGACAAGACACATTGCACGTTTGTCCCTACCACCAATACGAGTGTACACAAGCAATCTGTAATTTCGCAGTATCCCTATATGTACCCTGAGGCAGTGGGCCGGACCTTAAGCCAAACCTATACCCGTGTGAATGTTCATAATATGTTTGCGATAGCGACTCGTAACCCCGTGCGCCTGGTGCTTGAACCGCACGACAGCATGAACTTTCCCATATTGCTTGATGCAGAAGCGGAGATTTCGGTTTCTCCAGATGATACTGCAATAACACGGCTGGGGGAGCTTCGTAAAAGCCAACAACAATATGTCGATCTTGATCGTCATAATGGAGGCCAAGTGCGCGTAAGCATACGAATGACGCAAGGGGGAGAATCATTCGCCCAAACACACACCGTGTACTTTGCGCCAAATTGTAAAAACAGCTGGCAGCACTGCGCAAGGCACCCGGTGCAAGGCGTGTGGTATGTTATCACCAAAATTCAAGACTGGTGGCAGGGGAGAAGGTGAGCTATTAGCTGTTAGCTATTAGCTGTTAGCTATTAGCGGTTAGCGGTTAGCGGTTAGCTGTGAGCTTTTAGCTATTAGCTATTAGCTTTTAGCTTTTGAAAATCGTACCTCATCCCCTGGTCTGGGGTATTC
Source organism: bacterium (assembly GCA_029573715.1). Lineage (GTDB taxonomy): Bacteria > Patescibacteriota > Microgenomatia > UBA1406 > GWC2-37-13 > JAGOLU01. The sequence goes on along the minus strand of JAKQDR010000172.1, from coordinate 107,599 downwards.
AAATTCATGTGCGCCGGTGTGATGATCTCCTTTGTCAAAATGGCGCCAAACCGATATTTCTAAATATGGATCTTCTACATGACCGGATGAGCCGGGAAACATGACAAGCTCACCGGGATGACCGGCAAACATATGCGCAACATAGCGGACTTTTTTTGTTGTCTTACCGATAGTTACTGTGAATGTTTCACCCAGCTCATACGTTCCTTTAAGCACATCAGCGGTCAGTGTGGTTTTAATATTCCCAAAATTGTCAATGTGTCCGACAAACCAACGATCATGCTCCATGTCGGGAATGGTGTGCAGATGTATTTCAGTAAGCTCAAGCTCCTGCTCCATGTAGTCGGCCATATGAGCCACGATACGCGAGAGGGTGTCGCGTGAGCGAAATTGAGAACCAGTGCTAACTCCTTCGTATGAAAATAATTCTTCGATGTCAGGTTTGAGGAGACTCAACACCATCCCTGCATTTGGTCCGCATACATATACTCCATTTTTAAGATGTGCGATGACAAACGGCGCACCTTGTGCAAGCTCAATATCACGATCTTGCTGCATGCGTGGATCTGTATTATGAAAGAAGATTGTTTCATCCGGCCGCCCAAGTCTGCTTTGGGTGTAAATAAGCTGTTTGAGCAAAAATGCCGTGTGCAAGGTGGAAGGAGTGGACGGCACAAAACTGACACGCACATTTTTTGGATCTTTCGCGAAGCCCTCTATTGCCGTGAGAAACTCTTGGTTGGAAAGATGGTCATTTGCCCAATCGGCTACTGCGATAATGTGTTTCATATGCAACGATTATACAAGAAGTTGGACATCGCCAGAGTAGTATTTGTTGTTTTCCTTCTTTTACTTTGCACACAGTCTCTGTACAATGGATGGGAAGATAGTGGTTTGCATTTTTATGTATCACATTTCCTGATTTATTCTTATTCTCATCCCATACATGGAGAAATTAGCGCTTATTGCACAAGGATGGAAAATTCGCATTCTTACGTTCTTTTCAATATTCGGCCCTGCCACCATTGTGGCTGTTGCGGACAATGACGCAAACGGGGTCGCGACCTATGCGCTTGCGGGAGCTCAACTGGGATATCCTATTTTATTTGTGCTGCTTTGGGTCACGGTGCTTCTTGCCATAACCCAAGAGATGGGGGCACGTCTGACCATTGTGACACGGAAAGGTTTGGGTGATCTTATTCGCGAAAAATACGGGGTACGCTACGCCGTACCCATATTTATCACCATCGCGGTGGCAAACCTCATTCTCATTGTGGTGAACGTTGTCTCACTTAAGGTCACTGCTTCGTTATTGGGGCTTCCCGTCATCCCGCTAATCGTCGTTACGCTGGTGCTCACCTATTTGCTTGTTGTGAAAGGAAGCTTCACCATCGTGCAAAATCTTGTGTTATTTTCTTGTCTGCTGTATTTCGCATACATTTATTCAGCATTTAAAACAAGTCCTGACTGGGGTAGTGCGCTTTCCAATCTGGTATATCCAAATGGCGTGGTATTTGACGGAGCATACATACGCAACTATATCATCACCGGTCTTGCCGTAATTGGAACAACTATCACCCCATGGGGTCAGTTCTTTATAAGTAGCTTCAGTCTTGATAAAAAGATTGATGCAATGCGCTTGCGCTATGCACAAGTGGAAACATATTGGGGTGCATTTCTCACCAATTTCTTTTCATTCTTCATGATAGTCGCCACTGCGGCAACCTTGTTTCTTCACCAACTTCCCTTGATAAGCGGTGATCAAGCAGCGACAGCCATTGAGCCATTTGCCGGCAGGCTTGCATCAACCTTTTTTGCCATAGGCATTATGAATGCGGCATTTATCGGTATATTTGCGATCGCACTTTCCACAACCTATGCATTTAGCGAATTTTTTGGCTTTTCACGAAGTTTGGATTCGAGTTTCAACAAGAGCAAGCAGTTTTATGGGCTTTTTGGTATACAACTTGTAGTGGCAGGAATCATTGGACTTCTTCCTGATTTAGATTTATTCTCCATTGCAATTGCAGCTCAAATCTTAAGCTCGTTAGCTCTACCTATCATATTCTTTTACCTTATTCGCTTCACAAGCAGCCGAAAGGTGATGGGTGAGCACGCCAATTCATCACTTCAGAATTGGATTGCTATTTTCGGCACGTTCCTCATCACGTGTGCCGCAGTATTCACCGTAGTGGCCGTAATCTTTGGAGCTTAAAGCTGTTACTTCTCATCATCCAAGATGTCGAGCAAATCAACAACCCCGAGCATGTGTCGTTTCTCAGTCACCACCGGAATGCTGTTGAGATTGTACTTTTTCATACGACGCAAGACCATCTCTTTTGAGGTTGAAAGCTGTACAAAGATGGGATTTTGTATCATAAATTTATAGGCAGCGGTGTCAGGCTTCTCAATAATAAGTTCATACAACGTAAACACGCCAATGATTTGATTTTCATTATTCACCACGTATACATAGCGGATGTCGTCGATGTCATTGCGCGAATCACGTACTTTTTGAAGAATTGAGGCAACGGTGTCTTGGGGTCTTACTGTCAAAAATTGATTGTTCACGACATGCCCGACGGGGGTACGCGCCAAATTCATGAGGCGCTTGATTTCGTTTTGTTGTTTCTTTTCAAGCATTCCGATAATGCGCTCGCGCTCACTGCGCCTGAGAGTAATGAGCGCATCAACCGCCTCGCTTTCTTCAAGTCTTGAAACAATTGATGCCGCCTTTGCGGGAAGAAAGGTGCGAAGTAGGCTTGTTTGGAGAGAAATACTTAAGTTGCTAAAAAGCTCAGAGGCATACGTGTCGTCAAACATATTAACAATGCGTTTGACATTGCGAATATTGAGTGTGTCAAGGTGACTTGCGAGATCTTCGGGCTTCAAACGTTTAAGCTTGGTGTCTGATTGCTTCATCATCACTCTTCCTCGACCAAGCTCAACTGGTGCCACATCAGTCCATGCAAGAAACTTGGGAATGATATCTCGCCCAATCAAATGAAAGATTTTTCGGACAATATCTTCAAGTCCAAACCAACGCATAATGCCCAAAATACCCACATCGACCCCCGAAATATGCAGTTGAGGTTGTTGGATGAACACCACATCATTTACTCGGACAATATTACTCCCATGAATGTCTATGATCTGCTGATCTACAATATTTTTACCTACAAACAGCTCGTTTTCTTCAAGTTGAATGGGGGGATAATTCGCATCAACATGAACGCGAGAACCGATGCGATTAACTGCAGAGTAGGGGAGGAAAAATTTACTGCCATCAAGCTTTTTTATGAAGAGCTTTGTGACAACTGCGGCAGGAGAAACTTGAAACACCACATCGTCCAATTTTCCCACATACAAATCACCCGCAAGGACTGTTTTACCTCTGAGTTCGGAAAAATAAAGCATTACAAATAAAAATCTTGGGCGTACACACTATACACGCGTTGTAATATACACCTCAGTTTGCTAGAATTCGAGCTACTTGTCAATATGTAAAGAGAAGTGTCAAGGTATAATTGATTTATATTTTTTGCGTTTTCTTGTATTTGCACTCAGTGAAAAACTGAAAGAAGTTATGTTGAGATAAGCGCGCCTAGTTCATCGGTTAGAACGCTGTCCTGATAAGACAGAGGTGCATGGTTCGATTCCATGGGCGCGCACATATGTGCTACATGGTTCCCCCCAGGCTATCGGGCTTGTCCCGACGAAAGTCGGGGGATTCCATGGGCGCGCACATTGTTGTATCTTAACGATCCTGAGCTTGTCGAAGGAGAGTTTAGATATCACCCTCCTTCACCAAGGTTTCGGAAGGGCAAAGCAATGCCCTCCGATAAATCGCTCTGTGAAAAGTTTATCCTGAGCTTGTCGAAGGACAGCAGGAATATGCTAAGCCGAACAGCAAGATAAGGAGGGCTGAACAAAGGATATCATAACGATCCTGAGCAGTTCGACAAGCTCACTGTAAACTTTGTCGAAGGACAGCAGGAATATGCCAGGCCTAAACAACAAGACAAGAAGAGTTGGTCGCTTAGCTCAGTTGGTAGTCACCTCATCGGTGACCTGCCGAGGAGGCAGGAGCGCTTCTTTTGCAGAGATGATGCGGAAAGTTGAGTTATTGTGAAAGGTTGGTCGCTTAGCTCAGTTGGTAGAGCGCTTCTTTTACACAGAAGATGTCGGGGGTTCAAGTCCCTCAGCGACCACATGTGTTTGAAAATATGACGATAGACAGGTATACTATGCGCTCTAGACTCATTTATTTCCTATGACACCACTTCCAAAACGCAAATTTTCAACCATGCGAAGCGGCAAGCGAAAAGCCTCCCGAAGAGCACAGCTTCCCCAACTTGTTGAGTGTAAACAGTGTAAAGCTCAAAAACTCCCTCATATCGTCTGTAAGGCGTGCGGAAAGTGAGCACTAACTCCATTGGTGCCCGCTCTCTTATGGCATACGTCAAAATGCTACTTAGTGGAGGTAAGAATCGATATACACAATGTAGAGAGGAGTTTACAGCTTGTGATATCATACAATTTATATGACTTTGGAAGATTCTCAACCAGCTGATCCGCGCCACGCTCAAAGAGTACATATAGTCCAGCAGCTCTATTCGTATAGTTACAATCCTACATTTGTCATACCGGTGGATAGCCATGTTGACCATCATGTACAAGCCATTATCGCTCACGTAGCAACACTAGATGCACTCATACGCACACATGCACCAAAATACCCCATTGAACAAATCGCAAAAACTGATCTTGCCATATTACGTTTAGCCCTATACGAACTTACTATTGAAAAGCACACACCAACCAAGGTGGTTATTAACGAAGCAGTGGAACTTGCGAAAGAGATGGGGAGCGAACGCGCATATGCATTTGTCAATGCGGTCTTGGGAGCCGTTGTGTCAAACAAAGATAATTAGTCAATTTGTTACCACCACATTACTCTATGAAAACAACCGATTTCTCACCATTATTTAACCGCATTGCCATCCTTATAGACGATGCTAGTCTTATTCAAAATGTCTTTGTGCATCGATCATATCTTAATGAGCACAGAACCTATCCGTTGTCGTCAAATGAAAAACTCGAGTTTTTGGGCGACAGTGTGCTCTCTTTAATTACATCAATATACCTATATAAAAATTATCCTGCACTTGCAGAAGGGGAGTACACTGACATCAAGGCATCTGTCGTGCGCATGGAAAGTCTTGCCGCCGCCGCAACTACCCTTGGACTAGGTTCTTATCTTCTATTATCAAAGGGAGAAGAAGCAAATAAAGGAAGGACCAATACCAACATTCTCGCCGATTGTTTCGAGGCGCTTATTGGAGCGATATTTCTCAATAAAGGCTTTGAAACCGCATATTCGTTTGTGCAGAAGTACCTTTTCGAAGAAAAATTAGATGAGATAGTCCGAACTAAAGCGTATTTATCTCCCAAAAGCCATCTGCAAGAGATAGCTCAAGAGCAGTTTAAGGTCTTGCCAGTCTATCAGATCCAAAAAGAAGAGGGGCCCGAACACAACAAGTTGTTTGAGGTGTCAGTCCGGATACAGAATGAACTCTATGGCGTTGGGACAGGCAAATCAAAAAAACAGGCAGAGGAACAAGCAGCGAGATTTGCGCTGGAAAAACTGACGTCAAACTGATACAATTACCACGCTATGGCAGCAACCATCAGACTCATGCGTTTCGGAAAAAAAGGTCAACCGTTTTATCGGATTGTCGTGCTTGAAAAAGCGCGAAAACGTGACGGGGCGTATATTGAGGCGCTTGGCACCTATAACCCCATGACCGAGCCCGCCACCATTTCAATCAACGAAGAGCGCATGAAATATTGGAAATCTGTGGGTGCGCAAATTTCAGAAGGAGTAAAAAAACTACGACTATCGTAATCCCCTCATCATCCCAGATTGTCAAAATAACGTTTCTGCAGATTCATATTCATCTTCACTAACAGGCTCTACATCCTGCAGCTCATAATATAAATTAGTATTTGCACGCTGTTTGAACGCTTCAAAATGTGCCACATCAGCAGCAGTGAAGTTGGTGCTCATATCTGCGTTTGAGGTTTCTTTGGTAACAGGAACCGTATATGCTTCAAATGTTAGCCTCACATCATAAAGACCCTGCTCTGCCGCAGTGACACTTCGAGTCAGTTGTATTGCAGAGAGTGTAAGATAGCGAGGAAACTCGTATTGGTAGCGGTCGAGCAATACTTGTAAACTCTCTGGAGTAAGTGTCGCTGTAGCGGTGAAGCTAACGCTTGTTGATGCTTGAGTGCTTTTGGATGGACGTTGTGTGGAACTTGCTTGCTGATTACTTGATGTCTTCAGCTCTATGCCCGTCACCTGATAAAAAGACTCGATAAGTGCAAATGTATCGAACGTATTATTGTGGGTAGGTATTTGTCTTTTTAATATGGTGCCATAGACAACTCTATCCTCCTCAGTGATACGTGCATTTTGGGAAAACTTTTTCAGTCGCAGATGAAGTGCGTCGAGTGAATCTTGTTCACGACTAAGGTCTTGCTGTGTCAAATACACCATATACATTTGAAACGCACATATAGTCATAAAAATAAAGGCCATAAACGGATACAGCCCTTTATGCAAAAATGCATAAAATAAATGACGCGCTCGCAGTGAGTGCAATTTCAGCTTCATAAAAATGTACCGCTAAAATCAATAGGAACTAAGCTTCCGGAAGCCGTGGCCACCGAAAGTTTAAACGTGCCAATAGAGTAATTTTTCAATTTCGTGCGGACTTCTTGTGACTCCATAAGACGAATAAATGAAAGAAGCTCATCATCGGTGGCAAATAAGAGGCGTAATCGAAAATCAGTGGTATTGGGCAAACTAATCTCTTCTTGTTGTGGGTTAACGCCTAACTCACTAAACAAATCGCTAATGATCGCCGATTTGCTGGCATATTGGACATCGCGACTCTGTGATTCATTCATTTTTCGGATGCGCACCACGATGTTTGCCAAATCTTTTTGTCGCAATACCTCCTGACTGATGGCTTGCTCCACAATGTCTTCCTGTTGATGCACTATGTGAATGTCACCAATCAGTTTTGATCGATAAAGATGTAATCCAAACACAATACCAAAAAGTATTATCGAAACAAGCACAGAAATATACCGGACTTGTGCTGCAATGCGCGCTCTACGATTGACCGACCGAAGTGGTCCGCCAAATAGGTTTATGGTTCGCAACATCATAAAATAGAAGTGGAAACAACCGATGCAAATTCGGTAATTTCAGAGGAGAACACTTTCAACACCGTATTGGGTACATATACTGTGTTAAGGGGGAGTGGATCGACATACAATTTGGTTAGTTCTTGCATAATTGCAGTTAATCCATAAATTTGAGAACTATAGTTAACGGTAAATATGCGGGTAACCGGCAGGTTTTTTTTATGCGCATAGATGTCAACACTTCTCTGAACTTCTGTGGCAAGCTCGCGCAGTGAAGTCAACATGGCATCAAGCAAGGCTCTGGATTGATCATTTGGCTTGTGCAAGAGCTCTGATGCGCGAATCTGATCAAGATTAAGGTTGACCATAATTTCCTTGAGGATCATTTCATACCCTACTCGAGTGCTTTTTACAAATTCGATTGTGTGAGTTGTGTTGTCGACAAAATATAAAGAACTTGCCGTGAAACCCATACTCAATACACAATATGCTTCTTTAAAATCCTTGCTTTTCATAATCTCCGAAACGAGTCTTCCCACCGCACACACTTCCGTCTCAAGTCTTGAGGGCTCAAGACCGGCTAGTTCTATGGTGCGAAATACCCCATCCACAATTTTTTTCGGCGCAGCCGCAATAAGAATAGAGACACGCTTTGTACCTTCATCCGCTCGAAGAATTTCTACATCAAGATACGTGTCTTCAATATTCATGGGAATAAATTCATCAGCCTGATATCGCACTGCTGCAACAAGCTCTTTTTCGGGCAACATGGGCATGTCGATAATTTGAGAGTAGGAGAGACTGTCGGGTATGACCGCATTAACTTTTTTATTAGTTAATTTCAAATCAGCATATAAACGAGATACCACTTCTGCTTGCTTATGCATTGCAATATCTGAGTCGATGTTGATGAAATATTGGGGTAAAGTCTCGGTCATCCCAAGGGCCTGCAAATAAACGACTTTATCTTTGAAATATGCATGCGCAATCCGCGTACGATGCTCATTAATCTCAATGCCGATAGAAGAACTGGCCATATAATACAAACTATCAAAAATGACAACAAACTGCAACTGTAAATCGAACGCATGACATAAAACAATCAGAGAGTATTAATGGCTATTTTCGTAAAGAAATGCATTCGCAGGCCTTCGCGCTCATCATTAGACATGGTTCCTGCGGGAACAATGCTAAATTGAACACCAATTATCGGTCGAGCGAATGACCGACTTCTCACACATTGTGCGAGTGGAATACCGACTGATACGGGCTCGACAAACACTTTTGCATTATCAGTGAGCATGTCATTAGAGTCCGCGCCTGAAACAAGCTCTCTTCGAACAGAGAGATTATTTTGATCTAAAATGAGATGTATTTTATTTCCATCGGCATCCATAAAGTAATCAACTGTTGCAATGCTTCCCGAGGCGTTTTCACAAAGTTGCGAGCCATCAGCTGCATACATGGCTCGCACTTCTTGCTCTAACATAGTTTGTATGAATGTTATGGCCTGATCACCCTGTTTTTTCACCTCAGACATGCGAGTTACCGCAAGTTGTTGTCGTAAAATCGCAAAAAGAATGAGGGTTACTATTGGCAGAGCAACAGCCAGTGTTGAAACTACGACCACCACCTCAATGAGAGTAAAAGCATGACAAGAAAATGATTTTTTGTTCTTTGATGGAGCCATAAGATGTATTAACGAGGGGCGAATAATGTCTCAAGTTGTACTGACTCGACTTGCAATCCGCGTTCAACCCACGAAACGGTAATCGTTGCCTTTACGCTCTTCGTATTGTCTGTTTGTTCATCAAAATCTGCAGTGCGTCTAAAGCGAGACGGCCCGTATCCATTGATAATGCCGTTATGCACACAGGTATCTGGATCATACGGGACAAGAAGTGTCACTAAATCTGCATCCAAAGCGATATGCTGATTTACACAATAATTGCGAGAACCCTGTTGGCTGGCAACATAAAAATCTTGCCAACTGAGATCTTTCTGAACCCGAAGCCATTGCGCCAGCTCATCAGCATATCGTGACGCGTAGAGTTTATGTTTGCTCGATTGAGTCTGCTGAACGACGCTCACTGAAAGCGATACAATAGCAATAAAAATAACCGAGGCAATGGCGATAAAAATGACGACCTCGATAAGGGTAAATCCATGGAGCCCACAGCTTCGTATACAATGTGTTTTGTTCATTATGTTTATGTGTTAGTCACATGAATTAGTCACTACACCCGTAGATGACAAGTCAATGGTGCACACCTGCAAACCTCTTCTAAACTCAACTGAGCGTAAAACTGCAACGGTACCATCTGAAAAAAATGAGGCAAAAATACACTCGCTGACCATATCATCGCACCCCGTAAATTGCACCACTGAGGCCATGGGTGAATGAGACGTGATGAATTTTGCATTTGGAGTTGGTGTGGGATCAGATGGCTCAAGCGTAATATCCGCACAAACAGGCACCACTTGATATGTGTTGTCGGCAATCATTGAGATGTCAATGCGAGATAGTCTTTCATTGGGCGTTTGGGCACAACTTCGACTATTTGAGGCGGCAGCCATCGATTGAGCCCGACTCACCGTGGCCAAAAAAGTGGAAATGTCAGCTTGAAACTGTGCCTCAGTATTGTGAATCTGGAAGCGGGGGAGCGCAACCGCAAGAAACACCCCAATCAGCGCAAGCACGACTAATATTTCAATAACCGAAAGCCCCTGAGATTGTGTCTTTGTTGCTTGAAAAGCATACTTCCGAAGCTGTTTGTGCATATCTTTAACAAAAAAATATCAATCATTCCATGCACGTCAATGCTATCTTGACAAAATAAATATCTAAAACGAAATAGCGACAACCTGGCAAACAGGTAAATGATTGTATCGCATGAGGGAAACCCATTATTGATTGTTTATAGGAACCTCAAATCCCCCTTGCTCCTCATCTTCCTCATTTTTTTGACCTTCCAAATCAACGTCTGGTGAAGTTACACTAACAGGCATTACCACTCCATATGGATCTGCACAGTAGGTGCACTTAACAATATTCCCATTGGTATCTGTACAGGGAGTCTGATTATCAATCAAAATAGCAGCACATCGTTCCGGAATTGTTTTTGGGTCATTTTCGAGAGAAACCGCTATCAGGTAATCATTACATACACGTGTTGCCCCAATGTCTTCACATCCTGCCGGAACATAGACATAATCGTCACCCGTTTTTGGATCTTTTGGCATGCTGATGTACTTTTTTCCCGACGCGGGATCTAATATGCTACGCAATGTTACATCTGTGCTCACACTCTCGGGATACGTTACTGGATAGGTTGAATTGTCGGCGCGATATATCTCAAGCGCACTTCGAATTGTCTCTATGTCCACCTTTCGTCTGCCGTCTCGTGACGTGCGCATGGTTGCGGTATATGCGACACCGCTCACCACAGTGAGCAGGGCAAGCACAACGACGACAATCAACAGCTCGACCATGGTAAATCCAGCCCCGTAACGCGGCATACATAAAGTTCTTTTCATATGGTAATCATATTATCAAAGGAGCATGACATATTGCAACTCTAAAACAAGATTTATGACCAACCGATACACCTAACGCTTGCAGGTGTTTGTTCTTGCATAGTATGGGCCAGTTTGATATCTTGATAGTATGTTATCTCCCAAAGTGTATCTTGCTTCGCTTATTGAAGCTGGATATATCGATCAAGCCGCCGCAGATAAACTTGAGCTTGAATCACTGCAGACAGGAAAAGAAATTGAAACATTGGTTCTTTCATACAATCTTGCTCCCAAAGGAGCTTTGCTTGAAGCAAAAGCCAAATGTCTTAATGTGCCAAGCATCAATATTGAATCAACAGCCATAAACCCTTCAGCCTTAAGTCTTATCTCGAGGAATCTCGCGACTCACTACAAAATAATCCCATTTCAGGTCGACACCGTAAATAAATCATTGCAAATCGCAACCGCAGATCCACTCAATCTAAATCTACAAAATTTTTTAGAACAAAAAACCGGTTATCACGTCCAATTGTGCCTGGGATATCCGCAAGACATTGAAAAAGCCATACCCATTGCATATACCCAAAATATTGCACCAGATGTGACAAAAGCCCTTGCTGACAATCAAGATGGACAAACTTTTGCACAATCGCAAGAACAGTCCACTAAGCAGTCTGCTCAAAACATCTCAGAGTCTCCAATCACTAAAATTGTCGACACTATACTGAATTTCGCTTCACAAAGCCGTGCGTCCGACATCCATATAGAACCACAATCCACTCAAACTCGAGTGCGCTACCGCATAGATGGAATATTGCAAGAAAAGCTTGTGCTTCCCAATGCCATTCATGAGTCGCTAGTTTCACGACTCAAAATTATGTCCGATCTTAAGCTTGATGAACGACGTGTCCCGCAAGATGGTCGATTTAGTTTTAAGTCAAATGATAATGAAATTGATGTTCGGGTTTCGACACTACCTCTTGTGTTTGGCGAGAAAATCGTGATGCGGTTGCTTCGTAAATCGGGAGGGCTCCCCACGCTTCTTGAGCTAGGTTTACAAAACATGAATCTAAAGCTTTTGCAGACAGCAATAGAACATCCTTACGGCATCATCTTGGTCACCGGACCTACCGGGTCGGGTAAAACCACCACCTTGTATTCTGTGCTCACCATTTTAAACAAACCCACCCGCAACATCGTAACACTGGAGGATCCGGTTGAGTACCAGATTAATGGCATTAATCAGGTGCAAATTAATGCACAAGCCGGTTTGACTTTTGCAACTGGTCTACGCTCTTTTTTGCGTCAAGACCCCAACGTCATATTGGTCGGAGAAATACGGGATGGTGAAACGACACAGCTCGCCGTGCAAGCCGCACTCACCGGCCATTTGGTATTTTCCACACTACACACCAATAATGCCGCAACCGCAATCCCTCGACTTACTGATCTTGGGGCCGAACCCTTCCTCATATCTTCTGTTCTTGTGGCATCGATAGCTCAACGTATCGCACGACGAATTTGCGAACGCTGTAAAATTCAATACAAACCCCCCCCTGAGGTGTTGGAACAAATCGCATCAACGCTTTTTGCGGGCAATCTAGAAAAGGTTCAATCTGCAGTGCTTTACAAGGGCTCGGGATGCGACGCATGTGATCATACCGGGTATCATGGCAGAATTGGAGTTTTTGAAGTGCTCACCATCACTCCTGCGATTAACAAATTAATATTGCAACACGCATCGGCTGAGGAGATTGAAGCACAGGCTGTGTCTGAGGGCATGCTCACCATGCGACAAGATGGATTTTTCAAAGCGACCGCAGGGTATACCACTCTTGAAGAAGTTATGCGGCTCACCGATGTGGCAAAATAAACAGATATGTAATTATGTATTAGTTAAACTGTATCCATCACTATGAATATTCACGAACTCTTGCAAACCACCATCGAACGAAAGGCATCTGATTTGCATTTGGTGGTGGGATACCCTCCTGCACTTCGCATAAATCGCGAAATGTACCATCTTAATAATATGGCTGAGTTGACGAAAAATCAGATTGAAGAGCTTGTGCTCCCGCTCATGAGCGACCTTCAAAGAAAACGATTTATGGAAGATATGGAGCTTGACTTTAGCAGTGTGAGTGGAACCGAGCGATTTCGGGTAAATTGTTATTATCAAAAGGGCACCATTGCCGCATCTTTTCGACATGTGAGTAGCAAAATACGCACTATTGAAGAGCTCACCTTGCCTCAGATTTTCCATCAATTTATTCGGCATCCTTATGGGTTGGTTTTATTTACGGGACCAACCGGAGAAGGAAAATCGACTTCTCTTGCCGCACTCATCCAGGAGCTTAATGAAACATCGACAAAACACATTGTGACTATTGAAGATCCCATCGAATATGTATTCCCTAAACGAAAGGGCATTATAAGCCAACGTGAGCTCGCGCTTGACACTCATTCATGGACCAATGCACTTCGTGCCGTATTGCGCCAAGATCCCGACATAATCCTTGTGGGAGAAATGCGCGATTATGAAACTATCGCGGCAGCACTAACTGCCGCTGAGACAGGACACTTGGTATTTTCCACTCTTCACACATCCTCAACAGTTGAGGCAATCAACCGCATTGTTGATGTGTTCCCACCCCACCAGCAATCGCAGGTGCGATCTCAACTTGCGGCGATGCTTCGAGTAGTTGTTGCGCAAAGACTGGTGCCTTCTATCTCAACCACCAATCCAATCGTTCCGGTGGTGGAGATTCTGCAAAACACATCAGCAGTTGCTGCGCTTGTTCGAGAAGGAAAATTTTTTATGCTCGACAGCGTGCTGGAAACCGGAGATGATCACGGGATGATTATCATGGAGAAATATCTTTCAAAGCTGATTAGAGAGAATGTAATCACCAGAGATGTGGGTATGCAAAACGCACTCCGCCCGCAGTTGCTTATGAAGTACCTATAAGACAAACAATAATGATTTATTTACTATCTTTTTTTCATGAGGTTTACCTATCGCGCACTCAGTGACGGAAAATATATCAGTAGCAAAGTGGAGGCACAATCGGAGCGTGAGGTGGTTGAGTATCTGCGTGGCATGGGTTGTGTACCCATATCTATCAGCGAAGATAAGTCAATTATGGCGGGTTCATTGGGAAAAATGTTTAATCGAGTATCATCTGACGATATCATCAATTTCACACGCCAGTTTGCCATAATGCTCAACGCCGGACTCACCATCACCAGCAGCCTAGACATTTTGCATCAGCAAACCAGCAAGGCGAGCCTACAAGATTTATATACCAATATTCTCTCAAGTATCAAATCAGGAGATAGCTTTTCAAAAGCCATAAGTCAGCAGCATCACTTTTCGCATTTGTATGTCGCACTTATCAAAGCAGGTGAGGCATCGGGCAAACTCAACGATGTTATGGCAAAAATGGCCGACGACTTGGAAAAGCAACGTGCATTCATGAGCAAGGTGCGCGGCACCATGGTGTACCCCATTATCATTATTATTGGAGTGATAGGAGTTATTGTCATAATGCTTCTGTTTGTGGTGCCTCAACTGAGCGGCTTGTATACCGAGATGGGTGTGGAGCTCCCCATGTCAACCGTCATACTCATCAAAAGCTCAGACTTATTAATGAAATTTTGGCCGATACTGCTTGTGGCATGTATTGGAGGATTTGTCTTGCTGAAGCGACTTTTTTCTCTGGAGAAAAACAAGTTTCTTCTTGACAAAGCCATCATCGCCACACCAAAGGTGGGGGATATTATTGTCAAAGCGACACTCGTGAGCGCGACGCGTACGCTTTCGCTTCTTATTCAATCGGGCGTGCTCATGCTTGAGAGTCTGAGCATTGTCACCAACACAACCGGCAACTTGGTTTTTCAACAGTCATTTCGCAATATTTATCGCAGTGTCCAAAATGGTATTACACTCTCAGACGCTTTTGCGCGCGAACAAATATTCCCCCCTATTCTCATTCAGATGATCGCGGTAGGCGAGCGGACCGGCAAACTCGACGATGTAGTGCGCAAAATTTCAGACTACTTTGAAATGCAAACCGACTCTGCCATAAAAACCGCCACCACATTGATTGAACCACTTACCCTGGTGCTACTGGGTGTAGTGGTATTTATTATCGTTATGTCGGTGCTCACACCGATTTACACCCTCACATCAAGTATTGGTCAATAACATATTTACCTCTTGACATACGTATAAAAAACAGGCAAAATGGTTGGAGGTACAATTGTGTATAAAAAGACGTACGCGAAGCATATTATTATTATTATTATTATATTTTTTCAATATGACAAAATCTCGAAACAAAGGCTTTACCCTTATCGAGCTTATCATCGGTATTACGATTCTTGCGCTTCTTGCGGTTGGACTTTTAGCGGCACTTGACCCGGCCGAGCAATTTGCAAAAGCACGAGACACCGCAACTCGAAATACATTGCTTGAGGTTTTTGGAGCGATGCAACGATATGAGGCTGCACAAGAATCGTATCCGGGCACTATCGATACAGAGCTTGTGGACAATGAGGGCGGACCGCTTCGTGGGCTCAACAACGAAGATCCACCTGTCTCGGAAGACTTTTATGGTGATGCCGTAGGAGCTCTCATTACTGCAGGAGAATTAAAGGCTAACTTCAAAAACGCAGCAGGCTCTTCATTGGAAAGAATATATTTATTCCGTGAAGCAGGAACCGATCCCGCTGATGATTATGATGGCAAAATTATGCTTTGTTACAGACCAACATCTAAATCTTTTCAGCTTCAGGGAGGTCAATATACAGCTGCCGCAAACGTAGGGACAGCTACCACATGGGCAGCTGAATCATATGCAACAGCGCCAACTCAAACGGGAGACTGTGCAACTGCGGGAACTGTATTAACTGAACGAGGAGACTGTGTATATTGCGCCCAATAAAATTTAAGTGAAAATTTCAATCACCCGACCGCTGGTCGGGTGATTTTTTTCTTGATACAGTTCGAATGAACTCGAGAACGACCCATCTTTGCTCTATTTACCTTTATCTTTTTTTTGATACTGTTCGAGCAACGTCGAGAACTTGCTATTATGTTGTTTCTTATCGTATGTTGTTATTTCTCGTCCACCCTTCGCTAAGGCTTGGGAGTGGCAGGTTCCACTTCGCATAAAGCTCCGAGGAGCATCGCCACCGTACGCAAGGCTTTGAATTGTTGATCCTTCTCGACTTGACTCGAAGGATACAGCACTCAGCAATCCCCGCTTCGCCAAGGCTTCGCGGGGCAGGCAGCAATTTAGCGTTTAGCATTTAGTATTTAGGACTTGGTTTTGATACGGTTCGAGTAAAATCGAGAACAATCCTTATTTGTTCTTTTTACTAATATTTTCCATCTTGTCTTGGAGTATTTGTACTCATCACTGAGCTGATTCTTCAGATATGGTGCGAACCGTTAGATCGGTAGGTGCAAGCAGACGCGCTTGCTGAAGAGCCTTATTGTAGTTGTCTTCTGCCTCAGTTTTCATTGCATCGGGCAGCACTTGTATAAGCAGAGTGTACATTTTTACTCTGTCTTTCCAATACAGCGGATTGCGCGGAGATTTGGTGAGGGCGCGCGTTTGCATATCTTGCGCCATCTTCGCATATCGCAAAACTGAATCAACATATTCGCCTTGCTCATCAGCCATTCCTAAAGCATAGGCAGTTTGAGCAAGCGTCAGGGCGAGTTTGTTGGCATATACATGTTCCGCGCGAAGCTCAAGCGCTTGCACAAATGCTTCAACCGACTCAACATACTCACCCGCATACTGCCGATTAAGCGCTTGCGCATAGCGTGTGTCGGCAAGATAATAACTATACACATACTGCAAACTCATAAACCACCCTCCGATGATTATGATACTTATAATAACTCGAATGACAAACGGATTGAGTTTTGCTGGACGAAGACGTTGATTTTCAACTTGCGCAGATGCGAGAACTCCCCAACTTAAAACCAGATACATGAGAAGTTGTGAAGATGTGGTAGAAAAGCCAAAAAAGTTAATGAGACTCATCGCGACAATGGAAGCCGCAAACGGTACACCTTCACGTGATCGAACCATGCTGCGAACACCAAACCAAAACATTGCTGCGTAGGTAATAAAACCAATCATTCCCGATGTTGCAAGTAGGTGTAGCGGTTCATTATGGGCCTTGTTATATATCAATTCACGTTCACTGGTGTCATTGTGCGCTTCGGGACGTGTCAGAAAATAACTATAGGCAAATGTTTCCGGGCCCGTACCGGTCAAAGGGTAGCGCAAGGCAAGCTTCAAAGCGCCCTCCCATACAATGAGCCGAATGACACCTGAGTGCGTCACCCCGCCAGATGCAGGCGGTGCAATACGTGAAAGATATCCTATGCTGAAAATGATGCCAATCACAAGCAACATGGCACTTGTCACTAACACAATCGACTTTCGCTTATACTGCCACAGGTAGATAAATACCATGCTTAACACTCCTACTCCAAGCCCCAGTTGGGAAGAGCGTGAGGCAGTAAGCCATACACCCCATGCCATCACCATGCTATATGCCCCCAATGCACACACAATCAGGTTACGACGCAAAACAGACGAGTGATTTTTTTGCCCCCATATACGGACAACGAAATACATGCCAAAAAATACATGAGTCGCGAAATACACACCGAGCCAATTTGGCTGACCAAGAGTTGAAAACATACGTTCATGCGGTCTAAATTCGTTGGTCCAACATGCGTTGGAAAATTCTTGACGGAATAAGATACATGACATATCAACCCCAAAAAGTCTCCCCGGTAAGCCCCACAAAAGCACGATGATGCTCGCCACTATTGATATGCGAAGCAGATTGTTGAACGAGTCTTTTGAAAATAGTTGTGATGCGACTGCAAACAATACTGCGTATGCCACTGTTGAAGCCAAACCACCATTAAACCGCCCATAATAGCCAAAGATTGACGTATGAGGATCAATGGAAGTGATGGTGGCAATAATTTGTGATACGACAAATAGTCCCACCCAACTCAAAAGCGTGTGTCGGCGAACAGGCAGTCCATACCATAACCGCAAAAGCGCCCAACACACAAACACAGTGGAAGCTCCTGCATATATCAGTAGAATTTTGGGGAACTCAAACATTTCAGACGTTGCAGTGCTCATAATCAGAGGAACTATAAGCAAAAGAAGCATATAAACGCTTTGTGCTATCCATCGTATTACTTTTTCCATACCGGTTATTGTACAGCACACCCTTGAACTCTACGATGCGGATGACGCCTTAATCGTCTGTAGCTGATGAAGTGGGAGTCGGTGTTGGCGTTGAGGCAGGAGTGGAGGTTGCGGGGATCGGCGTACTTGAAGGAGAGGTGGGAGTAGAGGTGGGGGCGGGCGGCGGATTGGTTGGGGTAGGAACACTTGTTGGCTCTATCTTATGATCTGACGTATCTTTAGGAAATTTATACTTTTCATCAGACTGTTCTTGAATCCATGCATCTATGCCTTCTTGCCATCTGTTTTTTCCATCGCTGCTCACCGGATCATCTTCTGTAAAAACGACATAATCTTTTTCTTCATATTGACCAGCAGCAATTTCTGCATCGTTTGCACGTTTGCCCGACTGATTTTTAGACATTTTGATTTTTTGATAGACGGGCGCGACATCTTTTGGTTGGGTTTCTGCAAGAAAGTATTCTGCGCGTTTGTTTGCGTCATCTCTTGGTTTACCTCCTGCCAACGTGTCCACAAGCTCTGCAACAACATTATCAGGCTTTTCGATAATACCATCTGGATAGGTTTCAAGTGCCTTGCGCATGATTTGATTCCATATTGGTGATGCGCCCGTCACACCCGATGCGATTTGTTGATTCATGGGGGTGTTGTCATTATTGCCCACCCACGACACAACAACCACTCCGTTTGTGTACCCTACTGTCCAGTTGTCACGTTTATCATTGGTGGTACCTGTTTTGACCGCAACCGTCTTGGCGGGAACAACAAGCAATGAATTGGTGCCAAATGCATCAGTGCGTGCGACGTTATCTGAAAGGATGTGTGAAACAATAAACGCGACTCCACGATCCATCACCTTGCTCACTTTTTGCTCCGGTCTGCGGTAGAGCACTTTACCGGTGTTGTCACGAATTTCTGTAATAGCGCTCATAGACACTTTGGTGCCCCCACGGGCGAGCACCAAAAACGCCTGTCCCAGCTCGGTCATGCGAATATCACCTCCACCAAGCGCCACCGATAACCCTAATCGAGACAAATTCGCCTGAGTGGGAGCTAAACTTGATACACCATACATCTCCATGCTTGTCAGAAAATTGGTGAGCCCAAATTGCGCCATAAGTTTCACCATAGGAATGTTGAGCGAATTGCCCAGTGCGAAACGGACTTGCACCGGACCTCGATATTTGCCATCATAATTGACGGGCACATAATCGGCCTGATTGATAACGGGAAATGAAGTCTTCGTATCCATGATGACCGATGAGGCGGTGATGATTTTTTTTTCAAGCGCAGCAGCAACTAACAGAGGTTTGAGTGTTGAGCCAGGCTGTCTGAGCGCGCTTTCATCAGCAACTACATTAAACTTGCCATATTCCTCATCATTAAAATCATAGCTGCCGACCATGGTGAGCACATCTCCAGTTTTTGTGTCAAGCACCAGTGCCGCGCCGTTACCCACATTGTAACTTGCAAGACTAGTAACTTCATCGTACACGATTTGCTCTGCTTCTTTTTGTAAGTCGGTATCGAGCGTTGTTTTTATGACAACTCCTTGTCGCATCGCAACCGGTCCAACAATCTTTTCTGCTTCATCTCGCACATAAAATACAAAATGAGGGGCGTTGATGTTTACTTTTCTATTAGCAAATTCATAGGTAATCATATCTTCAAGCGCTTCATCGTGTTCTTTTTTCGTGATGTACTTATCCTCAAGCATACGGCGCAACACGTCTTTTGTTCGATTGCGCCAGGCACCTCGTTGTCCCACAAAGGGAGAATATACTGAGGGAGCCTGAGGCAAACCGGCCAAAATGGCCGACTCCAAAAGCGTCAAGTCAGAAACTTTTTTGTCAAAATAGGCCTGTGATGCTGCCCCCACTCCTTCATAAGTTCCGCCATAGGGTGCGATGTTAAGATACTCTACCAGTATTTCGTCTTTGGTAAGCTTGCCTTCTATGCGTATTGCTAAAACAAGTTCTTTTGCTTTTCTCGTGACGGTACGCGATGAATCAAGATACCCTTGTTTGATAAGCTGTTGGGTGAGTGTCGACCCTCCAACCACCCGCCCATTTCGAAAAACATAGTTAAATGGAATTCGAAAAATGGTGAGCGGATCAAAGCCCTTGTGTTTATAAAAATCCTTATCTTCTATAGCGACAGTCGCCTCTTTAAGATGCTTTGGGATGTCGTCGCTTCGCACCTGTATATGTTGCCTGTCTTTAAAGAGTTGATGCACCACCTCATCGTCCTTATCTAAAACAACTAATGACCCAGCACGTGATGTTGAAAGTTTGCCCGGCTCCGGCAAATCTTTAGTCAAGAGCCAAAATCCAAGAAGGGCAATAAGAAAACCACCCACCAAAACCCCCGCACCAATAAGCAATGCACGTTTTTTGATGCGCTGGATGAGCGGATATGCGCGACGGCTTTTAAATCGACTTCGTCTCATAAGCGTATAGAACCATCATTATATCTTATATACATATGTTTCATGGTCTTTTCCACTGAAACGAAAAACTTCTTGTTTCGCAAAGTAAGTAATGGGATACCAATGACTCACGACATATGTACCTCTTTTCGCTTGTTTTTGCAATCCATGCTGAATTTGAACGTCATGTAATAGGGCAGGAAGCATAAATATGAAAATGATGTCTGCTTGTTTGAAAGATGCTTGTCGTGCATCTTTTCGCTCAAAACTGATCTTATGAGCTATGCCCATAAGCCACGCCCGCATGCGTGCAACATGCACAAACACCGGATTCGTGTCAACGCCATGACCCAAAAGCCCATACTTTTTTACTGCATAGCATATGACACGCCCATCGCCAAATCCAATTTCTAAAAATCGTTTTCCCTTCTGTGGACGCAGGTAATCAAATACAGCCTGCACCGCATCGCTATCTGTTGGAACAAAGGGTACTTCCATATAACGCGAAACCAGAAGTGCCGTGACATAAACACAATACCACACTATTCCCACTAAAAGAATAAGTTCAACAAGGAGAAATACTATTCGAAGTAGAAATAACTGCTCGGCCATACTCATAATAATTCTTGCAAAGCGGGTAGTGGGCAGTATACAATATCAGCATGGCAAAATCGAAACGCATGATCAAAAAACTGTGGCGCGCAATATTAATCGGGGCTTGCATCATTCTGTTGCTCACCTCCTTCGCCCCGTACTTCATGCGCTAAAGCCCAGCTTCTTACCGAGTATAATGATGCACATGAAGCTTGCCGATCCTATTACTCTACTGCCCAAAACTCATAAAACAACGTTTACGCGGCTTAATAACGTGAGCATTTATACTGTCGAGGATCTTCTGATGTATCGCCCCAGGCGCTACGCAGACTATTCCCGTACCTCACCTATCGGCTCTATCCAAGCGGGTGAGACAGTGACCGCTCAAGGCGTGGTCATTAGCGCCAAGACCCGTTATATACGGCGCAACTTTACTATGCAAGAAGTGGTAATACATGATGAGAGTGGAGAACTGAAACTCATGTGGTTTAATCAGCCGTATATTGTCTCAAGTATTGCAAAAGTGGGGAACATTTTGGCAGTAGCGGGCACCGCCGAGCAACTAGGGAAGAAGCTCATAATGAAACCGATGGAGTATGAACAAATTCCGAGTACAGAGATAACCAATATTGAAAACCATCTCCAACCAAATAGTGATTTACTAGGCAATCAGCATTTAGCGCTTGGCAACATGTCAAAGCATACGGGCAAAATAGTCCCCATTTACTCGCAG
Organism: bacterium; assembly: GCA_029573715.1. Classification (GTDB taxonomy): domain Bacteria; phylum Patescibacteriota; class Microgenomatia; order UBA1406; family GWC2-37-13; genus JAGOLU01. Next base: position 85,854 of record JAKQDR010000172.1, on the reverse strand, counting down.
CGTGGAGGTCTTTCTACTCGGCTAATTCGAGAAAAAGTGCAACACGTGATCCACAACCTTGATGAGAATGAAATTCAAGAGTGGCTTCCCCTCGATATAGTCAGTACAAACAGGCTCACCCCGTATGCCAAGGCTTTGTGTCAATCCCACGCACCTTCATCACTTGATGATGCAGAAAGTGCTCAAAAGCGACTGGCTTTTGATGAACTGTTTACCATTCATCTTGCGCATGCACTGGTGAAAAATGAATGGAAAAAGCGCCAGAATTCCACAGTGTGTGCGGGCTCTTCAGAAATTGAAGCTCGCATGAAATTATGTATACAAGATTTACCTTTCACCCTTACACAATCTCAACTGAGCGTTTGGAAGAATATTCACATGGACATGGGGAAGACACATCCGATGAATAGATTTTTACAAGGAGATGTGGGCTCGGGCAAAACAGTCGTGGCGGCGCTCGCCGCATATTTTGCACACCTGCATGGATATCGGACGCTTTTTATGTGCCCGACTCAAATACTCGCAAACCAACACTTCAAAACCATCTCTTCACTACTCAAAAACACAGGAGTACAAGTGGAGCTTATTACGGGGCAATCGCGAAAAAAAGTAAAGGTGAAAGTCAAAGATGCTCAGCCCGCTCATATAGTGGTTGGCACTCATGCGCTTATCACCAGTTCACATGAGTTTGCCGGGGTGGGACTTATTGTAATTGACGAGCAACACCGATTTGGAGTTGTGCAACGGGCAATTCTTAAAGATAAAGCAATAAATGAGTCTTCACAAAGCCCCCACTTGCTTACAATGACTGCAACTCCCATTCCACGCACTGTCGCATTGACATTATTTGGTGATTTAGACATCTCCGTTCTCACTGATATGCCGATGGGAAGGCTGCCAATACGCACCTATCTTGCCCCTGCCAGCAAGCGCACGTCTGCGTATGAGTGGATCCGCACTCAAATCAAATCCACGGGCTGTCAGGTTTTTGTGGTATGTCCACGCATTCAAAACGATGAGGCGGATGAGGATGATGAGACGCAAGAGAGCATTAAAGCCGTTGAGGCAGAAACAACCGTTTTACAAAAAGACATTTTTCCTGAGCTTGCTGTTGGCATGCTTCATGGCAAGATGAAGTCGGCCGAAAAAGAAGCAGTGATGCAGAAATTTCGCGATAAAGCATACGACATTCTCGTTACCACAACAGTGGTTGAGGTGGGAATCGATATCCCCAACGCCACCATCATGGTGATAGAAGGTACAGAGCGCTACGGGCTTGCCCAATTGCATCAGCTGCGGGGACGAGTGGGGCGGGGGAGCGCACAATCGTATTGTGTGCTTTTTACCTCAGATGGGCGCACCGAGTCTGAACGGTTGGCATTTTTCGCGAAAACAACCAGCGGTATGGAGCTTGCGGAATATGATTTTCGCCGCAGGGGGCCCGGAAACATCTATGGCACTGCACAGCATGGCACCGGGGAATTTGACATTGCGAATCTCTTTGATTTTGAACTCGTATCACGCACGCAAGATGCAGCAAAGCAATTTGCCTCACACTACACACCACACAAATATCCGGCAGTGGCCAAAAGGCTTTTGGCCTATACCAGCTTGTCCATCGCAAAAGACTAAGATGGCTTTGTACAAATAGCACTTGCATTACCACAAGACATCGTGCAATAATGAAACGATATGGACTCAACCCTGAAAGAAAAATTGCAGGCTGCTATCGAGCTTGAAATTGACAAGGCGGTGGAGCGTGGTGATATAGATGAAGACACCGGTGATGACGCGAGTTTGGATTTTGAGGAGCTCCTTGGTGAGTACACTGATCAGCAAGAATTTATTGAGTCATTTGCTATGTATCTGGGCAAATATCCGTTCACAACTTCGGTAGGGGACTATTACATGGCACAACTTCAGGCGCAATCAGCTGATGGTGACATCGAAAAAATCAGAAAACAATTACAATCATTGACAGCATAATATGGCTGGAGAAATAGCAGTGCAACCCATTCAACCGACCTTTAATACGGAAAAACCCAAACCACAGGGTTTGCTCAGAGGAATGGGAGAAAGAATAAAAGACCATCCATTAACTAAAGAGAGAAGAGCCAAAAGAGCAACTGAAAGAGCTAGAGGCAAGCTATCTACAACCACATTGACTGAACTTCGAAATACTAGAGAAAGAGGAGGGAAAAAAAGGGCTCTTAATCTTCATGAAGATGAGAAGTTCAAGAAACTGAGTATAGGTGAGCAAGCTAAAATAATTCAGAAGAAAAAAGAAATGGGTGACACCACTCCTCTGACGCCTCAACAAATGGCCGAGTCTGATAGGAAAGCATATGAAAGCTTTGTGCAAAAAGATCCGCATGCCGCTGAGTATTACCGCAGATTAGGACTATATGTTACAAAGCCTGACAAAGACGGCAATTGTCGAGTGGACTATCGAGCTGACCCATTCATGCGCTCTATTGATGCGCAAGTCCAAGCGCTGAAAAACTCGAAAGATCCAAGCCAAATTTCGCAGGCTGACGCGATGCTAGATGCATTCGTACGTGATGCAAAACAGAAAGCCGAGATATACGCAGCAGCTGGACACAAGGGTCTTCGAGAAGCCTTGAAACGTGTTGATGCATCACCGACCTCTATCAGTCGCTCTGAAACACAGACAACACCTTCAATGCCTGCCGAAAACGCAAACGTTGCTAAACCTGTTGAGCCAACCGTACAACGAATAATGACACTATCAAATCAAGGAAAGCTCACGTACGCAGAACAACATGAGCTAAAAGAACTCCAAAGAAATCACAAAACGCTCATTGAAGCTGCAGGACATATCAGAGATCAGCTTAACGACCCAAATGCGGCACCACTTACATCGGCGCAATTACTAACACTAGAACAATATGGACCGCTGCTCGCAATGCAGGAAAGCGCCACTGCAAATGGCCAAAAACAAGCCACACCTGAAGCCAAACCAGCCGGTCAAACTACTACAGAAACTGAAGCGGAAAGAAAAGCCCGCGAAACCAAAGAGCGGGTTGATCAAAAAATACTTGGGCTCAATGCTTTTACAGAGCTGACGAGCAAACTTGGTGATCTAAGCGGAGAAACTGAACAAGGCATGCTTGATAAACTTACAAAGGGAGAAATCAAAAATCCGGACGGAAGCGTTTGGCAAGATGATGCAAAGACCCAAGAATATATTAAGGCTGCATTTACAGAGAAAGCACTATTGGATGCCACTGAAGCGGCAATTCCTCAGGCGACCAGAGATAAACTTAAACAGAATGGATTGAATATACTCGAACTACTACTCGCAATGGCGACAGCAGCTGCCCTGACAGAAGCGCAAAAGGCCATAGCAATCACACCTTGATAGTTGCACCTCTGTTTGACTTTGTACTGCGTACTTTGTACTCTGTACACATACCATGTTCTCCTCATTCTCCACCCTTACTCAGGCACTCGTAAATATATTCGTATTCCTGCCCTATTATTTCTCGGTTGATCTTCTGGTGCGGACGCTCCTTGAGCCGTGGAAGCGGGTGATGCCCACCCAAAAACGCGTTGGTTTCTCATTATCCGAATACTTTAATGATGTGGCGTTTGATTTGGTTAGTCGTGGTATCGGGTTTTTCGTGCGGGTTGCAACATTATTCACCTATCTTATCGTTCAAATTATATATGTCCCTATCGCCTTGCTCATTCTTGCCGCCTACAGCCTCTGTATACTCCCCATACAACTGCTTCTCCAAAGCCTGGCAAAGCCTGAAAGTGTGCGCATTCAAGAACTCAAGCAAGCGTTTATCGCAAGCCACACGCACGATGCAGCACATGTACCGGTGGTTGAGGAGTGGTTTGACACCTGGTATGCCAAAACCACTCATCATGCCCGCTGGTGGGAACTTGACAATCTATTCAACACCGTGCCTATTGGCCGCGATTGGGCACAAGGATATACCCCAACTCTTGATAATTACGTGGTGGACTTGTCCGGAGGGGCGGGGCAATATGAAGACAAACCCATGACCATCGGTCGTGAGACGGAGCTTAAGACAATTGAAGATGTGCTGTGTAAATCAAACGGGGCAAATATCCTCATGATGGGAGAGCCGGGCGTGGGCAAGCGCACCATGATAGATTCGCTCGCATATCGAATTTATAAAGGAAGGGGAAATCCGCTTCTTGCATTTAAACGCCTCCTTGAGATTAATCTGGAAAAGATTATGGCGGTAGATCGAGATCCTAAAATCAGAGAGACTATTCTTGAGGGACTCTTTGAAGAAGCAGACAAAGCCGGAAACATCATTTTTGTCATTCACAACTTTGACAAATATATGAGCATGGGAGAGGGGCACATTGATTTGTCGACTCCGTTTGAAAAGTTTTTGCGAAGCAATCGCATTCATATCATTGGCACCACCACTCCTTATGCGTATCAAAAATTTCTCTATACAAAACAGGTGCTCAAAAATCACTTCACACTCCTCACGGTGCCCGAAATTACCCCGGAAATCACCCTGCAGATACTAATGGAGCACACGCATCGATTCGAACATCGATACAAAGTGTCACTGCTTTATGAAACGATCTATACGGCAGTGCATAAATCCGCCTTTTTCATCACGGATGTGCCATTTCCGGAGAAGGCGCTTATGGTGATTGATGAGTGTTGTACCATCGTTAAAAATATGACTGTTCCAAAAGGAACACCACGTATCGTAACCCCTGACATGGTTGATGCGGTGCTTTCAAAACGCACCCATGTACCTACCACCCTCACCGACGGGTTTAAAGAAAAACTTCTGACCATATATGATCGGCTCAACATCTATGTGGTTGGACAACAACATACCATGGGGCAACTTTCAGCGGCGCTCCAACGATCATTTCTTATGATTGGCAAACGAAAAAAACCTTTGGCGACATTTCTTTTCTTAGGCCCAACGGGAGTAGGTAAAACTGAGACCGCCAAAGTGCTCGCTCGTGAATTTTTTGAGGCGACTGATGCCATGATTCGCTTTGATATGTCTGAGTTTCAGCGAGTTGAAGATATTGCTCGACTCATCGGTAATTCCGAAGCAGGCGAGCCGGGACTTTTGGTGAGTGCGATACGCGAAAAACCCTACGGCATACTCCTACTTGATGAAATCGAAAAAGCTCACCATGATCTGCTTAACATTTTTCTCACCCTGCTTGATGAGGGATATATCACCGACAGTTTGGGCAAGCATGTAGATTGCAAAAGTCTTGTGGTTATTGCGACAAGTAATGCCGGAGCGCTTGAGTTTTATGGGCATGCAGGAGGCGCTAACAATATCACAATGCCACTTCAAAAAGACAGTGATATTATGAGCTTCCTCATTGAAAACAGATATTTTTCTCCCGAATTTCTTAATCGCTTCGACGGGGTTATTGCGTTTGCGCCTTTAAGCAATGAGTCGGCGTTTGCTATCGGCAAGCAGATGGTGGGTGAGATTGTGCACAATGTAGAACATCTGCATGATGTGCATTTGACTGTTTCGGATGAAACGCTTCGCGCCATTGTGGCAAGCAATTTCAACCCTGCATATGGTGCACGTGATCTGGCGCGCGCCATTCAAGAAAATGTGGAGAATGTCGTTGCAAAACACATTCTCACCAACAATGCACAAAAAGGATCAACAATCACCATTTAGTCAGATGGTTATTAGCTAAATCAACATATATCTGCATACCTACCTCCGTGGTGTAGAATACCGACACTAGATTATCATGGCATATTATTTTCATGGAAACACAAATCTACAGAGACCCCAGATGTCTTGAAGGTCATCAGAGCAATGCTCAAACACATGGCCCTGCACGTGTACAAGTGCACGTCACGCTACCGCACGTCAATGGAGAGAAAACACAACCGGATACCCTAACACCATCAAGATTGCGTAGGCTTTGGTGGACTATAAAAAATGCATGGGTTGCAGGTGAAGCGCACGCAAAGGAAGCTCATGAAATGGAACAGCAGGCAAAATATGCGCTGAGCTTATGGAGGACAAGTGATACAGGTTGTTGGGGATGTCCCATTAGCCAATATGCTGCTAAGCAACTTGCTAATGGGAGTAATGGTATATCACGACCATGTGGAGGATTCGAACAAGAAAGAATTGAACATATTCAGCATGAGACAGGAACAAGAACCACAATCTTTTCGTTCTCTGGAGCACCATTGCGAGGCGCTAGACGCAGATGGAAAAAACAACACGAAGCACCCAACCTAAATCAAGCTCATTGTTTAAATCTCCCACTGGCACCCACTGAAAATGGTTTAATATCATTACCAATAGAGTTGACCTAAGGTGGGGGTGCGCGTACAATAACGCAATATATGAAACAGAAGAAAACACGTCACGCACGACGCGGAAAACTAATTATCATTGAAGGTGCAGATGGAACGGGAAAGGCAACTCAAGCGGAGCTTCTCATAAAATATCTAAAAAGGAGAGGGGTGCGCGTACGCTTCTACGACTTTCCGCAGTATGAAAAGAATTTTTTTGGCGATATGGTGGCACGATTTTTGCGGGGTGAATATGGAAAGTTTAAGGAAGTGTCACCGTACCTACTTACGCTTCCGTATGCACTTGATAGAGCATCGGTGGCAATCGAAATGCGCACGTGGCTTGCGAAGGGGGGGTGGATTGTGTGCAATAGATATGTCACCTCTCACTTGGCACACCAAACTGCAAAAATGCAAAGTGCGAAAGAACGAACTGCATTCATAAAATGGGACGAATATTTAGAGTATGAAATCCTGCAAATACCTCGCGAAGATTTGGTGATATGCCTGCAGGTACCTCATACCATCTCTTCTAAAATGAACCTTAGGAAGGGGCTGCGCACCCATCTGAAAGGTATGCGCAAAGACCTTGCAGAAAAAGATCTCTCTCATCAACAATTAGCTGGACGAATGTATACGCTTCTTGCTAAAAAACGTCCTCATTGGCGCTTGGTGCGCTGCACTGATGCACGCCGAGTCCTTATGCCTATTGAAACCATACATGCTTTGATAGTACAATTACTAAAGGATACATATGGATCAATCTAAAAAGCAAAGTATTGAGACTCCGTTTGGCGACAATCGAGTTGCAGTTGCTGCAGCTGTCTCCGCTCAAGCAAAAGTTAAAGACATCTCAAATCAAGATTCACCCACATCCTCACCCAAAGATCATAAATTTGGACTACTTCTTATTGCCGTAATAGCTCTGGCGGCGCTTGTTGGTGGATATATGCTCTTTACCGGCCCCCTGTCAACATATACGCGTGCGTTTGTCCAAAACACGCCCTCAGCCACTCACTCATACGTATTCGCGGATCCACTGACCATTAAAGCAGACGGACAAGAAATAAGCACCGTCAGTTTGTTTGTTGCCGACGAGCAGTCGCGCCCACTTGCCGGCAAACGAGTGACTTTACAGACAAGCTCAGGCACACTCGATCGAGCTAATGGTCTGACCGATCAATCCGGACAAATAAGCTTCAAACTCACACTCCTTGAGCCAGATACCGCTCAGATATCCTTTTTGGTCGAAGGGGAACCCTTTGCCAAACAAATAACGGTACAGGGTGAATAGGGCTACACAGTAAATTCAATTACCAATTAATTCGAACTCATACTTATGAAAAGTAAAATTACAAAAGCAGTCATTCCCGCTGCTGGATTTGGTACACGATTTCTTCCACAAACAAAAGCTATGCCCAAGGAGATGCTTCCTGTTGTGGACAAGCCTATCATTCAATATGTTGTTGAGGAGCTTGTGAGTGTGGGTATAAAAGATATTATCATTGTCACCGGCTACCACAAGCGCACCATTGAAGATCATTTCGATCACCCCAGTCTAGATTTGGTTGAAAATTTACGCATGGGCGGGCCGAAAAAGAAACATCTTTTGGACGAAGTATACGCAGTCGCTGAAATGGCAAACTTTGTATATGTTCGACAAAAAGGGCCCTATGGCAATGGCACTCCTTTATTAAATGTTCGAAGCATCGTGGGTGATGAGCCATTTCTCTATACATGGAGTGATGATTTTATTCACGCTAAACCAAAAAGCAGATTTAGACAACTTTTAGATGCGTATGATGAGTTTGGATGCTCCATACTCGCAAGCATCAGATGCACAAAAGATGTGGATTATGATCGCTATGGCATCGCAGGAGGCGAACTCATCAGAGATGGCGTGATTGACACCAAAGTTATCGTTGAAAAACCAGGTAAGGCAAATGCCCCCTCCGATTTGGCCAATGTATCTGGATTTGTGTTCACACCTGACATATTCACCTATTTAGAAAAAGCATACGACAAACTAGAGGCCGATAGTGAACTATACTACAATGACGCACTCAAGCTTATGCTCGCCGATGGTAAACGGGTTATCGCCTATGAAATACAAAATGGCCGATATTATGACACGGGTAACAAGCTTGAATATTTGAAAACCATTGTGGATTTTGCAATGGAACATGAAGAGTTGAAAGAAGAATTTACCGAATATCTCAAATCACTAAAACTCTGATGTGCGGCTTGTGTCATTTGCGTAGATCAATATTCTCCTCAAGTGGAGATGAGCGTTTCGTTTGAAAAGGATGTGGTGGGCTGTGTGTGTACGAGTATTGAACGCAGAGTATGGACGCATAGACTATCGCGAGAGTCTTGGGTGAATGGGGAGGTGTTGTTTTTTTGCTTTTTCCTGATACAATCTAGACGCTTTATGACAGATTCTTTTTCACGCGCAAAACAACTTTTCGAGCTTGGTGCTCATCTGGGACACCGTAAAAGCAGATTGCATCCTCGATCAAAAAAATACGTATATCAGATTTCAGATGGTGTCGCCATCATAGATCTCGAGCAAACCATCACTCAAATTGATCATGCAAAAACTATTCTCTCTGAGGCGTCAAAAGAAGGAAAAAGCCTGCTCGTGTGCGCAACAAAAAAGTCAGTCGCACCCAAAGCAACTGAGCTTGCTCAATCGATGGGGGCCCACTACATTACTACCAAATGGCTTCCCGGACTTCTGACCAATTTCAACACTATTTCTAAGAATGTAAAAAAACTTATTGAGCTCAAGCGTCAGCGCGATGCGGGCGAATGGGGAAAATATGTTAAGCACGAGATAGTTGCACTTGAAAAGGAAGTGCACAAACTCGAACGCCTGTATGCAGGTGTAATCCACATGACGAAAATCCCTGATCTGATGGTGATTGTTGACATCAAAAAAGAAAAGAATGCTGTTGGTGAAGCGCATAAGTCAGGAATTCCCGTAATTGCAATCGTTGACACAAACTGCAATCCTGAGGAAGTGGAGCACCCCATCATGCTCAATGACGACACGCCGGGTGCAGTTGAAATGGTGCTCACTCAACTTGCACATTCATTTGTAAAACAAGCACCGGTGGCTAAACCGGCTGAAGCATCTACTGAAGAGGAAAAACAGCCAGAGTCTGAGAAAGAAGTTGAAAAACCAAAAGAAAAACCGGCGAAAAAAAAGACCTCAGTGAAAAAGCCCAAAAAGAAAACTGCCTAACGTCCGTTAGCCTATTTAATTTTAATTGTCCTTATGTCAATAGATCTTACCTTGCTTAAAACACTGCGTGAACAAACAGGTGTTTCGTTTTCCGTCTGCAAGAAGGCTTTGGAGGATGCAGGTGGAGATATTGAAAAGGCAAAAAAACTGCTCACTAAGTGGGGTGAAAAAAAGGCTGCCGACAAGGCAGAGCGCGTGGCGGACCAGGGGGTTATCGGCTCATATATTCACCACACCAAACGAGTAGCGGCGCTTGTTGAGCTGCGAACAGAAACAGATTTTGTCGCAAAAAATGACGAATTCCAAAAACTCGCTCAAGAAATCGCGATGCAAGTGGCGACTATGAATCCTGAAAATGTTGAGGAGCTTTTAAAACAAGAGTACATTCGTGATGCATCAAAGTCTATTGGTGATTTACTCAAGGACGCCATCCTTAAATTTGGAGAGAACACCAAAATCCACCGTATTACCCGATGGGAATTGGGGAGGGAATAACATTATTTGGGTAATCTCCCAACTCGCTTCATATTCATGGTCTTATTTTCGTGAAATCCTCGTTTATATTTGATGAGGAAGATTAGAGCGGTGCAGTTGAAATATCAGCCATAAATTTGGATGTGTCCGCTAAACCTACATGCACTTTTGCCAGTTACATTTGGTGCCGTACACCCGGGGCATTGTGATCTAAATACTATACCCATACGCTGAAGTTCGACTACTCGATCTAGCAAATCAGCCCTAGCACAAGGCGCATCAGGATTATCAACACTCCTTCTACAATTAAAAGCTTCAACACTCGGCTCAATAGAACGACCTGAACGGAATGTTTCCATAAATCAAACCAACCATATACAATAAAGACCTATAACACTATCATCCCTTGAGATAGTCAATACTTATGAAGGGTATGATAACCCCTATACCACAGCGTGCACACATATACATACGTGCACACATACACATATATGTTTTGATTTCATAAGTATTTTATGAACTAAAGATAAGACACACAAGTACATGTGATACTTCCCGTTTTGTATTTTATTGCTATACTCTACGCATATGAAAACAATCATTCCCGATCTTAAAAAACACTTTGACGGCGTTGTGAATGCGTTAAAAGAAGAGCTTAAGGCAGTGCGGACAAGCCACGCCTCACCGGCACTTCTTGAAAACATTGAAGTTGAGGCATATGGAGGTGCCATGAAAATGAAGCTTATGGAACTTGCAACAATTACTAATGAGGGCCCAACCACACTCGCCATCATTCCTTTTGACCCCACACTCACTCAAGACATTGAAAAAGCGATACGCAAATCTCCGTTGGGCCTGAGCCCCACCACACAAACGAGCAAAATTCTTATCATGGTCCCGTCGCTCTCAACAGAGCAACGGGCAAAGTATGTCAAACTCGTGAATGAAATGGCTGAGAAAAGCCGCACCAGTGTGCGAGGAAATCGCGATGATGCCCGCAAGAAAATCCGTAACGCATTTGAGGCAAAAGAGCTCAGTGAGGATGAGAAATATCGCCTTGAAAAGCAAGTGGACGAAGAAACTCAAAAAGTAAACGAACAACTGCAGATCGTGCGAGAAAAAAAAGAAAAAGAAATTACAACTGTTTAGTCAGGCCATACCAATCTTATGATTGAATTACTCCTCCCTGTATTATCTATTGCGCTTGTGGTGATTGTCATACTGGTAATTTTGGGAATCATTGTCATCGTGCATGAGTTTGGCCATTTTATTGTGGCTCGAAAAGCTGGGGTGCTTGTTGAAGAATTTGGCCTTGGAATTCCCCCCCGCCTCTTTGGCGTACAGCGCATTCAAGGTAAATGGGTAATCACCAAAGGAACCAAACATCCTGAAAACATTGATCATACGCTTTACTCCATAAACTCACTTCCCATCGGAGGATTTGTGCGCCTGTATGGAGATGGTGCAGGAGGTGAAGGGGGTGCGGTAGACCCCCGCTACGTATCACGTTCATTTGAAAGTGCATCTGTTTGGTGGCGGGCTGCGATTATGGTTGCCGGAGTAAGCATGAACGTTGTGCTTGCGGTTTTTATTTACTACGTGTTGCTCTCAAAAAGTGGATTTGTGTCAGACAGACTCCCGCTCATTGGTAATCCATCATTCGCTTTCGGCACGGTAGAACAATCTATCGGTGTGTCAGGCATTGTTGATGGCTCACCTGCTGATGTTGCCGGGCTTAAGGCAGAAGAAATTGTGCTTCGGGTGCGACCACAGACAGATGATGCGGATTGGATCATTATGCAAAAACCTGATGAACTTATATTTATAGTGAAACAAAATGAGGGAGTGCCCATTGAAATCGAGGTGAAAGATTTTACCAGTGGCGCAATGCGGGTGGTTGTGGTAGAGCCTGCGTTTAACAAAGAGGAGGGAAGAGTTATGATAGGGGCGGGGCTTATGAACCTCATTCGCATCCGATACGACCAGGGGATTGAACCGTATTTTGCGGGCGTGCTTCATGCATGGAATATCGCCAGCTATAATTTCCAAGCAATTGGGTCTGTTGTTTCATTTGCCGTGGAAGAAAAACGACCTGAGATAATCGGTGAAACCGTTACTGGGCCAGTGGGCATTGGCCGAGTCATTGACAAGATACTTAAAAGCTCGGGTGAAAAACTCGTTGAAAACTTGCTCAATATTACCGCTATTATCAGTCTTTCACTGGCAACCGTCAACATTTTACCGCTTCCTGCACTTGATGGAGGCCGATTGATGTTCCTTATCCCCGAGATGGTGACCGGTCGACGCGTGAACAGAAAATTTGAACAATATGTAAATGTCGCCGGATTTATTCTCCTTATAGGACTGAGCATACTCATCACCATCAAGGATCTAATTCATTTGTGGTAAGACTCAACGAATGTTGAATCAGCTCAAAGCTCAAAATATTATATGCATCTCAAATACCAAAACATTGCAATTTCAGGATCGGTCGCCTCAGGAAAAGGAACATTAAAAGAAAATCTCAGACCATTTTTGTCGCCACTCGGTTGGAAATTCGCCTCGGGAGGAGAGCTTGTTCGCAAAGAGTCGGGTGACAACGTGTCTCCCTCCGCCGATCAAGTTTCAGACACCTTCCATTCCTATGTAGAGCAGCGCACCGAAGAACTGCTTACCAAGCACAAACACTACGTTATTGAAGCATGGCTTGCCGGGTGGGTCGCTCGAAATATGACCGACACACTACGCGTGCTTTTGGTGTGCAGTAATCCTGCAGTTGTTATTGATCGAATGGTAAATCGAGATCACGTCACTGTTGCGCAAGCCAAGCAAATATTGTCTGAGCGATCTACGGCAAATGAACACACATGGCGCAGATTGTATGGCGAATATAACTTTCAAGATCCATCATACTTTCAGCTCGTCATAGATACCTATGCACACAATCCCAAAGAAGTGGTGGCGCAGGTTCTTGAAACATTGGGATATGAGGTAAACTAATCCTCGACCTATTTGTTTATGAACTGGCTACACCTCACTATTATTGCAACGCTTGTCAGTGCAACAAACACACTGCTTCAACGGTATTATTTGCGCGACACCACGCACGACCATCTGAAAACCGGCGCTTGGTATCAAATAATGTCTGGTGTATTCGTGTTTTCGTTTGCACTGGCGAACGGTCAACTACACATAGAATTTAACACATTTGGGCTTTTGGTGACATTGGTCATAAGCTTATTATGGACACTGGGGGGCTTGCTGTATTTTTCACTTATCAGACAGATTGAAGTGTCAATGATAGCACTGGTGATGACCACTCGCGTACTGTTTACCACATTTGTTGGGGTGGTATTTTTGCAAGAATCTCTTAACGCTCAACAGATACTTGGAATCTTATGTATTTTTGTTGGTGTGCTTCTTGTTCAGCAAGTGCGCACCTTTCAGATGCGCTGGCAAGCATTTGCACTCACCCTATTAACGGCTTTTATATTTGGAATGGGAAATATTGCCGATAGAGTGGCCACACTTCATATGAATGTATATCTGTATATTGGTTTGTCTTTTTTCATACCCGGGCTGCTTATGCTAGGTATCCTCAAACTCAGTAAAGGGAGAGTGTACGCAAAACGAGGTCGATCTCATGTTGCACATATTCTTTTAGTGGGATTGCTCACCGCCACAACCGGCATCACCATCGTCTTGGGCACCATAATCGCTCCCACCGTGACGCAAGTCGCATTTATATCTCAGCTTAAAACGGTGATTGTCGTCGCATGTGCGGCGCTTTTACTTCATGAACGAACTGATATTGGTCATAAAATATTTGCCGCAGTATTGTGTACAATAGGACTGGTGCTTCTTGCTTGATGTCTGACTTATTATTTCAAACGATAATTGAATATGCGTTTTTCCACATTATTTTCAAAAACGACCAAATCTGCACCGGCAGATGAAGTCGCACAAAGTGCCCAACTTCTGATACGCGCCGGCTACATCAATAAAGAAATGGCGGGGGTGTATGCATATCTACCCTTGGGGTTGCGCGTCATAGAAAACATCAAGCAGATTGTCCGAGAGGAAATGAACGTCATTGGAGGACATGAGATGCTCATGTCCGCACTGCAACCGAAAGAGGTGTGGGAAATTACCAAACGATGGGACGATGATGTCGTTGATGTATGGTTCAAGTCAAAACTTAAAAGCGGCACTGAGGTGGGGTTTGGGTGGTCGCATGAAGAGCCCATCACACAGATGATGAAGCGCTTTCTGACAAGCTACAAAGACTATCCCGCATATGTCTATCAATTTCAAACGAAGCTTCGTAATGAGCTTCGTGCCAAAAGTGGCATCCTTCGGGGACGTGAGTTTATGATGAAAGATTTGTATAGCTATGATGTGGATGAAAGCCGTCATCTCGCGTTTTATGAACGCGTCAAAGAGGCATATATGAATGTATTCCGTCGCGTGGGCATTGGAGACAAAACATTTATTACCTTTGCAGCAGGTGGTGCATTTACCAAATATAGTCATGAATTTCAAACCATTACTGATGTGGGAGAAGATTGGATTTATGTCAACGCCGAAAAGGGCGTCGCAATTAATGAAGAAGTTTACACGGAGGCGGCCCTGACGGAGCTTGGCGTCAGTAAAGATGAGATGCGCAAAGTACGCACTGCAGAGGTGGGGAATATCTTTAATTTTGGCACGGCCAAATGTGACGATATGCAACTTTATGCAAGAGGCCCTTCAGGGGAAAACGTGTCGGTTTATCTTGGTTCATATGGCATTGGAATAAGTAGGCTGGTAGGAGTTGTCGCTGAGATGTTTTCAGACGAGAAGGGCTTGGTTTGGCCAAAATCCATCGCGCCGTTTCAGGTGCATATAGTGGGGCTCGATTTGCATGATGCTCAAGCACGTGAACAGGCAGAAGCGGTGTACAAAAAACTCAGTCATCACCTACCGAACAAAGTGTTGTATGACGATAGGGCAGATGTTCGAGCAGGGGCAAAATTTGCAGATGCAGATCTTATTGGGTGCCCCGTGCGGGTTGTGGTGAGCAAAAAGACCGGCGAGCAGGTTGAGCTGAAGCATCGAACTCAATCTGAGAGTGCTCACCACTCACTGGAAGAGTGTGTGCGCATTATCGGTGAACACTAATACATGGACGAAAGAAACAAGCTCATAGACTTACTACACACGTATAAGGCGTGGGATGAGATTGAAGCTCAAAGCGTTGCAAAAACAATTGAGTTTATTACCCATGAACCACTTTGTTTTCAAAGAGAGTGTCAAACAGGCCACATTACCGCATCTGCATTTGTGATAAATCAAAACAGCACCCAAGTACTGCTCACACATCATCGTAAACTCAACAAGTGGCTGCAACTGGGCGGACATTGCGATGGGAATGCGAACATACAGGAAGTCGCATTACAAGAAGCATATGAAGAATCGGGGCTCAGCACAATAACAATGGTCGGGGGGATTTTAGATGTTGAACTTTGTGATATCCCGGCCTACCAAGCGATACCGGCCCACACCCACTATGATATTCGATATTTATGCCAAGCAGACGATACACAGTCGCTTCGTGCATCTTTAAGAGAATCTCTCGATATTCGCTGGACATCCCTTGATGTATTTCAAAAATATTTCGCGGGGGATGGAAATACTCGTATACATGAAAAGCTTTTGTGTAGTAGAATGCGCACACACTAATATTTTTCTATACATAAATGTCTCGACGTATCGTTACTCATATTAATCCTGACCAAGATGCCCTTTCCTCTGTGTGGCTTATCCGCAGATACTACCCAGGTTTTCAGGGTGAAGATGTTGAATTCTCATTCGTCCCCGCAGGGACAACGTATGAAAATGCTGCCCCTGATTCGGACCCCAATATTGTGCATGTGGATACGGGTTGCGGCATGTTTGACCATCATCAGATCGCCTCAGAAACCTGTGCGTTTGTGCGAATATTTGACTATTTAGACCTGCATGAGCATATTCCCGTGTATGACAAAGCGCCACTTAAGCGTATGGCGCACGTAATTAACGATTACGACAACTTTAAAAACGTGTACTACGCTGATGTTACGGCAGACTATCATGATTTTACTCTTGATCAAATAACCAGCGGTCTTATTCATACTGATCTCAAGGATGCGCAGAAAGTTGAGCTTAGTTTGTCTATTTTTGACGCCATATTGCAGGTTATGAAAAATAAGATTAAAGCGGAGCGCAATTTGTCTGAAGGAGTAGTATTTGAAACAAAGGCATTTGGCAAGACCATTGTCATGGAAAATAGTAATAACGACAGTATGAAATATGCTCAAAAACGAGGATTTCAGTTGGTTGCCCGCAAAGACCCAAAACAAGGCAACATTAGAATCGTTTGTCTCCCCAAACCCGCTTATGACCTCACTGCCATCCACACATTCATACTCAAAGAAGATATGGTGGGAACTTGGTTCTTCCATCAAAGCAAGCACATGCTCATTAATGGTTCGAACGTGAATCCCACCATGAAACCTTCACCCATCACCACCGCAAGACTCATAGAAATATTGCAGATGTTTTAGTACAATAGGGTTTGTGTTTTGATACGTGTATCGTTTTAGTATTTACAGATCTAAAGGAGGTTGTATATCATTTCATGGTTGTTGTTAAACGTAATAAAGGAGAGCCGTCAGACATTGTTTGGCGGAAATTTGGCAAAATCAATTACGAAGAAAATCTCGTCGATGAGTTGAGAGCTCGCAAATACTACAAAAAGCCTTCCCTCGTCCGTAAGGAAGAAGAGAAGATGCGGGGTAAAAAACGTCGAGGGACTCGTATGCGCAAGCCATTACTTCGATCGGGTCGCACACGAACATCTCGTCCGTAACGATATGATTCACATCATTGATTCAGCTCGGTTTAAAGTAGACAGGCTTTTCGTGAAGAAGGTAGCTCACGAGCATTTGGCTCGATTGGGTTTTGATGGGAAAAAATCCCTCAACATCATTTTTGTGGGAAAGCGGAAAATGCTGTATATCGCAACCGTATACAAGCGTGAGCCGGAGGCACTTCCTGTTCTTTCTTTCTCATATGTCACAACCAAAAAAATGATTAAGGAGGCGACGATCATCGATGGGGACGCGCTTCATGCAAACCTTGCCCATGCATCGCTGCCATCAGCTATAGCTGAGGACGATTTATTAGGTGAAATATTTATCTGCTACCCTCAGGCAGTGTTACTCGCCGCCGAGCGCAATAAAAAAGTGAATGACATGCTCACTTATCTCATTGAGCATGGAATCAATAATTTAGCGAAATAATCATTAGGAACTGACTACGTTTCGCATATGTCACGCCTGTAGTGAAATGACTGCACATATTTGGTATAGTTCCATCACTCACTTCACATGTTATACCTCACATACCGACCACGCACTGTTGATGAAATCGACAATAGTCGAGTGCGCGTGGTTATCCAAAATTATTTAAAGACACAAGATGTCCCTCATGCATGGCTCTTTACCGGACATAAGGGTATGGGAAAAACGTCTGTTGCTCGCATTCTCGCAAAAGAGCTCTGTCAAACAGGTGAGGCGGAAGTTGATGCTCAAATTGTTACCAGTATTGAAAATGGCTCATCAGCCGATGTACAAGAAATAAACGGTGCAGACAATACCGGCATAGATGATGTTCGCAAACTCATTGAGGATATTGGCTACAGCCCGATGGTGGCAAAATATCGAATGTATATCATTGACGAGGTGCACATGCTATCAACAAGCGCATTCAATGGACTGTTGAAAATATTAGAAGAGCCACCGGCACACGCGATATTTATTCTTGCAACCACTGCAATTGATAAAATCCCCGCGACAATCCAATCACGATGTGTGCGCGTAGACTTTGGGACCGCTACCGTTTCCGACATTCTTCTTATGCTCGGTCGGATTGAAAAAGGAGAAAAATTGCACATTTCTTCTGAAACAAAACAGCTCATTGCGCATAATTGCGACCGGTCTTTTCGAGATGCGACAAAACTGCTTGAAGAACTTATCGCTCAAGACGCACTTGAATTTGAAAAAGCCCAAACTTATATCGGAGTGCGCAGTAAAGATAAGCTACTTGCTTATTTGGTACAAAAAAAAGCACCTGAGGCTATTACATGGCTTCAAGAGTACGCCCAATCAGGGGGTGATGTTAAACTACTTATTGAAGACACGATCAAACGACTGCATGCACTCATGCTTATCAAAAACGGCATTGAGCCTGATTACCCGGTAGACGATATGAATTTTACCCCTGCTCAGATTGCCAAACTTCTTAAACTCATGCATGAGGCATATCTCGTGAGTAAAAATTCACCAGTTCCCTCATCTGCTATTCAAGTTGCAATCATAGACTATTGTCAAAACACATGATGAACTGAAGATGGAACAATTAGCAATTATTTATTATTTTCCTATGAATATTCCCGGCATTGGCAATCTCGGTGATCTCACCAAAATGAAGGCGTTACAAGATGATCTTAAGAAGCAGGAGCTATCTCACGAATACAATGGAGTGAAAGTGACGGTGCGCGGAGATATGCAATTGCAAGAAATCAGCATCGATGGGGTGGTTGAAAACAGAGTGTTGGTTGCAGTTAATGAAGCAATGAAAAAAATTCAACAAGAGGCGGCAAAAAAGCTCATGCAGATGAAATAAGTGTTAAGAGGAAGTGAGGCATAGTATCAGCATCGGTGTGCACCAACGCTTCATCAAAATGTGCTTCTTCCTTGAATGGCTTTTTTCAGCGTAACATAGTCTGCATATTCAACATTTCCTCCCATCGGGAGCCCATAAGCTAAACGTGTCACCGTGACGTGGAGGTTGTGCTCATTTTTGATATGGGCAATTCTATCTCTAATATACATTGCGGTTGCCTCACCTTCCATGTCTGGGTTGGTCGCAAGAATAATTTCATTAATACCACCTTTTTGCACTCTTTCCATCAGTTTATCGATTGTTAAATCTTCGGCAGATACTCTATTGAGCGGGTCTATCTTGCCATGCAACACATGATACACGCCGTCATAAATCCCACCTGTTTCAAAGGATAAAATGTCAAGGACTGACTCAACCACCGTTATCACCTGATGATCGCGCTTGGTGTCTTGACATATATCACATATATCATCTTGCTCGCAGAAATTTTCACAAATAGCACATCGTTTAGTTTGTGATTTTAAATTTGAGAGTGCACCGGCAAAATCAATAAGGTCTTGCTCTGGTAATCGCAACAAGAAAAATGCCAAACGATTGGCTGACTTCTCACCAATGCCCGGCAACCTCCTAAGAAACAGTGATACTTTCTGAAGTGATGCAGGGAGTTTGGCCATAGGTAAGCTCTGTATTCTAAATCATTAAAAACATAACTATTTCTTTTCAAATATGGTCAATAATCTTAAGCCTACTTCTATGCAACAATTATTTCTACAATAACAAGTGGCATTCTCCCGGTTTGATCTTTGAAATAGCGTTCGAGCTCTCGAATCACTTCTTTCTTCAGACTTGGTATCTCCATCGATGCTTCATTGGCTCCTACCGGCGCAAGCCTATTTGAGGCGACGCGTTTGACGATGTTCGCCGCTTCATCAAATAGCCCCTGCTCACCCTTCTCAAATACAAATCCGCGAGAAACAATGCGCACATCCATTTGCTTGCTCTGCCCGTCAATAATCAAAACCCCAACAGCTATTCCCTCAGACGACAATGTCTTTCGATCGCGAAGCACCATATTGCCGATATCACCCACCCCGTATGCATCGACATAAATTGATTGGGTTTCAATGGTTTCTGACTGTCGAGCCTTACCAGCTCCTTCAAATGTTATAGTTTGGCCTTCATTCAACAAGAACACATTTTCGCGTTTCATTCCAAGCTCTGTACACAAATTCTGATACTGCATATGGTGTCTGATGGTTGAGCCAATGGGGATAGCATACTTAGGTTGAGTAAAGCGGAGAAGCAACTTCAAGTCATCGATGTTGCCGTGCCCTGATGCGTGTATTTGCTCTGACACATCAGAATACACAACGTCTGCGCCTCGAAGCGCCAATTGTTCGATGATGGCATAGACTTCTTCTTCGTTGCCAGGTATTGGGTCTGAGGAAAAGAATATCTTGTCACCCGCCTGGATTTTAATACTCCTATGTTGGTTCTGCGCCATTTTCGCAATAGCTGATCCATCTTGGCCCTGACTTCCTGTTGCGATAATACATACCTTATTGGGTGGCAATTTCATTATTTCTCGCTCATCACCGATGAGTTTTTCGGGCAAGGGGAGATAACCAATTTCTTTGGCCGATTCGGTATTTTTGGTCATGGTCCGCCCCAGAAAGATGATCTTGCGATTGAACTTCACGGCGGCCTCCGCGCACTGACGAATGCGTGAAATGTTGGATGCAAATGTCGTCATGATGAATTTTCCTTTTGTCTTGCGCATTTCTTCTTCAAACGATTCTCCAACGACACTTTCAGAGAGCGTCATGCCCTCACGAAACGCTCCCAAAGCATCTGACATCAGGGCCAAGACACCCTCTTCACCAACTTTGGTCATTGAATAAAAATCGGGTGGCGCACCATAGGGCGGAGTGAGATCCATCTTAAAATCTTGACCATGATACAGCGTGCCTATGGGAGTTTTTATGATGATATGATGAGTGTCGGGGATAGAATGTGCAGTGTTTATGAATGTTGCCTTGAATCCACCAAATTCATATTCTTTGCGCAACTTAACGACGGTTAAATCGGGAATTATGTTGAATTCTTCCAATTTCTTTTCAATAAACATGGCAGTGAGTTTGCCCGTATAAAGCGGTGGCAACCCAAGCGCCTCATAGTGATAGGGGAGGGCGCCGATATGATCCTCATGGCCGTGGGTCAACAGTATTGCTCTAATCTTATCCTTCTTGTCGGCGAGGTAGCTAATGTCAGGAATAAGCAAATCAACGCCCAGTTCTGCGGCTGATGGAAAGCCGATGCCACAGTCAACAATAAGGATATCTTTGAGCTTATCAGCATCATAAAGCTCATAAAGATACATATTTTTGGTTACGCCAACAATGCCGCCCAGCGGAACAAAACGAACTTTAGGTTGTGTCATAATTGCACGAATAACAAATAGATAAATAACATAACGTTTCTAATCTCGAAGAATAATACTCATTATAGCAGTGTTTTTACCTGCGTTGAGTTCGAGGTTTGTTGTTAGGCTTTATTAACCCCCCCCATCCCTTAATACCACTATCTAGGCCCTCACTCATGTGCTGTATAATCCAAACTCTATCGCGCCATTCACAATACTCCTGAGGACATTTCTTAGGATCACAAGGAGGGACTTTCTGTGTGCAGGGTACTAATTCTTTCACTCTGATTTTTTAACTTTGAGAAGAACAATACTAATGCCCATAGTATACTTCCCGTGTATGCGTATTACAAAAGATAATGTGATAAACCAGCTCATGACGGTGGTTGATCCAGAGCTTGATATTAGCATTGTCGATCTTGGGCTCGTATATGATGTTGAATTTCCCAATGAAAAAGAAGTCAAGCTGATTATGACGCTCACTTCTATGGGGTGTCCGCTTTTTAACACCATCCATGATGATATCCACAAGGCTTTAGCCCCCCTTGGCTACACACCCGACACCATTGATGTGGAGCTCACCTTCGACCCCCCCTGGAATGACGGTATGGTGAGCGAGAAAGGAAAGGCGGAGCTGGGAATCATATAACCACAAAGTACGAAGTACAGAGTACAGAGTACAGCATAGAGAATACAAAGTTCAGAGTACAATGCTCATATGACGATATCAGTATTTGAGGAACTCGTAATCTGGCAAAAAGCAAAAACCCTATCACTTCTTGTCTACAAGAAACTTACTAACGTTCGTGATTTTGGTTTCAAAGATCAAATGCAACGCGCTTCGATTTCTGTCATGAATAATATCGCAGAAGGTTTTGAACAGCATAACAACAAGCAATTTATTCGATATCTAATAATTGCAAAAGGATCATTAGCCGAGGTGCGTTCTATGAACTGCATGGCTTTCGAGCTAACTTATATTGACAAAAGAACATATGAGGAAATATTGTCATTAATAATAGAAACTAAGAAAATGACGTCGTCAATGATTGCTAAACTGCGACAAGTTTAGATGACTGGATGTGTTTATTTCTCTGTACTTTGTACTCTGTACTCTGTACTATTAACCTATGAGCCATCACCAAAAACTCCCAGAAGACTCTTTTGAGCGGATGCTTGAGCAGGGGGCCGGCCAAGACCCTCAAAACAACCCCCTCGCCAAACAAGCGCAAGGTAGCAGTGGCCCACACAGCAGTGTAGGAAGCTCTGTTAAAGCGGCAATCAGCATCGGGGACCCAAATGCATGGACGCGAGAACTCTACGGGCTTCCCCGTGAGCCTATGGTTGAAAATAAGGAAGCAAAAGAGGGCAAAAATCATACGCCGCTTGATATGCAAAAGGCCGGATCTAAAGACAAATCGGTGTCACTGCAACTCAAGCAATTTTTCAAAAAATATCAGGATGAATATGTGCAGTTTTTAGAGCAGAAAAAGAAGCAAGAGCAAGACAAAAAGAAGCAAGAGGAAGAGCAAGAGCGAAAGAAAAAAGAAGAACAACAAAAAAAACAACAAGAAGAGCAAAATCAAAGCGGCGGGCAAGGAAAGCAAAAACAAAAGCTCGGACAACCGCGCAGAAAAGCAACCACAGAGCAGCACCCCGAAACCAAGGCGGGAGGAGCGAAGTAATGTTTACCATATCTATACGCCGATGCACATGTCATCGAATAGTTGAATGCGTACAAGGGTGACTCCATTATCGGTTACTAAATCCCTCAGTGACCGTAATATTCTTAATTTATCATTATTCGGCAATAATTTGACAATTATTTGACACTATTTTACAATGGGCTCATGAAGATCCCAACACCCACGATTAACTATACCCTTATACAATCACTCGCTTCCTATGAAACTGCCCGCAAAATGGTATTGGCTGTTGATGTGCCATTGTCATATTTACGAAAAGTGGAGAGCCAAGCTGTATTAAAAAGTTCTCTCTATTCTGCAAGAATTGAAGGCAATAAACTTTCAGAATCCTCATTTGAAAACTCAAAAAACGAACAGGCAAAACAAGAAGTGTTCAACCTCATTGATGCGATTGAATATATCAAACATATTCCTATACGCTCACCAATAACACCGAAAACCATACGTGAATTACATGCTAAAGTATTAAACGGCCTAAGTGCTGATGCGGGAAATCTGCGCACCCAACAAAATGCCATCTTCGATCAGTTTGGAGGAGTACGATATCTTCCTCCTCCGCCCATAACAATGCGTAAAGACTTAGATACTCTGCTTGCGTATTGTAATGAACCCGCTGAGTTTCCTATTTTAACCGCACTCATTGCACATCTGGTTTTTGAAAAAATACATCCTTTTATCGACGGAAATGGAAGAGTGGGAAGGCTCCTGGTGACTTTGACTTTGAATGCACAGGGGCAGACATTTCCGTTTATCATTCCTTTCGATCATTACTTGGAGTCCCATCGAGATTTGTATTATCGATATATTGATATTGGTACAAAAGACATTGGTGGGTATTTACTCTTTATGCTTGAGGCGCTTACCAACGAACTCACTGCTTTGCATGCGGAGCTTACTCATAAACAAATCAGCACTGGTCATTACCTATCACCTCGGCGGGAGGAGATAGTAAACATCATCAAGGATCATCCCTACATAACCATGGATGGTATTCATAGACGGTTTCTCGGGGTGCCGATACGGACTTTACGCTATGACATTGCCCAGCTTGTGAATAGTGGGCATGTGCAAAAAGTCGGAACAACCAAAGGTTCTTGTTATATCAAGGGCAGGGAGAATTAAGTTTGATACAATGGGACTGAAAGAATGCAGATTCCGCCAGGGGCGGATCAGCCTTTGACTGAAAGCTTTCACGGTTCGCCTTGTCCGCCGTAGCGTCGGGATGTAGTTCAGATGGTAGAACACACGGTTCGGGACCGTGAGGTCGCGAGTTCAAGTCTCGCCATCCCGACGCTATCGCGGAGGCGGAGACCTATTGAGTATTCATATCAATGGAAGGTCGCGAGTTTCCGCCAGAGGCGGATCTGCCTTTGGCATGACAAGTCTCGCCATCCCGACGCTA
Source organism: bacterium (assembly GCA_029573715.1). Classification (GTDB taxonomy): domain Bacteria; phylum Patescibacteriota; class Microgenomatia; order UBA1406; family GWC2-37-13; genus JAGOLU01. Next base: position 61,578 of record JAKQDR010000172.1, on the reverse strand, counting down.
TCGCGGAGGTATACATATAATTATTTAGTGTATGATACCCAGGATATGGATATGAGACCTGGTATTGACTATATCGGTATTTCCACTCCGTTTTACTGCAATGATGGAAATGGATTATTCCTCTTTCATAAAAGAAGTGTCAACTGTCGAGATGAAGTGGGAAAATGGGATACAGGAGGAGGCAAGCTCGAGAAGGGGCTCTCTTTGGAAGAGAACGTTCTCAAAGAGGTTTCGGAGGAGTATGGATGCCAAGGAGTCATTCAAGAGGGGTTGCCTCCGTTTAGTTTAATCAGAAATGAAGGAAAAGAAACAAGTCATTGGATTATTGTGCCATATTTCGTACTCGTTCGACCAAGTGAAGTTCGCAATAATGAACCACACAAAATCGAGGAAATTGGTTGGTATAAGATGAGAAATTTTCCCCATCCCTTGCATCCTGGCATCATATCCGCACTACAACGATATAAAAATTTCTTTTTGAAACGTGGATAAGTTGCTCACCAAAATCATCGTATTTGCACCACAGAAAGACGTCAAAACACTTATTGATGTTATGGCACAAGCTGGGGCGGGCATTATTGGCAACTATTCGCACTGTGCATTTGTGACAGAAGGCACAGGCTACTGGAAACCACTTCCCGGCGCGCATCCCACCACCGGAACTGTAGGGGCGCTGAGCGAAGAACCACAATTTCGCATCGAGATGATCTGTCCACATGAAAATGTGCCCGATGTCATCTCTGCGATTAACAAGCACCATTCGTATGAAAGCCCGGAGATTAATGTGCTCACACTTCAACACTAGACATTTCATATGGACTATCTCCAACAAGCACAAATTCTCCACGATGAAGCAGACAAGATACTTTCGGATATGAAACTTATTGATCGTCTCTTCGAGTTTGGCACCGTACACATGGTAGGAAGCTACGCATATAACCTTATGGTATGGAGGGATTTGGATTTGGTGCTTGAGATTCCTGGTGATGATTTGAAGTTGGCAGACGATGTACTTAGCTCAATCCGTTCAATTGAGCATGCAACCATCAAAACTCTTGATAACCGAAACAAGAATAAGAAAGATAGACCCAAGGGAGTATGGATTGGCCTGTATATTCATCAATGGAAAATCGATATCTGGATCATGAACCCACATGAAACCGCACATGAGCTTTCCTTAAGAGACCGTTGGATAGAAAAATACAAATCCATTGATGCACAATCTTTTCTGTCGCTAAAAACCGCACTAGCCAAAGATCCGGATTATCATAAGGCGTTTTCCAGTGTTGATATTTACGAGGCTTTCTGTCATGAGCAAGTGCTAAGCGCCCGGGAGTTTTACGCATGGTTCAATAAGAAAAAGCAAAGAAGTCCGATATAATATAATTGGCATATGTCAAAACACATAGTGGTTATCGGGGGAGGTATAGCAGGTCTTGCTACTGCAGCGCTTTGTGCTCAAGATGGCCACTCCGTTACACTGCTTGAGAAAAACAAGCGTGTTGGGGGCAGAGCCATGGTGTTTGAAGAAAAAGGATACACCTTTGACATGGGGCCCTCATGGTACATGATGCCTGATGAATTTGACCGCTTCTTCGCTCTGTTTCGGAAAAAGCCATCAGATTACATGGACTTGCACAAACTTAAGACACACTACAAAATCTTCTACAGCAACGGTGAAACAATCACCATAACCGATGATCTCAATCGCACCATAGAAATCTTTAACCAAAACGAGCACGAGGGGGGTAAGAAATTGCAAGACTTTCTTGCATCAAGCCGTGATCTCTATGCGTTTGCGATGAAAGACTTGGTACGCATTGACTACGATGGGCTCATCCCGTGGGAACTCGCAAAACCTCAGACGCTTGCTCGTATGCCCCATATTGGGCTTTTGAAGTCGTATCATCAAAAAGTCGCCTCATCGTTTAAAGATAGGCACCTGCAAAAACTGATGGAATTTATGACGGTATTTTTGGGAGGCTCACCGTTTAATACACCCGCATTTTATTCGCTCATGGCTCATGCAGATTTTGACCTTGGCATATGGTATCCCATGGGGGGGATGTATAAACTTGTTGAGGCTTTTGAAAAGCTCTGTAAAGATCATGGGGTAGTTGTAAAAGTAGAGCATGAAGTACAAAAAATTGAGGTAGTGAAGGGGAGAGCGACACGAGTTATGACCAACAGAGGTCCCATTGACGGTAATGTGGTCGTCTGTGCCGCCGACTATGCGCATGTGGAAACAAAACTGCTTGAAAAAGCGTATCAAACGTATCCTGCCGAATATTGGAAACAAAAGACACTGTCGCCATCTGCGCTTCTTATCTATATTGGGCTTGATACAAAACTCACCAATGATGTCGAACATCATAGCCTCTATTTAGGAGATGAATGGGAAAAGGAGTTTGAACGCGTGTACAAAACGAAGGAATGGTCTAAAGACCCTTCCTACTACATGTGTCGACCCACCAAAACAGATACCACCATAGCGCCAGATGGCACCGATATACTCACTGTGCTTGTGCCCGTCGCACCGGGGCTTGATGACAGCGATGAGGTGCGCGAAGCATTCGCAGACAAAGTACTTGAACACATTGAGCGCATCATCAAGCAAGATATCAGAAATCACATTGTCGTCAAACGTCTGTATTCCCACCGCGACTTTATCCGTGATTATTACGCTTACGAAGGTTCGGCATTTGGCATTGCGCACACTCTTTTACAAACGGCCATATTTCGCCCACGAAATATGAGTTCGAAAGTTAAAAATTTGTATTATGCCGGCCAGTACACCAATCCCGGCATCGGATTACCCATCGGCATCATATCGGCCCAAATCGTGCACAACCTCATCAAAAAACATGAAAGCAATCCCTCCTGATTTCGCACGCATCACTCGCAATGCAAGTAAAACATTTTATTTTGCATCGCTTCTATACCCAAAAGCTGTCCGAAATGATATTCACATACTCTATGCATTCTTAAGAACAAGTGATGATATGGTGGATGCTCCACAAGTAGATATGGCCCGCTATGAAAAAATGAAAGCGCAAACTAAACAAGCGCTGGCGGGCGTAGATGTGAATGACAGCATAGTGCAGGCATTTGGCAAGCTCGTCAAGCGCCGGAACCTTGATGGGGGGTTAATCTGGGATTATTTCGCATCTCAAGATATTGATTTGGCCAACAAATCATATGCTACATATGCCAAGTTATCCCGCTTCATATATGGGGTCGCGGAAGTGGTGGGTTTGTATATGACTCAAATCATGGAGCTTCATCCCGATTCCTACGCCTACGCACGCAAACTTGGAGAGGCTATGCAGCTGGTGAACATTGCACGGGATATTGATGAAGACACTAAGGCAGGAAAGTGCTATATTCCTCAGGATGAACTTGCAATGTGCAACCTCACAGAACCATTGACCAAGCAATATGCTTTGACCCACAGGTATGAATTCACTAAGCTCATGCATATCCAGCTTGATCGTGCACAGCGTATTTTGCGCGAATCTCGAGCGGGTTTGAAATACTTTCCCAAACAATATCTGCTCCCTATTATGCTATCTATGGATTTATATGAAAGTGTCATAAAACAAATCTCACACAATCCTTTGATAATATTTGAGAGAAAAGTGAGACCGTCACTATTTAAGATACTGTTTACAGTCTTGTCTGTTTGGTTCAGCAGATTAACCTATAGTAGCACAAAATTCTCTTAACTCTGCTATAATTCAAGCTAATTATTATTTCAAACCCTTCAATGAAGATAACTATTAGCAATAAGGTTGCGATTGTCTTAGCAAATGTACTGCAGATAAGTTTCGTAATAAAGTTCTTCGGGTTGTTTATTATTGCCTTTTTTGTACTTGGACTTGCAGGGGTATTCGATAAGGTTTCAGCAATAGTTGGCTGGCTAATTGTATTGCTACCATCATTCCTTTACCTTGCTTATATCGTTGCAGACAGCCTGACATATGCCTCACACGCAACTATCGAATTGAAAGAAAATAGTGTTGATGTTCATTTTAAAAACCTTTTGAAACAAGGAGATGTCAGTCTTCCTGTGTCCCAAATCGAAAGCACCAATCTTTCTCAATCGTTCTTTTTCAGATTGCTTGGTATAGGAGTGGTGAGTTTCATTCAAGAATCGGGTGTAATAACAATCAGCTGGGGATACAACTACAACGACGCAAAAGCATTTCTTACTGAGTTTGGAAATAGATATAAGGTGAAGATTGGATAGAGGAGTTTGTGCTGTTCCTAATCCCTATAGCTAGGCGAAGCACTTCAGATGAAAGATACCACTTGATAGTTGGGCTTCACAGCTCTCTATGCACCATGTATTCTGCCACACCCTCAATGTAGTCGATAGCCTCGGTATTTAAATCGAGGGCTCGAAGCTTACGTGCATACTGCGCTGCCTGTGCAGCATACGTGCGTGAGATGGTGTTTGAATATTCCAAAGAGCCGGAGTCAATGATCGCCTGCTTTGCATCTTGGATATCGGCCGCTGATGCTCTGCGTTTTCCCCATACGCTCTCAACAGCCTGTATTTGGGCGGCGGTACCCTCATGAAATACTTTCATAACCAAAAGAGTTGCCTTTCCTTGCAGTAGGTCTGAGTTTGCAGATTTTCCTGTTCGTTCGGGATCACCATATACACCTAATATGTCATCTTGCAACTGAAACGCGACACCTCCATCCATGGCGTATGCATGTAATAGCGGAAATACGTGAGGGGCAGCTTCTCCCAAATATGCTCCAATATATAGTGGATTTTCATACGTATAAATAGATGTCTTGGCCTTGTGCACGGTCATCACATCATCTTCTGTCCACTCGTTTCTCAGCTTTTCCAAGCTCACATCGTATGCCTGCCCGTGCGCCGTATTTGCTATACCACGCAACATCTTGCTCATGGCACTTTTGAGCGGAACTGCATCAAACCCGCTTTCCATAAGTAACTGAAATCCAGCACAAAGCACCGCATCACCCACACTTACTGCCATTGCATGGCCATAGTGGGTGTCGCCCTTTGCAAAATATTCATGGGTTGTGGGCTTGCCACGACGGGTGGCGTCTTGATCCATAAAATCATCGTGCATCAAAAGCGCGGTGTGCACAAGTTCCACCGCCATGGCCGCATTCCATATGCGCTCATCAATTTCACGATGATTGAGCAGATATCCATAGTGAACAAACGATGCGCGAAGTCGCTTGGCGGGGCGCAAGTTGTGCTCCTGAGCGTGATCAATAATTTTTACAACGAGTGTCCGCTGTTTTTCATTAAATCCAAACCCCAGCGACAATTCCTTGCGCCAATAGTCATCTAGTCTTGGATCTATGAGAGTAATGTAGTGTTCGAGAGTTGTTTTAGCGTTACGAGCAAGTAGGTTCATAGGGATATTGTATCAACGCTCATGCAAAATTGTTAAGCGAACAAACATCATCTCTCTGTATAATCCCTTATATTCTCATATATGTCAGCATCAGAAGAAATCCCAAATCATCCAAATATATTTGATCACACAACACAACTGACGGCGCGGTTGAGCGAAGCTACTCAAGAATTCGGCATGCCTATTGTTACTGCTCCCAAAGCGGCTGATCTTGGACTTCGATTGGTTGAAACGCTCGCCGCGCAACAAGAAAGACCAAACTATGCCTTAATCGTCGATGAGATGAGAGCATTGGGAGTGCTTGAAAGCATTCCCATAAATGATAGATATCAATACGTCGTGGGTTGCAGTATGGCACTTGATCCTCACACCTATTTGCGCGCAGATGCCCAGGAAGTCATTAAGCGATTCCGACAAACACACGGCGTAGGCTCTGAAACACCGGGTGCAACTGCAAACGGATTGCCCGCTCATATTCAGCCTTCACGTGATAAAGCACCCATACAACTCCCTCTTCATTTTGTCACCTGGTGTTTTGTGGAAGACACAACTCAAACAGATGTTGTCGAAAGATACAAGGCAGTAGATGCGCTTGCATTCTTTACCGAACCCACACAGGCTCTTTCTGAACTGTCTGATATAGATAAGGATAATTTGGATAAGGCAACACAACAAGCAAACCTGCGCGTTGTTGAATTAACTTTGCGAAACAAAACGGTGATTGCAGAGGTGTATAACGATGTTTTGTTGGGGCCGATTACCGATGCAATCATTACATTTATGAACGAAAACCCCGGAAGCATTCCTATCCCTCCCGGATTTTTTGATGTACGTCAATATATTTTTGACACACTGAAGCTGGACCCGCAATACCAGCGAGGCTACTGCAACATTGGACACAGCCCAAATGATGAACAAAAGAAATTCGATAGTGGGCGAGGGCCCGCAACTCTTAAGCCCCGTCATGATTTCACGCGATTTGTGCCGATGGATCGATTCGCACTGCTTATTGGTAAATCTCGAAGCGCCGATTTGACGAGTGAGGAATATGACACATATGAGCGATTAATGACCGCTGTTACAAAGATATTTCCTGAGGGCCAACGCACCATCCCAATCCAAAATAAACCTCTTGCGGCGTTGGCTCAGGAAGAACTGAGTTTGTTCGTAAAATCACTTGATACATTAAGCGACTACTTAGCAACTCATACGCTTCCCGTGCTTGCCAAGATATTGCGGGCAAGTGTCCCAGATGAACTTGGTGCAAGCATTATTCGAGCAGAGCACATCGCATCCGCAACCACCATAGCCGCTGAACACGGAAAATCCATGCAAATCAAAATACCCGACACTCTGCTTGAAGGAGAAGATGACGCGGCATTTGGCGCTCGAATTATGGGTGAGCTATTTGTGCCCATTCAGAAGTTTCTAACATCATATCAACAGGCATATCAAGAAGTATATGCATTAGCAACCCAACAAAGGTTAACTCAAGATAACGTTCTCCCCATACTCAACAGACATCTGACACAATACTCTGAAGTAACCGAAGAAAAAAAAAGTGCATTAGCACGCGCACTCGCACAACTGAAACCAACCGCAAAAGCGCAAGAATCTTGGACAAAGCCCCTAGAAAACGAAATAGAAAGAACTAAGGCAATACAGAAGCTCAAACTTATTCTTGAGCTTCTTACTCACTTTGTCAACGCACCAAAGCTCCAAAATGATCTCATGAGTCAGATTCACTTAAAAGTTGTCACCGATGCACGCTCATTACAAGATTTTTTTACTACTCGTAACATTTTGTACAAAGGTGAAATCTTACCCGAATCAACATGGCAAGATGTATGGCGCGATCTTCAGCAAACCTGTTTTAATGAAACTCAAGCACCGCTTCAAACCAAAATCTATGCGCGCATGGCAACAGCGGTGTATGGGCTGGAACGAAGGGGTGAACGCATCGGCCCCCGATCGGAAAATATGCCTGCTGTTCCCGGCATGCTTTTGTCATATCGCGTCCTCAAAGATCCTGCCAACCCTCAATCACGCGTGCTTGAATGCGAGCTCGGCATCGCCTCAGGCCAACGAGGGTCATTTGAGATTGTGACGGGAGCACTCCTTCGCAGAATTGCAGATCTTCTGACTAATGAGTCGGCATAAGCTTGAGCACCTATTTAGCTTAGACGAGTAATTATCTGCTGAGCAGTTGAGGCAACTAGCACTTTTGCTCGGGGCATTATCCACGTAATCGCATATGTGGGTATGAAAATAAGAGCAGAGTACGCTAAGTAACTGGTATTTTTCCCATTAAATTGCAGCCCCACGACATATAACACTAAAATGTGAACAAAGAATATAGTGTATGAAAATTTGCTCGTAAAGGTGAGAAATCGACTGATATATCCTGATGGATTAAGTCGACTGGCTAAAAAGTATGTCAGCACAAATGCAACTATGACCGACCAGATGCCAAAATTAAAAAAGTAAATATCGGGAGGATACTTATGGGGGAAGGTGTGCGTGCTTGCACCATTTCGAAGGAAGTGCAAATACCAATACCAATACACACTCAAGCTCGTGATAAAGAGTGCAGCAATATTGGTGTATCGCTTTTTTTTCCACCACTGTAAAAGCAATATCACCGCAAGAGTGATGCCCCACCAAGGAATAATCATCCACCACCTATAGTTGGCATTAAAGTATGATCTATTTTGAACAAAAATGACACTCACACTTGCCGCTACAAAGTAAAAGAGCACGCTCCACACTTCAGATTTATGTGCGATGAAGCGCAAAACAGGAACCGCGACAGTAACGATGACAAACAAAAATATAAGCCAATTGTAGTTAGACCCACCGACAAGCAATATATTTTTCCACACATAGGGAAATGTCAAAACCTTACCTCCTAAAACAACCGCAAGTAACAGATATGATATAAGCCAAAGATAGTAGGGGACAAGCAAACGCTTCAAACGTTTGATAAGGTAGGAAACATATCCTTTAAACGATTGCACGTTCTCTTTATCAACTGCAATGGAGCACAGGATAAACGCCGGCACCACCCATTGGCCAATGTTCCAAATGAAATTCGCCCATGCATACTGAGGAAAAGAGGGATTTATGTGCATCACAATCATCCAAAGTATTGCCATAGCACGCAACACATCAATGTGCATGTCGCGGCGCTTATGCTTTGAAGGGGAGGATTTCATACGATCTAATGCTCGTATATTGTACAGATATTACTCATAAATGCGGTGACAATCGCAACTATTTGCGTATAATGCACTCATGCGCATATATAACACCCTCTCTCGAGCTGTTGAAGAGTTTCAACCCATGAATCCGCCTACCGTGAATATGTATTGTTGTGGGCCTACGGTGTATGACTACACGCACATCGGACATCTTTGGAAATACACATGGGATGATGTCGTGCGCCGAACACTGACACTGATGGGATACGAAGTGAAACATGTAATGAACATAACTGATGTCGGGCATTTAGTGAGCGACGCGGATGAAGGTGAGGACAAACTAGAAAAAGGTGCCCGCAAAACGGGTAAAACGGTGTGGGAAGTGGCGAATTATTACACCGACTATTTTAATGAGGCGATACGCAGCATGGGGATATCACCCCCCCATATGGTATGTAAGGCAACAGAGCACATCTCTCAGATGATAGCGCTCATTCAAACACTTGAAAAGCGAGGATACACATATGCCACCGATGAAGCGATTTACTTTGATACAAGCAAATTTGAAGGATATGGGAAGCTCGCCGGGCAAAAGCTCAACGAGAAACGACAAGCGGTGCGGGCAGAAGTGCAAACCGATGCTCATAAAAAAAATCCTCATGATTTCGCTCTCTGGTTTCGGCGGGTTGGTAGATTTCAAGATCACACTATGCATTGGCAAAGCCCATGGGGAGATGGGTTTCCCGGCTGGCACATTGAATGCTCGGCGATGAGCATGCACCACCTCGGGCCACAATTAGACATACACACGGGAGGAATCGACCATATATCGGTGCATCATCCCAATGAGATAGCTCAATCTGAAGGGGCAACGGGTAAAAAGCCCTTTGTTAAGTATTGGGTGCATTATAACTTTGTCCAAATTGAAGGACAAAAGATGAGTAAGTCTCTTGAGAATTTCATCACACTCAACGATATTGTGAGCAAAGGCTTTCATCCTCATGCACTGCGACTACTATTTCTGCAAAGCCATTATCGCAGTGAACTGAATTTCACCTGGAACGCACTTGAGGCATCTCAAAAAGCCCTTGAAAAATTGCAAGATGCACATGCCGCTCTGCCTGCTCGCATTAATCAGCATGACTCCTTTCACCCCCTGGCTCAAGAAGTAAAAGATACGCTTGCTCAAGATTTTAACACCGCAAAGGCGCTCGCAACCGTATGGAGCGCGGTTAAAGACCCTGCTCTTGATGTGCAGACTAAACGAGATGTTTTGGATACAGCAAATGATGTCTTTGGACTTGCCTTATCCAAAGATGATGTGGAAAACGTACCTGAGACAGTGGTTAGTCTTGCCAAAAAACGCGCACAAGCAAAGAAACAAGGTGACTTTGCGACCGCCGATGCGCTACGTTTCCAGATTAATGAAGCGGGATATGACGTAAAAGATGGTAAAGTCGGAGCGTACACCTTGCACAAAAAGTAAAACCTGTATAATAGGTCATTATGATAGACACACTCACCTTTAGTTTAGTGTATATCGCACTTGGATACCTTGTGGTTGGCACTGTTTGGATAATCACCACACCTACTAAACGGCTGTGTATGTTGGGATTTCCTGCCACACGAGCACTGCAAGTTGCGCTCAACCTGCTTCACATTCTCTCGGGGCTGTTTTTCCCGCTTGCGCTTCCCTTTGACATACCTATTCGATCCTTAGGCCTCACATTCTTAACGGTCGGTGTGATATTCGCCGTGTGGGCAAAACTCACCATGAAAGAAAGTTGGGGAGTGCCGGGCCAACATGATGAAATAATACAAAACAAACTGGTGATCGAAGGCCCTTTCTCCTTTAGTCGCAACCCTATTTATCTGGGCATCATTTTGATGTGTTTTGGCATGGCGATAGCATTAAAGAGTGTATTCGTGTTCTTTGTGTTGATACTCTATGTGTATTTGTTGAAGCATATTCAACAAGAAGAAAAAATGCTCGTCAAGCATTTTGGAGCAGACTACAGAGAATACCGGGCTCAAGTGCCTCGCTTTATTTAGCAAGTCAAATAGAGCGTTAGCCTTTCATCCACTGAGTGTACGTACATCCGGTCGCCACTTTATTTTCCTTATCCCATCCGGCTGTGGAACATTTCTTAATCTTCTTACCTGAAGATACAGTCTGAAGCACCAGTTTTTCTCCGCACTCGGGACAATCTTCATCAAGCATCTGTTTACTGTCCATCCAATCTACATAGTCGCACCCTGTCGCTTGGCGTGTTGCTTTGTCCCATCCACCGGCCGAACACTTTTTCATCTTTTTACCAAAGCGAGTCGTTTGTAAGACAAGGTTGGCACCACATTTGGGGCACTTCTCATCAAGTTCTTTCGGTGGATCATTAATCCATTTAACAAATGTGCATCCTTCGGTTTGGCGAGTGTCAGGATTCCAGTTGCCTTGTGAGCACCGTTGTAATTTTTTGCCGGACGGAGTTGTTTCAATTGGTTTTAATTCAGACCCGCATTTTGGACAGGTGGTAAGTGATTGATCCATAAATATAAAAGTTATAACAAGAGTTTCATTGTAACATGCGGAATACCCACTTCTTCAAACACATCACCTTCCACACAAAACCCATGCTTTGCATAAAGCCCTACCGCTTGTTGTTGTGCATCAAGCACCACTTCATGCGCCTTCAGACTTTTTATATGTGTAATTGCTTTTTGCATCATGGTTGAGGCGATGCCTTTGCCCCGCGAAGCAGGCACAACCGCCATGCGCTCTAACTTCCAAGTGTTTGGTTTGATTTCTCTCAGTCGCAAGGTGCCAACGGGTTTACCTAAATACACATATATCACCTGAATCGCTTCCATATCCTTGCCATCAAAATCATCTGTTGATGAAATGCCTTGCTCTGTTTGAAATACTACCCTTCGGACACGATGTGCATCACGCACTGCTTTTTGGTCGCCAAGACTAATGTAAACATCATCTGTCATACTTAATCACCAATTATATTTGCACTGTTGTGAGCCAATGGGCATACTTTTTTTGCTTACCGCGAACCACTTCAAAAAACATCTCTCTTATGTGCTTGGTTGCCGGGCCCATAACACCAGCCCCGATGCGTCTTCTGTCGACATGGCTTATCCATGCAACCTGAGCCCCTGTGCCACAAAAGAATAGTTCATCTGCGACATACAACTCTGTCCTGTCAATACTGCGCTCTACCGTTGGTATGCCACAATCACGGGCAAGAGTGAGCACCGTATCGCGCGTTATCCCCTCCAAAACATCATCCTGTACCGGAGGTGTGATAAGCGTGCCTGCACGCACCATGCACAGATTCATCGCCGTACCCTCGGCAACATGGCCGTCTTCTGTAAGGAGTATCGCATCAGTAAAACCGTTTGCCACCGCTTCTTGCTTGGCGAGCGCAGAGTTTGTGTACGCCCCAGAAAGTTTCCCGCGCGCCGGTATGGCGTTATCCCGTACGCGGTGCCATGAGCTTACGCACACCGCATTCCCTTCCGTTGTTGAGATATAGTCACCTAAGGGAAGCATGTAGAGTGCGAATGTATATTCCGCATTACCCAAGTAGTGGGGGGAAATGTCAGTGCTGTCTGCGAATGCATAAGGGCGATAGTATGTGTCTACGGTTGGTGCGTTTTTGCGGGTGAGCTGTACGAATATATCTTGCAACTCTTCTGGGGTATAACCAACACTCACCCCCAAAATGCGCGCTGATTGCAAAAATCGTGCAACGTGATCTTTCAACCTGAATAAGTGTATGGCGCTGCTACTTTCACCGACATACCCCCTCACTCCACCAAAAAATCCAAGCCCATATTGCAAGGCTTTTGATGTCACGGGGAGGTGCGCATCCTCAAGCGGAGTTATGCGCTTGCGAAACCAAGTGTGGGGGAAGTGGGTAAGGGTGAAACTATTCATACTGAAAAAAAATGCCTATCACGTTTTATGCTATCGGATACAAGTCATTCAAAGATACGATTTTAAAAAGCTCATCTCCTTCCCACAGAATATGTGTTTTGGGAAGCTCAAAAACAACACAATCTATCGGCGCTTTAAATGGTACTTCATCTTGAACAGAATTAGAAGGATAAAGCATGGCGATAGTCTGCCCTTTCTTTACATGTGTTTGAGGCGGGACAACATATTGAGCAAAGCAAGACAGGGGAGAGTGTAATGTTTTTACAGTTTTAAATCCGTACTGTATTTGAGTCACTGATGCACTAGCTTTTTTTAGACCAAACGTATCAAACACGCGTTTTATCGATGCGTACACCGGCTCTATAGCTGATTCTTCATACGAATCATGACTACCGCATTCCATAGTGGCCTCTAATATCCCTTTTTTTGCGCAAGCTTCGTTGAGAGTCCCGATAAACATAGCACTTTGCGGCAAGCAAGTATCAATATGATAATTATATGAGAGACCCAATGTGCGAATGAGCTCTGTAGATTGTTCGTTCATGTGAATCGTGTATGGTTTGCTTTGTCTTGCTGTGTGCAGATCAATTACCACACGATATTGAGATGCAATACTGAACAAAGTTTTACTCATGCGCGCTGAAAGAGAAGTGTCAGAACCGGGAAAACTTCTGTTCCAATCCTTTCCTTTGTATAGATCAAATTTTCCTGCAGTGTAATAGTACATCCGCTGACCCCATGCAACGGGATTCACAATAGGGGCGAGGGTTACTTTGCCCTTGAGCTTTGACTCTATTTCTGATAAATACCGTGCTAACTTATGAAATATAAAATATGTTACTTCACCCCCATGTATTCCTCCCTGCACATACACCGTACGTTCTCCTGTGCCAAACTCATATAGAGGTATGTTAACGTTTTGTCCATATATTCCCGCATATAGCTTGACCTGTTTGGTTATCATGTATTCTAGGTAAATTTAAAACGCGTTCCATGCCGCTGCGGACCATTCTACGATATTGTACCTCAGGCAAATGAGGAACATGGATGGGCGCGACATATGGCATATGCAAATCGCGAGCAAATATCTGTGCATCTCTTTCCATCAAGGCTTCTTCATATAGATCAATACTTGCCGCTGCATTATCGCGATTTGCTATCACTTGTGTCTTTAGATACGGATCCTCTGCTACTGCATGAGGGGTAAATGTGCCCATATTGACTACTGTGTAATTACCCCCTCTTCCTGGATACAAGCCATAATCTCGTCCAACTGCAAACATAAGATGTGGATTTGCAGCAAAACCAGCTCCAACTTTTATGCCACGCGACCTGAAATCCATTCCAAAATCCATTCGCATTCCCGTATCTTCTTGCAGGCGGGCCATGGCATTTTTTGTCCCGGAAACAGCGCGGTAATTAAAATCAACTAATACCATACGTGCCACGTGCTTTTCACCATACAATCTACAGGCGATTGCATAATCTTCGGGGGTCAACACCATGGCATTCAGATTTTGATCTCCTGTCACTCCAAAGTAATTATAGAAATTTCTTACATCGTTCCAGAATCGTTGAAATTCAGTCCGCATCCATGGGTCTGTTATGGGTAAAGCCCCATCTGCTGTATTGCCATCTACCGTTTGCTCATGCGCCTCATAGGCAACAAATTTTCCCGTTTTGTCTTGGCCCGATGACAAAGATAGAACCCGATAATTACTTAAATGCATTTGTGCCACTCCCATAAACTGCGCATCACCTCCTGTCATTGCAAGAATTTTATCGCGCGCTTCATTTTTGTTTGTGCCCAATGGTAAGGCAATGTGGCCCTCACCGCCAGCTGCGACGATACCACCTCGTACCGTATCTAATTTTAAGTATGTGCCTTTGCCGACGGCTTCTAATCTTTCAACCTCTGCAATTGCTGCATCAATGTCATTAATGTTGGCCCCAAATGGTATCAATGAGGTTTCAGGATGGACTTCTCGATATGCTGTTATGGCAGCATTCAATCCAGTTTTTGTTCCCAATTTTCTACATAGATCAGGATTCTCTCGAAGCTCCAGGCCCATCTCTATTGCAACGTCTCTCAAGCGAGGATCTGCCTCATGCGTAATCATTCGAGTGATTCCTTTCGCACGAGCCATGGCTCCAACCGAACATATTGGGCCACGTCTTCGAACAGATTGCCTCCTTCCATTAACTGTTACATGGTCATGAGCTTCATATATTTTGGCAACCAAATCAAAATGGTCATCCGCATAGGGGCCAAGTTCTACAACATCTGCTCCTCTTCGTAAAATAGCATTCACGCCAGCTTCAGCCGGGTTCTGCTGACTCACCACTATCACACCCCCATTTGCATATGTCCTAGCTTCATAGCGTGTTGCATTGGCCCCTACGACATCCATCTTGGGAACGGCTAACACAGGATCCATAGGCACGCCTACACAAAATTCTGAATGATTTCTATTATCTTCCTGAGCACCAGTTTTTTGCTCTAACATGTGTTAATTTGAAACTAATAAAAAAGCCCTCCTCGCGGAGGGCTGTGGTTTGCTTGGATGTTAACCCATCTAACCCCCTCCGCGAAAAGCGGCAAGAAGGATAATGACGTTAGTTTTGCAAAATTGACTCTTATTCATGGATATACAAAAATACCCGCCATCTCTTGGCGGGCTTGGTTTGCTTAAATTACTGTAAACCTTCTCCCGCTTTATGGGGTAATAAGAAGGGCAACAAAAATGTAAGCAGATAACCGTGACATTAGGGTGATTGTAAATGAAGATTTGCAATAATGCAATTGCAATTAATATCTTGACATCCTATCTCTACACGCTCTCCCGCCTGCGCGAAATGATCCACATGCTTTTGGTCGCTTTTCACTATGATAGATGCTGCATCTTCCAATTACTAGTTCTTGTGGCGTGACCTGTTGTGTCAAAAATGGGCAACGCTCCATAAAATATGAGCGGTAAACATATTCGCGCGGCGGTACATCTGCGCAACTTTGAGAAGCACCTCTTTGAAACACCCCCCCCACAACACGGACAATCGCTATTAAAGGTGAAAACGATTGGAGTGCCGAAGGAGCACCGTCTGTGGGGCGCAGATTGGCATAATGCTCATTCATATATTGAGCCTCAGCATCTGAAAGCCAAATAGTTATACATTGACAACAGAGACCGGGGCAAGATTCACACGGTGACATAATGGATGGGGCTTATGGGATTATACTATAGGGCTTTGTGTAATCAAGGGCTTGTAAGGATATCAGGTGTAGTTTTTGCACATAGTTCGTTGGTATCTTTGATATACTAAACTTTGAAGAGATTTGGATACGTAAAGAATTTCAAGCGTAATATTTTTATCCTATCGAAAACAGAATTCCCGGCCAGGCCAATGTATGTTATAGATGTCCCGCTCGGCTGTTTGATCAAGCACAACAGACAGGGCGCTGTCATGAGCCTAATGCTCTCATGCAAAACCATAATTGGCAAAGACCACATTTTTGCCCAGTAACGCAGCGGACTACAGCAAGCAGTCTTACTGCTGTACAAATTCGCACGCAAATAAGAGGCCGGAATTAAAGAAGCTAACTGTTACTTGCGCTTACCTCTTCTGAATCGCTGCTGATTTGACGCTTTACCCATTGGGATACCTGGATAAATTATTCCTTCAAAATGAGCGCGCTTATCCCAAATATTGTGACATCTCGGACACATTCCTACAGCGTTTTCTCGAGTCTGTTTGCCCCCTTTTGAATAGGGGACAATATGATGTACCTGCAGATCCTCCGGCTTAATTCCACAGTCTGCACATTGTCCGTTTTGATCATTAATAACTTGATCTCGAACACGGGGCGAAAATGAACGTGTCCAGAGCGATCCATACACAACAAGTCCTGCAAACACGCCAACTTTTGTTGCCTTCCATACCAAATCTAACGCGTCATGAGATAGTTCTTTACGCATAGCTCTGATGTATGACAACTGTTAATGTTATTCTCGCAAGAGATTCTACCAGTAGGATAGGTATATGCAACTTATCCGTATAAAGCCGCATTTGCCATACGGTATCAGTATTGGCATATTTCGACATTTACATCACCCGAGAGGCGCGAGGGGGAGGGAAGGTGATTGTGAAAAAGGGGAGCTGTCCATCATCTACCGGACTTTCATACGTATAAAGCGGTCGCTTATTACCTCCATCATATTCGAATACAACGACCGTATGACCTGGAAGACTTGCTGCATGACTGGCCCATATGGGGCCTTGAGCAGCTAATGCTTCACGTGTTTGTCTGGGATTTGGATAATCTTGATCCCGTATGCATCCAAGTGGATTGGGCCCACCTTCCCTAAAGCATTGCGGACAAATGGCCATGTAACCTGAAGACGCACTAGGTTTCTCGGGGGATTGAGCCGACATTATTCATATCATATCAAACTTTTAATGGCTTATAGTTTGAAATGATTAAGCATTTCAAACTAGGAGTATTTCGAAATCATCGATATATAAATAACTACCTGTTACAATATCCCCATCATGATTCAGCCTCATATCATATTTTTCCTAGCCGGAATTGGGTTTATCGTCACCGAGCTTTTTTTGGGGGTGAGCGCAGGGTTTGATTTGGTGGTAATTGGAGGAAGCCTGCTCATTGGTGGGCTTTTTGCTTGGCTTACGGGCAATATGTATGTGGGCATGGGTGCAACTGCAATTGCAGCACTCGTATACTTTGCTTTCTTGCGAGTCAAAATTCAACGAAGCTTGGCAAGCAGCACTCACAAACTTAACGTTGACCAGCTCATCGGCAAAAAGGGCGTTGTGACCTCTGCCATAGGTTTACATACCGCCGGGCAGGTGACTGTTGATGGTGAGGTGTGGCGCGCTATGGCCGATGGAGAAATCGCTCAAGGCACCACAGTTGTGGTAAAAAAGGTTGAAGGAGTTACATTACTAGTTCATATTCATTGATCGTATGATAAATATTTTCTCGCTTATAATTTTGGTCGTTGTTTTTTTGACTGTTGCAAAAGGCATACGTATTGTCAAACCATACCAAAAAGGATTGGTCGTACGGCTCGGCAAATACAACAGCATGCTTGATTCAGGCATTAACGTGGTGATCCCATATATTGATGAAGTCATTTATGTGGATATGCGCGAATCAGTCATTAATGTTGAGCCGCAAAAAGTCATCACCAAAGACAACGTGGTGGTTATTGTTGATGCAGTCATTTACACCAAAATTATCGACCCGGTCAAAACTGAATTTGAAATTCGTGATTTTGTCCGAGCTGTTACCACGCTGGCACAAACCACACTCCGTAACCTCATTGGAGATAAGACGCTTGATGAAACACTTGTCGCACGCGACACCTTAAACACCGCCCTGCGCACGGTGCTTGATGAAGCGACAAACTCGTGGGGTGTGAAGGTTACGCGCGTTGAGCTCCAGCGCATCGACCCACCGGAGGACATTAATGATGCAATGAGCAAACAAATGAAAGCAGAGCGCGAGAAGCGCGCAACCATCCTTGAGGCCGAAGGATTTAAACAGGCTGATATTTTGAAAGCCGAAGGAAGCAGGCAATCAAAAATTCTTGAGGCCGAAGGTGAAAAGCAGGCGCAGGTGCTTCGAGCAAATGGAGAGGCAGAGGCACTTCGCATGGTTGCCGAAAGTGCTCAAAAATACTTTTTGGAACGACCCGAAGCATTGCGTCGACTTGAGGTGCTTGAGCGGGTGCTCGTTAATAACACCAAGTACGTCATCCCATCCGGATCAGACATGATTAACCTTTTGAATCTGAACGAATCAGAGGCACAGGTGTTACCGGTGCACAAGAAAAAGCACGAGGCATAACACAAACATTTGAACATAAGCGTCTGCCCGAAAGGGCGGACGCATTTTGGCTTGGTAGTCGATTATGCTATCATTAATACCTATGAAATCATCATCAAACAAATCTCAATCAACCACAAAAGCGCATCATTCAATTGACGTGCGCGACTTCATCCATACACACATATCCTCATATGATGGTGATGCGTCGTTTCTTGTCGGCCCCAGCCCCAAAACCAAAGCCCTTCAAGCTGTCGTTACCAAGCTCATGCAGGAAGAAAAGAAAAAAGGCGGGGTGCTTGATGTTGACACTCACACCATCTCTCAAATCAACAGCCACAAAGCCGGCTATATCCAAAAACAAGATGAAGTTGTTGTCGGCCTCCAAACCGACGCGCCCTTAAAGCGGGGAGTCAAACCGTTTGGTGGGGTGCGCATTGTTGAAAAAGCGTGCAAAGAGTACGGCTACACATTGGACCCTGCCATTGTTGACATGTGCACCAAATATCGCAAAACACACAATGATGGAGTGTTTGATGCATACACCAAAGAGATGCGGATGCTTCGATCGTTGGGCATTCTCACCGGGCTTCCGGACAACTATGCACGAGGACGCATTATCGGCGATTACCGCCGCGTGGCGCTTTATGGCATTGATGCGCTTATCGCACAAAAAGAACAAGACAAAGACAACATCACCGGAGATATGACCGATGACACCATACGAGTGCGAGAAGAAGTGAGTGAGCAAATAAAAGCACTGAGCATGATGAAAAAGATGGCACAAGAGTATGGCTTTGATATAAGCCGTCCCGCGCAAAACGCACGCGAAGCCGTGCAATGGACATACTTTGCCTATCTTGCGGCGCTTAAAGAACATGATGGTGCTGCCATGAGTTTGGGCAACGTCTCAAGCTTCTTTGATGTGTATATTGAAAAAGATATGAAAGAAGGAAAGCTCACCGAAGAGGAAGCCCAAGAACTTGTTGATCAGTTTGTGCTTAAACTTCGACTCATTCGGCATCTGCGCATGAGTGAGTACAATGCACTGTTTGCAGGTGATCCCACTTGGCTTACCGAGGCGATAGGCGGAGCATGGTGTGATGGTCGACATAAAGTCACCAAGACTGCATACCGATTCTTGCAAACGCTGTACAATCTGGGCCCCTCACCTGAACCAAACCTCACCGTGCTTTGGTCTAAACATTTGCCCATGGCGTTTAAAAAATTCGCTGCCAAAGTTTCCATCGACACTTCGTCCATCCAGTATGAAAACGATGATGTGATGCGGGAAGCCTGCGGATATGATGATTATGGCATCAGCTGTTGTGTATCGCTTCTTAAAACCGGTAAGCACATGCAGTTTTTTGGTGCCCGATGCAACATTGTTAAGGCGCTCCTTATGGTCATAAACGGAGGGCGTGATGAGGTGGAAGGCGTTCAGGTTATGGCAAATGTGCCGGAGCTAAAAGGTGAATATCTAGACTACGATGCCATTTATCCCAAATTCAAAGAGGCACTTGCATACCTTGCATATCATTACGTGAACACCATGAATGTCATTCATTACATGCATGACAAATACTATTATGAGCGCGCACAAATGGCGCTTCTTGATACGCATTTGGAGCGGGTTATGGCGTTTGGCATCGCGGGGCTTTCCATTGTCGCCGATTCACTCTCTGCCATCAAATACGCACGCGTTAGACCAGTGCGAGATGAGCGAGGCATCGCAACGGCATATGAGGTTGAGGGAGATTACCCCAAGTACGGCAATGATGATGATCGAGTGGATGCAATTGCCAAAGAAGTGGTGTCATTTTTTAATGCAGAATTACACAAACACAAAATATATCGCAATGCGCAGGCAACACTTTCTGTGTTGACTATCACCTCAAACGTTGTGTACGGCAAGCACACCGGCGCAACCCCGGACGGACGCCCTGCATTTGCACCATTTGCACCGGGAGCAAACCCCATGCATGGGCGCGATACATCGGGCGCCATTGCATCACTCAACTCTGTTGCAAAACTTGATTATGCGCAGGCACGGGATGGTATCTCGAATACGTTCTCTATTGTTCCTCGTGCACTCGGAGCAGATGGGGGAGAGCAGGTAGATAATTTGGTGTCGCTTCTTTCGGGCTATTTTGCCAAACGGGCACATCATCTTAATGTCAATGTGTTTAACAAAGAGCTTTTAGAAAAGGCCATGCAACACCCAGAAGAATACCCCCAGCTCACCATACGCGTGTCGGGCTATGCGGTGCATTTCGCGAACTTGAGCCGTGAACAACAGCAAGAAGTGCTCAACCGCACGTTTTTTGAGAGTATGTAACAAGGAAGCCTATAGTATAATAGGGCATGGCAAGAGAAAAGGTGAGTAATACAGCAACCTACACAGAAACCGCAGGTCTTGCAGGTCCGAATTTCCTCTTCCATGGAGCACGAACAATCAGAGAATATTCTGTTCCTGGCCTAAGATCCTCAGCGCTATGGATGAGGCGTCCGAAAAGAGATAATGAATCTCATCCTGTTAAACATGGGGGGTACTGTATCGACGACGACGTGTTAGATGAATTTGGTTCTTCGGTGGTCACCACACCTGAGTTGTTATTGCCAACTGTACACGCGCTTCTTGGCACAGGCTTAAGCGAATTACCTCCAGACACAACACTTAATACAGTTGAACATCAATTCGGCACATATGCTTTTATACCTGTCACTCGGGTTGTGGTTCCTGGTCAAGCACCCGCACATTTTGTTACTTGTATTGCAAGATATCCTAGAGATACGGAAGGTGGAAGATATATACATCACGATTTCGATAATCTCAGAGCTCTTGCACACGCGTTTGATAATCGTTTAAAACCCCCTCATCGTGAACAATATAACGTTATCCATCCGATAACAAGGGTGCATGTACCTTGGCGAGACCACACCTATCCAGTATTTACAATGCCGTTTATTCCACTGGGAGAGATGCATATAGATGGGCAGGACGTGAAGGACCAATCGAAAGGACCAGATCCTTTACAGGTATTCTCTTATCCATCTATTGCAAAACCAGTCACCCCTGGCCAATTGCAGGTGCACAGTGATCAATCAAGAAGAGCCTGGCGTATCGGACGAACTTTCTGTAATTATGGCTACTCAAATAGTGGTGGATTGGAGGAGGCGCATCGACGTTTACAAAGTAATCGAGATTATCAAGACACCAAGGCGCAGTGGAGACAGATTGCAATCGGAGAAATGCTCATCTATCTGCTTTCTGGCAATCGTTTCCCAATTAATCATGCAATGAACGCAGGAGACTGGATGGTTCATTTCAAAAGCCCCAGCAGACTGAATCTTACATTAATTACAGCACGCGGAGGGCTGTCAAGACCAATGGCTGAAGTTGATTTTTTGGCCCGTTTAAGAGTGCATCGCGAACCCAATTTCGGATACGATGATACGTTGAAGAGACCATATAGTAAACCTGATATCATGCCCTTTTATGACTGGTTCACCAGTGAAGAGTTTATGGGTCTTTGGGAAAATGCAAAATCTATGATCATTCCGTCTGATCCCACTACTATTTATCAACGGTAAGGTCGCATTCTGGAAATAACTTGAGATCGTATATGAATTTCTATGTGTTTTCACTCTGGCTCAACAAAGGATAAGCCGTGCATTGCGCAAGAACGCCCTCATATATAATCCATCTATGGAACCAAAACTCACTACACCAGAAGCGATCGATTCTACTAGATTGGGCTTCTATCAACGAATACGCACCGTCAATCCTGACAAGATCCCGGAGCTAGAAGTATATTTGCTCACCAGTCAGTATGTGGTTGCATCAATACATGGTGAAAGCGTCCCAACTCCCCATCGAGTATTAGCATTTTTGGCAGACGGGAGCTGGGCGAGCATCGACAAATCTGACCCTGCACTAATACAAGTATTAAACTCCCACCGCAAAAATCCCATCACTCGGATTGTGTATATGGAGCAAAATGTAGGGCTTGTGGCGATAGATATTACAACACAAACAAGGCAATTAGTACCGCCTACACAACAAGAACTGCAAAGTCTCGGAACTGACGATATGGGGTGGGTGCACAGTGCATGTGTGGGGAAAGATGTGCCGGAATTACAGCGTAAAACTACGCCAAAACAACTCAGAAGTGATTGGCAGTGATAACTTCACATTCTTTCATTTCACGATATAATGCCCATATATATTAATATGCTTCATTGCTTCATATGCTTCGCGTTCACTCCATAGAAACGTTCGGCACTCATGAGGGGCCCGGGGTGCGATTTGTGCTTTTTTTGCAAGGATGCAAACTTCGCTGTTTGTATTGCCACAATCCCGACACTCAGGCGATGACCGGGGGCACCATGATGACCGTTGATGAGATTGTTGAAAAAGTAGAGAAGGAGCGGGTGTATTTTGGAGAGAAAGGGGGAGTGACTGCATCGGGTGGGGAGCCCATTCTTCAGGCAGAGGCCCTGGGAGTGTTATTTGAGACACTTCAGGCACGTGGCATACACACAGCACTTGATACCAATGGCGCACTTGTAATTGATGCACATATTGAGCACCTATTAGCACACACAAACCTCGTGATACTTGATGTAAAACACCTGGACGATGCCAAACACCGAGAACTCACCGGCAAATCAAATCGCAATGTGCTTGCCTTTGCAGATTATTGCGAAAAGAAAGGCATCACCATGTGGCTTCGGCATGTGCTGGTGCCCGGATACACAGATAGCGATGAGCATCTGAATGCGTGGAGTGCATACTTTAAAAACTTTAAACATGTGGAGCGCGCTGAGATACTACCGTATCACACACTCGGCGCGTATAAGTATAAAAAGCTCGGCATACCCTATAAACTTGAGGGGGTAAAACCTCCCACCAAAGAACAAGTAGCTCATGCTAAAATGCTCCTGCAAAATCATCTGCCCCATGTGTACATACGATAAACATAAAAGTTGATCGCAATGTACGCAAGGAATATATGGTACAGAATGCAACTCATTACTAAATTATCATATTTTGATTAGATCTTGAATTTTTTTATGCACTTTAACACTCTTTTTAACCCCTCATCAATCGCTATCATTGGCGCATCAACACGTCCGGGCTCAGTAAGCAATGATGTTATCCGCAATTTGCACACTCAAGGATACAAAGGCCATATCTATCCCATTAATCCAAAAGGGGAGCCCATTCTTGGCATGACCACCTACACTTCGATGGCTGAAATTGGAAAACCCGTTGATTTGGCAGTAATTATCATACCTGCACCTAAGGTTCCTCAGGCGCTTCGGGAAGTGGGGCAAGCAGGCACCCACGCGGTGGTGGTGATATCTGCAGGATTTAAAGAGGCCGGGCCGGAAGGCGCAGTGCTTGAAAGCGAGCTTCAAACCGTTGCCAAAGAGTATGGCATCACGCTCATCGGGCCAAACTGTTTGGGTATCATCAATCCGCATAGCAATCTCAATATTTCATTTGCCAAGGTGCCTGCACGCACCGGCAATGTCGCATTTGTATCTCAAAGCGGAGCGCTGTGCGCATCAGTTTTGGATTATGCCGAAGAGTACGGTATTGGATTCTCAAAATTTGCCAGTGTGGGAAACAAGGCGTGCATTGATGAAGTTGAGTTTTTGGAGTATCTTGCCCACGATGAGCAAACAAAGGTGATACTGCTTTATATTGAAAGCCTCAATGGTGCGGACAGATTTATTTCACAAGTACGCACCCTCACGTCAGGTGCCAACAGAAAGCCCATCATCGCACTCAAAGCAGGGCGAACCGCCGCCGGAGCATCTGCATCTGCCTCACACACCGGCGCACTTGCAGGAAACGACACCGCCTATGACGCGCTTTTTAAACAGGCGGGAGTTATACGAGTGAGCACCGTTGAAGAGCTTTTTGTATATGCGGCGGCGTTTGCGCATAATGGAGAACTAAAAGGCAATCGCATCGCCATTGTGACCAATGCCGGAGGGCCCGGGGTGCTTGTCGCTGACGAGGTTGCTTCAAATGATTTGACACTTGCTGTTTTCAATCAAGATACACAACGTATCCTTGCATCTAGTCTGCCCCCAGCCGCAAATATGAAAAACCCGGTGGATGTGTTGGGCGATGCTCAATCTGACCGATACGAAACAGCCCTTAATGCAATCATTGCAGACCCGGATGTTGATGGCATCATCACCATTCTCACCCCTCAATCCATGACAGACGTTGCACAAATTGCAATTACGGTGAGCAATGCCCGGGCAAAAGGTGGCAAACCACTGATAGCATCTTTCATGGGAGCAAAAAGCATTTATGAGGGCGATGCAATACTCCAACGGCACAACGTGGCAAATATGCTTTTTCCCGAATCTGCGGCTCATGCGATGGCGGCGCTTTACCAATTTTACAACCAAACACGTGCAACCGATCTACACACTCCAACGCTCAACAACGTAAGAAAGAGCGAGGTAGAGGGTATATTACAACGTGCGAAAGCGGAAGGAAGAACCTTTTTGCCGGAGGCGGAAGCACTTGCCGTGCTTGACGCGTATGGGCTCCCCCTGCTTAAAAGCACGCACATACACACAGTTGCGGAAGCACACGCGCTTGCCGAAAGTGTGAACTATCCAGTGGCGCTTAAGATCATTTCAAAAGATATTGTCCACAAAACAGATGTAGGAGGTGTAAAACTACATGTTGCACCCCACGATATCCCCGCATCATATGAAGCGATGCTTCAGGTGGTTTCACAAAAAGCGCCCCATGCACACCTTGATGGAGTGCTCGCGATGGAGATGGCGCCTAAAGACGGATTTGAATTCGTGATTGGGGTAAATAAAGATCCGGCACTTGGCCATATGGTGATGGTAGGGCTTGGTGGGGTTTTTGTTGAAGTGCTGAAAGATGTGGCATTCCGATTGGCACCGCTCACAGCGCAGGATGTTGATGAGATGCTCCGGGAGGTAAAAGCATCTAAACTGCTTGAGGGAGTACGCGGGATGGACCCGCTTGATCGCGCGGCACTCACCGAGTGTTTACTGCGCATCTCACAGCTTGTCACTGATTTCCCCGAAATTCAAGAGCTTGATATAAACCCCATACTGGTACTGCCGAAAGAGCAGGGAGTGCGAGTGCTTGATGGGAGGATCATCATAGCCAACAATGCATAAAATAATCTCGATTTTACAGCTCGCAGTTTTGATGCACTTTGCAGAGGAATATATTATTGGGTTTCCCAAATGGGCCACTGAATATTTTGGCACTACGTCAAATAATTGGTATATTATTTCTCATATCGCCCTTCTGATACCATATTCTCTCATTTTAATCGGCACATATAAAAAAAGAGCCTGGGGCGTGTTCCTTTCTACTGGAATGCAAGCACTTATCTTTACAAACGGAATATTTCATATAGTAAGCACGATAATGCAGCGTAATTATTCGCCAGGCCTTTTTTCACAATTACTACTTATGCCGATAAGCCTTTTCATTATTTTTAAAGTCAGACAACAGAGATTATTGACAATACAAAACACTCTGTATGCAATAATTTCTGGCATCATAATATCAGGGCTCATTATTCTCAGTTTATTTCTTGAAATCCCAATCTAAAGTTGCATAAAAAATAATCTGCTATAATCCCCCTATGACATCTCAAAAGTTCTTTACTTTTTTCTTTACCCGCGACCTTGCGGTGAGGTGTCTTATGGCATAACGTCATAACAAAAGCAATACACACCCCGCCGCAAGGCGGGGTTTTTTGTATGGTTAAAAATTCATTTCACTATATGCTTACAGAAATACAAAATGCACCGTGCACCATCATAGCGGGCCCCTGCTCGATAAGCGATGCGGGTATGCAGGCAATATATGACATTGCGCGTATCAGGGTGCGTAACCCAGATGGAGAGATGGTGAATGGTGTATGTGCGACACGCGATGTAGGGCTTAAATCTCGAAGCAGGCGTGATCCAAGCGGTAATGGGATGGGTATCGATTGGGATACGTATGAACGAAATGCCAGAACACTAATTATGGGCGGATTTGCAAATCATCTCGAAATTCCGCCCAGTGTGATTATGGCAGGCACCATCTATGAGCGCACCGGCCTCGCTATTACAACTGAAATTTGTGACCCTCATGTACAACTCCCCCCACTTTCACGCATGCTTGGCCATGCACCGGTGATGATATGGGGTCCATCGGTGAATGCGCTTGGACATCACTACATGACCATGGGGGCATATGCAGCAAAGCACCCGCGCTGGTTGGTGGGTATTAAAAACCCTAAATGGCTGGGGGATTGCCCGCTTGCCACTGCTCAAGACACACAAAATGCGCGTACCTCATCAATGGAGGAGACTTGGGCACACCTTGAAAGTTGGACCGCCCTCCCAATTGAAAAACACGTATTCATACAGCGTGGTGTAGAAGTTGAGGGGAAGGGGAAAAATCGTAATGCACCACTTCATGCCGCGGCAGTCCGCCTCAAACGGCGATATCCTCAGGCACGCATATACTTTGACCCTTCGCATAGCTTGGGGCCCAAAAGACGTGACAGAATTGTCGATGCCACAATAGAAGCGATGCTCATGCGCATGCCGGATGATAGCGGATATGCGTATGATGGCGCGCTTATTGAGGCAGGGCCATCTGAGACAGACACCCAGCAACACATTTCCGTTGATGAAGTGGCAAAAATATGTGAGGCGGTGGGGAGGGAGCGACCACTCGTTCAACCGGATGCGGATCCACACTCAGTTGTAAATGGACCACAAAAGCTACGTGAAGTTAAAGGTTATGAGTAATTAAGCATATGACATTAAAATGGAAGAGGCCCGCACTAACAATGTAATACACATATGAGCATCATCGCATATTTAGGCAAACCCTGGTCATTTAGCTATATTGCCGCATATGGCGCCTATGGCGCACATCATACCTATAGGGGATGTGCAACATTTGCACAAATTTTCAAAGAGGTGCAGGAGGGAATTGCGGATATTGGTGTGGTGCCTATTAAAAACACCCTTGCAGGCCCCATCCAAGAAACTCTTGATTTGCTTAGTTCTTCAGCGGTCCGCATTATGGGAGAGCAGCGTCTTAAGGTTGAGCATTTTCTCCTTGCAAAACCAAGCAATTTAGGTGAAACACAGAGAATCAGAGAAATACACACTGTGTATTCTCATCCTAAGGCACTGGCGCAATGTGAGCATTTTCTGAAGCGCTATCCGTGGATACGACAGATAGAATGTGATGATACTGCAACCGCAGCACACATGATTGCAACGGCTGAAGATGTGTCAATTGCAGCCATCGCAAGCAAGGAGGCTTGCCAGTGGTATGATCTTCAAGTAGTCGCCGAAAATATCGAGGACACGCTTCAAAACTATACGCGCTTTGTCTATATGGTAAAACAATTGTAGTTATCATATATCATTTGTTATACATATGAGAGATCTTAACGGAATCAGAACCCGCATTGACCATGTGGATGACCACATTATTAAACTTCTTCAGGAGCGCGTGATGCTTGCGCAGGAAGCTGCACGCATTAAAAATCAAACTCAAGCTCCGCTTACTGATGAGGCGCGTGAAGAAGCTGTCATGCAGCGCCTACTTGCGCAGTGCAATGAACCACTGCTTAAAAAATGGATACCAAAAATATACACATCTATCTTTGCGCTCTCCAAAGAAGTCAGGGCGAGAATATCAAAAGATACGCCCTAAAAGCCACACAACCTCGAACTACTTTTTTTCAAAATAAAGAGTGACGGTG
This sequence comes from bacterium, assembly GCA_029573715.1. Taxonomy (GTDB): domain Bacteria; phylum Patescibacteriota; class Microgenomatia; order UBA1406; family GWC2-37-13; genus JAGOLU01. Next base: position 33,382 of record JAKQDR010000172.1, on the reverse strand, counting down.
GATGTAATGACTTGAGATCCTTTTTGCATATCGGCAACTGCTCCGCCTCCGCCAAACCCCATCTCAGTCCGGAACGCAATGGGGTTGTCACCGCTTTGCGTGGACTCTACCACATTGGTAATTCTTCCAAGCCTTATTCCAAGTTGAGACGCAAGCTTTTGGGCTTGTTCTTTTGCATTGTCTATCGCTTGAGTTCTGGCTTGTTCACGATATTGAGCCGGATCTTCAACATCAAATCGGGTGTTGTAGACATCGGTTGCGCCAGCAGCAATCGCAGACTCCACAACAGCAGCAAGCATATCTGGTTCGCGGACTTTAATGGCGAGTGTCGCGGTGCCATTGTATCCGTTTATCGCCCCACCACCAGCCTCTGACCAATCGTAATTTGGATTTATGGAATAGTTGGTGGTTTTAATGTCAGCCGCTTCAATGTCGAAGCTTTTCATTTTTTCAACGATTTGATCATTCGTCGCAGCAATTTTTGATTGTGCTTCCTCAGCAGTTGCAAGCTTATTGGCAGTAATCCCCACCTCAACATATCCTGTGTCGGGCACCACTTCTACCTTGCCTTCACCCACAACAGAAAAATCAGTACTTGCACCTGTGGTCATGGTGATGCGCATCGGCACACTTAAGCCCGACACCTGCACCAGAAGCAGTGTGACTAACGTAACAACGGGGACAACCAACGCATACATAATTTTCATATGATAGATTCAACTGTTAATGGCAGAATGCCTGACTCAATAACTATAGCAAGATATATTTTAGAAGGCAAATGTATGGTATTTATCTGATACAATGCCCCATGGCACAGGTTGAGGCGCAATACACTCCTAATCAAATTACGACTGGGGATGTCGTTGGGGGAACAATAACAGTTTCCGGCAGACTATCCATGGCTCAAGGCAAACCCTGCACCGCTTCCACACAATATCTCCCTGCCTGTAGACAATGTACGGCGTCTACGGGGAAAGATAATAGATTTCATTTCATAGGAGGCTGTTCGAAGATGCCATTGGGAGGCAGTAAGCTTAACCCGGGCGAGCAGGCCTCTGTGATAGCAAGAATATCCTTACACCCCTTAGCTCGTGTAGCAGAAAGTGATATTAAAAAATTGAATGAACAACTACCCTGTGCTGAGTCTGTAACCATAAATGTATACCTTGCGTCAGATAGATAGTCACCGTATCACAATCAGAATTTAGCTTTTAGCACTTGTACTGCTTCTTATACTGCTTATGGCTTTTCAGCCCGCTTGTATATCCGCATCACCGGATGGTCAAACACCGTGAAGGTTTCCTCAGCTTCTTCATTTGGAAATGAAACTATCGTCTGCCCCAATAGTTCTATACGTGGGTAGGAGGTAAACTCGGCAACTTTCTCAAAGCCCAATTTTCCGGAGAATAAATCTTCGTAGTATTTGGTGAGCACCGGATATGACTCATTCAATAATTCGCATTTGCGCTCGCTATGACGCGTATTGGTGTGCATGCCATCAAGCCCCACACACGTATGATTGTAATATACACGGCGTGAAGGCACGAAAATATAGTCTGCATCTGCAATGTGTTTTTGAAGCTGCGTCTGAAGAGCCGGATTAGAGTCTACATCGTAAAAATTAAATGAAATATATTGAATGGAAAATGCGTCGGGTGCGCGTTTTTTGCCTGCCACATCAGGCACCGGGACATCAATAACATTGGCAGTTTCTGAAAGGACAATAGATCCGGGTTTGACATTTTGATACACCCAATCTGATGCTACAAAGCGAACATCACGGCTTGTGTATACCGTTAAAAACGCCATACCGGGGAGAATCATGGAAACCGCAAAAAGCACCCCCAGTACCTTCATTTTGATGGGGGGGATTGGTTTATTTGCGGCATGAGTATTTATTTGTTCATACGCATGTGCCAGCGCAAGCAATGCCATAGCGATAAGAAGCGGATAGGTTGGCGCAAGAAAACGAGTCCATTTGGCATACCACCCCATGGTAAAAGCAAAAAGCAACAGTATTGAAAGTCGTATTACATTAGACCCCTGACGATAAGGAAGCATGATAAACCCCGAAAGTGCCAAAAGAGATACAACCGGGCCTAAGGCATACGCAAACACGTGTTCTCCATGAAACAGCAAAGGAAGCTCATATAAAAATTGACGGGTATAAAATGCGACATATCGGCCCAACGCTACATCGCCTTCATATTGCATACTGCTGAGAAGCTCTTGCAAAGAAATGAGATTATGCGGAGAATACACATACGCAATAACCCCTGAAACAAGCACCAAATACACTGCATATGCAACAAGTACTACCACCATTTGAAGCCATGTGCGTGCCACGGCAAAAACCCAACCATAGGCTAGTATTGTGTGTGTGGACTGCTTTTTGACTTCTCCCTCTGTGTGCCCCGTGCCTAATGAAGAAGATGGTGTGGTTGAAGCAAGCAGAGCGTCTGATTGAGTGTTTTTTGAGACTGAACACATACTTTGTATTTCAGCCCATGCTCCTGCCAACACTTTCACAAAGATCACGACTCCCGGTATCAGTAAAAAGAGTAGAGATGAGGTTTTGGTCGCAACTGCCAACCCCACGATAGATCCCATGATAAGAACATCAGATCGAAGGATGTGCGGACGCGCAAGAGCGATAAGCGCCCGATGGACAAGCAGTGCATACCACAACATAAGCAGTGATTCAGTCGTACCAAAATGCGCCGACTGAATAAGCACCGGGGAAAAAACCAAGCTTAGAAACGCCACAATGCGAAATTCAAAACGTTTAAATGAGGGATGTAATACAGATAGAATGCGCATCACAACAACCAGAGTGAAACAAGATGCCACTGCCGATATGATGCGAAGGCCCATCACTGCATCCCAAAAGGTCAGCGAGCTCCCCGCAAGCGCCTCACCTAAAAGCACACGCAAACCATGAAACCCATGCGCCAACCCAAACCCGAGGTAGAGGCTCAACTGTCCATATGCAAAAAACTCGGGATTTAAACAACTTACTTTTGATGGGGAAACGCTGTGTCTGCCCTCAAGAAGCAACCTAAGAGCATTTGAGGGGCCGTCAGTAAAATATCCGACAAAAAAGGCTTCCGGGTCTTTACAATCAAGGCGCATGAGCGCATCAGCCATGTTGCGCTCATCGGGATGCATAGGGTAGGGCAACCCCCAGTCTAGGTTTACAAATCGTGTATACAGAAGAAGCCCGACCAGCACGACAATGATGATTGATAGAAGTTTTTGAGACATACAAACCAAAGGGCGCAATGCCTATTGAAAAAGCGCCATCTGAAGGGTATTATATGCAGACACAATTTTGAATTGCAAATATCTATGCACACATACGAAATCACCTTTTTGGTTGAAGCAGAAAAACATGCAAAAGAAGTAGTGACGCTCATTGGCTCGACAGGCGCAACCTACAAACAAACAAAAGAATGGGGAGAGCGAGAGCTGGCCTATCCAATCAACAAACACTCCAAAGCGTTTTATTACACCGGCACTATCGAAACCATCCCCACCAATATCGCCGAGATAAAAAAGAAGCTCAATTTCAGCGAGTTGCTCATTCGTTTTTTGCTTATTAAGCAAGAGGAATGATACAATGCGAATTGTTATCTAATATTCACTTCAACGTATGTCTAGCAGATCAATCAATAAAGTCATGCTTTTGGGCAATCTAACCCGTGATCCCGTCATTAAATACACAACCGGAGGCACCGCCGTTGCCACCTTTGCCATCGCCACTAATCGTGCATGGACTACCGCAGATGGCCACACCAAAGAAGATGTACAATATCACAATATTGTTGCCTGGTCCAAGCTCGCTGAGCTGGTTGGCAAGCTTTTGGTAAAGGGCAGGAAGGTGTATTTGGAAGGAAGGCTCACCACTCGTCGCTTCACCGGAAAAGATGGTGTGGAGCGCAGCATTACTGAAATTGTCATGGATGATTTCATTCTCTTTAATGATGGGAAGCGCGTTGAGGGTGCCCCCGCTTCTGATGAATCCAATCAAGATGCAGGAGCACCACAACCCGAGCCACAACAGGGTTCGGCAAATGAAACAGTCAATCCTGATGATATACCTTTTTAAGCAATTGGATGAGGTTGAATAATAGTATTTATATAATTATTTTGATATATGATGAAAGACTATTTTGATACAGCCGGAAATATCCCCGACTATAAAGATCCCGAAACGCTTTTGCGATTTATTAGCTCGCGTATGCGCATTCAATCGAGAGAGCGCTCGGGCCTCACCGCAAAAAATCAACGCAAGCTCTCGAAGGCAGTGAAATACGCTCGATACCTCGCGCTCATACCCTTCACCTCATATCAAAAATCAGAATAAGGTCAAGACTATCCATAGTCGAAACACCTGCCTGCTCATTGGTTTTTGGACAGAACATCCAAACGCATTGTTGTGTATAATGAATGTGATATACATTGAATGATTGCTATGGCCCACCTCACTTTTCCTCTTCCAGAAGGAGCACATCCTACCATCCAAGTAGGTGCGATGGTGCACGTGGGAGATGTTATTGGGCATATTTCAAAAAAGCCAGTCACATCTCAAACCATACCGGTGGCTCAAATACTCAAATTCAATCCTGCAAAAATCTTCAAACATCTTAAAAAAACTATTGGTGACACGGTGTACAAAGGAGACGTATTGGCAATCAAAGATGGGGTGCTCACTGCAAAAAAATATATCGCTGAGGCAGATGGGGTGCTTACGGGTGTTAATCACCATAGCGGTGAAATCGTAATAGAACAAACACAAAATGAGGCGAAAGATCTTGCATTGCACAGCCTTATCGCAGGAACAGTTGAAGCAATTGAGCCAACTCACCTGATCATCAAAGTACAAAAAACGCTGGAGATCGAAACACAGAATGCGCCACACAAATCCTTTGGAGGAGAAGTAGTGCTTACCGATGCAAAAGGAGCAATGCAACTTTCACTTTCTGATGTACAGGGCAAGGTGGTAATAGCAACAGAACTTTCCGATTACACCATGTCCAAACTACAAACACTGGGCGCCGCATATTTTGTAGTCATCGATGACACCCCCGAGACATCATCGGAAGAACAGCTTAGCCTAAAAAATGTAAATGACATGCAGACAATTATTGACTTTAGCCCAAAGGCTGTGTACGCTAATGCCACTGGAAACACCATCATATTCTACCGCTGAAGATTCAAAGCCTCCCACAAACCTGCCTAAGCGCCAGGCTTTTTTGTCGTATGTTGTATATGGTGCTTTATGCGCATTTCTTTTAATCGCCGGCTATCGACTAGGCGAATATCAGGCATTGCGCGGACTTCAAGACCAAAACATAGGCACAATCATTCAAAACAACATTGAGAATGTATTTAAAGGAACAAAGCCCTCAACGGCTCAGATAGAGACTCTCAACGGAAATAATCGTGATGTTGATTTTAAAATTTTCTGGGAGGCATGGGAAATATTTGAAAAACGGTTTGTGGACAGAGCCCGACTCGACACAAATAAAATGTTTTATAGTGCAGTAAAGGGGCTTATTGAATCGGCTGAAGACCCCTACACATTTTTCCTCACTCCTACTGAAAACAGACAGTCGAAAGACTCACTCGGTGGAAAATTTGAAGGAATAGGAGCGCAACTTGGCACCAAAGATGGTCGTATCGTTGTGATTGCACCCATTAAAAACTCACCCGCCATTCGCGCAGGAATACGCGCAGGAGACATTATCACTGCAGTAGATGGTGTGGAAACAGAGGGGAAATCGCTGGTTGAGGTGGTAAGTAAAATTAGAGGCACTTCAGGCACCAATGTCACTCTCACCATCGAACGCAATACCAAGGAGCTTGATATCACGATTAAGCGGGCAGAAATCACTGTCGAGTCAATTGAAAACGAATATACAAAAGGGATCGCACATGTCAAACTGGGACAGTTTGGCACACGCGTCAAAGAAGAATGGGATGCGTTGGTGCCTGAGTGGCAGCGCAAATATGAACGAGGAGAAATACAGGGACTGGTCATCGATGTGAGAAACAACCCCGGGGGGCTTCTTGATGCATGCGTATACATGACGGGTGATTTCCTCGCACGCGGCAAGCTCATCGTGAAACAAGTGGGCATTGAAGATACTATTGAATACACTGTGACTCGTAGTCCGCGACTTGAAAAAATCCCCGTCGTCATGCTTATAGACAAAGGGTCTGCTTCGGCATCTGAGATTATGGCTGGGGCACTTCGCGATCATAAGCGTGCACAGCTTGTTGGCGAGAAATCGTTTGGCAAAGGTTCGGTGCAAGGAACATTTGACCTGAGCGATGGCTCGGGCATGCATGTCACGGTGGCAAAGTGGCTTTTGCCCAACGGCGAATGGATTAATGGCACAGGCATAGAACCAGACATCACCGTTGAAAATCCAGAGATTGACTCCGAAAATACTGTTCTGGCAGATGAAACAGATTTGCAACTGCAAAAGGCGATCGAACTTCTCACAAAATAATACCCAAAATATTTTTTAGGGGTATATAATTTTCACGTATGAAAAAAGTTCTTACCATTGGTGCGATATTGATAATCGGCGTCGCAATCATTAATCAAATACAGTCACATCAATCTAACCAGATACAACTCCCCGATTTCAAAGCGCTATTTCAACAAAAAATTACCCCTGCTCCCAAAGCATCCAAGCAGGAGAATAAAGATCCCGTCATTGTCAAAGGATCTGAAGAAGAGATGCTCGTTACCGTGGTCGAGAAATCACTTCCTTCCGTCGTTACCATCGGCATTAATTTTACGACACGAGAGCGCGGGTTTATTGAGTTTGACCCCACCAATCCTTTCGGATTTAGGCAAGTGCCCGGCAGAGAGCGAGAAGTCGAGCAAAATATTGGATCGGGATTTGTAGTCTCGGAGGATGGGCTGATCATCACCAATAAACACGTGGTTTCACAAGAGGATGCGAACTATCGAGTACTGCTCAATAGTGGAGATACGCTTACCGTTGAAAACATATATCGAGACCCGCTCAACGATCTTGCCATACTCAAAGTGCAAACAAATTCGAAACTAACTCCTCTGACCCTGGGAGACTCGGACAATTTGCGCTTGGGCCAAACGGTCATTGCTATTGGTACGCCACTTGGTGAATTCACCAATTCAGTGACCAAAGGGATCATATCAGGTTTGGGGCGAGGGATTACCGCCGGATCTCCGTTTGAAGGGTATGTAGAGCGACTTGACAATGTAATTCAAACCGACGCCGCCATATCTGCCGGAAATTCTGGGGGGCCGCTTCTTAATTTGACCGGCCAGGTTATTGGAGTCAACACCGCAGTTTCAAGTCAGGGAGAAAATATTGGCTTTGCGATACCGGTTGAAATTGTAAAAACATTAATGAGTGATTTTGAAAGAAGAGGAGGAAGTTTTGAACGGCCATATCTGGGAGTGCGATATCAGATGATTGACCGCAGAGCCGCAATCGCCAATGGCCTTGCAGAAGGCGCTTACGTGATTAGTGTAGTGCCAGATTCTCCGGCTGATACGGCAGGCATACAAGAGGAGGATGTTATTATGCGTATCGATGGGGCCCGAGTAGTTAGTTCAGATGATCAAAGCATCACGCGCATTCTGCTTGAGAAACAAGTCGGACAACGGATTCAGGTCACCATATGGCGGGAAGGGGAAGAGAAAAATATATCAATAGTGCTTGGCACGTTTACCAATCAATAATATATCCATGCAGCTTCAGCGCTGTAAAATCGCTAACTTTGCCCAATTTCACACATCTCACAATGGATGGATTGTTGGTGCGTTTTATGAACCGGGATCTATTCAATACAGCGGCGATCTGGAAATTCGCCACGGCATCATAGAGGGAAGAGAATTTATCTTCAGCCCTCACTATCATACGCAACGCACTTCATATTTACTGGTGGTAAAAGGAGAGATTGTTATGAAATTTGACGGCCAACAGGTTACCGTTAGTGCAGGACAGTTCGCCATTTTTTTGCCGGGAGTGACTGAAGAGGGGATTTCTGCAAAACCGGGCACCGAGCTTTTGATCATTCGGACACCAAGCTCACCAAAAGAAGATAAGGTGGAAATAGTGCCGCATCAAACATCTGTCAGAACACTTCCTTTGCAAAGGATATAGGTGTATGCGCCTGCTATAATCATATTCAAGCGACTTCTTTATGTCACACACATTGCAAACTCTCAAAGGTTTTCGTGATTTTTATGGCGTTCAGGCCCACAAGCGCATGTGGCTTGTCGGGATATTTCGGCAGGTATTTGAATCGTATGGATTTGGACCACTTGAAACCCCGGCACTTGAATACGAATCATTGTTGCTTGGAAAATACGGTGATGAAGCAAACAAACTCATATATTCATTTGAAGACCGCGGAGGCAGACGCGTCGCAATGCGCTATGATCAAACGGTTCCCACTGCACGTGTCGTTGCGCAGTATCAAAACGAATTGTTGTTTCCGTATAAGCGCTATCAAATTCAGCCGGTATGGCGATCGGAGAAACCACAAAAGGGGCGCTATCGTGAATTCACCCAATGCGACATCGACATTATCGGCTCAGATTCACCGATTGCTGATGCGCAAATTTTGGCAGTCACCTCAGAGGTCATGCGCACACTTGATCTGCCGGTTGTTATGAAAATCAACGATAGGGAACAATTAATTCGTCTTATTAATCACGCAGGGATACCCCCAGAAAAAACTTTTTCTGTCATACAAACCATTGATAAGCTCGACAAAAAATCAAGCAGTGAAGTCGTTGAGGAGCTCAGAGAAAAAGGTATTTCACAAGAAACATCTGATGTGCTTTTCAAACTACTGCAAGATGCTAAACCAACAGACAAGCTCGCCCAGATTATTCGTTATGCACACAGTATGGGCGTGCCAGAGTCGGCACTTGCGTTTACCCCGGCACTTGCACGCGGGTTGGACTATTACACCGGAATGATATTTGAGCCCATTGTCGCTGACTACAAAAGTGGATCACTCGGTGGGGGAGGGAGATATGATAGGCTCATCGAGGAGTTAGTGGGGGTGTCACTCCCAGCGACCGGCATGGCGTTTGGGTTTGATAGAATTCTTGAAGTGCTTGATGCACTCGGTAAGTTTCCCGCCGACCTTGCCCAACCTGCACGCGCACTGATAACCATTTTCTCAGAAGATAGCGCACTCTACAATCTGTCGATCTATCGATTGTTGCAAAAAAATAACATTGCCGTTGAGTTGTATCCACATACCAAGAAAAAGATCGAGGCGCAAATCAAATACGCATCAACTAATAAAATCCCCTTTGTGGTAATTGCTGGTGAACAAGAACAACAAAGCAAAATGGTAACCATAAAAGATCTTGCAACGCGCGAACAAAAGACAGTTGATCTTCCCACCCTCATTCAATTGCTTAAAAACCCTTAATGTATGCAAGCGCATGACTATCAAAAAAAAGCGGCGCGAACACTCGTTGCTGATCCGGGATTTCCACTTCGTGGAAAAGATGCCATGACGGTGTGGAATGCGATGGGCCTTGCGGGTGAAGCCGGTGAAGTGAGTGAACTGGTGAAAAAAGGCATATTCCATCAACATGGTATTGATAGCGCACTCTTGCGCAAGGAAATTGGAGATGTCTTGTGGTATTGTGCAGCATTGTGCACGACACTTGGGTTGTCGCTTGATGAGATTATGCAAGAGAATATCGACAAACTTGCCAAGCGGTATCCCCAGGGCTTTTCAGCAACAGATAGCAAAAAGCGCACCGACGTCAAACAAACTCCTTCAAACCATTAATCCTATGCATACAAATCCTGATATCGCCATCATCGAATCGTACCCCGGGGTTGGAGGGGATGAGTCAAAAATTTGGATGAGTGAACTGCTTGAATCATATATCCGATTTGCCAACAAGCAAAACTTCAAGGTATCTCAAGTCGATGATACGGTCATAAAAGTTAAGGGGGCAAATGCCTATGAGCTTTTCAAAAATGAAACAGGAGTACATAGAGTGCAACGTATCCCAAAAACAGAGCGAAAGGGGAGAGTCCACACCTCAACGTGCGTCATTGTTGTGCTTCCCCAGATAATTCAAAGCACTATTCAGGTGAGCCCTGCGGATGTGGAATGGCAATTTTATCGTGCGGGAGGACACGGCGGACAAAATGTTAATAAAGTTGCATCGGCAGTGCGACTCACCCATAAACCAACGGGCCTGGTGACAACCAGCTCGCGTGAGAGAGAACAACAAGCAAATCGCAAGCTCGCCATGGACCTTTTAATTAGCAAGCTGTACGCTTTGGAAGAAGAGAAAAAACGAGGAGTGACCAGCTCACTTATTGCCTCAAATACTCTCTCGGGTGAGCGATCTGACAAAATTCGCACATACAACTTCCCTCAAAATCGCCTCACCGACCATCGGATTGGGAAAAGCTGGCACAATCTTGAAGCGATAGTAGAAGAGGGAAAATGGGAGGAGATCTTTTTGGGTATGTAAGTGGTTTCACGTAGTCACGCTCTCTTGAATACAACATCTTCTCTATGGCATAATGGTGTACTTCATTTTTATGAACGTCACTCAAACACCTCACCACAAAATAAAAAGTGGGGCATATAGTCAAAAGATTAATGATGTAATACCTCTTCTGAAAATAGTTGCTATCAGTGGGCTGGTGGGTGTCGGAATATTAGGGGTTGTGTTTGCAATTGGATACATTGCATCACAGTCAATACATCAAACACAACGCCAACGCAGTCAGACACCAACCAGAGTCGAAACATCACTCCAAAAAATAAGCGCAGGAGAAAGCGCCACATTAGGTCCATGGTCACAGACCTCACCGTTTGGTGGAGTAAGTCATCCCTATCCAGCTTTTGCGGTAAACGGGAAATTTTACGTTCATACAGATCATAATGACCGCAATGTTTATGTGGGAACTCCAAACGCTGACGGCAATATCACATCATGGACATTGGCATGGGACGATCATGGAGGCATTCATGGATTTACGGCGCTTAATCTAGATGGAACTCCTTTTCATTTCAGAAATGGACACATTGCAAAATATCCACTCAATCCCGATGGAACGATTGCGGGCGGTGTGCAACTTATGGAATCGAGTATGCTTGAAGCATTCGATGGTAGATTTTGGGTATGGGACTCTGCGATATACGCACCTTTCGAAACATCTAAGTTTGTATTTCATTTGGGAGGATTTAGCTGTCCCGGAGGAGGATGTCCTGTCAGCTATACATATGACGGAACAATATTCAGACACAGTTTACCCATACCCTCAAATACAAGATTTACCAACACTGGAAAAACTCATCCTGAGTGGTCACCTGGGGTAGATGGAAACAATGGTCCGGGTAAATCGGCATTCTTTCTCCCATCCCCTACTTCAACGTATGGATACATATACACAAAGAGAACAGGGGGTGACACACTATGGAGAATTCGAGTAAACAACGATGGATCACTCGATTCATGGATCAACTCAGGAACAATCCCTGCTGGGGATGGAAATCAAAGAGGAGACTTCTTTGTCATTGGAAATACATTATTCATCATCAGAGGATCCAAAGTGCTGGGAACAGATCTCGATGTCACGGATGGTACGCCCGTAGGTTGGAATGATGATCCGCCCGATTTGCCCGAGGCTCAAATGTCGGTGTGTTCATGGGGGTGTGGTCATCTTGAAGGATCAAGCTGGGGTGTAATCGGTGACTATGTATACGTTACTGGTGATACGCGAGTATTTTTTGCCAGAATTGACTCTGGGGGAGGGGCTGCTCCCACAAGTACCCCAACCCCCCAGGCAACCGCAACGGGTGTGCCACCAACATCAACCGCAACGCCAAACCCCACCAATACTACCGTGCCGACCGCAAGCCCCACATCTTCACCAACTGTGACACCAACGGCAAGTCCTACACCTACGCGGACACCAACCGCTACGCCAACACAAACACGCACCCCAACCCCTACTCGCACGGCAACACCTACTCCTACCGCAACTCCCACACTCACCCGCACGCCAACACCCATTGCGACAATCATGGCTGGCAGCACACTAGTTCCCGGGGAACCCACCAACACGCTTGCGCCCGGGCAACCCACGTATCCCCCCGCACCAAGTCAACCCTCAGCGGTTTCTGGAGCACGATGTGATCAAAGCTGTGGCATCTGTGGGTGGAAAGATGCACAAGGCACCTGTTATACGAGTGGTGTGCCTACCGGGGGAACTCAAGCGTGTTGTTATCAGGCATGTGTGAGTGGGGCATGCACCGTAATTGCCGGTTTTGGGGCAAACTCATGCACCTTCGACAGTTTCTGTGCTAATACATCATCATCTGTCGCATCAACCACGGCCCCCACGCCAACACCACCGATTTCCGGCGACACCAAGTGGCTTCTGCTTCTGCTGGTTCCTGTTACACTAATTATCGGAGCACTCGCCCTCTAAGATAAAGGGTGTTGGGTGTGGTGAGCGGAGTATGTAGAAGAATTGAGTTCAGTGTATGCACGCATTGATTGTCGCGAGAGTGTTGGGAGAATAAGTGTATCTTGCATAATATCAATCTGAGAGTATAATTACCTGGTCATGAAAAGTAGTATTCATCCCAATTATTTCACTGATGTGCCTGTGCAATGCACGGGGTGTGGGATGTCTTTTGTGACGCAGTCAACCAAAAAAAGCATCTCTGTACATGTGTGCTCAAAATGTCACCCCTTTTATACGGGTGAGCAAAAATTTATTGATACCAAGGGCAAAGTAGAGAAGTTCCAAAAGAAAATGGAGCAAGCGAAAGTGCACAAAGTGAAATTAGATGAAAAGAAAGCAAAAAAAGCAGGGAAAGGTGGTATGAAGGAAACTAAATCGTTGCGAGAGCTCTTGGCGGATATATAAAGTTGATTGAAACACATGGGCACCGCCCATATGTTTGAGTCAATTTTACCAAGACTTCGGGTTTCCGCCCACGGGCGGATCGTAAAACTGAGTATCATTATTATCAGTTTCCTGAACGAGTAAAACACTATGCCAAACATAAAAAAGGTCGCATTAGTCGACCAACTCAAATCCACCTTGCGCGACAATCCTAACGTTGCTTTGGTTTCATTTGAGAAAACCACCCATATTGCACTCGAGTCATTGAGAAAATCCTTAAGGGGAGTTGGTGCAAGTCTTCGCGTTGTTAAGACATCCCTTCTTCAGAAGGCGGTTGAGGGCACCAATGAACTCACTGAACTTAAAGAAAAAGCATTCCCCGTGAAAGGATCCGCTGCAATTGTGCACATGGGCCCCGATTGGTCTGCGGGACTTAAGGCTGTGTTTGATTTTGCTAAAAAAGATGGCACTCTCGCATTTCGATTTGGCATGCTTGAAAAAACCGTATACGACAAACTGGGCCTGGAAAGACTGGCGCAACTCCCGAGCAAAGTCGAGCTTTTGGGTAAGGTGGTTGGCTCACTTAAAAGCCCCGTATATCGCGTGGATCACGCTATCAAATTTCCCATGACTTACTTTGTAAATGTATTAAAAGCACGAAGCACAAAAGGGTAATCCGTTATATTATTTATTCATTATTTTAATCATATGGCAGACGTACAGCTCAATGAAAAGCTCCAAAAAATCGCACAAGAGATTGAGGGGTTGACCGTGGTTGAGGTCGCAGATCTTGCGGCATACCTTGAAGATAAGTTTGGCGTGACCGCAATGGCAGCAGTCGCCGCACCCGCAGCAGGTGCCGCAGCAGCAGGTGCACCCGCAGAAGAGAAGACCTCTTTCACGGTCGTGCTCGCTGATGGCGGAGCTAACAAGCTCAATGTAATTAAGGCAGTTCGTGAAATCAAGCCCGAACTTGGCCTCATGGATGCCAAGAAACTCGTGGAGTCTGCTCCGCAAGATCTATTGGTTGATGCCAAAAAAGAAGCAGCTGAAGAAGCAAAGAAAAAGCTTGAGGCCGCCGGTGCAAAAGTGGAACTTAAGTAAGAAGAAAATTTTCAACCCCGCTCAGGAGATACTATGGGCGGGGATTTTGTATCCCAACTTATTTTGCGCCTACCCAACCATTGATTCACGTTAAGGATTATGAGGCGAGATGAGCAATGATTGCACATGCAGATGAGATAGTATGGATTAGAATTCCTTAGGACAATTGGCACATCGTTCTATATTCTGTGCAGTTGCAGAACCAAACACTCTCCCAATAATGGGTCGTATGATCTCAGCCCCGCATAGTTCCGGCGTACAACCTACACGAAAAATGACATCACATTCTTCGACAGCATATGAACCTGAGCGTGGTGATTTGAGATCTACTGCCGCGCCTCGGCCGTCCGTACCTAGGAGCGGTTGGGCATGGTTGACAACAAGTTGATATTGAAAAGCAGATGGTTTCGGTATTATAATTTTCGCCTCGTTTGAACCTTGCATAAGAACACAACAATAAATTGCAATAGTGAAATGATTATAAAACAGAGAGAGAGAGATTGCAAGTACTATAGGCTTCATAACCTCCATTTCCTCCTTTTCATCGCCCTCATTTTGTGGTACTATTAGCCCCTATGTCTGATAAAAAACAAGGATACGGAGCGTCTTCTATTGTGGTCCTGGAGGGCCTTGAACCCGTACGCAAACGCCCCGGCATGTACATTGGTACCACCTCTCAAAATGGAGTAAATCATTGTCTGCAAGAGATAGTCGACAACTCCATCGACGAGGCGCTGGCCGGATTTTGCCGAACCATTCGCATCATCATCCATAAAGACGGCTACATGACGGTGTTTGATGATGGGCGAGGCATACCGGTTGACATTCACCCGCAATACAAAGTATCTGCGCTCGAGCTTGCCATGACCAAACTGCACGCAGGAGGCAAGTTTGACGGTGGGGCATACAAAGTATCGGGAGGACTGCACGGTGTGGGCGCATCTGTTGTGAATGCGCTTTCTGAACATGTTATTGTAGAAATTCGAAAAAATAGAGTACTTCACCGGCAAGAATACGAGCGTGGCAAGCCCCTGGGGCCACTTAAAATATACAAGCAATCGCTTTTAGGCTTTGAGGCTGAAAATGGTACTGCCTATAGCTTTAAACCCGACGCGCAAATCTTTAAAGAAACCATAGAAATAAACTATCCGGCGTTTAAAAAACTCGTCAAAGAACGGGCATTTCTTATTAGTGGCATTCGCTTCTTTATCGAAAACCACAAGATTGAAGACCGTGTTTCCTATTACTTTGATGGAGGTATTGTGTCACTGGTGCACGATTTAAATCGTGAAAAGAAAGTTCTTCATGATCCGATTTACTTTAAAAAGCAACTGGATGACAAAGAGCTTGAGGTGGCCATTCAATTTAATGACAGTATCAGCGAAACGGTGCAGTCATATGTAAACGTCATCAACACTGTTGAGGGGGGCACACATTTAACCGGTTTTAAGACCGCGCTCACCCGTGTCATCAATAACTACGCAAAAAAGAACGTTTCGGAAAAAGACTTTAAAGAAAGCTTTACCGCTGACGACATTAAAGAGGGGCTTACGGCGGTTGTGTACGTTAAAATGTCGTCTACCAATCTCCAGTTTGAAGGACAAACAAAGACCAAGTTAGGAAATAGTGAAGTGCAAACATTCGTCCAGCAAGCAGTCGGTGAATATTTAGATGTGTATTTTGAGGAGCATCCCCGTGAAGCCAAAGAGATACTCGGCAAAATTATGCTTGCTCAGCGAGCGCGCCTGGCGGCAAAAGCGGCCAAAGACGCAGTGCTTCGCAAGGGGGCATTTGAAGGGCTGGGCCTCCCCGGCAAGCTCGCAGACTGCCAAGAAAAAGACCCGGTAAAATCCGAACTGTTTATAGTTGAGGGAGACTCAGCAGGGGGAAGCGCAAAACAGGGAAGAGATAGAAAATTTCAGGCGATATTGCCACTTCGCGGGAAAATCCTCAACACCGAGCGTGCATATCTTGATAAGGTATTGGGTTTTCGAGAACTGAAAGATTTGGTGATCGCCTTGGGAATGGGGATTGGAGAGCAATTGGACTACAACAAACTGCGTTACCATAAAATTGTCATCATGACTGATGCCGATGTTGACGGCGCACATATCCGCACACTTATTCTTACCTTTTTCTTCCGCCATATCTCCGACATACTTTCCAAGGGTCATGTATACATTGCTCAACCGCCACTCTACAAACTCACCCACGGGAAAAAGATGGCATATGCATATTCTGATACAGAGCGAGATGAAGCTATTGAAACATGGGTCAAACAAGCACACAAAGAAGGAAAGAAACTAGAAAAGGAAGCCATAGTTGTGCAACGATACAAAGGTTTGGGAGAGATGAACCCCGACCAGCTCTGGGAAACGACCATGAACCCAGTAAATCGGAGTATGAAGCGGGTAGGGATTGAGGATGCTCAAGAGGCTGATCAGGTTTTTGCAATGCTTATGGGCGATGAAGTGCCTCCACGCAAAAAGTTTATTATTACACACGCAAAATTAGCCAACTTGGATATATAACCATCAATAGAAAATGAGCAAAAAGTATATTTCATCATTAATTACCAGTTCGATAGCTATTTTATCTTATGGATCTTACCCAACTCAAACCGTCAAGCAAATCACCTGACGTCATTCTTGCAATCATCGAAATCCCCGAAAACAGCGGGGTCAAGTACGAACTTGATAAAGACACGGGCATTATGATGGCAGACAGATTCTTACATGGAGCAAACGTTTTCCCATTTAATTACGGATTTATTGCAGGCACACTGGGGGAGGATGGAGATCCACTCGATGTAATCATCGTTTCATCAAGCACCATGGCAGCAGGCACGGGCATCATGGCCCGCCCTGTCGGACTTTTAGAGATGGAAGATGAAGCCGGCCCCGACGCGAAAATTATCGCCGTACCCATTGAAAAAGTTGATCCATTTTACGCACATGTGAAAGAAGTGTCAGACATAGACGAGCCAACTCGCCTCAAAATCAAACACTTTTTTGACACATATAAAATGCTTGAAAAAGGAAAATGGGTCAAAACAGGAAAATACTTACCGAAAGCAAAAGCGCTCGCCGAAATAAAAAAGGGCGTGCAAAACGGAAAATGAAGCAATACCATTGTGCATTTGACACTCACTATTTATGAATCAACCAGATACCGAAATTCAAAACCCCCCAGCACTTCCTCAAGGAGTAAGTGCGACAGGGATTGTGACAGAGATGAAAACCGCGTATTTAGACTACGCAATGAGTGTCATTGTCAGTCGCGCGCTTCCCGACATTCGTGATGGACTCAAGCCCGTGCATCGTCGCATTTTGTATATGATGCACAAAATGGGAGTGGCACCGGGCGGTCGGTATGTCAAATCCGCACGAGTCGTTGGAGATGTTTTGGGAAAACTTCATCCTCATGGCGATGCTTCCGTGTATGAAGCACTTGTTCGATTGGCACAAGAATTTTCGATGCGCTACCCTCTGGTAAAAGGACAAGGAAACTTTGGATCTATCGATGGCGACCCGCCGGCATCCATGCGTTACACCGAAGTCAAGCTTCACAAAATCTCAGAAGAGATGCTCGCCGATATTGAAAAAGAAACGGTAAGTTTTCGAGACAATTTTGATTCAACCGTACAAGAACCGGAGTACTTGCCAGCTCGTCTACCCAACCTTCTTCTCATGGGCTCAGAAGGTATCGCCGTTGGTATGGCAACGAAAATTCCCCCCCATAATTTACGAGAAATATCAGATGCTATCGTACACATGATAGATAAAGCATCACTGGATAAAGAATCATATAAAACATGGCAGAAAGCAGAGAAAAGTGCGCTAAGCGCATCAAAAGATGCGACTGCTCTAACGATGCCCCTTGCACGAGAGCAGGCGCCCTTTCTACGCTTTGCCGTCACCCTTGATGAGCTTTTGGAGTATGTGAAAGGGCCCGACTTCCCAACTGCGGGAATCATATACGGAGCAAACGATATACGTGACATATATACCACGGGGAGAGGATCTGTTATTGTTCGAGGAGTGGCTGACATTGAAGAACTTAAGGGCGGAAAATCGGCAATAATCATTACACAACTGCCTTATCAGGTGAATAAAGCGACACTCGTTGAACGCATTGCTCAGCTTGTGGTGGATAAAAAAATCGCCGGCATATCCGATTTGCGCGATGAGTCGGATCGTGACGGCATTCGTGTTGTTGTTGAGCTCAAACGTGATGCGACACCCAAACAAGTGTTGAACAACATCTTCAAATACACGGAGCTTCAAACGTCTTTTCCCGCAAATATTGTTGCGCTTGTCGATGATGTGCCTCAGACACTGGGGCTTCAACCAATCCTTGAGTATTACATCAAACATCGGGTGCGTGTTGTCACTCGACGCAGTGAATATGAGCTCAAGGAAGCAAAAGCACGTGCACATATTTTAGAAGGGTATATTATTGCACTCGACAACATAGACGAAGTTGTTGAGACGATTAAAAAATCAAAAGATGAAGCTGATGCGAAAGCAAAATTAATGAAAAAGTTTGGACTTTCAGAGATTCAAGCAAAGGCAATCCTTGATATGCAGCTGCGTCGGCTCACCGGACTTGAACGAAGTAAAATCGAGGATGAGCTTAAAAGCCTTCAAGAAATCATCAAGAGATTGGAGGCGCTTATTCAAGATGTATTTAAAGTGCTTGCAGTTGTGAAAAAAGAATTGGTTGAGCTGGTTAAGGTATTTGGAGACGATCGAAAAACACGGGTCATCAAATCGCGCCCGGGCGAACTTTCAGATGAGATGCTTATTGAAAACAAAGATGTGCTTGTTGTCATGACCAAAGATGGCTACATAAAGCAAATTGCGGGCGAAACATTCAAGGCACAACATCGGGGTGGACAGGGCGTGCATGGTATGGAAACAAAGGAGTCCGACGACATTCTCCAAATTTGTGGAGCTCAGACCCATGATTATGTGATGTACTTCACTAATACCGGACGAACATTTCAAACACGGGTTTGGGATATCCCCGCGGGAACCCGTACCAGTAAAGGTAAAGCTATTGTGAATGTCATCACCTTGCGCCCCGATGAAAAAGTCACATCCATTCTTACCTTTGCTCCCGAAACTGCCAAAGGGCGACATCAAGAGGCTTCAACACATGAAGGTGACAAATATATTGTCATGATAACCAAAAATGGCACCGTCAAAAAGTCTGAGTTTGCAGAATACAAGAATATCCGCACTAATGGACTCATCGCCATTCGCCTTGATGGAGGCGATGAGCTGCGATGGGTCAAGCTCACTAATGGAAGTGCCAATATCATGCTTACCTCCTCACGAGGTAAGGCGATCATGTTCCCCGAGAAAGAAGTTAGGTCCATAGGCCGCGCAGGTATGGGGGTGAAGGGCATGGAAATTGAAGACACTGACGAGATAGCTTCAGCTGAAGTCATCAAGCCCACAGATATGAAAAAATCACTGCTTGTTATTGGTGAGCGGGGCATCGGCAAACGGACCGCAATAACCGAGTTTAAAGGCCAGCATCGGGGAGGCAAGGGAGTAAAGATTGCATCGGTCGATGATAAATTTGGCAATCTTGCGTTTGTTGCACTCATTCAACCTGAAGATCAGGGTGTTGTCATTAGCTCATCAGGAGGTCAGGTCGTTCGGATAGGAATATCTGAAATACCCGCACGCTCCCGCACCGGAAAAGGGGTTATTCTCATGCGCTTCAAAAATAAAGAAGAGGCGGTCGTTGGTGCAACCTTGATATAGCTCTCCATGTGTTCGCATTACAGAGGCCTTCGAGGCAGTGCACAGGGTATAATGGTTTTATGATTATCCCTTGTCGTGCCATACAAAAATCAATTGAAAACACCCTTGCGCAGTCAGTATTAGAGCTTAAAAACTCAAATCGTGTACCAACTCTGCTTGCGGTGCTTGTCGGCGATGATGTTGCGCAACATTCCTATGTGCGCATGAAGCGGAAGATTGCTGAACGAATAGGGGTTAATTTTGAATTTTGGCATGTGCCCGATCCACCGGCATTTGATACATTTTTAGAATTGTTACAACAAAAAATCCACACCGTATCACCCGTGGGAATTATTGTCCAACTCCCACTACCTCCACACTATAATCGAGAAAAACTCTATGAAGTGATTGGTGTTGAAAGAGATATAGAAGGACATCACCCCAAAAATCAGTATGTATTTCCACTCGTTCAAGCATGCATGGTTGGGCTTATGTGGGCACGAACTCATCTTACACAAGGTGGGGATAATATCAAAGCTTTTAATCAGTCTTCATTTCCCATTACGCCGTCTACATCTGATTGGCAATGGCTTCATAGCAAAAACATCGTGATTGCCGGAAGAGGAATGACCACGGGGGCACCTATCGCGCGATATTTTGAAACTCACCAACTCCCCTATGTGCAAACGCATTCGAAAATGGCAGACGCCGATGGTATGTATAAGCAAGCAGATATCATTATAAGCGGAGTAGGCAAGCGAATCTTGCATCGAGGAAATATAAAGCCCGGAGTAATACTCCTTAACTTCGGACTGCATCAAGACGTCAAATCCAAAAAACTCACGGGTGATTACGATGAAGATGATGTTCACGATGTTGCCGCACTCTACACCCAAACACCCGGAGGGCTTGGGCCGCTTGATATTGCCTGTTTGTATGGCAACTTAATCCATGCCGCACGTCAAGCTCGTTGACCAACATTTTTTGATTATGAGCCCGAAACTTCACTTCATTCTTGGTCAAACAGGAACTGGTAAAACCGCAAGAGCAACAGCGCTTGCACGAGAGTGTGGAGGAGCGCTGGTGAATTGCGACAGCAGACAAGTGTATCGTAAACTCGATATCATCACCGGTAAAACAGACAATCCAAACGACATACCTATGCATATGGTTAATGTGATAGACCCGAAAGAACCTTACTCTGCTTATGCCTATGCGACACAAGCGAACAACATTATTGCGAATATAATAGAGCAGGGTGTTAGTGCCATTGTGGTAGGGGGAAGCGGCCCCTATGCACGCATGCTTCTGTATGCGGACAGAGCTGCACTGCAAACGACCAAAGAAACCACCTCATTAGCCGCTTCTTCATCCACATCTGTATCCGACATGCAGAAGATAGTGCAAAATCAAGCCCCACATGTGTGGGAAAATATGAGTGAAAGCGATAGGCACAACCCGCGTCGGCTCGCACGTGCTTTAGAAAAAGTCAATGAAAACAGTAATCAGCACACACTCATTCGCCCTTACTCCACAAACACTATTGCGACACGCTATAAACCAAGCATTACCATCCTCTTACATAAAGACACGGCGACAATGGCCCAGCGTATAGAGCGGCGCGTGCGACAAAGAATTGAAGATGGTGCAATTGCAGAGTGTGAGGCGCTTCTTGCTCAACATTACATACCCACCCATCCAGGCCTGATGACTATCGGCTATCAATCGGTATTTCGGTTTCTTGAGGGGACAATCACTCATGACGAGCTTATGTGTGAATGGAGTGCTAAAGAGCGTCAGTATGCCAAACGACAAAAAACTTACCTTCTCAAGTACTTTCCCCAGGCACACATTCTCTTCGTTTGAGCTCATATTCCGGATGTTGATAGACTGTTGATATGGTATCATGAACGGGTCTGTATTATGTCAAACTACACGCCGTTAGACCTCAGTCTATTTATCCTTAAGGGAGAGTCAAAGGTGCAATTCCCCCGTGGTGAACGGGACGGTTTTGATAGATTTTTCTTTCCGTTTTCAATACTGGTGCTTATCATGTCGCTTTCATTTTACGCGATTCGACTCGTTATTGACATTACCGGCCCGGTGCTCAATCAAGCGGCGGAGCCAACCAAAGCCCCTATTCAAACTGCGCAGGAATTTGCACGCATCACCCCAACTCCAACCATCCCTTCATTTGTATATGAAGATATCAATGGTATCCGCATTGATACGGAAAAGATGCTGGCAACTGCTGAGGCGCAGTATCCCAGTTTGTCGCGTTCTCAGCTTATTGACATTGTCAACAAATCACTGGTCGAATGGGCTGCACTTCGACAATTTTACGAATCAGATGAGGATGTTGTGGGCAAGCTGTCTATTGATCTTACAGATCCGGTCGCGACATTTGGGGCAGTACTGCGCGATTTGGGAGTGCTTGCGAGTGAGTATGACAAATCAAAACAGCGTGAATTGCGGCCCATATCAGCACTTATCGACTCATTCACTCAGAATTCACTTATTCGTTAATCCATGAAATATACCCGCATTGCCATTTCTGTCGTTTTTCTCTTCCTTTCGATTATGCTCATTATGAGCGCACTGCAGACGGGGAGAGTGAGTGATTTGACGCCACAAGCTGAAGGAGAATGGGGCCAATGCGGAGAAGATGATCCACCCTGTGGTAGTTGCACCATCACTGGCGTGACAAACGGCACAATGACTTTTGGCTGTGAGTTAAATTGTGGGGGTAGCGCTACTATGTGTCCAGGCGGTGTTGCGGGCACGTACCCCATAGCCCGCAGATGGGAGACGTGTGGTAATCAAGGTAATGATCCATGTAATGAAAGCAGACCCGATTATATAGCATCAGGCGATTTGGGTGGTGATGGACCATGGACAATTAATGGGCAAACAATCATTCAAGGTGTGGGTACGTTCCCTGCCATACAGTGCGGACGCGTACAGGTAGATGTGCAGATTAGAGATCAATCTGGACAAAACAATATTGTGAATGTCGCAGGACTTGTGTACACAACAAATTCAAACTGTGGTGGTGAACCAACCGCCACCACCGCACCCGGAGAAACACCACCACCTGGGCAACCAACTAACACCCAACCACCAAATCAGCCTACTAACACGCCACCTCCTGGTTCAACCGCGACCAACACTCCGCCACCAAATGCGACCGCAACTCACACTCCCGTTCCGCCAACCAATACGCCAACTTCAACTCATACTCCCATACCAACCGCCACCAGTGCACCAACCGCAACATATACACCCACCAATACTCCCACCAATACACCAACAAACACGCCAACCCGCACACCAACAAACACTCCAACCAACACCCCCACACGAACACCGACCCGGACACCCACCAATACTCCCACTCACACGCCAACACGAACACCCACTAATACTCCACGCGCAACTGCCACCGCACCACCGGGATCGACTGCAACAGTGCCACCCGGCTCAACTGCGACTAACACTCCGCCACCAGGTTCAACAGTGACTCCTGCACCTCGCTGTGACAGCACCTGCGGCCCATGCGGCTGGAGAGGGTCAGACGGCATATGTCGAGATGGATATCCACCTAATTTGCCCCCTTCAGGCCTCATTTGTTGTATATCAAATACACCAGTCGCAACAAACACGCCACAGTTCGGCACACCGACACTCACCGCCACCCTTATGCCGGGCCAACCACCGCATACTCCGACTCTTCGCCCTGGCGAGCCTACATATACCCCAACTGCAACTTTGCCTCCGGGAGTGCCGACATACACTCCTGCACCATGGGAAGTGACCAATACACCAACACCAACTGGCCCCACTGCAACACCTACTCCGTATCCGCTTGTAGGAGGGTTCAGATGCGATCAGCGTTGTGGCATTTGTGGCATTGCAGATGCGGGTGGTGTATGCCAAGACATGCAGGCATTGCCCGATGGCACCGTTTGTTGTCACAATGCTTGTGCGGCACAAAGTTGTGTAAGAATGTTTGGTGTGTCTGGTGATGTGTGTGTTTCAGATGATCAATGTCTTTTCGAAGCACCACCTCTAAGCTATGAGGGTTCACCTGTACCCACGCCTCCTGTCTCTGGCATAAGCATTCCATGGGTATTGCTTGCCATACCGGCTCTCATCATTATCATCGGCCTCGCACTCTAATCCTATGGCTCAGGTGCACACCATACAAGAGGCCTATGAGCGTTATCGCGTTCCACCGAACCTCCAGACACATATGTATTGGGTTACTGCGATGGCAGTATATGTGTCTGACCATCTGTTGGATCCGACACAAGTCAGAAGAGACTTTCTCATTGCCGCATGTTTGCTTCATGATATGGGAAATATCGTGAAGTTTGATCTAGACAAAACACCAGACTCACATATTCAAGAGCACAAAGAGTACTGGCGTAAAGTACAACAAGAAGTAAAAGCACTCTATGGAGATGATGAAGGTGTCGCTACCGTTGTAATGGCACGTGAAATAACTCAAAACGAAGAGCTCTTGAGGCTTCTGGGAATGTCGAGCCTTTCAAAGATCATGCATGCACATGAAAGCAGTGATATGACGATTAAGATTTTTCGATATGCAGATGAGCGCATCAGCCCAAAAGGTGTTGTCACAGTAGATGAACGCTATGACGATATCGCTAAGCGATATAAGGGAAGAGATCATCCGCTCGCTGATGCAAAATACTTAGCACAAAGAAGGCAACTTGTTCAAGAAATGGAAAAGCAGATACAAACTGCCTCATCAATTAGTTTGCAATCAATCACTTCAAACACGCTTGACACATATGTGCGCAAACTTACCACATTCGTCATAACTTCTCACAATGAACTTGTGGGTGGGCAGAATGTAAAAACTTAAGCACACATCTTCTAAAAATATCGTTCGAGCCCCGCGAAGGGGGGATAAACTCCGCCGAGAACTTTCTGCTAGTGTTCGACTTTATCGTCACCCTTCGTCAAGCTCAGGATGACATGAGGGCGGCTTGGAGCACGATATGCGCATTGCTCGAAGGTTATATTGCTCAGCATATAGCATATAGCTTTTAGCGTTTAGCTTTCATTATTTAGTATTTACTAATTAGCACTTTGTTTTGATACAGTTCGAGTGAAATCGAGAACGACTCATCTTTATACTTTATACTTTATACTTTTAACTTTCATCTTGTAACTTGATACTGTTCGAGCCCCGCAAAGGGGGGATAAACTCCGCCGAGAACTCTCTTATCTTTGTTCTTTTACCTTATACCACTGTGACTTGCACGCAACGTTTCTATTTACCCTCTCTCCCCATAAACATTTTCTGAAATGCATCTTTGGGTATCTCAACCTTCCCCACCATTTTCATCCGTTTTTTTCCCTCTTTTTGCCGCTCCAAAAGCATTTTGCGCCTTCCAACATCACCAGAGCCTAGATTTTTACCACTTTTCACAAGCACATCTTTTCGAAATGGAGCAATGCGCTCTGAAGCGATAATCTTGCCTTTGTAATGCGCTTGAATCTTAACCTCATATTGTTGACGAGGAATGAGCGCACGCATTCGCTTACAAATATTTTGGGCCTTTTCATATGATCTATCAGCCACAACTATTTCCGAAAACTCCTCAACAGGCTGGCTATTTAAAAGAAGCGAGAGCTTATCGGCTTTCACCGGCGCATAGTCAACAAGCTCCCAATCAAGCGATGCATAACCTGACGTTGCTGACTTTAGTGCATCGAAAAAATCAGATATCATCTCGGCAAGTGGCATGGTGTAGCTTAAGGAAACTTGATGCTTATTGTCCATAGTTACAAACGTAGCACGATGAGCTTCGCACAATTTCATGACAGCACCCACATAGGCGGAAGGCGTAATGATAAGTAGTTTGACAATGGGCTCTTCATACCAACCATCTGAGATGCGTTTAAAATCGACTTGCGGAGGGGTGAGGATGATAGACAGATTAAATTCACGCTCTAACCGCTCACGCACCACATCTGCATGAAGCAACCCTAAAAATCCAACCCGAAACCCTGCACCCAATGCTTGGCTATATATGGATTGATAGTCAAGTGCCGCATCATTGAGCGTGAGTTTTTCTAACGCTTTCTTAAAATTCGTATAATCAGCCGGATCAGTAGGGAAAAGGCTTGCAAACACCATGGGCTTCACACGCCGATAACCGGGAAGTGAGTGTGCAGATTGTTTTGCATCCACAATAGTGTCTCCGACGGTGACTTGATGGATATCTTTGAGGTTTGTTGCGATATATCCAATATCACCCGACTGAAGCTTTTCTTGCTTTGTCAAATCAGGAAGAAAAAAACCTACCTCAGTCGGCTCAAATTGAGCGCTCGTTGCACAAAGAGTGAGGGGTATGCGTGCTTTCACTTCAGCTTGTATGACGCGCACGAATGCGACAACACCTAAATGAGTGTCATAATACGAATCAAATATTAAGCTTTGTGCTTGCTGACTTTCAGAAACCTCAGGGGCAGGTATTTTGGATATCAGCGCATGAAGAAGCTCGGTAACTCCTTGCCCCGTTTTTGCTGACACGCTAAATATATCATCAGGCGAACATCCGAGAAAGTCTTGCAGTGCCACGCGTGTTTGTGTTTCTTGAGCATTCGGCAAGTCGATCTTATTTACCACCGGTATGATAGTGAGATTTTTTTCCAAGGCTTTGTATGCGTTGGCGATGGTTTGGGCTTGAATGCCTTGAGTCGCGTCAACCAAAAGCAACACACCCTCAACACATGCAAGCGTCCTATCCACTTCATATGAGAAATCAACGTGTCCCGGTGTATCAATGAGATTCAAAATATACTCAACACCGCCGTGCTCGTAGTGCATGCGTACTGGTGCAAGTTTGATGGTGATACCTCGTTCGCGTGAAATGGGATTTCTATCAAGTACCTGGTGATTGTGCGCAGCCGGATCAATGGTGCGAGTGAGCTCAAGAAGCCGATCGGCAAGGGTGGATTTGCCATGATCTACATGGGCGATGACAGCAAAATTGCGGATACGTCTCATAGGGGCGAATTATCCTCTCCCACCTGTACGATGCGCACCGTTGAAGTCCCTCCTGCGGCACCCCACACATCCCCATGCACCACAATGACATAATCGCCATCTTGTACATAGCCCAACTCTTTCAGACGCGATACGCCGTCTTTTATGTGGGTCCTGCCCACTGGCCCTGAAAGAGGATTGTTCGGGAAAAGCGGCACCACTCCGTAGCTAAGACACAAAGACCCATATACAAGGGGGTCAGTGGTGAAAGCATAAATGGGAATATCTTGTCTGAAATGCGACATAAGTTGCGCAGTTCGTCCTGAGTGGGTAAATGTTAAAAATGCACTCACCGGCTTACCCGAACACAGACAATCTTCATATAATTTGTATGCCACATGTGCCACTCGAGATGAGCTGGTCTCCAAATGTAGCTTTGTCACTGGATGCCTAAATGTCTTTCCATGTATCTCTGTGTTTTGAGCAATTTTCGCCATAAGCGCTACCGTCTCAACTGGATATTTTCCACTTGCCGACTCACCCGAGAGCATAATGGCGTCTGTATTGTCAAGCACTGCATTGGCCACATCAAGCACCTCTGCTCGGGTGGGGAATGGGTTAAACTCCATACTCGCCATCATTTGAGTCGCGGTGATGACTGATTTGCCGTATTTCAAACACATCTGAATCATGCGTTTCTGATAGATGGGTAGGTGCTCAATGGGCGCCTCAACACCAAGATCACCCCGTGCGACCATAACAATATCGGTTTCTTTTACAATGCCTTCTAAATTCTCCATGGATTGCACCGTTTCAAGTTTGGCGCATATTGGGGCTACACACCCTTTGGATCTAAGCTCTTGTCGAACATCGATAATATCTTGTGCAGTACGTGAGAATGAAAACGCCACAATTTCCATGTGTTCTTCAACCGCGATGTCAATCCCCACATAATCTCGCTCTGTCAAAATATCAATAGGAAAGTCAGCACCTGGAATATTAAGCGATTTGCGCGTTTTAAGCGTTGCATCTGATAATGAGCGAATGTGCACGGTGTCGACACCAGGGGCGGGGGTATCGACCACTTCAAACGTAATCGTGCCATCATCCATGAGAAGCTTCTGGCCTTTGACAAGGGAGTGAATGATGTGGGGATGGGTGAGTGTGAATGAAGGTGAGCCAAACACGAACACATCACCAAACTTTATCTGTTTTTGGGGCTCATCCAAGATGATGCGAAAAGATGGGCCTTGCAAATCCATCATAAGCCCGACGGGCATACCAAGCTTTTTTGCAACTTCACGCACACGCTTCACTCGTTCTTTATGCCACTGAATCTCACCATGCTTAAAGTTAAAACGGAAAATGTTGACTCCGGCAAGCATGAGTCGTTCTATAAGCTCTGGAGTATCTGATGCAGGGCCTAATGTGGCCACAATCTTGGTTAGTTTTTGAGTGGGTAAACGTGACATAAATGTATCCATATAGTACTACATGAAGGGCTAAAAGAGAAGCCTATTCTCACAAGCTTCTGATACAATCTAATTGGATAGAGAATGCCAAAGTGTTTTATTACTAGTAATACGTTCCGTATGGCCGGTCATTCCAAATGGAAAAATAATCTCGGAAGAAAAACAGCGCAAGATGCCAAAAAATCGTCAAATTTTGGCAAACTCTCAAAGGCAATTAGTGTGGTAATTATCGAAGGGGGTTCTCCTGATCCTGCCTTTAACGCCCGATTGAGAGTGGCTATTGAAAAAGCGCGAGAGGCGAGCATGCCTAAAGATAATATTGAGCGGGCCATTGCAAAAGGAGCAGGGGCCGGAAAAGACAGCCTCAAAAGCCTCTTATACGAACTGTTCGGGCCCGGGGGAATACAACTTTTAGTGACTGCAACATCAGATAATCCAAATCGAACAAATGGTGAAATTCAAAGCTTGGTGCACAAATATGGGGCTAAACTTGGAGGGGTGGGGTCTGTCCGCCATCTTTTCACCCACTGTGCAACTATGGAAGTACACTTGCCTGAGGCTGAAAATCACACACAAGAAGAGAGTGTGCTTAAAATTGCCGAGGCCTTGCAGGCTCATGATATGGATAATGAAAAGGGGGTAGCCCGATTTTTCTTTCCATTTGAGCAAATGGGTCACGCCGGAGATATTGCAAAAAACAATCAGTGCACCATACTCGATCAACCCCAACCTGTCTACGTACCCACGCTCACTATTCCCATTTCCGACACAATTGCCACACAACTTGATACACTAATAGCCGCACTTGAGGACCATGATGATGTACAGGAAGTATTTCACAACGCGGTTGCGCAACAAGTCGCTTAACTTAAGACTCCTATGAATGTGCTTAATAACAGAGTTCAACAAGTCATCCGCCATTTCGGATCAAAAACCGGACGGTCAATCATCGTAAATACCATCGGCACGTATCTTAATATCGCCTTTGCGCTCTTTTTCGTGCTTCTTCTGACACGCACTATGGAGCGTGTTGAATATGGAGTAATGACAGTGCTTTTAAACATCAGCTATCTTCTTGCAAATATCATGGAGTTTGGAGTGACTGCTACTATTTATTCCAACATCCCCGGAATGCACGCCAAAAATGGTCGGCGAGAAGAGCTTCTGAGCTTTATTAAAACTACCATCTCATATCAAAGCGGTCTTGCATCGATGGTTATTGTGCTTCTTATTGTCGCATTTCCAACGCTTGATCGCGTCTTTTTTAAAACCGGATCAGACTTTCATGTATTGGCCATAACCGCTGTATCTGTTCTATTTTTTATTTGGCAAAACACCTTGCTTAATATGTTTTTTGCGATGAAAAAATTTCTGACTGCAAATATTTGGCTCAATGCCTCGAATGTAATAAAAACAATCGTGGTAATTCTGCTGTATCCGCTCAACATGGCGAATCTCACCTCTATCATATTTGTGTTTGGCATCTTGGGCCCCGCAATTTTTATCGGCATGGCAGCTTGGTTTTATCGCACTGATGTGGGGCAAATCATTTCTAATGCAAAGGTATCACGCAAGCAACTGCGCATCGAGTATACGCTTACCAATTTTATCGCCTCACAATTTTTCAATCTGGGTATGCGTATGGATCTTTTCATCATGTCATATTTTGGCCTGCGCACCCAGGTGGCTGATTATGGCCTTGCGCAAAAAGTAATGCTGACCATCATTTCAACGGTAGTAAGCATCACTCAAGTTCTATCGCCCAAGTATGCACTCGTTAAGACGCAAGAACAAGCCGCACGTATTATTAAGCAAAGCGCTTTGTATCTTATGATACCAACCATTTGTTTCGGAGCGCTGCTTCTTGTTCCCGATTGGTTCTTTCATCTGGTATTTACTGCAAAGTTCGTCGAGACACCGATGCTCACGCGGCTTTCAGGGCTTGCATATATGCTCTTTAGCGTGGGACAAGTATTTGCGCTTTTTCATCTATATACTTTCAAACGACCACAGGTGCTTCTGGTGTCAAACATCTTATATTTTATATTTGTCACCACTGCGTGTTTTATACTCGTTCCACAATTGCAGGCATTTGCAGGGCCACTCGTCTTAGGCATTGGCCTTTTAGGTGTCACCATAGGTCAGGGATATGTGTTTTGGCTGTACTACCGAAATATGCCTCGTGGAAGTCAGGCATCAGCGATAGCATAATCTTGTCAGTTTGTATGCATTTGCAAGTAGTGGCGTAACTCACGCGCAAAATTAACCCGTTCACTCGGCTCAGAAACGCGGGTGTTGAATATGTGCTGATATAAATTGTCGGCGGGAAAGCGGGGAATAACGTGCATGTGATAATGGAATGCGTGCTGCTCGCTTGCCGGTTCATTATTTTGCAACACAGTGACACCCTCACAGTTTCGCACCGCTTTGAGCGCCAGGCTTATGCGGCGGACAATATGCGCAATGTGCGCACTCACCTCATCGGGTAGTTCGTAAATATTTTCATAATGCGCCGTTGGCACAATTATCACATGACCGGGATTATTAAGAATAAATTTAGAATTAATAAGCGCCATTGCGTTTTCATCTCGATACACAATATCTTCGCTCCGTATCATTGTTTTATCTGACCACTCACCACGCACGGCACAACAAATCGGACAGATATAGTTTGGTGGGGCGTGCTGATACATAGAGGTGTTAGTCAATTAATCCATTCTGTTTCACATGGTCAAATATCAAGTTGTCTACGTCAGAACATAAATGCTTTTGACGATATGAGAAATAATCAAGCGCTTGTATCTCGGCACTGGGCTTAAGACTTCCTGTGTAGGAAGCGGTGTAACACGTCATGCGGACAAGCACTCCTTCCGGCTTTCCGTGGGCGGGCGCATCAAATATGCCGTAAAGTTTGGCTGAGTGGGGGAGAATGCTGACGGAAAGCTCCTCATAAATTTCACGGCTAAGCGCTTGAATGTCAGTCTCTTTTTCCTCACGTTTTCCACCCGGGATATACCAAACATCTTTCCCTCTGCTGAGAGTGACCAGCATCTTACGATCTTTTATGTCAATAAATGCAAGTTTGTCTATGAATTTTTTGTGCATAAATCTCTGTTATTGTTTCACGCGCACATGTTCGACCATCTTGGTGGTGCTCACATACGCCAACACGTCAACATCGGGATCATACAGCTCAATCATATCCAAATCGGTGCGTTCAAAAACGCGGGTGCCGGGTGGGCCACTTCCTTGTATCACCCTGGTTTTAACTTTCTGATATTCTGCAGGGTCAAGATAATAATCAACATCCCCAACATGATGACGATAGGGGTCGGGCTTTCTGATATACAAATATGAATAGATTGTTTCGGGTACTTCTTTGTCGGCGGGAATAATGATGGGCTGGTACAGACGAAAATACTTTTGATTTATATTGTCTGATGCTTCAGTGAGTGACTCGCGTATGCTGGTAAGGTGCGCATATTCATCGTCATAATGACAAAACACCCCCATATTCCCCGCGTTGGGAAGATATCGGCCAAAAGACCGCATACACAGCCGAGAGCTTTCTTTGTGAATGTGGCGAATGGCTTTCAGCAACTCTTCCTGAGTGTCTATTGGGCTGAAGCGGTAGAGTTTCATAATGATATGATACATTGATACACTGGCTATCGTAGGTCATCCCATGTTATCTTGATTTCTCTCGGTTTTGATTCGTCAGGCTCTTTTTTAAGAACATCTTTAAACACGACGTGGGGAAATCCACTAATCAATTCGCCGGGATGTGCTGAGGCACGTAGGGTTTGTATACAATGTTCGATAGGACCATCACCGTGATATACAGCTTCCCAGAGATTGAGACCTTCGTAAGTGGTGGTAAGGAACCCGGTCTCAGGGTCAATACGTAATTGACCAGCATCGCTTCTTGCTTTCGCGGACGCTGATAGCAGGGGAAAATTATCTGCATGGCCCTGCATTAAACCATCAAGCGCAGCTATTGCTTGAACAGGACAATTCCCACTTGGTATACAAATAGATGTGCCTGCGTCTGATAGCAATGCTGCCATTACAGCTGTTCCTTCTTGTGCCGAAAGTGAGGGATATTCGTAATTATACTTATTTAACACAAGAGAAAAGGTGTCTCCCTGGCTCTGAGCTTCACGCAGTAATTTTAGCTGTGGCAAAACTACATTATTAAGGAACGTAAAGAATCTTCGTGCCGACTCCGTTATACATGATTCTATAGTAACATCGTGTTCTCCTATATCTATTGAATCAAGATATAGTGCCTGCGCAGTCCAAGTGATAGAGAAGAGCACAGAATTTACATATCCACGCCCTTTCTCCAAAGATGCAAGTTCAGGGAATTCACATACTAAGACATCATTAATGATGGTGTCGCGCCTCTCTGTCAAACGATGGCCATTCTCGTATAGGTAAGGTTCGAAAGCCCTTAGCACCTCATTTGCCTGGGACCGACGAACTTGTGTTTCTTGGTATTCTTGAATCAATTCATCTATTACCTGTCCCGATGCGGAAACATGCACGTCTATTCCCGCACTTCTTGATGCGGGCGTTGCTAAATAATCGTCGAGGGCAAATGGAATGTTTGATTCATCCGCTGCAGATCCATGATGCAATGGATTAAGATATGTCATTTTGTTTTCCTCACCCCCACTCCCAAGAACGTAGGAGACACCACAACGCAGTGTGTAGAATTCCGTCCCTATTTGAAAAGTCACGGTATCCTGACCCCGAAATGAGAAATGAACAATAAGAGGAATTGTAATAGGCGCAAATCTCCTCAAATCACGCAGTGTGATGCCTGGCGGAAGGGATATGCTGTCGATAATCTCAGGCATTCCTGCCTCGACGCCAGGCTTCTCGTTTTTTGTGGCGTCTGCTCCTTGATGACTATGGTGATCTGAAGTCGCTCCTTCCACGTCTAACATAACTATCATTCTATCATGCTTATCGATTCTATTGAAAATTGAAGATAGAACAACCAACATGCCCCATTCACATGGGAACGATGTCTACTTGAGCTGGTCACCGTACTTTGCTCGAACCTAAGACCTCTTATCGAGCCTAGTTTGGAACTCCAGCTTA